>DASWEI010000093.1:0-64783 GCA_036394835.1 Anaeromyxobacter sp. | reverse complement strand
AACCATCTTGACACACCCCGAGCGGTCGCAGCATGGTGCGGGTCCGCGCAATCGGTCGCGCGTCGCGCCGCAAGCGTTCGGGGCGCCTGCTCATCCACGGAGAAGGGAAAGGCTCAATGCGACTGTTCTCTGACTCGATCGGAAGAAAGGCCGTGATGGCGGTGACGGGCCTGCTCATGGTCCTCTTCGTCGTCGGTCACCTGCTCGGAAACCTCACGATCTTTGGTGGTCCGGACTGGCTCAACGGCTACGCGCAGCACCTGCACGAGCTCGCGCCCGTCGTCTGGGGCACCCGGATCGTGATGGGGGTGGCGGTCCTGCTCCACCTCGTCCTCTCGATCCAGATCACGATGGAGAACTCGGCCGCGAAGCCGGACAAGTACGCGAAGCGGAACATGCTCCGCGCGACCTTCTCCAGCCAGACGATGATCTGGACGGGCGTCCTCATGGCCGCCTTCATCGGCTACCACCTGCTCCAGTTCACCATCCGCGTCACCCCGAACCTCGTCCTCGGCACGGACTCCCTGAACCGGTTCGACGTCTACACGATGGTCGTCACCGCGCTCACCCAGACGCTGACCGCCCTCATCTACGTCGTCGCGATGGTGTCGCTCTTCCTCCACCTGTCGCACGGGATCCAGAGCGCATTCCAGACGCTCGGCATCAGCAACGGCGTGTGGCTGCCTCGCTGGAGCGTCGCGGGCAAGCTCGCCGCGGGCGTCTTCCTCGTCGGCTTCGGGGCGATCCCCGTCGTCATTCTCTTCGGCATCCTCACCCAGTAAGGGGGGCATCGTGATCCTCGACGGCAAGGCACCTACCGGAAAGATCCAGGAGTCCTGGGACAAGGCGCGCTTCGACCTGAAGCTCGTCAATCCCGCGAACAAGCGGAAGTACAAGGTCCTCGTGGTCGGCACCGGCCTCGCCGGCGCCTCGGCCGCGGCGTCGCTCGGCGAGCTCGGCTACGCCGTGGAGGCGTTCTGCTACCAGGACAGCCCCCGCCGCGCGCACTCGATCGCCGCGCAGGGCGGCATCAACGCCGCGAAGAACTACCCGAACGACGGCGACAGCATCTACCGCCTGTTCTACGACACCATCAAGGGCGGTGACTTCCGCGCCCGCGAGGCGGACGTCTGGCGGCTCGCGCAGGTCTCGAACAACATCATCGACCAGTGCGTCGCGCAGGGCGTCCCGTTCGCGCGCGACTACGCCGGCTACCTCGATACCCGCTCCTTCGGCGGCGCCCAGGTCTCCCGCACGTTCTACGCGCGCGGCCAGACGGGTCAGCAGCTCCTGCTCGGCGCGTACTCGGCGCTCTCGCGGCAGATCAAGGCCGGGTCGGTGAAGCTGTTCGCGCGCACGGAGATGCTCGACCTCGTCGTCGTCGACGGCGAGGCGAAGGGCATCACGATCCGCGACCTCAAGACCGGCGAGATCCGCACGCACGTCGGCGACGCCGTGGTGCTCTGCACCGGCGGCTACGTGAACGTGTTCTACCTCTCGACGAACGCGAAGGGGTGCAGCGTCACGGCGAACTGGAAGGCGCACAAGAAGGGCGCCTTCTTCGCGAACCCCTGCTTCACGCAGATCCACCCGACGTGCATCCCGCAGGCGGGTGACTACCAGTCGAAGCTGACGCTCATGTCCGAGTCGCTCCGCAACGACGGCCGCGTGTGGGTCCCGAAGAAGAAGGAAGACTGCAACAAGCTGCCGAGCGAGATCCCCGAGGAGAACCGCGACTACTACCTCGAGCGGAAGTACCCGACGTTCGGCAACCTCGCCCCTCGCGACATCTCGTCCCGCGCCGCCAAGGAGGCGTGCGACGACGCCCGCGGCGTGGGCCCCGGCGGCCGCGGCGTCTACCTGGACTTCAAGGACTCCATCAAGCGGCTCGGCGAGAACGTGATCCGCGAGCGGTACGGCAACCTGTTCGAGATGTACGAGCGGATCACCGACGAGGACGGGTACAAGCGGCCGATGCGCATCTACCCGGCGCCGCACTACGCGATGGGCGGCCTCTGGGTGGACTACAACCTCATGAGCAACGTCCCGGGCCTCTTCGTGCTCGGCGAGGCGAACTTCTCGGTCCACGGCGCGAACCGCCTGGGCGCGAGCGCGCTCATGCAGGGGCTCGCCGACGGCTACTTCGTCATCCCGTACACGATCGGCGGCTACCTCGCCCAGACGAAGCCCGGCAAGGTGAAGGCGGACCACCCGGAGTGCGCGAAGTCGATCGCGGACGTGAAGGAGTCCACGAACAAGCTCCTCGCGATGAAGGGGAAGCGCACCGTCGCCGACTTCATGCGCGAGCTCGGCACGCTCATGTGGAACGACGTCGGCATGGCGCGCAGCGAGCAGTCGCTCACCGACGCCATCAAGAAGATCCCCGCCATCCGCGAGGAGTTCCACCAGAACCTGAAGGTGAGCGGGACGGGCGAGGAGCTCAACCAGCAGCTCGAGAATGCCGGCCGGACGGCCGACTTCCTCGAGTTCGCCGAGCTGCTCTCGCGCGACGCGCTGCACCGCAAGGAGTCGTGCGGCGGCCACTTCCGGGTCGAGAGCCAGTATCCGGACGGTGAGGCGATGCGCGACGACGCGAACTTCTGCTACGCCGCGGCGTGGGAGTTCAAGGGAGTGGGCAAGGAGCCCGAGCTTCACAAGGAACCGCTGAAGTTCGAGAACGTTCACCTCGCGGTCAGGAGCTACAAGTAATGAGCGCTCACGCCGAACACGAGACGATGAACGTCAAGCTGATCGTCTGGCGCCAGGACGGCCCTGACAAGCCCGGGCGCTTCGAGCACTACGAGGCGAAGGACATCACCCCCCACCACTCCTTCCTGGAGATGCTGGACGTGGTGAACGAGGACCTCATCAAGGCGGGCAAGGAGCCGATCGCGTTCGATCACGACTGCCGCGAGGGCATCTGCGGCACGTGCTCCGCCGTGGTGAACGGCGTCCCGCACGGCGGGCAGAAGCGCACCACGCTCTGCCAGCTGCACATGCGGAAGTTCAAGGACGGCGACGTCATCTACCTCGAGCCGTGGCGGGCGCGCGCCTTCCCGATCATCCGCGATCTCATCGTGGACCGGGGCGCCCTCGACCGGCTCATCCAGGCGGCCGGCTGGGTCAACTGCCACACCGGCGGCGTCGCGGACGGAAACGCGATCCTCGTCGGGAAGCGGGCGGCGGACTACGCGATGGACGCGGCCGAGTGCATCGGCTGCGGCGCGTGCGTCGCGGCCTGCCCGAACGGCGCGGGGATGCTCTTCGCAGGCGCGAAGGTCTCCCAGCTCGCCGAGCTCCCGCAGGGGCAGGTGGAGGCACCCGAGCGCGTCGCCGAGATGGTCAAGGCGATGGCCGAGAACGGCTTCGGCAACTGCTCCAACCACTACGAGTGCGAGGCGGCCTGCCCGAAGGGCGTCAGCGTGAAGTTCATCGCGCGGCTGAACCGGGAGTTCCACAAGGCCCTCGTCCTCGAGAAGGCCGGGGCGCTCGTGCAGCCGAAGGCGGGCGCCGCAGGGTAGGAGCGATCCCATCGCGAGCAGCTCGGAACGGGGCAGGGGCGTGCGCGTCCCTGCCCCGCTTCCTTTCTGACGACGAGCCGTGGAGGAGCCGTGAGCCTCGACCCCGAACTGACCGAACGGCTGAAGCGTCTCCTCTCGTCGATCGAGCCGCTGCTGCCGAGGCCGGCCCTGAAGCTCGACTGGGCCGCCTGTCACGCGGCGAACTGGCACCGCAGCACCTTCGCCGGGACGATGGAGCCGGTCCCGAGCATCGAGGGCGTCCACCTCGACGACCTGCTCGGCATCGAGCCGCAGAAGCGCGTCGTCGAGGAGAACACCCGCCAGTTCCTCGCCGGCCTCCCAGCGAACAACGCGCTGCTCTGGGGCGTGCGCGGGACCGGCAAGTCCTCGCTCGTGCGCGCGCTGCTCCACGCCTACGCGGACCGGGGCCTGCGGATCATCCAGGTGGACAAGGACGATCTCGTGAGCCTCCCCGCGATCGTGGACGAGCTGAAGGCCGAGCCGTTCAAGTTCATCGTCTTCTCCGACGACCTCTCGTTCGAGTCGGGGGACGCGAGCTACAAGGTGCTGAAGAGCGCCCTCGACGGCTCCGTGTACGGGTTGCCCGAGAACGTCCTCATCTACGTCACCTCGAACCGGCGGCACCTCGTGCCGGAGTACGACAGCGACAACCGCGGGGCGATGTCGGTCGAGGGCGAGATCCACCACGGCGAGGCGGTCGAGGAGAAGATCTCCCTGTCCGGCCGCTTCGGGCTCTGGGTGGGGTTCCATCCGTTCAGCCAGGAGCTCTACCTGGACGTCGTCCGGCGCTGGGTCGAGAAGCTGAGCCGCAAGGTCGGCGCGGCGCTCGACTGGAGCGGCGAGGCGCAGGCGGCGGCGATCCTGTGGTCGCAGAAGAAGGGCGATCGAAGCGGCCGGATCGCCTACCAGTTCGCCTGCGACTGGGTGGGCCGGACCATGATGGATCGCCGGGGGCGGTGACGCGCCCAACCGGCGGCGGCAGCGCGTGGTCGCCCCTCGCCGGGGCGTTCGAACGCGCTTGGCCCGCGCCGCTCGTCCGGCGGCTTGCCTCGAGCGCCCCCGACACCGCGTACGTAGACCCGTCGGGTATCTAAAACCCCTGCACATTCCGGTCGTTGGCTCGGTTTCAGCCTTTACGATCGCGCAGGCCGGTGGTAAGACCCGGCGGCTCTCCCTCATTCGAACGAAAGAGGATCGCTCTCCATGGCCGACGCGAAGCCGGTGGTCCCGAAGGACGGTGCGAAGATCACGCTCTCCGGCGGCAAGCTGAACGTCCCGGACCGGCCGATCATCCCGTTCATCGAGGGCGACGGCACCGGCCGCGACATCTGGCGCGCGAGCGTCCGGGTCCTCGACGCGGCCGTCGAGAAGGCCTACCAGGGCAAGCGCAAGATCGCGTGGACCGAGGTCTACGCCGGCGAGAAGGCGTTCACGAAGTTCAACAACTGGCTGCCGGACGAGACGATCGAGGCGTTCCGCGAGTACCTCATCGGCATCAAGGGCCCGCTCACGACCCCGATCGGCGGCGGCATCCGATCCCTCAACGTCGCGCTCCGCCAGCTCCTCGACCTCTACGTGTGCCTGCGCCCCGTCCGCTGGTTCAAGGGCGTCCCGTCTCCGGTGAAGAACCCGCAGAAGGTCGACATGGTGATCTTCCGCGAGAACACCGAGGACATCTACGCCGGCATCGAGTGGGAGTCGGGCTCCGAGCAGGCGAAGAAGATCCTCGCCTTCCTCGAGAAGGAGTTCCCGAAGGAGTTCAAGAAGATCCGGTTCCCCGGCTCGGCCGGCATCGGCGTGAAGCCGGTCTCGCGCGAGGGCACGGAGCGCCTCGTCCGCGCGGCGATCGACTACGCGATCCGCCTGAAGCGAAAGAGCGTCACCTTCGTCCACAAGGGCAACATCATGAAGTTCACCGAGGGAGCGTTCCGGAACTGGGGCTACGCGCTCGCGGAGCGGGAGTTCGGCCCTCGGGTCTACACGTGGGAGCAGTGGGAGCGGACGAAGGCGTCGAAGGGTGAGGAGGCCGCGAACGCCGAGCAGAAGGCCGAGCTCGCGAAGGGCAAGATCCTCATCAAGGACGCGATCGCCGACATCACGCTGCAGCAGGTCCTCACGCGCCCCGAGGAGTTCGACGTCGTCGCGACGCTCAACCTGAACGGCGACTACCTGTCCGACGCGCTCGCGGCCCAGGTCGGCGGCATCGGCATCGCGCCCGGTGGCAACGCGAACTACGTGACCGGCCACGCCATCTTCGAGGCGACGCACGGCACCGCCCCGAAGTACGCGGACCTCGACAAGGTGAACCCCGGCTCCGTGACCCTGTCCGGCGAGATGATGTTCCGGCACCTCGGCTGGAACGAGGCCGCGGACCTCATCATCAAGGGGATGGACGGCGCCATCACCGCGCACCGGGTCACCTACGACTTCGCGCGGCTCATGAAGCAGGAGGGCGTCACCGACACGGCAGAGGTGAAGTGCTCCGAGTTCGGCGACGAGATCATCAAGCACATGTAGTCGGCTCGCACCTCTTTCGAACGGAGAGAACGACATGGCTTCTCGCAAGAAGATCGCGCTCATCGGCGCCGGGCAGATCGGCGGCACGATGGCGCTGCTGTGCGGCCAGCGGAACCTCGGCGACGTCGTCCTCGTCGACATCATGGAGGGCGTCGCGAAGGGCAAGGCGCTCGACCTGCAGCAGACCCGCGGCATCCTCAAGTTCGACGTCGACGTGACGGGCGGCGGGACGACCGACTACTCGATCATCAAGGACGCGGACGTCTGCATCGTGACCGCCGGCGTGCCTCGCAAGCCGGGCATGAGCCGCGACGATCTCCTCAAGGTGAACCTCGAGGCGATCACGAAGGTCGCGCAGGGCATCAAGCAGTACGCGCCGGGCGCGTTCGTCATCGTCGTGACGAACCCGCTCGATTCGATGGTCTACGCGATGCACAAGATCACCGGGTTCCCGAAGAACCGGGTGGTCGGCATGGCCGGCGTGCTCGACACCGCGCGGTTCCAGTACTTCGTCGCGGAGGCGGCGGGCGCCTCCCCGCAGGACGTCGTCGCCACGGTCCTCGGCGGCCACGGGGACGACATGGTCCCCGTCGTCCGGTACTGCTCGGTGAACGGCATCCCGCTCACGAAGCTGCTCGAGAAGGGGAAGATCGACGCGATCGTCGAGCGGACCCGCAAGGGCGGCGGCGAGATCGTCGCGCTCCTCGGGACGGGCTCGGCCTTCTACGCCCCGGCGGCCTCGGCGGTCGCGATGGCGGAGAGCTACCTGCGCGACCAGAAGCGCACGCTCCCGTGCTCCGCCTTCGTCGACGGCCAGTACGGCATGAAGGGGATGTTCGTCGGCGTCCCGGTCGTCATCGGCGCGGGAGGCGTCGAGAAGGTCGTCGAGCTCGAGCTGAACGACGACGAGCGGGCGATGCTCGCGAAGTCGGTCGATTCGGTGAAGAAGTCGATCGCCGAGACGAAGCTCTAGTTTCGCGGTGGCCGGCGCGCCGCGCGGCGCGCCGGCCCTCGTCGATGCGACACGCGCCGAAGGGCACGGGACCGGTGAAGATCCACGAGTACCAGGCGAAAGATATCCTCCGGAAGTTCGGCGTCGCCGTCCCGCGCGGCTACCTCGCCGTGACGCCCCTCGAGGCCGAAGGCGCGGCCCGCCAGCTCGGGGGCGGCCTCTGCGCCGTGAAGGCCCAGATCCACGCCGGCGGGCGAGGGAAGGGCGGCGGAGTCAAGCTCGCCCGCTCTCCCGACGAGGCGCGCTCGCACGCCGAGGCCATGCTCGGGATGATGCTCAAGACCCCGCAGACCGGGCCCGACGGGCAGGAGGTGCGGAAGGTCTACGTCGAGGAGGGCTGCCGGATCGCGCGGGAGCTCTACCTCGGGATGACGCTCGACCGCGAGGTCGGCCGGCTCGCCGTGATGGCGTCGACCGAGGGCGGGGTCGACATCGAGGAGGTGGCGCGGACCGCGCCGGAGAAGATCCTCCGGGAGTGGGTCTCGCCGCTCACCGGGCTCATGCCGTTCCAGGCGCGGCGGCTCGCCTTCGGGCTCGCGCTCGTCGGCGACTCCGTCAACGCGTTCGTCAAGTTCGCGAGCGGCCTCTACAACGCCTACGTCGCGACCGACGCGTCGCTCGCCGAGATCAACCCGCTCGTCATCGGGGTCGGGGGCGAGGTGCTCGCGCTCGACGCGAAGATGAACTTCGACGACAACGCGCTCTACCGCCACCCGGACATCGCGGCGATGCGGGATCCCGACGAGGAGGACCCGAAGGAGACGCAGGCGAAGGAGTTCGACCTGCAGTACATCGCGCTCGACGGCGACATCGGCTGCATGGTGAACGGCGCCGGCCTCGCCATGGCGACGATGGACGTCATCAAGCTCTCGGGCGGCAAGCCCGCGAACTTCCTCGACGTGGGCGGCGGCGCCGACGAGGAGAAGGTGACCGCAGCGTTCAAGATCATCCTCTCCGACCCGCACGTGAAGGCCGTGCTCGTGAACATCTTCGGTGGGATCATGAAGTGCGACGTCATCGCGAACGGCATCGTCGCCGCGGCGAAGCAGGTCGGGCTTTCGATCCCGCTGGTGGTGCGGCTCGAGGGCACGAACGTCGCGCTCGGCAAGGACATCCTCGCCCACAGCGAGCTCGAGATCATCCCCGCCGACGACCTCGGCGACGCGGCGCGCAAAGTGGTGGCGGCAGCGCGTGCGGCGTAGTACCAGGGCGCTGGCCAAGGCCGGAGGGCGGTGCAGGTGAGCGTCTTCGTCGATCGGAACACCCGGGTCCTCGTCCAGGGCATCACCGGCTCGGCCGGCAGCTTCCACGCCGAGCAGATGCTCGAGTACGGGACCCAGGTCGTCGCGGGCGTCACCCCGAACCGCGGCGGCACCCGGTTCCACGACACGGTGCCGATCTTCCACACCGCGCAGGCGGCGGTGAAGGAGACCGGCGCGAACGCGGCGGCCATCTTCGTGCCCCCGCCGTTCGCGGCGGACGCGATCATCGAGGCGGCCGAGGCGGGCGTCCCGCTCATCATCTGCATCACGGAGGGGATCCCAATCCTCGACATGGTGCGCGTGCGCCGCTACGTGGAGAGCACCGGCCGGTCCCGCCTCATCGGCCCGAACTGTCCCGGCGTCATCACCCCCGGCCAGTGCAAGATCGGCATCATGCCGGGGCACATCCACAAGCCCGGCCGGATCGGCGTCGTCTCCCGGTCCGGGACGCTCACCTACGAGGCGGTGAAGCAGCTCACCGATCTCGGGCTCGGGCAGTCGACCGCCGTGGGCATCGGCGGCGATCCCGTCCACGGGACCGACTTCATCGACGTGCTGAAGGAGTTCGAGAAGGACCCCGAGACCGAGGCGGTCATCATGATCGGCGAGATCGGCGGCACCGAGGAGGCGAAGGGCGCCGCCTGGGTGCGCGATCACATGTCGAAGCCGGTCGTCGGGTTCATCGCCGGGCGCACCGCGCCGCCCGGGAAGCGGATGGGCCACGCGGGCGCGGTGATCTCGGGCGGCGAGGACACGGCCGAGTCGAAGATCGCCGCGATGCGCGCGGCGGGTATCACCGTCGTGGAGGGCCCGCACCTGCTCGGGCGGGCCATGAAGGACGCGCTCACGCGGACGGTGCGCCACAAGCCGAAGGCGGCGCCGCCTCCCAGGCGTCCCGCCGCGCCGTCGTCGCTGCGCGGCAAGGGCGCGAAGAAGGCGTCCAAGGGCGAGCGCGAGTAGTCCGAAGGTTCAACCCCGTTCATTCGAAGAGGAGCACCATGGCTATCGAGAGGACCCTGTCCATCATCAAGCCCGACGGCATCGAGAAGGGCATCATCGGGCGCGTCATCAGCCGGTTCGAGACCCAGGGCCTCAAGCCCATCGCGCTCAAGATGAAGCTGCTGTCCAGGACCGAGGCGGAGGGCTTCTACGCGGTCCACAAGGCCCGGCCGTTCTTCGGCGATCTCGTGAAGTCCATGACGAGCGGCCCCGTCGTCCTGATGGTCCTCGAGGGCGAGGCGGCGGTCGCGAAGAACCGCGAGATCATGGGCGCGACCGATCCGAAGAAGGCGGCCGACGGCACCCTCCGGAAGGACTTCGCGACCGACATCGAGAAGAACACGGTCCACGGCTCGGACAGCGTCGACAACGCGAAGATCGAGGTGTCGTACTTCTTCCCGGAGATCGAGGTCCACCCGTACGAGTGGAAGAAGGTTGCCAGGTAAGCTACCGGTTTTCCTGTCGTTCCAGGCGCGGTCGAGCGCCCGGCCCGGTCCGGACCCCGATCCGCGGTAGAATGCCGAAGCCCGTCCCCTCGCGAGGGGGCGGGTTTCGTCGTCTCTGGACCTTCGAAGGAGGAGTGAGCGGGTGGGAGCGGTGCCGACAACTCAGTGGATGCTCGCAGCGTTCTTCCTCGTCGCAGCGGCGTTCTGCTCCGGAACGGAGACCGCCCTCACCGCCCTCGGCGACGCGCGCGCGCGGCAGCTCCGCGACGGCGGCGGCCGGCGCGGGCGGATGCTCTCCCTCTGGATCGAGCACCCGGAGCGGCTGCTCTCGACGCTCCTCATCGGGAACACCCTCGTGAACGTCGGCGCCGGGGCGCTCGCGGCGGCCATCGCGCACGGGCTCGCGGCCGGCACTGGCTGGAGCACCGGGACGACGGTCGCCGGCACGACCGCCGTCGCCACCTTCATCATCCTGTTCTTCGGGGAGATCGTCCCGAAGACGCTCGCGAAGCGCCACCCGGTGCGCGTCTCGCTCGCGACGATCCCCATCGCGCGTGTGCTCGCGACGGCGCTGTGGCCCGTGTCGGTCGCGGTCACCCGCGCCACGAGCGCGCTCGTCGGCGCGTTCGGCGGCGGGGTGGGGTCGGCTCCCTCCGTCACGAGCGAGGAGATCGAGTACCTCATCGAGATGGGCACGAAGGAGGGGGTCCTCGACGAGGTGAAAGAGGAGCTGCTGAACAGCGTCCTCGAGTTCGCGGATCGCGTCGCGCGCGAGGTGATGGTGCCGCGCACGCGGATGGTCGCGATCGACCACCACGCCTCGCAGGACGAGCTCTTCCGGATCGTGACGGAGAACCCGTACAGCCGCATACCGGTCTACGAAGGGTCCGTCGACAACATCGTCGGCATCCTCCTCGTCCGCGAGATCATCGGAGAGGTCCGCCGCGGGCCGCAGCAGGGGATCGCGCTCGACCGGTACCTCAAGAAGCCGTTCTTCGTCCCGGAGCAGATGAAGATCTCGCGGCTGCTCAAGGAGATGCAGCGCCGCCGCACCCACCTCGCGATCGTGGTGGACGAGTTCGGCGGCACGAGCGGGCTCGTCACGCTCGAGGACTGCATCGAGGAGATCGTCGGCGAGATCCAGGACGAGGCGGACGTGGAGTCCGCGCCGGTGAAGGAGATCGCGCCCGGCGTCTGGCTCGCCGATGGCGCGATCCCGCTCCACGATCTCGAGGCGTTCCTGAACGAGCGCGCCGCACCGCCGGTCGCGCGCGACGGGCGGACGCCCCCCGAGATCCGGTTCCCGGAGGAGGGCGACTACGAGACGCTCGGCGGCTTCGTGACCGCCACCGCCGGCGGCGTGCCGCCCGTCGGCTCGCTCCTCACCTGGGACGGGCTCACGTTCACGGTGCGGGCCGGCGACGAGCGGCGCGTCGTGAAGGTCGAGATCGCCCGCCGGGGCGACGCGCCGGACGCGTCGCGGGGCGAGGCGCGCACCGCGGCGCGCGCTTAGAGACGAGGGATGGCGCTGGACCTGCTCCACGACGAGACGCCCGACCTGCGGAGCCTCCCTCGGGATCGGCTCGACGCCCTCGTGGCATCGCTCGGGGAGCGGCCGTATCGCGCGCGGCAGCTCTTCCGGTGGCTCCACCGGAACGGCGCGGCGACGCTCGGCGAGATGAGCGACGTCCCGCGCGCGTTCAGGGACGCGCTCGCGAAGGGCGCTCGCCTCACGACGCTCGAGCGGGCGAACGAGCAGCACTCGAGCGACGGGACGATCAAATGGACGTGGCGGACGCGCGACGGGAAGCTCGTCGAGTCGGTCTACATGCCGGAGGCCGACCGGCGGACGCTCTGCCTTTCGACCCAGGTCGGCTGCGCGGTGGGCTGCACATTCTGCCTCACGGGGACGATGGGGCTCGCGCGGAACCTCCTGCCAGGGGAGATCGTGGATCAGGTCCACCGCGCCAACCGCCGGCTCGTCGAGCTCGGCGTCGCCGAGGGGCCACGCCCGCTCACGAACCTCGTTTTCATGGGGATGGGCGAGCCGCTCGCGAACTACCGGAGCCTCAAGATCGCCCTCGACCTCCTCCTCTGCGAGGACGGCCCGCAGTTCTCCCAGCGGCACGTGACGGTCTCGACGAGCGGGCTCGTGCCGATGATCCGCCGGCTCGGGGAGGAGACGCCGGTGAAGCTCGCGGTCTCGCTCAACGCGACGACGGACGCGCAGCGGGACGCCCTCATGCCGATCAACCGCCGCTGGCCGCTCGCCGAGCTGCTCGCCGCCTGCCGGGAGTTCCCCGTCCGCAACGGGCGGAGGATCACGTTCGAGTACGTGCTCCTCGGCGGCGTCAACGACTCGCTCGAGGACGCGCGCCGGCTCGCCGAGCTCCTCCGCGGCATCCCCGCGAAGGTGAACCTCATCCCGTACAACGCGAACCCGGGGCTGTCGTACGTGGCGCCGCCTCCCGAGCGCGTCGTCGAGTTCCAGGAGGCGCTCGCCGCGCGCCACCTCACCGCCGTCGTCCGCAAGAACCGCGGGCGGGATATCTCCGCGGCGTGCGGTCAGCTCGCGGCGGAGGGCGGTCCGGGACGGCCGTTGAAGCGGGGGGACACTCGCGCCGGCGGGCCCTGAGGGCCGCGGGCGCTCGCGCCCCCCCGACACGTTCGTAGGCTCCGGCTTCGCCTCCGTCGGTGGGCGGAGCCCACCTCCTCCGCGCTCGTCCGGGGCTCATTCTGGCGCTGCCCCTCCGCTCGCACTGGCGTGCGACCGCGTTGACGGCGTCCCGATCGACGCGCTAGGAAGGCACCGCGCCGGGTCCCCACCGGCCGGAGAGGCCGCCCATGCCGTTGCTCGCCGTCGGTTCCGTCGCGCTCGACTCCCTCGAAACGCCGTTCGGGCGGCGCGCGGACGTGCTCGGGGGCTCGGCCTCCTACTTCTCCGTGTGCTCGAGCTTCTTCGGAGCGACGCGCGTCGTCGCCGTGGTCGGGGAGGACTTCCCCGAGGAGCACCTCGAGCTCTTCCGGTCGAAGTCCATCGATCTCGCCGGCCTCGTGCGGCGCCCGGGGCGCACCTTCCGCTGGAAGGGCCGCTACGAGTTCGACCTCAACACGGCGCACACGCTCGACACCCAGCTCAACGTCTTCGCGGAGTTCCGGCCCGAGCTGCCCGCCCACTACCGCGACTCGGAGTACGTCTTTCTCGGCAACATCGACCCCGACCTGCAACGGATGGTGCTCGACCAGGTCCGCGCGCCACGCTTCGTCGCGTGCGACACGATGAACTTCTGGATCACCTCGAAGCGGGAGAGCCTGCTCCGGACGCTGAAGCGGGTCGATCTCCTGTTCGTGAACGACGCGGAGGCGCGGCAGCTCGCCGAGGAGCACAACATCGTGAAGGCGGCGCGCCGGATCCTCTCGTTCGGGACGCGGGCGGTGGTCGTGAAGCGCGGCGAGTACGGAGCGCTCTTCTTCTCGGGAGACGAGGTCTTCGCCGCGTCGGCGTATCCGCTGCCGGCGGTCTTCGACCCGACCGGCGCAGGCGACAGCTTCGCCGGTGGGTTCATGGGCTACCTCGCCCGGTGCCGGCGCGAGGATCATGCGACGATGCGCCGCGCCATCGTGCTCGGGAGCGTGCTCGCGAGCTTCACCGTCGAGCAGTTCTCGCTCGACCGGCTCCGCTCGCTCACGACCGCCGAGATCCGCGCCCGGTTCTCCGAGGCGCGTCAGCTTGCACACTTCGACGACCTCGAGGTGGACCTCTTCGACCCCCCCACTGACGGTTGACGCAGGATCCGGCGGACGGCTACCATCGCGAACTTCGCGTCCGGGTTCGGACCGCGCATGCGCATCGGCATCATCTCCGACATCCACTCGAATCTCGAGGCGCTGACTCAGTCGCTCGCCGCACTCGAGCGGCACCGGCCTGATCGGGTCATCTGCCTCGGTGACGTCGTCGGGTACGGCGCGAGCGTCAACGAGTGCTGCGAACTCGTCCGCAAGGTGGCGGAGGTGACGCTGCTCGGGAACCACGACGCCGCCGTCTCGGGGCGGATGGACTACAGCTTCTACTATGACGCCGCGCGCCACGCGCTCGACTGGACCGCGTCGCGCATCGACGCGGACCACCTCGAGTGGCTGCGGTCGCTGCCGTACGTGCACCAGCTGGACGGGCTGCAGTTCTCGCATGGCAACCCGGTCAGCCCGGAGAGCTACGAGTACGTCTTCGCCATCGAGCAGGCGCGCGAGCTCCTCCCGCACGTCGGCGCGCTCGCCGACGTGAACTTCGTCGGCCACAGCCACCTCTGCAAGACGTTCGCGCTCCACCCCGGCGGCGACGTGACGGAGGTCGTGGCGACGCGCTTCGGGATCCGGCGCGGGTACAAGTACGTGGTGTCGGTGGGCTCGGTAGGGCAGCCGCGCGACTGCGACAACCGCGCGTGCTTCGTCACATACGACACCGACGAGCGCATCGTGGAGTTCCACCGCGTCCCGTACGACATCGAGTCGTCCGCGCAGAAGATCTTCGACGCGGACCTGGCGCTCAACTTCGGCAAGCGCCTCTTCCTCGGAGTCTAGACGCCGTCACACCAGGCTGAGGTGCGTCGCGAGCCGCCACCCGGTCGCGAGACCCTCGGCGTCCATCGCCGCGATCGTGAGCGACGCATCCGCCGAGAGCCGCATCGCCGCCACGCCCGGGATCGAGCCGACGAGCTCTCCCGTGCGGGCGTCGAGCGCCTCGACGGCTTCGCCCGCGACGGAGACCACGGTTCCACGCGCGACCGCGGGTTGCGGGCCGCGCGCGGGGCCGTGCTCCGAGGGCGGGCGGCTCCAGCGCGCCGACCCGTCGCGCCCGAGCGCCACGAGCCCCCCGCCCGCGTCGCGAATGACGAGCAGCCCCCCGGCGGCGACGGCGCCTAGAGATCCCGACAGCGCGGGCGCCACCGTCCAGGCAGCCGCGCCGCTCCGCTCGAGCGCGGTGACGATCGGATCTCCGCCGACCGTCCCAGCGACTGCGATGCGGCGCCCCCACGCGCGCACCACGGCGGTCGCCGTCGCGTCGAGCGGCGCCTCCCAGCGCCGCGCGCCGGTCGCGGGGTCGACCCCGAGGAGCGCGGTCCCCGGATCCGCAGCGGAGAGGGCGAGGCACAGCCCGCCCGCCGCGACGGGAGCGCGGAGCAGCGGGCCCGGCGCGCGCAGCCGCCACAGCGTCCTGCCCGTCGCGTCGAGCCCGTAGAGGACCCCCGTGTCCGCGGCGACCGCGAGGACGCCGCCGAACGTCGCCGCGGAGAGGCGCCCCGCGCCCGGCGGCTCGAAGCGCCAGAGCGTCCGGCCGGTGCCCGGATCGAGGCCCGTGAGCGCACCCCCGTGGAGGACGACGATCGGACCGTGGACGAGCGCGGTCGCGGCGAGCGGCGCGGCCTCCGGCAGGGGGCGCGTCCACTGGATCCGCCCGCTGCGCGGCGCGAGCGCGGCGAGCGTCCCGCCCCGAGCGAGGAGCACGCTCCCGCCCGCGATCGCGGCGAACGCGCAGCCGTCGGCGCGCCAGCGCGCCGCGCCCGTGCGCGGGTCCACCCCGACCGCTGCGGTCGCGCCCGCGGCGATCACCATGCCGGCCGCGCGCAGGAGCCCTTCGCCCGCGGGCGCGCCCGCGTCGATCCGGAACGTCGGCCGGAACGAGAGCCGCCTCAGGCGGCCCGGGCCGAGCGGGCGCTGCGGGACCCGCGGCGGCCCTGGGACGCGCGCGGCCGCGGGCGCCGCGGCGGCGAGGTCGCCCTCCGCGAGCTCCTCGATCTGCGCGAGCCGCTCGGCGGCGGCGCGCTCGAGCTCCACGACGTACGCGTTCTCGGCCTGGCGCGGGTTGCGAGCACGGAAGACGCGCCCGAGCTCGGACTGCGCCTCGGCGAAGGCGCGCGCGAGCTCGAGGGGCGGGCAGGGGAGCGCCGCGGCGCCCGTCCGCGCGACCGTTCGCGACGCGAGGTCCACCTCGAGCGCGAGCGGAGGCCCCCGACCCGCGCGGCCGAGCGCGAGCGCGAGCAGCTCCTCGCCCTGCCGGACGGCGCGCAGCAGCGCGTCCGCCGCCGCGCCCAGATCGCGCAGCACGAGGAACGGGACGCCGGCGATCGCGGCGAGCTCGTAGCCGTCGGCCGCGCGGACGACCACCTGTCCGGGCCCGAGGAGCGAGCCGAGGTCGGGCCGGCCTCCCTCGTACGCGCCGACGAGCCCGTCGTCGTCCGCGAGCTCGAACGTGCAGGAGACCGGCGCCGAGCGGCGCGCGCGGCGCGGCTCGCGGGGACGCCTGGCCGGCCGCGGTCCGGGAGGTGGCCCCTCCTCGGTCCGGCGGAGCGCTCGCGCGGCGGCTCGGAGCGGGCGCGCCTCGCGGGCCTCGGCGCCGGGAAGAAGCTCGGCGAGCTCACGGCAGAGCGCCGCGGAGGCGTCGAGGGCCGCGGAAGCGAGCGCGTCGAGCTCCACCTCGACGTCGCGCGCGAGCACGCGCGAGGGGCGCGTCAGGGCGAGCACCGTGAGGAGAACCGCCCGCCCGCGCCGCCGCAGGAGCAGCTCGAGCTCGCCGTCCGGGAAGGTTACCGTCGCGTGGGACGCCCCGCCGACGATTCGCGCGACGGCGCGAAGCAGCGCCTCGAGCGTCGGGAGGAGCGGCCCCTCCGCGAGACCCGCGGCGATGTCGACCCCGTCCACCTCGAGGGCGAGCGCGTCCACGACGCCCCGGGCCGCCGCCGCGCGGTGGGGACCGACTCCACGCCGCAGTGCGGCGCGCAGCTCGGGGTCGTGGCGCCAGGCTGCGCCGGTGCGGATGCGGACCATCCCGAACATGGAGCATCACCGCGGAATCACGGCGTTTCAACGTTGACAGCGCAGGGTGGGCGGCACGAAGATGTCGCTCCCCTCTATCGAAGGAAGTGCATGACGTTCACCGAAGCCGCCATCGAGGTGCTGCGGCGCGAGGGAAAGCCTCTCCATTTCAAGAAGCTGACCGAGATCGCCGTCCGGGAGAACCTGCTCGACCACGTCGGCAAGGTGCCCGACGACACGATGGCGGACCAGCTCGCTGCCCACTGCCGCCTGCCGCGCGCAGAGCGGACGGTCATCCCTGTCCAGCAGGGGACGTTTGCGCTCGCCGAGTGGGGGGTCGAGGAGGATCCCGCCGGGCTCGAGGGGCTCATCGAGGTCCCGCCGGAGGGTGAGCTGCCGTATCGCAACCGCGAGCGTCACCCGATCCTCTCCCGTGAGGCCGGGCGCGGCGCGAGCCGCTCCGAAGGCCGTCCGCGTCGGCGCGAGGACGAGGAGCGCCGCGGCCGGCGGTTCCCGCCTCCCGCGGAGGTCGCCTACGAGATCCTCGCGGGTGCCGGAAGGGCGCTCCCCGTCGGCGAGATCGCTGCGACGGGCGCCGAGCGGCTCCTCATGCCGGAGGCCTTCGGGCGCGACGTCGGCGCGCTCCGCGCTGCGCTGCTCGAGGACAACCGGCGGCGCGAGGGCGCGGGCCGCAAGCCGCTCTTCCAGCTCGACGGCGACACCGTGACCCTCGTCGCGCAGCCCGAGCCGGGCGAGCGCGTAGCGGCGTCGCCGGCCGCGCCTCGCGCGGTGCAGGGTGCCGGGGAGCTCCGGCGCGCCGCGCTCGCCGCCCTCCGTCGCCGGCTGCGCGAGTGCGATGGTCCTACCGTCGAGCACGTCTCGATGCGGCTCCTCGAGAAGCTCGGGTTCAAGGACCTCAAGGTCGCGAAGCGCGGCCGCGAGCACGTCGTCTGCACGGGCAAGCTGCGCATGGGGCTCGGCGACGTCCGCCACGCCATGCGCATCATCCGCGGCGGTGCCGACGCGGGTCGCCGGGACGTCTCGGACCTGCGGCGCGATCTCGTCCACTACGGCGCCCAGATCGGCGTCGTCCTCTCGCCCGGCGACGCGGCGCGCGAGGCACGCGGCGAGGCGGGCGCGGCAGGGCAGCTGCCGGTCCTCCTCCTGTGCGGCGAGGCGCTCGCCGAGGCGCTCTCGGACGCGGGCGTCGGGTGCGTGTCGGTCGTCGTGCCGGAGCTCGACGAGGCGTTCTTCGCGTCCGCCGCCGAGCTGGCGGATCGCGAGGAAGCGGCCCGGCGCGCGCGGCGCGATGAGCGCGACAAGCGCGAGTCGCGGCGCGAGTCGCGGCCTTCGCCCGTGAACGAAGGCGCGGCGGAGAGCGCTGCACCATCCGAGGAACCGGCGGCGGGAGAGGGCGAGCCGACAGAGCAGCGGTCTGCCGCGCCGGACCTCGCCGCTTCCGAGTCTTTCGAGCGAGGGCGCGAGCCCGAAGCGGCCCTCGTTTCACGCAGCACTCCCGCCCGAGAGGACGACGAGGGCGAGGGAGAGGGAGGCGAGGGAGAGGGAGACGAGGGCGAGGACGAGGGTCCGGACGCCGCACCGGCGGGCGCCGTCGCCGCGGCGGAAGGAGCTTCCACGGAACCGGGAGGCGCCGCGGGTGGAGAGCGTCGCCGGCGCCGTCGCCGCCGTCGCCGCCGCGGTGGACGTGGCCGCGGTGCCCGCGAGGGCGCCGCCGCACCCGGTGGGCCGGACGCCGCAGCCGAGCCGGGTGCCACCGCGAGGGCGGCCGCCGCACCCGGTGGGCCGGACGCCGCAACCGAGCCGGGCGCCACCGCGAGGGCGGCCGCCGCTCCGGCGTCCGGCGAGCCGGCAGCACGCGAGCCGTCGGCTGGACCTCCGGCCCCGCCGCCGTCCGCGGAAGAGCCGCCGGGCGGCGAGGGCGCCTGATTGTCCGCCGGCGGGCCGAGGCGAGGCCGGCGCCGCCGTGGGGCGCTCGTGATCGCGGCGCTCGTCGCGGCGTCGTGCGCGCGCGGCCCCGACCCGATCCACGTGACCGCGATCCGGCTCGCGGACGGGACGCCCTCGGACGCGCTCCGCGAGGCGGGGCTCGACGAGGCAGCGCTCGACTCCGCCGCCCGCGCCGGGCTCTCGGGCGCCGGGTTCACCCTCGGCGAGGGTGCACGCCCCCACCACGCGGTCGTGGACGTGCCGTCCGTGCGCGTGCTGCCTGGCGCAGCGGGACCGCGGCTCGAGGTGACGGTCGAGATCGACCTCACGCCAGCGGAGCCCGGCGCGAAGGGCGGCTCGCGCCGGGAGACGGCGTCCGCGTCCGTGGCGCTCGCGTCCGCGGCGGCGCCGCGTGACGCGTGGCGTGACGCCCTCGTGCAGGCGGCCCAGCGGTCTGCCGAGGGGCTCGGCCTCGGGGTCGACGCGGAGCGCAAGGGGGTCGCGGCGCTCGTAGCGGATCTCACCGCCAAGGACACGCGGATCCGGGAGCAGGCGGTGCGCGTCCTCGGAGAGCGGAAGGCGCGGGCCGCGGTGCCCGCGCTCGTCGAGCGGCTGAAGGAGGAGGACCCGCGCCTCGCCCGCCGGATCGTCGGCGCGCTCGTCCAGATCGGCGACGAGCGGGCGGTCCCGGCGCTCATCGACCTCGCGCGCGGCGCAGACGCGACCGTGACGGGAAGGATCGTGCGGTTCGTCGGCGACATCGGCGGCCCCGAGGCCGAGGGGTTCCTCCTCACGATCGCATCGGGCCACCCGGATGCCCGCGTCCGGAAGGCGGCGCGGGAGGCGCTCGACGACCTGGCCGCCCGCGCGAAGGACGCTTCCATCGCGGCGCGGCGCTGAGCGCCGTTCCCGGCGCGCCGTCGCGGCGCCCGGTTTCCGCTAAGATGCGCCGACCATGAAGACCCGCACGCTCCTTCCGCTCGCGGCGCTCGCCGTGGCCTGCGCGGGCGCCCCGGCGCGCTCCGCCCGCGCACCCGAGCCCGCCACCTTCTTTCCGCTCGCGATCGGCAACGAGTGGATCTACCGCGACGAGTCGCCGGCGCTCCCCGCGGCGCAGCGCGGCGCGCGCCGCACGGTCCGGATCCTCGAGCGAACGAAGGATGGCTACTTCCGCGACAGCGAGCGCGGCGAGCTGCGCGCCGACCCCGACTGCCTTCACGACCGGAGCCGCCGGCTGCTGTGCGGACCCTTGATCCGGGGCACGACGTGGACGTCGGTGGTCTCGGTGAGCTCGACCGAGCGGTACGAGATCGCGGCGGTCGGAGAGACGGTCGAGACGCCGGCGGGGAAGTTCGACGGGTGCGTCCGGGTCAGGGCGCACAACCGCGCCGCGCCGGGGACCGACCATGTGCTCGAGATCACCTACGCGCCCGGCGTGGGGCCGGTGCGCATCGAGACCTTCGCGGTGGTCGGCGCCGCCGCGAGACCTCAAGTTCGCGCGCTGCTCGAGAAGTACCGCGTGGGAGGCAAGTGACCATGCGCGAGGTCGGGATCGGGATCGCGGGGTTCGGCACGGTCGGTGGCGGGGTGCTCTCGATCCTGCAGCGGCACGCGGGGGACATCGAGGCGCGGCTCGGCGCCCGGATCGTCGTGCGGAAGGTGGCCGTGCGCGATCCGCGCAAGGAGCGCGCGCTCGGTCTCGCCCCAGCGGTCCTGACGCAGCGGCTGCAGGATCTCCTCGACGACCCGCAGATCGCCGTCATCGTCGAGCTCATCGGCGGCGTCGACCAGGCGCTCGAGCTCGTGCGCGGCGCGCTCGAGCGGGGCAAGCACGTCGTCACCGCCAACAAGGCGCTCCTCGCCACGCGGGGCGACGAGATCTTCCGGCTTGCGCGGGAGAAGGGCGTCGACGTCTACTACGAGGGCGCCGTCTGCGGCGGCGTCCCCATCATCCGGACGCTCCGCGAGGCGCTCGCGTCGGACCGGATCCGCTCGCTCCATGGGATCGTGAACGGGACGACGAACTTCGTCCTGACCGCGATGGCGGAGAAGGGCGAGCCGATCGGGACGGCGCTCGCGGAGGCGCAGCGGCTCGGGTACGCCGAGGCGGACCCGACGCTCGACGTCTCGGGCGGCGACGCCGCGCAGAAGCTCTGCGTGCTCGCCCAGCTCGCCTTCGGCGCCCGGCTCGCCCCGCAGGACGTGCTCACCGAGGGGATCATGGGGCTGTCGCCCGAGGACTTCCGGTGGGGGCGCGAGATGGGCTATGCGCTGAAGCTCCTCGCCATCGCGCGGCGGTGCGGCGCGGGCGACCAGATCGAGGCGCGCGTGCACCCCACCTTCATCCCCACGGGCTCGCTCCTCGCCGGCGTGCGCGGCGCGATGAACGCGGTGGTGCTTCAGTCGGAGGCGCTCGGTCCCTCGCTTCTTTACGGCCAGGGGGCCGGCGCGATGCCGACGGGGAGCGCGGTCGTCTCGGACATCATCGACCTCACACGCAACATCCTCGCCGGGAGCCCGGGGCGCGTCCCGCTGCCGCCCGCGAAGCCGCTCGTCGCGCTCCGGCCGCACGACGACGTGCGCTGCGCGTACTACCTGCACTTCCAGGTGCAGGACGCGCCCGGCGTCCTCGCGCGCATCGCCTCGCAGCTCGCCGCGCGGCGCATCTCGATCGCCGCGGTGCAGCAGCGCGAGCAGAACGACCAGGGAAAGCCTGTCCCGCTCGTCATCGTCACGCACGAGGCGCGCGAGGCGGACCTCCGAGGCGCGATCGCGGAGATCGACGCCGACCCGACGACGCTCGCGAGGACGCGGCTCATCCGGATCGAGGACGTGTAGCGGGAGAGGCGGGCCGATGGTTCCGACTTCACTGCGGGTCATCTATGGCGACACCGACCAGATGGGGGTCGTGTACTACGCGAACTACCTCCGCTACTTCGAGGCGGGGCGAAACGAATTCATCCGCGCGCGCGGCCTGCGCTACCGCGACTTCGAGGAGCGGTTCGGGCTCCGGCTCCCCGTCGCCGAGGCGCAGGTGAGCTACCGCGTCCCCGCCCGCTACGACGACCTGCTCACCGTCGAGACGTCGCTCGCGGAGGTGAAGCGAGCATCCGCCCGGTTCGGATACCGGATCGTGCGCGGCGGCGAGGTGCTCGCCACGGGCCACACGACCCACGCCTGCGTCGATCTGGAGGGGCGGATCCGGCGCCTGCCGCAGGACCTCCTCGAGCGGCTCTCCGGGTCGCCGGGAGCGCACGACCCGCGTAAGGAGTGAGCCATGGATCGGAACCTCGCGCTCGAAGTGGTCCGCGTCACCGAGGCCGCCGCCCTCGCGTCCGCCCGGCTCATGGGGCGCGGCGATCTCGAGGGCGCCGACCGGGCCGCGGTCGAGGCCATGCGCAAGGCCTTCAATGACGTCGCCATCGACGGCGAGATCGTCATCGGCGAGGGCGAGCGCGATCAGGCGCCGATGCTCTTCATCGGCGAGCGCGTCGGGCGCCGCGAACCGGGCGCGCTCGAGATCGAGATCGCCGTGGACCCGCTCGAGGGGACCGCGCTCTGCGCGAGCGGCGCGCCGAACGCGATCAGCGTCGTCGCGATGGGAGAGAAGGGGAAGCTCCTCCGCGCTCCCGACACGTACATGGAGAAGATCGCCGTCGGCCCGGGCGCACGTGGCGCGATCGACCTGCGCCGCTCGCCGGCGGAGAACCTCCGCCGGATCGCCGACGCGCTCGGCAAGTACGTCGAGGACCTCACCGTGGTGATCCTCGAGCGCCCCAGGCACGAGCGGCTCGTCGCCGAGGTGCGGGCGGTGGGCGCCCGTATCAAGCTCATCGGCGACGGCGACGTCGCGGGCGCGATCAACACCTGCTTCCCCGAGACCGGGGTCGACGTGCTCATGGGCGTCGGCGGTGCGCCGGAGGGCGTCGTCTCGGCGGCGGCGCTCCGCTGCGTGGGGGGCGACATGCAGGGGCGGCTCGTGTTCCGGAGCGAGCAGGAGAAGGCCCGGGCGCGCGCGATGGGGCTCGTCGAGCTCGAGCGCGTGATGACCGCGGAGGAGATGGCCGGCGGCAACGTGATGGTGAGCGCGACGGGCGTCACGAACGGCGACTTCCTGCGCGGCGTCCGCTTCACGGGCGACGGCGCGCGCTCCCACTCCGTCGTGATGCGCTCGAAGACCGGGACGATCCGCTACATCGAGACGGTGCACCGGTTCTCGCGGGCGCCGGACTACGGCTGGTGACGCGGGGCGCCCGGCGCTGCGCACGCCCGCCGCGTCGGTTACGCTCCCACAAAGGCCCTCGCGGCCCTGGGGTGTCTCGAACATGTCCGTCGTGACGAAGCAGCTGCTCATCGAGGCGCCCGTCGAGAAGGTCTACGACATCGTCGTGGACTACGAGCGGTACCCGGAGTTCGTGCCCGGAATCCGCGCCTGCCGCGTCCGGAACGGCAAGGGAGACAAGGACGTCGAGTACGAGCTCGACCTCGGCATCCGGCGGATCAAGTACGTGCTGCGCCACGAGGAGCAGCGGCCGCGGCGGGTCAGCTGGTCGCTCGTCTCCGGCGACATGATGAAGGTCTCGAACGGCTCGTGGGAGCTCTCCGACGACGGCGGCCGGACGCGCGCGGTGTACTCGGTCGAGATCCAGATCTCGCGCCCCCCGCTCGTGCCCCAGGCGCTCGTCGACCGGGTGAGCGACGAGCTCACCCGGATCCAGCTGCCAAAGACGCTCGCCGCGTTCAAGGCGCGCGCGGAAGGCCGCGGCTAGGTTCGGTGCGACGGGCGCGGGGGTGCGATTCCCGCCACGCGACGTGGCGTCTGTGCCACGCCCGCTCGGCCGTTCGACGGCGCGCGTGTCGGACGGCGGCGCCGCTGTGGGCGTGCCTGACCTCGCCTTGACCCCCGCTCGGAGTGGGTGCTACACGGGAAAAAGAGAGTCCGAACCGGGTTCGATGAATCCAGCCGCGACGGCGCGGCATCGTTATGTAGGACGGACGCGATAACCGGGAGGAAGAGGGCCGCGCGGGGAACGTGGCTTGCAACAGGTGTTCAGGGGCGAAGACGAGGCAGGAGAGTCGAGATGCTGGACGCCTACGTCATCGAAGAGATCAAGCGTCGCGAGCGCGAACGGACCCGCGACGAACGCCCTGCCATCGAGCTTCCGGTGCCGCAGCCGGCGCCGCCCGCGGCTCCGGACTCCGACCCGGAAGATCGCAAGAACGACCGCGGGGTCGTCATCATCGACTACTCCGGCTAGAGGTCAGCTACTCCGGCTAGAGGTCAGCGCGCGATGCCGGCCCATGCCTCGGCGATCTCCGCGGCGGTCCAGGGCCCCTTCGCCGCCTCGCGCTCCACGCCCTCGGTCGTCTCCATCCGGTAGAGGAAGATGCGCCCGCCCTGGACGCCGATGACCTGGCCGGTGATCCGCGCGGAGAGCTCGCTCGCGAGGAACACGACTGCCGGGGCGATGAACTGCGGGCCGAGGTCCTGCTCGGTGGCGCCCTTCATCATCGGGAGGTCGCTCGTCATGCGCGTGAGCGCCACGGGAGCCACGGCGTTCACGGTGATCGCGAACCGGTCGAGCTCGAGCGCGCAGGCGCGTGTGAGCCCGTAGACGCCCGCCTTCGCGGCTGCGTAGTTCCCCTGGCCGAAGTTGCCGAGGAGACCCGAGAGGCTCGTCGTGTTCACGATCCGGCCGCCGCGCCCCTGCACCTTCATCGCCCGCGCGGCGGCCTGCGAGCAGAGGAACGTCCCGCGGAGGTGGACGTCGAGGACCCGATCGAAGTCCTCCTCGGCCATGTTGAGCACGGTGCGATCGCGGAGGATGCCCGCGTTGTTCACGAGTACGTCGAGGCCGCCGAGCTTCGAGAGCGCCGTCCAGACGAGCCCGTCCGCACCTTCTCGCGTCGCCACCGAGTCGTAGCTCGCGACCGCCTCGCCCCCCGCGGCGCGGATCTCCGCGACGACGCCGTCCGCCATCTCCGCGCCGCGGCCGCCGCCGTGACGATCGGAGCCGAGATCGTTCACGACGACCTTCGCCCCCTCGCGCGCGAGCGCGAGCGCGTGCTCGCGGCCGATGCCGCCGCCCGCGCCCGTCACGATCGCCACCTTGCCTTGCAGCAGTCCCATGGCTCTCCTCCACGCCGCGTCTCGCTAGCCCACGAGTAGCGCCGCACGAGCGGCCGATCAAGGGCGCGGGTCGGAGCGAAACCGATTGACGCCGGCAGGCGCGGGCGCGCACATTCCGGTCCCCTCAGGGAGGATGCGATGACCGAGATCATCAACGTGACGGCACGGGAGATCCTCGACTCCCGCGGCAACCCGACGATCGAGGTCGAGGTCGCGGTGGCGACGGGCGACGTGGGGCGGGCGGCGGTGCCGTCGGGCGCCTCCACCGGCGAGCACGAGGCGCTCGAGCTCCGCGACGGCGACAAGGGCCGGTACCTCGGCAAGGGCGTCCGGAAGGCGATCGCGAACGTCGTCGACGTCATCGCCCCTGCCGTGGTCGGCATGGACGCCTCCGACCAGGCGTCGCTCGACGCGCGGATGATCGATCTCGACGGGACGCCGACCAAGGCCAAGCTCGGCGCCAACGCGATCCTCGGCGTCTCGCTCGCGGCGGCGAAGGCGGCCGCCACGGCCCACGCGCTCCCGCTCTATCGCTACGTCGGCGGCGCCGGCGCGCGCACGCTCCCCGTCCCGCTCATGAATATCCTGAATGGCGGCGCGCACGCCGACTCGAACGTGGACATCCAGGAGTTCATGGTGGTCCCGCTCGGCGCCCCGACGTTCGCCGAGGCGCTCCGGTATGGCGCCGAGATCTTCCACGCGCTGAAGAAGGTGCTGAAGGGGAAGGGCGCCGCGACCGGCGTCGGGGACGAGGGCGGCTATGCCCCGAGCCTCGCCTCGAACGAGGAGGCGCTCGCCGTCATCATGGAGGCGATCCAGCAGGCCGGCCTCAAGCCGGGCGAGCAGGTCGCGCTCGCGCTCGACTGCGCGGCGAGCGAGTTCTTCGACAAGAAGAGCGGCAAGTACGAGCTCGAGGGCGAGGGGAAGAGCTACGACGGCAAGGGGCTCGTCGACTTCTACGCCGGGCTCGCCGCCAAGTACCCGATCGTCTCCATCGAGGACGGCTGCGCCGAGGACGACTGGGCGACCTGGAAGCTCCTCACCGAGAAGCTCGGCCGGAAGGTGCAGCTCGTCGGCGACGATCTCTTCGTCACGAACGTCACCCGCCTGTCGCGCGGGATCACCGAAGGGGTCGCGAACTCGATCCTCGTGAAGGTGAACCAGATCGGTTCGCTCACGGAGACGCTCGAGGCGGTCCGGATGGCGCACCGCGCGGGCTACACGAGCGTGATGAGCCACCGCTCCGGCGAGACCGAGGACACGACGATCGCCGATCTCTCGGTCGCCTGCGACTGCGGTCAGATCAAGACGGGCTCCGCCTCGCGCACCGACCGCGTCGCGAAGTACAACCAGCTCCTGCGCATCGAGGAGGAGCTCGGGAACGTCGCGCGCTACGCAGGCCGGAACGCGTTCTCCGCGCTGCGTTAGAGCGGGGGGGCGCTCGCTCCGGGGCGCCTCATCCGGCTGCCCCGGCGTTCGCCACGCCGCTGCGGAAGGAGCGCTCATTTTCGGCCCCGCGGCGCGTTGACACGCCCGCGCGCGATCGCTAGCTTCGCGGACCTATGCGCGCCGACTGGATCGCGAAGCGACGAGGGCAGGCCAACGTCACGCAGATGCACCTCGCGCGGCGCGGGATCGTCAGCGAGGAGATGGCCCACGTCGCGAAGCTCGAGCGGATCGAGCCTGAGCTCGTGCGCGCCGAGGTCGCCCGCGGGCGGCTCGTCGTCCCGGCGAACGTGAAGCACCCCGAGCTCGAGCCCATCGGCATCGGCATCGCGGCGACCTGCAAGATCAACGCGAACATCGGGAACAGCGCGGTCACCTCCGACACGCGCGGCGAGCTCGAAAAGCTGCGCGTCTGCCTGAAGTACGGCGCCGACACGGTGATGGACCTCTCCACCGGCGGCGACATCCCGCAGATCCGGGAGGCGATCCTCCGCGCGAGCCCGATCCCCGTCGGCACCGTCCCGATCTACGAGTGCCTCGCGCACGTGAAGGAGGTGCAGGACCTCACGCCGCGGATGCTCCTCGACATCATCGAGGCGCAGGCGGCGCAGGGCGTGGACTACATGACGATCCACGCCGGGGTGCTGCGCGCCTTCATCCCGCTCGCCGCGAAGCGCGTGACCGGCATCGTGTCGCGCGGTGGCGCGCTCATGGCGCAGTGGATGCTCGCGAACGGCGCGGAGAACCCGCTCTACACCCACTTCGACGCGATCTGCGAGATCTTCAAGAAGTACGACGTGACCTTCTCGCTCGGCGACGGCCTGCGGCCCGGCTGCCTCGCCGACGCCTCGGACGAGGCGCAGTTCGCGGAGCTGAAGGTCCTCGGCGATCTGACGAGGAAGGCCTGGGAGCACGACGTGCAGGTGATGGTCGAGGGCCCGGGGCATGTGCCGCTCGATCAGATCCCGATGAACATGGAGAGGGAGCGGGAGCTCTGCGATGAGGCGCCGTTCTACGTCCTCGGGCCGCTCGTCACCGACATCGCGCCCGGGTACGACCACATCACGAGCGCGATCGGCGCGGCCGTCGCGGCGCAGCACGGGGCGGCGATGCTCTGCTACGTGACGCCGGCGGAGCACCTCGGGCTGCCGGACGTCGATGACGTCCGGGAGGGGATCGTCGCGTACAAGATCGCGGCGCACGCGGCGGACGTCGCGCGCCACCGGCCGGGCGCGCGCGATCGGGACGACGCGCTCTCCCGCGCGCGCTACGCGTTCGACTGAAAGCGGCAGTTCGAGCTGTCCCTCGACCCGGACACCGCCCGCGCCAAGCACGACGAGACCCTCCCGCACGAGGCGTTCAAGTCGGCGGAGTTCTGCTCGATGTGCGGCCCGAAGTTCTGCTCGATGAAGATCCACGGCCACCTCCAGGAGGCGGCCGGGCGCGCCGAGTGCGGCGCGCCGGAGGGCGAGGACCCGCGCGCCCCGGCCGCCGGCCCGCTCCAGGTCCTCCGCTGACCGCCCGCTTCCCGCAGGAACCGGCAGCCCCCCGTAGCGAACGGGATTAGGATCCGATCGTGCCAGGACACGTGACGGTCTACGAGGTCGGCCCGCGCGACGGGCTCCAGAACGAGGCGGCGAGTCTCTCCACCCCGGACAAGCTCGCCCTCGTCCGCGCCCTCGCCGACGCCGGCCTGCGGCGCATCGAGGCGACGAGCTTCGTCTCCCCACGCTGGATCCCTCAGCTCGCCGACGCCGACCCGATGGTGTCCGCCCTCCCGCGCGTCGAGGGGGTCACCTACGTCGTGCTCGTCCCGAACGCGAAGGGGCTCGAGCGGCTCGTCGAGGCGCTGCGGCGGGCCGGCGACACCCGGCCGGAGGTCGCCGCGGCCGTCTTCATGTCCGCGTCGGAGAGCCACAACCGGAAGAACCTCAACCGAACGGTGGCGGAGTCGCTCCGCGACCTCGAGGCGCTCGTCCCGGCCGCGCGCGCACAGCAGCTCCGCGTGCGGGGCTACGTCTCGACCGTGTTCGGCTGCCCTTACGAGGGCGCGGTCGAGCCCGAGCGCGCCGCGGTCGTGGCGGAGCGGCTCCTGTCCTTCGGGTGCGAGCAGATCTCGCTCGGCGACACCATCGGGGTCGCGACGCCGGCCGGGACGCGCCGCGTCCTCGAGCGGCTCCTGCGCGCGATCCCCGCGGAGCAGCTCGCGCTCCACATGCACGACACGCGCGGGACGGCGCTCGCGAACGTCCTCGCCGGGCTCGAGCTCGGGATCGCCACGTTCGACGCCTCGATCGGCGGGCTCGGCGGCTGCCCGTACGCGCCGGGCGCCTCCGGCAACCTCGCGACCGAGGACCTCGTCTACATGCTGCACGGGATGGGGTACGACACCGGCGTCGACTTCGCGAAGCTCATCGCGGCGGGCGCGCTCGCGCAGCGGCTCGTCGGCCGGCGTCTCCCCGGCAAGACACTCCAGGCCGAGCTGGCGCGGACGGAGGCCTGATGGAGCTCAGGAGCGAGCGAAGGGGCGCGATCGAGGTCTGGACGATCGAGGGCGAGGCGCGCCGGAACTCGCTCACGATGGCGCTGCTCCGCGAGCTGAAGGCGCGGATCGAGGAGGCGGCGGGGGACCGCACGCTGCGCGCGGTCGTCCTGACGGGGGCCGGCGATCGGGCGTTCTGCGCGGGCGCCGATCTGAAGGAGCGCGCGCGCATGACGCAGGACGAGGTGCACGGCTTCCACGCCGCCGTCCGCGACGGGTTCCTAGGGATCGAGAGCGCGCCCCAGCCGTTCGTCGCTGCCTTGAATGGCGCCGCACTCGGCGGCGGACTCGAGCTCGCGCTCGCCTGCGACCTCAGGGTCACCGCGGACGGCGCCGAGCTGGGGTTCCCGGAGGTCGGGCTCGGGATCATCCCGGGCGCGGGTGGGACGCAGCGCCTCCCGCGCCTCGTCGGCGTCGCCCGCGCGAAGGACCTCATCCTCACCGCCCGGCGCGTCGGCGCCGCCGAGGCGCTTGCGATGGGGCTCGTCTCGCGGATCGCCCCGGCCGCGCGGCTCATGGACGAGGCGCTCGGGCTCGCCGCGCTGGTCGCGCGCAACGCCCCCATCTCGCTGCGGCAGGCGAAGCGGGCGATCGACGGTGGGTTTCACCTGCCGCTCGAGGAGGCGCTCGCCCTCGAGAACCGCCTCTACCAGGACTGCCTCGGGTCGAAGGACCGGGTCGAGGCGCTCCGCGCGTTCGCGGAGAAGCGGCCTCCGGTCTTCGAGGGCGAGTAACCTCTCGCGGGGGGTTCTGAGGTAACCTGCGCGTCGCACGCGCTCGGGATCATGGAAGGCGAACACACCATCATCGGGAAGATCCCGCGGGAGCGGCTCAACCAGATCGCCTCCCGGAAGCTGTCGGCGCTCGGGGTCCCCGTGCGGCTCGGCGCGGACCGCGAGACGCTCGAGGGCGATCTCGCGTTCACCCGCCTCGTGCACCCGGCCACCGGCCAGGTCATCCAGCGCGCGCGGTTCGTGGTGGTCGGGCACGACCACCTGCGCTTCCTCGATCCGCCGCTCGCCGCACTCGGCGCGGTCGGCTTCTACGACCAGGAGCGGCTCGCCGCGCTCGAGCAGCACGTCGCGGCGGCGCTGCAGCAGCGGAGCGCCGCGCTCCAGGAGGTCGCGGCGCGCTTCCGCGCGCTCCGGATCGAGGCGGCGCTCGACCCCGACCGGCTCGCCATCCGCGCGGTCGTGAAGACCCCCACCCAGGCGTTCGAGATCCTGGGAGCGCCCGACGGGGCGCGCGTCTCGCGCGTCGCGCCGGTCGGCGGGGTTCCGTTCGAGGTCTCGACGGACTTCCCGCCGCTCGATCTCGCCTCGTTCGCCTCCGCGACGGACCTCGAGCTGTTCCTCTCCGGCGCCGCGCCCCGCATGCAGCCGGCGCCCCCGTCCGCGGCGGTAGCGTCCACCGCCGACGCGGGGGGGACGCTCGAGGCGACGCCGCCGCCGCGCAACGCCCTCACGCTCGCGGCGCTCGCGCAGGTCTTCGGCGACGAGGCGGTGCTCGCCCCGAACGCGATGGTGGAGCTCATCCAGGAGTTCCAGCACGGCGGCACCCGCTACCGCTTCGTCGCGGCGCGAGAGATGGGGACTCGCTTCAAGGGGCGGCTCATCGGACCGAGCGGGGACGTCTGGTCGGACCGGTTCGAGCTCGCCGAGTTCCCGGGGACCCGCAAGGTCGTCGCGCTCGCGCTCGGCGCCTCGGACGCGGAGGGACCGCGCGACGCCGCCGGCGCGGCCGCGGCGGCGCAGGCCGGCGGCTTCCCCGGCCACCTCACCCCGCAGCCGGGCGAGGTCTGGGTGATGAACGTGGTCGTCGAGGAGGCCGGCACGGAGGAGGTGCGCTACGTCGGGACCGACATCGACGGCCGCCCGTACGGCGCTGCGCGGGTGCTGAAGCGCGCCGACTTCGAGGCGGTGTTCACCCGGGACCGCGGTGGATGGCGGCTCCTCGTCCAGATCGACCAGGTCCAGGACGGCCACGTGATCTACCGTCAGCTGGATCGGCAGCGGCAGCCGATGGGAGCGCCGCGCAAGATGGCGGCGGCGATCCTCGTCGCGAACTTCGTTCCGGAGGCGACGGCGTACTGATGGAGGCTCCCGCGAAGACGACGATCGCCGAACGGGTCCTCGCGGGCGACGTGCGGGCGGCGGCGCGGCTCATGCGCGACCTCGACGACCGCCTGCCGGAGGCGGAGGCGACGCTGCGGGCGCTGTTCCCCCGCACCGGCCGTGCGTACGTCGTCGGCCTCACCGGCGCGCCGGGCGCCGGAAAGTCCTCGCTCGCCGACCGCCTCATCGCGCGGCTCCGAGGCGCGGGGAAGAAGGTCGGGGTCATCGCGATCGACCCGACGAGCCCGTTCTCCGGCGGAGCGATCCTCGGCGACCGGATCCGGATGCAGGACCACGCGGTCGATCCCGACGTGTTCATCCGCTCGCTCGGCACGCGCGGCCATCTCGGAGGCCTCACGCGCTCGACCTCCGACCTCGTCCAGGTGATGGACGCGATGGGCAAGGACGTCGTCCTCGTCGAGACGGTCGGGGTCGGGCAGGACGAGGTCGAGGTCGCGAGCCTCGCGCACACCGTCGTCGTGGTCGCCGTGCCCGGGCTCGGCGACGACGTCCAGGCCATCAAGGCGGGCGTGCTCGAGATCGCCGACGTGTTCGCCGTGAACAAAGCGGATCGCGAGGGCGCGGACCGGACCGTGCGCGACCTCCAGATCATGCTCGAGCTCCGGCACACGGTGGCGGCGCGGCCGCTCGAGCACGATGCGCAGCACCGGTTCCGCCCCGGCGACGGCGCGGTGCCGCCCCCGGGGCCGGACGCCGACTGGGAGCCGCCGATCGTGCGCACCGTCGCCGTGAAGGACGAGGGGATCGACGACCTCGTCGGCGCGATCGAGCGCCACCGCACGCACCTCGAGGCGACGGGCCAGCGCCTCGCGCGAGAGACGGCGCGGGCGCGGGCGTCGTTCGTGACGGTGCTGCGCGAGCGACTGCTCGCCGGCGCGCTCGACCGGCTCGAGGCGGAGACCGGGCGGCTCGACGAGGTCGCGGCGCGGATCGCCGCGCGCGAGGCGGACCCGTACGCGCTCGCCGACGAGCTCGCGGCGCGGCTCCGCGCTTAGGTGGAGGCACGATGGTGGACGGGCAGGCTCCCAGCCGAGATACGCCGAACCCCCGCGAGGAGGGGCAAGGAGATCCCGTGGTCGCGCTCTCCGCGCGCCTCGGCCTCGTGCTGCCGGACTACGCGACCGCGCTCGCGGCGCTCACGCACAAGTCATACGTGAACGAGCACCGAGCCGAGGAGGGGCTCACCGACAACGAGCGGCTCGAGTTCCTCGGGGACGCGGTCATCGACCTCGCCGTCTCGCACCGGCTCATGGAGCGCTTCCCGACGGCGCGCGAGGGGGACCTCTCGAAGATGCGCGCAGCGGTCGTGGACGAGCAGGGGCTCTCGGAGATGGCGCGGGCGCTCGACCTCGGAGCGCTGCTGCGGCTCGGGCGCGGCGAGGAGCTGACCGGCGGCAGGCAGAAGGCGTCGCTGCTCGCCGACGCGATGGAGGCGGTCATCGCCGCGGTATTCGTCGGCGGCGGCCTCGAGCCGGTGCTCGGGATCGTGGACCGCTTCCTCGGCGAGGCGTTCGCGCGCGCCGCCGCCGGGACGCTCGACCGGGACTTCAAGACGCAGCTGCAGGAGGTCGCGCAGAGCCGGCTCCGCGCGACCCCCCGCTACCGGGTCATCGCCGAGCACGGCCCGGACCACTCGAAGACGTTCGAGGTCGAGACCGATCTCAAGGGCGAGGTGGTCGGGCGCGGCGCCGGGCGCTCCAAGAAGGACGCCGAGCAGGCGGCCGCGAAGCTCGCGCTCGACGCGCTCGCGCGCCGGTTCTCCCCGCCGGAGGTCCCCGAGCTCCCGGAGCCCGCGACCGTGACCGCGCCGGAGGCCGCTCCGCCCGAGCCCGCCGTCTCACCTGCGGCCGCCGAGCCGCCGCCCGCGGCCGCGCCGAGGCCCCGCGCGAAGCGGGCGCGGCCCGCCGCGAAGCGGCCGAAACGGCGCGCCGCCGCAAAGGAGGGAAAGGGCGCGCCAGCCCGCAAGGGGCGCAGCCGGAAGCGCTAGTCCGGGAGCCGCGGGCGTTTCCATTTGCCCACCTCCGGGTGCGCCGCTAGCATCCGCCGCATGACTCGAACCTCGCTCGCGCTGGCGCTCGCGGCGGTCCTCGCCGCGCCCGCCGCACATGCCCAGGAGAAGACCAAGATGGAGACCCCGGTGTTCGCGACCTTGAAGACCTCGATGGGCGACATCGTCGTGAAGCTGCTGCCCGAGAAGGCGCCCAAGACGGTCGAGAACTTCCTCGGCCTCGCCGAAGGCACGCGCGAGTGGAAGGATCCGCGCAGCGGCCAGACGGTGAAGAAGCCGCTCTACGACGGGACGGTGTTCCACCGCGTCATCCCGCAGTTCATGATCCAGGGCGGAGATCCGCTCGGGACCGGCACGGGCGGCCCCGGCTACAAGTTCGCCGACGAGATCGGGCCGGACAACAAGTTCTCGAAGCCCGGCCTCCTCGCGATGGCCAACTCCGGCCCGGGGACGAACGGGTCGCAGTTCTTCATCACCGAGGTCCCGACGCCGTGGCTCGACCGCGGCCACACGATCTTCGGCGAGGTGGTGAAGGGCTTCGACCTCGTCCAGAAGATCGCCGCGGCTGGCAACGCCAAGGTGAAGCTCGACAAGGTCGTCATCACGCGCGGCGCACAGCCGTAGCGCCACTCACGAAACCCCGCTCCGCACCGGAGCGGGGGGAGCCCCAGGCGCCTCGCCCCCTTGAAGCGGACGAGGCGCGATCACCTCCATGGCAAAAATAACAGAACCCCCGTTCCGCGCCGGCTTCGTCGCGATCGTCGGCCGTCCGAACGTGGGGAAGTCCACGCTCCTCAACCGGATCCTCGGCGAGCACCTCGCCATCGTGTCGCCGCGCCCGCAGACGACGCGGACGCGCATCCTCGGCGTCTACACCGGTCCGGACGTGCAGCTCGCGCTGTTCGACACCCCCGGCCTCCACCGCGCGAAGGGTGCGCTCAACAAGCGCATGGTCGAGGTGGCGCTCCAGACACTCGGCGAGGTCGACGCGGTGCTCTTCCTCGTCGAGGCGGGCACCGGGCCGGAGGGGCGCGTCGAGGTGGGTGAGGCGACGCGCTGGGCGATCGACGAGGTGGCGAGGAGCGGGAAACCCGCCGTGCTCGGGATCTCGAAGATGGACCGCGCGCCGCGGCTCGCGCTCCTGCCGGTCATCGAGGCCTACCGCTCGCTGCACGCCTGGGCAGAGATCGTCCCGTTCTCGGGCCTCGAGGGGGAGAACGTCGACGTGCTGCTCGAGGCGCTCGCGCGCCGAGTCCCGGAGGCGGACGCGCCGCTCTTCCCGGCCGACGTGATGACCGACCAGGCCGAGCGCCAGATCGCGGCCGAGTACGTGCGCGAGCAGGTGATGGTCCAGACGCGCCAGGAGATCCCGTACTCCGCCGCGGTGGAGATCGAGGAGTTCGACGAGTCCGACCGCCGCGAGCGGGGCGGGCTCGTGCGCGTCTCCGCCCTGATCTGGGTCGAGCGCGACTCGCAGAAGGCGATCCTCATCGGGAAGAAGGGCGCGATGCTGAAGAGCATCGGGACGCGCGCACGCGAGAACCTCGAGAAGCTGCTCGGCTGCAAGGTGTTCCTCTCGCTGATCGTCAAGGTCGAGGAGCGCTGGAGCGAGCGCGCGGCCGCCCTGAAACGGCTCGGAATCTAGAGCTCTGAGGCCAACCACGTGAGCGCTCCCCGTCCCCTCGTCGCCCTCGTCGGGCGACCCAACGTAGGAAAATCCACGCTCTTCAACCGGCTCGCCGGCGGGCGGGTGGCGATCGTCGAGGACGTCCCCGGCGTCACGCGCGACCGGAACTACGCCGATGTCGAGTGGGACGGGCGCGCGCTCGCGATCGTGGACACGGGCGGGTTCGAGCCCGAGTCCCGCGACCGGCTCATCGCCCAGGTGCGCCAGCAGGCCCAGCTCGCAGTCGAGGAGGCCGCCGCGATCGTGCTCGTCGTGGACGGGCGCGAGGGGCTGACGAACGTCGACCGCTCGGTCGCGGAGCTCCTGCGTCGGGCGGGGAAGCCGCTCTTCGTCGCGGTGAACAAGGTGGACTCCGCCGCGACCGAAGGGGAGATCCCTCTCGCGGAGTTCTACTCGCTCGGGTTCGGGGACGTGCACCCGGTCTCCGCCGAGCACGCGCGCGGGGTGGGCGGGCTCATCGAGGCGATCCTCGAGCGGCTCGCGCTGCCGCCCGCGCCACCGCCCCCGGAGGAGGCGCCCGAGCCGGCCGAGGTGACGGATGACGACCGGCCGCGCGGGGACGTGCGGCTCGCCGTCGTCGGGCGCCCGAACGTCGGGAAGAGCACCTTCGTGAACGCGCTGCTGCGCGAGGAGCGGTTCGTCGTCTCCGACACGCCCGGCACGACCCGCGACGCCATCGACTCCGTCGTCGAGCACCGCGGCCGGCGCTTCGTCGTGACCGACACCGCGGGGATCCGCCGGAAGGCGGCGATCGCGCACAAGGTCGAGGCCTACTCCGTCGTCCGCGCGATGCGCGCGATCGACGACGCGGAGGTGGTCGCGTGCCTGCTCGACGCGACCGAGGCCGGGGTGGACCAGGACGCGCGCCTGCTCGGGATCGTGGTGGAGAAGGCGAAGGCGCTCGTCGTCGTCGTGAACAAGTGGGACATCGCCGAGCGCGAGGGAGCGACGCAGGACTGGTACCGCAAGGAGCTCCTGAAGCGGCTCCCGTTCGTCGCCTTCGCGCCGATGCTCTTCGTCTCGGCGAAGGAGCGGCGGGGCGTCACGAAGGTGCTCGACCGCGCGGAGAAGCTCGTCGAGCAGTTCCGGGCCCGCTTCCCGACGCCGCAGCTCAACGAGCTCATCGAGAGGATCCAGGAGGAGCACCCGGCGCCGCTCGCGAAGGGCCACCCGGTGAAGCTTTTCTACGCCGCGCAGGTTGCGTACGCGCCGCCGACGTTCGTCATCCAGTGCTCGCGCCCCGAGGCGATCGGCGACGCCTACCGCCGCTTCGTCGAGAACCGGCTGCGCGACGCGTTCGGCCTCGAGGTCCCGATGCGGCTCGTCTTCAAGGAGCGAAAGCGGCGCCGCCGGCCGCCGCCCGGAGCGCGCTCGTGAGGCTCCGCGCGCCGGGAGCGAGCGGCTCCGAGCACCGGCCGCTCTTCCCTTGACGGGCCGGGGTACCCCGCCTAGATTGGCGCGGATTTTCTAAGGTTTTCCCGCGCGCGACCCGCGCCGACGAGGCGACATGTCCAAGACCGACACCACCATCACCCGCAAGGACATGAAGGAACCGGACAAGTTCCAGCAGGCCGCGACGCAGGCGGCGAGCTGGATCGCCGCCCGGCGCAGGCACGTGGTCCTCGCAGGCGCCATCGTAGTGGGCGCCGTCCTCCTCCTCGCCATCCTGCAGGCCACGAACACGGCGCGCGAGGAGCGGGCCGGGGCCGCCGCCGCGGATCTGCTCGCCACGATGGCGGGTGAGATCTCGAGCGTGCCCTTGCCGGGGGTGCAGGGCCCGTTCTTCCCGACGGACGAGGCGCGCCAGCGGGCCGTCGTCGACGGCGCCGAGAAAGTGCTCGCCGCGCACGGCGGCACCGGCGCGGCGCAGCTCGCCGCGCTCGCCCTCGGCGACGCGCACGCGAAGCTCCGCGAGTGGGACGCGGCGAAGGCGGCATACGAGAAGTTCCTCGCCTCCGCGCCGAAGGGCGACTCGCTCCGCTTCGGCGCCCTCGAGGGGATCGCGATCGCGGAGGAGGCGAAGGGCAACCTCGACGCGGCGGCCGCGGCGTACGAGCGGCTCGGGCGCGAGGCGCCCGCGTTCGCGGACCGCGCCGACCTCGAGCGCGCGCGCGTCCTCGCCCGCGCCGGCAAGGCCGCCGACGCGAAGGAGCTGCTCGCGACGTTCGGGGCGCGCCACAAGGAGTCGCTCCTCACCGCGGAGGCGTCGGAGCGGCTGGCTCGGCTCGGTGGAAACTAGATGACGGCGCTCGCCCTCGCGCTCGCGCTCGCCGCGGCGGGACCCGGCGTCCGCACGCAGCTGCCGCCGGCGCCGGTCCGGCTCTATCACGTCGTGTGGCAGCGGCCGCTCGTCAGCGCGCGGCCGCTCGAGGTGAAGCCGCAGGAGCTCGGCGGCATCGCCGCCGATCCGCAGCGCGGGCTCGCCTTTCTCGGTACGCGGGACGGCTGGCTCCACGCCGTGCGCGCGGACGGGACGATCGCTTGGGAGTTCCGGGCCCGGGCCGGGTTCGGGTCTCCGAGCGTGGACGGCGACACCGTGTACGCCGGCTCGACCGACGGCACGCTGTACGCGATCGCGATCCCCACGGGGAAGCCGCGCTGGACCTACTTCGCGAACGAGGACCTCTCGACACGGCCCGCGGTCGCGGGCGGGGTGGTGCTCGTCGCGAGCCTGCAGGACACGGTGTTCGCCATCGACGCGGCGACCGGCGCCTGGAAGTGGCACCACCGGCGCGAGCAGAAGGGCGAGTCGCTCACCATCTTCGGCGCCGCCTCGGTACAGGTGAGCGGCCCGACCGCGTACGCGGCCTACTCCGACGGGTTCGTCGCCGCGCTCGACGTCGCGACCGGGGCGGCACGATGGGAGCGCCGGGTCGCGCCCGCCGGCACCCACCTCGACGTCGACTCCCTCGTGCTCGGCGGGGACCGGCTCTACGCCGCCGCGTACTCCGGCGCGGTGCTCGCGCTCGAGGCGCGGACGGGGCAGACGGTCTGGACGTACGCCGCACCCGCCGCGGCGCGTGTCGCGCTCGCAGCCGGCGTGGTCGTGGCGGTGACCGCGACGAACGTGGTCGGGCTCTCGCCCGTGAACGGCGCGGTGCTCTGGACCACGGCGCTCGCCGGATCGCCGGGGGCCGCCCCCGTGCTCGCCGGCAAGTGGCTCCTCGTCCCGGCGGGCGGCGGCGGCCTCCGCTGGCTCGAGGCCGCGACCGGCCGGACCCTGCGAGTGTTCGAGCCGGGGAGCGGCGTCTCCGGCGCGCCGGCGGTCGCGGGAGCCCGCGTGTACGTCCTCTCGAACGGCGGCGACCTCTTCGCGCTCGACCTCGGATAGGGCGTGCGGCGGATCCGGGTCGTCGCGGCGGTCGTGCGTCGGGGCGACCTGATCCTGGTAACGCGGCGAGTCGATCGCCCCGGCCATCGCGGGCAGTGGGAGTTCCCGGGCGGCAAGGTGGAGCGCGGCGAGCACGAGGAGCAGGCGCTCGTTCGCGAGATCCGCGAGGAGCTCGGCTGCGGGATCTCGGTCGGGCGGGTCCTCCTGCGCCACGCTCACCGCTACCCCGATCTCGACGTGGAGCTCGCGTTCTACGCCTGCGACCTCGAGGAGGGGGTCGCGCCCGCGGCGCTCGGCGTCGCCGAGATCGCCTGGGCGCGCGCGGGGACGCTCGCGACGTACGACTTCCTCGAGGCGGATAGGGTGGTCCTCGCGGAGATCGAGCGGCGCTCGGCGCCCGCGACCTGACGGGGTGCGCCGCCGCGGGGCGCGGGGGTTCGCCCGAGGCGGCGGACGACGCATCGTGAGGTCTCGACGATGCGGGGCGTGGCGATCCTGACGAGCCTGTTTCCGCCCTCGGTCGGCGGCATCCAGACCCAGACCCTCGCGCTCGCGCGGGGGCTCTCCGACCTCGGGACCGAGGTCCACGTCGTGACGCGACCCGCGCCGGGGCGGTCCGCCCGGGAGGAGGAGGGCGGCGTCACGGTGCACCGCGTCGGGCTGTCGCGCGGCGGTCCGGCCGCGACGATCGCCTACGTGACCCTCGCCGCGCGGGTCGTCGCCGCGCTCGGGGACCGGGTCGAGGTACTGCACGCGCACCAGCTCCTCTCGCCCGCGACCGTGGCGCTCGCGGCCTCGATCCTGCGGGGCACGCCGTTCGTCGTCACCGCCCACGCGAGCGGCGAGGTGGGCGACGTCGCCGCCCTCGCGCGCCAGGGGCCGCTCGGGCGAGCGCGGCTCCACGCGCTGCGCCGCTTCGCCTGCGCCTTCGTCGCGGTCTCCGCGCCGATCCGCGACGAGCTCGCGCGCGCCGGCATCCCGGCGGCGCGGATCCGCTCGATCCCGAATGGCGTGGACACCCGCCGCTTCGTGCCCGCCGATCCCGCCGAGCGCCGGCGCGCGCGCCGCGCGCTCGCGCTCCCGCCGGTGCCGGTCGTGCTCTACGCGGGGCGCCTCTCGCCGGAGAAGGGGGTCGACGTCCTCCTCGACGCGTGGGCCGAGGCGCGGCGCCGGGGGGCGCTCGGAACGCTCTGCCTCGTCGGCGAGGGGCCCGAGCGCCAGGCGCTCGAGCGGCGGGCACGCGACCATGGGATCCTCGGCGCGGTCCGATTCGCGGGCTCCACGCAGGACGTCACGCCGTGGCTCCGGGCCGCCGACGCCTTCGCGCTGCCCTCCCGAGAGGAGGGGCTCTCGCTGGCCCTTCTCGAGGCGATGGCGTCCGGCCTCCCGGTCGTCGCGACGGACGTCGGTGGGACCCCCGACGCGGCGGGCGGGACCGCGCTCCTCGTCCGACCCGCAGATCCGAGGTCGCTCGCCGAGGCGCTCGCCATGGTCCTCGACGAGCCGGCGAGGGGAGCGGCGCTCGGCGAGGCGGCACGGCGCCGGGCGGTCGCCCGGTTCGACATCGTGCAGGTGGCGAGACGGTACCGCGAGCTGTACCGCGAGGCGGTGGAGGGCCGGCGCCCCCGGGCGGCGGCGCGGCGAGGGGGCGGCGATGCGGACTTCGGAGCGGCGGGTCGTGTATCTCGTGTCGTGGTTCCCGGCGATCACCGAGACGTTCATCCTGGACGAGATCCGTGAGCTGAGGGCGCGTGGCGTCGAGGTGGACGTCCTGCCGCTCTTCGGACGCCGTGGCGGCGACGTCCACGCGGGCTGGCGCGAGCTCGAGGGCTGCACGCACTACCACCGGACGCTCTCGTGGGAGCTCGTCTCCGCGCAGCTCCACTGGGTGCGGCGCAGGCCAGGCGCCCTCGCGCGGGTCTGGATCGAGGCGCTCCTGCGCAACGCCCCGTCGCGCAAGCTCCTCGTCCGGACGCCGCTCGTGCTCCTCAAGGCCGCGCTCCTCGCGCGGCGGATCGACGCGATGGGCGTCCGGCACGTCCACGCGCACTGGGCGACGCACCCGGCGCTCGCGGCGTGGGTCGTCCGGGCGCTCGCGGGCACCGGGTACAGCTTCACCGCACACGCCCACGACCTCTACGTGGACCGGGCGATGCTCCGCGAGAAGGTCGAGGGCGCGCGGTTCGTCGTCACCATCTCCGAGTTCAACCGCCGGCTCATCGAGGAGAGCTGCGGCCCGGTCGCCGCGGGCAAGGTGCACGTCGTCCGCTGCGGCGTCGACCCGGCGGCTTTCGCGCCGGGGGTGCGGCGCGCCCCGCCGCTCCCGACCTTCGCCTGCGTCGCGAGCCTGCGCGAGTACAAGGGCCACGGCGTGCTGCTCGACGCGGTCCGGCTCCTGCGCGACCGAGGGGTCCGGCTGCGGGTCGTGCTCGTCGGCGACGGCGAGCTGCGGCGGACCATCGCGGCGCGGGTCGCGTGCGAGGGGCTCGGCGAGGTGGTCGAGCTGCGCGGAGCGCTCCCGCACGAGGAGATCCCGGCGGTGCTGGCGAACGCGACGGCGATGGTGCTGCCGAGCCTCACCTCGCGCGACGGGCAGATGGAGGGGATCCCGGTCGCGCTCATGGAGGCGATGGCCGCCGGGGTCCCGGTCGTCGCGACGCGGCTCTCCGGCATCCCGGAGCTCGTGCGCGACGGCGTCACCGGGCTCCTCGTGCCGGAGCGCAACCCGGCCGCGCTCGCCTCCGCGATGGAGCGGCTCGCGGCGGACCCGGCGCTGTGCGCGCGGCTCGCCGACTCGGCGCGGCGCGCCGTGCGCGAGGAGTTCGACCGTGGCCGGAACGTCTCGCGGCTCCTCGAGCTCTTCGCCTCGGTCAGCGCCGCTTCTTCTTTCGCGCGGGCCTCTTCGGCTCCGGCGGCGGCGGGTTCCCCGCGGCCAGGATCGGCAGCGTGACCGGCGCGAAGGGGCGGCCGGCCTCGTCGTGCAGCTCGCGGTCGCTCGCGCCGTCGAGGCGGAGCGCGTAGCGCGAGCCCGGGATGAGCGGGGCGGCCGGCGCCAGAGAGAGCCGCGTGTCGTCCGCGAGCTCGCGCGCGCCGGTCGCGGAGACGAGATCCTCGCGCGCGTCCACGAGGACGAGCCGGGCGTCCGGAGCGCGTGCGGAGAGCTCGACCTCGAACCGCGCGGCCGGATCGACGACCACCTCGGCGCCGGCGACGAGCGGGATGCGCGCGCTGGACTCCACCGCGACTGCGCTGCGGACGAGCGACGCGCCCGGAAGAGGCGGCGGGCGGGCGGGCACGGCGATCGCGCCCGAAGCAGCGCCGGTCGGATCGGTCGCGGTCGCGGTCGGGGTCGAGGTCGAGGTGGCCGTCGCGGTCGAGGTCGCGGTCGAGGTCGCGGTTGACGGCGAGGTCGCGGTTGACGGCGAGGTTGCGGTTGACGGCGAGGTCGCGGTCGCGGCCGCGGGCGGGCTCGACGTCGGGGTCGGGGAACCACGCCCGCAGCCCGCGGCGGCGAGGAGGACGGTCAGGACGGCAGTCGAGATGGCGGTCCGCACCCCGGTGGCCTTACCACCTCGTGCCTCACGGGTGAAGCCCGCCGCTCCTATCCTCCCGTCCGCGCAGGCGACCTCGTCTGGGCCGCGAGCCGCGTCGCGATCGCCGAGAGCTCCACCGCATCGACGTCGGAGACGAGCGCGTAGCCGAGCTCGCCCGAGCGCCACAGGAACACGTCGTATCCGCGCAGCGTGCGTCGCAGCGGGACCCGCTCGCCCGCGACCCCGTTCGCGGCCGGGAGGCCGTCGGCGCGAAACACGAGGAGCGTCACGAGGTGCCGGCGGAGGCGATAGACGACCACCGCCGCCTTGCGATCGACGAAGTACCCGACGGATCCGCCCTCCAGCCGCATCTCCGGAACGACCGGGGCGGGCACCGCGGGGGCGAAGTCGAGCTTCCCCTCGAACCACGGCTTCACCTCGTGCAGCGCTCCGCTCTCGACGTCCACCGGGCGCTCGCGCTGGAGCACCCGGACGTGGTCGTTGACGGACTCGGTCGTGAGCGCCGCGAGCGCGCCGCCGTCGCGAGAGGAGCGCGCGACGAGCGTAGCGGTGATCGCGACGACGAGGGCCGCGGCCGCGACCACCGGCGCGCCGAGCCGCCGCGACCACCGGCGCGCCGCGAGCGGTGGGGCCGGCGCAGCGGGGGACGCGAGCGCTGCGAGCCGCCGCGTCAGCGCACGGGACGCCGGATGGCGGGGCAGCCGGCGCTCGAGGAGCTCGGAGAGGACGTCCTCCTCGGCAGAGGCGCGGGCGCACGCACGGCACGCCTCGAGGTGGAGCCTCACCTCGCGCTCGAGCTCGGGAGGCAGGCTCGCGCGCTGGAGGTCGAGGAGGTGCTCGCGGGCAGCCTCACAGGTCATGGCCGCTCCGTTCGCGCGTACTCCCGGAGCCGCTCGCGCAGCGCCGCCCGCGCGCGCGAGAGCCTCGACTTCACGGTCCCGGGCGCGCAGCCGAGGATGCTCGCCATCTCCGCCTCGCTGAACCCCTCGAGGTCGAGCAGGACCGCGGTCCGCGCGTCCTCGCCGAGCGCGCACAGCGCCGCCTCGATCTCCGCGCCCACGATCCCCCGCATCGCCTCGAGCTCCGCGTCGCCGCGGAGCGAATCGTCCGGCTGCGGCACCGCGTGCGGCGCAACGGTGTCGAGGCCTCCCTCCGTCGGATCGTGCCGGGCATGGCGCACCCGGCTGAGGAAGAGGTTCCGGAGGATCCGGAACAGCCACGCCTTCAGGTTCGCTCCGGTCTCGAGCTGGTCGGCGGCGGCGAGCGCTCGAACGTAGGTCTCCTGCACCAGATCCTCCGCTTCGACCTCGCTGCGCGCGAGGTACCACGCGAGATCGTGGAGCGCGTCGGCGTACGCCAGCGCGCGCGAGGCGACCTCCAGCCGATCGTGCGCGTCCCGCGGCTGCGGCATGACCGCTCGATACCTAATCCGGCCGGGTCTCGTGGGTCGGGCCCGCTGGTGGGTGACGCCCGAACCGTGAAAAGGTTCCCTGCTCGGCCCATCCGGCCGTCGAGCGCGCTGCGACGACCCGACGCGCGTCCGGACGGAACCGTTCTCCCCGTCGCGCGTCGGGAAGGATGACGCGTCGACTCGCGACGCGCCCTCGGAGGGAGAACATGCGTACGACGAGATGGATCACCTCGGGAACGTGTGCCGGGCTGCTGCTCTCGGGAGGGCCAGCCCTCGCGCAGGACCGTGCGACCGCCGCGCAGACGCAGCGCGTGGACGGCGATCGGGAGTTCCTCGACCAGGCGCTCGGCGTGAACGAGCTCGAGCTGCAGCTCGCGCGGCTCGCCGCGCAGCGAGCCGGCACGCCGGAGCTGAAGGCGAAGGCCCAGACCATGCTCGAAAACCACACGAAGCTCGGGGAGCAGCTGAGCGATCTCGCGAAGCAGGCCGGGCGGTCCGGGCGAGCCGAGATGACCGCGGAGCAGCGGGCCACGTATGCTCACGTGGAGGCTCAGCCCGCGAGCAACTTCGACGCGGTGTTCAAGCAGACCGTCGACGACGGACACGTGAAGGAGCTCGCGCTGTACCAGGCCGAGGTGACCCGCGCCGCGAACCCGCAGCTGCGGGCGTTCGCGGAGCGGCGCGTCGCGGCGCTGCAGCAGGCGATGTCGGGCGCGGGGCAGTCGGCGAAGGCCATGGGAGGCGAGAAGCGGTAGCGGCTACACGCCCCATCACCTCGAGGCGAAGCCGGTCCGGTGCAGCTCGCGCCGGGGTAGGGTGAGTGGCGGGGGGCGGCGACATCGAGCCCGGCGACGAGGGGACGCTCATCGAGGCCGAGACGCGGTTCGACGTCGGCGACGGCGACGAGCGCCCCGCGAAGAAGGCGGCGCAGGCGGCTCTCCGGCGGTTCGGGGGATGGAGGATCGGCGAGACGGTGCGGTTCCGGACCTTGTTCCACGCTCGAGCGGGCAGCCGCGACCAGCTCACCTGGCCTGAATCGACCCGCATTTCGTGGACTTGACCCGTGACGCCCCCAACGCTGGAGGCGCCTTGTATCCGGGTAGCAAAATGCTACCTTCTCTGCATGGGCCAGCCGGTCAAGCTCTCCGAGAGCCTCGTCCTGGATGCTCGCGTCGTCGCCGAGACGTCCGAGCGATCGATCGCCAGCCAGATCGAGTTCTGGGCGCGGCTCGGGCGCGCGATCGAGTCCGTCTTGCGCACCGAGACCGCGCTGAGGCTCAAGAGCCGGGGAGAGGTCGTTCCTCTCTCGGCCTGTCTCGCCTCCGTCGACACGGCGAGCGGACAGGAGCGGTTGAAGGCTCACCTCGCGTCCCGGCCGTACCCGCACTTCGAGCCTGCGGCCGATCGGCCGGGGCTGATCGTCAAGATCGACGAGGACGGGACGCGCACCGTCGGTCGGTTCGTGAATCGGCAGTTCCGGCCCGTCGACCTACAGTGACGTCGCCGTTCGACTCGCGCCCCATCGTCGTCGCGCTCGCCGGGCCGAACGGCGCCGGCAAGACCACCTTCTATGCCGCGCACGTCGCCTCGGCGGGGCTCCGGTTCGTGAACGCCGACGACCTCGCGCGAGAGCTCGAGATCGACGCCTACGACGCGGCCGAGCTCGCGGAGCACCTGCGAGAGGCGCTCGTGCAGCAGCGAGAGAGCTTCGTCTTCGAGACGGTGTTCTCGGATCCCGTGGGCGAGAAGCTCGAGTTCCTGCGGCGCGCGAGCACGCTCGGCTACGCCGTCGTCCTGTGCTTCATCGGTCTCGAGTCCCCGGAGCTGAGCGACGAGCGCGTCGCGATGCGCGTCCTCCAGGGCGGCCACGACGTGCCGACGGAGAAGCTGCGCGAGCGCTATCCGAGGACGCTGCGAAACCTCGCGCGAGCCGTGCGCGGGCTGCCCCACGTGCTCGTGTTCGACAACAGCGACCTCTCGCGGCCGTTCCGAAAGATCGCCGAGTTCGAGCACGGGACGCCTGTGGTGCTGGTTCGCCCGACGCCGGGGTGGCTCGAGCTGAGCTGACCCGAGCCCTCGCGCAGGAGCCCGCCGGAGCCCTGAGCGCTCCTGGGTCGCTCGCTCGCGGGGACCCGAACTCGCCGCTGACCGCGCCTGCACGCCTCGATAGGCTTCCCTCGAGCAGACGAGATTCGAGCGCTGCGCGCGTGCGCTGAGAGGTGGGGCACTCCGATGGCATCGAGGCGGGGGACGTCGCTCGCGGTCGTGGTCCTCTTCCTCGTGCCCGCGCTCGGCCACGGGCAGCCGGAGGCGGCGCGAGGGCCTCACGCGCGTGGGGAGGACGAGTACCTCACGGGGCCGAACGTGGACGTGGCGCGGAACGTGCCGGGCGACCTCGTCGCCGCCGGCGGCAACGTGCGCGTCGGCGCCTCGGTGGCCGAGTCGGCGATCCTCGCAGGCGGGAACGTCGTGATCGACGGCTCGGTCGAGGACGACGTCATCGCGGCGGGCGGCGAGGTCGTGCTGCGCGGCCACGCAGGTGATGACGCGCGCCTCGCAGGGGGGACCGTCAGCATCTCCGGGCGCGTCGAGGACGACGTCACGGCCGCGGGGGGAACGGTGCGGATCGAGCGCGCGGGCGACATCGGCGGGCGCGCGTGGCTCGCGGGCGGCGAGATCGTCATGGCCGGGACGGTCGGGCGGCAGCTGCGCGCGGCCGGCAGGCACGTGTCGATCGAGGGCACCGTGCGAGGCAACGTACACGTCGAGGCCGACGCGCTCGACATCGGACCGACGGCTCGGATCGACGGAGACGTCGTCCACCGCGGCGCACGGGAGCCCCGGATCGACCCCGCCGCGCGCATCGGCGGACGGGTCGAGCACCGGCCGTCCGTCGCGGCGCCGCGGGCGCGCGCGTTCGCCGTGCTCACCTGGCTCTTGCTCCTCCCGGCGCTCCTCCTCACGGGAGCGGTGATGATCTTCGCCTTCCCGCGGTTCACGCCCGCCGCGGCGCAGGCGATCGAGACGGACCCCTGGCGATCGCTCGGCGTCGGCGCGCTCGCGCTCCTCGGCGCGCCCGCGGTGATGGTCGCGCTCTTCGTCACGGGGGTCGGGATCCCGCTCGGCCTCATCCTGCTCGCGGCGTACCTCGTCGCCTTGCTCGTCGGCTACCTCGTCGCCGCCCTCTTCGTCGGCCTGGTCGGCGTGAGGCGCCTGCGTGGGGAACCGCCGGGATCGCCCATCCCGAAGAGAGGCCCGCTCGTGCTCCGGCTCCTCGCCGCCCTCGTCGTCCTCGGCATCCTGCGGCTCGTGCCGGTCCTCGGCGGCCTCGTCTCGCTCGCGGCGCTCCTCTTCGGGATGGGCGCGCTCGTCATGCAGCTCCACCGCGCCTATCGCGGCGGGGAACGCGCGCAGCCGGCCGCGGCCTGAAGGCGTCCCTCGGCGCACCCAGCGGGGATGCCCCCTCGGATCTCCTCGCCTGGTCCGCCGCCACATAGGTTCGCGCGGCACCGTTCTCCAGAGGTGGGCCATGACTCGTCCCCTTCGTGGCGCGCTCGCGCTCGTCGTCGTCCTCCTGCTTCCGAGCGGCGCCGCCGCGAGCGCGGCGGTCCCGCCCGAGGCCGTTCCGGCCGATCTCGGCGCGGTCATGCGCCGCGTCCACTTCGGCTTCCGTCCCGACGGGAGCGGCTTCACCGGAGGGCACACCACCTACGAGGTGAAGGTCACCCGCCGCGGCGAGATCGCCTTCGCGCCGTACCGGAGCGGCGCCGGAGCCGGCGCACCGCTCCGACTCGCGACGCGCAGCATCCGGCGTGGGCGCGCAGATCTCGAGGGTGCCCCCAGCGTGCGCGTGACCGGGGACGGAAATCTCGCCATCCGGCGGGGGGCGAGCGTCGAACGCTGGCGCAACTCCGAGGAGGGCGTCGAGCAGAGCTGGACCTTCTCGCGCAAGCCCGCTGGCGAAGGGCCGCTCCTCGTCCGCGTCGCGCTCGCGGGCGAGGCGTACGCGGGGCTGACGGCGCGAGGGCATCACTTCGTCGACCCGACGACCGGGCTCGGCGCGCGCTACGGGACCGCCCGGTGGATCGACGCGAACGGGCGCGCGACGCCGATCGAGGCGCGCCTCGACGGCGGAGAGCTCGTGCTGGAGGTCGCCGGTGACGTCATCGAGGGGTCGGCCTATCCCGCGGTCCTCGATCCGATCGTCTCGCCCGAGCTCGGGATGGACGCCCCCGTCGCCGTCCCGCCGCCGCTCCCCACGGAGCACCCCGCGATCGCGTCCGACGGCACCGGCTTCTTCGCCGCATGGGTGGACAGCCGGACGAGCCAGGAGTCCATCTTCGGGACCCGGATCGACGCCGGGGGACAGGTGCTCGATCCCGCCGGGATCCAGATCTCGGAGACGGCCGGCTTCTCGAGCTTCGGACGCCGGATCGTGGCGGTCGCCTTCGGCGGCACGAGCTACCTCGTCGCCTGGGTCGGTCCGGGGGCTCCCATCGCCCAGATCGCCGCGGCGCGCGTGAGCGCCGCCGGGACCGTGCTCGACCCCGGAGGGTTCGCGCTCTCCTCGGCGGCGTCCTCGCACATGGCCCCGGCGATCGCCTGGAACGGCACGAGCTTCCTCGTGGCGTGGCGGTCGGGCTCGTCGGACGGAAGCGGCGACGGCACGATCGAGGGCGTGCGCGTGTCCTCCGCCGGCGCCGTCCTCGACGCCAGCGCGATCACGATCGCCGACGAGGGGCCGCTCGGCTACCTCGAAGATCCGGCGGTGGCCTCGGATGGGACCGACTTCCTCGTGACGTGGGCAGCGGAGGGTCCCGGGTCCGTCGCGGCGCGCCGGGTGAGCGGCGGCGGTGCGGTCCTCGATCCGGCCGCGATCGTCCTTGCCTCGCCGCGCGCCCGAGCGCCGGCGGTCACGTTCGGCGGCGGCGAGTACCGGGTGGCCTGGCTCGACGGCCGGAACGGCGGCGTCTCGCAGTACACGTCCGAGGTCTTCGCGTCGCGCCTGAGCCCGGGCGGCGCGATCCTCGACGTCGGAGGGATCCGCGTCTCGCCCTCCGCAGCGGCCACCTCGTGGCCGACCGCGGCCGCCGTCGGGGGCCTGCACCTCGTCGCGTGGGGAGACGTCGCATCCGGCGAGATCCAGGCGGTCCGGATGTCGGGCGGCTCGATCGTCGAGGCGACTCCGTTCTCCGTCTCCGGAGCGACGACGAGGACCGCGTGGCGGACGTCGGCGGCCGCGAGCAGCAGCAGCTTCCTCGTGGGCTGGGAGGTCTTGAGTGGGGGGGAGCGATCGGCGGAGCTCCGAGCGGCGCGGGTGACGACCGGCGGCGCCGTGCTCGACGCCGGAGGTTTCGCGGTCGTGACGCCGTCGAACTGGCAGGCGGGTCCCGCCCTCGCCGCGAGCGCGACGAGCACCCTCGTCGTCTGGGAGGACTACCGCCTCAGCGGATGGGAGATCTACGGCGTCCGCCTCGCGCCGGACGGGTCGGTGCTCGATCCGCTCGGGATCCACTTCTCCGACGGGGTGGGCGGGAACCACGCGGTCGCCGCGGCGTCGTCCAGCGTGAACGGGGGGTTCCTGGTCTCCTGGGTCCGCCATGCGGCGGTGGCCGAGGTGCGCGGCGCCCGGCTCGACGCGAGCGGCACGGTGCTCGATCCGGGAGGGGTGACCGTCTCGAGCGGAATCGTCGACAACCCCGCGGTCGCCTCGAACGGGATCGAGTACCTCGTCGTGTGGGAGGACGGCCGCAACACGGGCGAGCCCCTCCGCCCCGAAGTGTTCGGCGCGCGGATCAGCCTCGGCGGTGTCGTACTCGACCCGTCCGGAATCCCCATCGCGCTCGCGAGCTTGCCGACGACGTTCAAGCGGCGGCCGGCGGTCGCCTCCGACGGGGTGACATTCCTCGCGGTGTGGGAGAGCTGGACCTCCGGCGCGCGCGTCGAGGGCGCTCCGATCAGCGCGGCCGGCGCGGTCTCCGCGACGACCCTCATCTCGGACGGGAGCGCGCCGCAGGAGGTGAACCCCGCGGTCGCGTTCGGCAAGCGGTCCCCAGGCGCTCACGGCAAGGCGGTTGGCCCCGCTGGCCCGCCCGTGTACCTCGTCGTCTGGCAGAAGTCGCTCGGGCAGGGGACGCTCACGAGCCTCGGCGGCGCGCGCCTCTCGCGCACCGGCACCCTCGTCGACGCGACGTCGCTCTCCGTCACCGGCGCTCCCGCCCTGTTCGCGCTCACGTTCGACGGTGGGCTCTTCCTCGTGCCCTGGATCGACAAACCGACGGTGAACCTGCCGGCGCCGCCTGCGGGCGCGCCGCTCCACCTCGCGACCGTGCGCGTCGACGGGACCGTCGCGGACACGGGCATCCTGTTGACCTCGCTCAGCGCGCACCCGTCGTACCTCGATCTCGCGGTGGCGTCGAACGGAACGGGCCAATCGCTCGCCGCCTACTCCGTCCTCGATCTCGGCGCCGGCTTCGGCGGCCGGCGCGTCCGCGCGCGCCTCCTCACGACGACGGACCTGTGGGGAGGGCCGTAGGCGCGGTGGCCATCCGATGGGGGAAGCCATATCTCGGAAGACCGGAGGTGAGACCGTATGGCGAAGATGGTCGTAAAGAGGTTCGAGAGACCTGACGAGACGCGTCCGTTCGAGAAAGGTCGCGCGGAGGTCCTCCACGTCGCGGAGGGCACGGTGGGCCGCGGGGTCTTCGAGCCGGGGTGGAAGTGGTCGGAGTGCGTGAGGCCGCTCGCCGGCACCGAGAGTTGCGAGGTGACGCACCTCGGACTCGTGCAGGCGGGTCGGATGCACGTACGGATGGACGACGGTCAGGAAGCGGAGGCCGGACCGGGCGACGTCCTGATGATTCCGCCCGGGCACGATGCCTGGGTGGTCGGGAACGAGACGTGCATCGTCCTGGACTTCGCAGGAATGGAGCACTACGCGCAGCGCGGCGCTGAAGCGGCGCGCCAGCCAGGAGTGCCGCCCGCGCAGCCGAGTGCGCACTGACCCGCGCCGCGGAGAATCGGGGACGGCGCGTCAGGAGCACGACCGCCCGGTCGAGCGGCGTCCCCGCCTCGGGCCGCGTGCGCAGCGGTGCGCCCGGCGGAGCGGCTCGAGGTCGACGCGCCGGCTGCCGGGGCACTGCGCCGCTGAACGGCCCTCGATTCAGCACCACGAGCGGCGATGGTCAGCGCGAGCCCGCGTTCGGCTCGACCCAGAGGACACGTGCCCTGCGAGGGCGGTGCTGCGCGACTCCAGGCAGGCCGCCAGCTCAAGCTTGCTGCAAATTCAGTTTGGGTCCGTGTCGTAGTTGCGGGTCCGGGAGGTGAATGTATGGCTGTCGACATCAAGAAGGTGAGTCGGACAATACTCGAGGACGTCTACGGGAAGGGCAGGCTGGAGTACCTCGACGAGGTATGCGACCGCTCGTTCAAGGCCCACGATCCGTTGAGCGGCGAGGCGGACATCGCGGGCGTGAAGCGGGAGGTCGAGACGTACCGGTCGGCCTTCCCGGACATGAAGCCGACCGTCCTCGGCCTTTGTGCCGAGGCGGACACGGTGTGCATGCACTGGCGCGTCACCGGCACGCACGAGAAGCGGTTCCTCGGGGTCGAGCCCACGGGTAAGAAGGTCACGATCGAGGGCATCTCCTTCGACCGCTTCCGCAACGGGAAGCTGATCGAGGTCTTCTCGCAGTGGGACACGCTCGGTCTGTTGCAGACGCTCGGGGTCGTTCCCCGGATCGACCTCGCGATGCCCAAGCGCGAAGCTGAGCGTCGGCCGCACGCATAGTGCGTAGACCGAGCCGTTTCACGTAGGGGGCTCGCCCTTCCGCATCGAGCATCCTGGCGGAGCGCGCTGGACCGGGTAATCGGCTGCGCGCGCCGTCAGGAACCCTGCTGGTGGTCGCTCGGCGCGTTAGGGGTGAAGCCCGCGGAACAGGACGGCGCGCGCACGGTCGAACAGCTCGGCGGCCGCGGCGGAATCCTCCGCGACCGCGCCGAGTTGGCCGTCCACGACGAGGGACGCGAGCCCGTGCGTCATCGCGGCGATGGTGAGCCCGAGCTCCAGCGGATCACCCTCGCGGATCTCTCCCGCGCGCTGGCACGCCACGAGCGACTGGAACAGCAGCGCGTTGACCCGTCTCCAGGCGTCGGCGAGGGCAGGGTACCTGTCCTTCCGTGAGGACACGCGGCCGAACATCACCCGGAACCGCGCTGGGTCGCCGACGTAGGACTGGAACGCGGCGAGCCCCTGCGCCCGCAGCCGCAGGCGCGGCTCCGTCCCGGCGGTCTCGGCCGCTTCGGACAGGCGCCGGTGAAGGTCCAGGAAGCCCTGCTCGGCGACCGCCGCGAGCAGGGCGTCCTTCGTCGCGAAGTGACGGTACGGAGCGGTCTGGCTCACGCCCACCCGGCGCGCGGCCTCGCGCAGCGTGAACCCATCGGGACCGCGGTCGCGGACGAGCTCGATTGCCGCGTCGACGAGCGCCCGCCGGAGGTCGCCGTGGTGGTAGGCCTTCCGCCGCGCGGGGCGCGGGCGGCCGCTCGCGGTGCGCCGTCGGGTCGATGTTGACATCGTCAGCATGGGTTTAGTACGGATGTGTCCCATGTCAACATCTGCTCACATCGTGACGACGCCGCACGGGCCCGTCGAGTACGCGGAGTCCGGGGAGGGGCCGGCGGTGCTCGCGCTCCACGGCGCCATGGGCGGCCTCGATCAGGGGCTCATCCTCGCGCGGGCGGCGGGCCTCACTCCAGGCCATCGCGCCATCGCGCCGTCCCGGCCGGGCTACCTCGGGACGCCGCTCGCCTCGGGCCGGACGCCCGAGGAGCAGGCGGACCTGTACGCCGCGCTGCTCGACGCCGCCGGCATCCGGACGGCGGCCGTCGTCGCGGTCTCGGGCGGCGGCCCATCCGCGCTCCAGCTCGCGCTGCGCCACCCCGGCCGCTGCCGCGCGCTCGTCCTCATCTCCGCCGCGTCGTCGCGGATCGACGCGCGCCCGCCGTTCGCCTGGCACGTCCTGAGGCTCGCCGCGCGCTGGCCCGCGCTCCTCGGCGCGATTCAGCGGCGCGCCGCGCGCGATCCCGACCGGGCGGCGAGCCGGTCGATCCCGGACGCGGGGCAGCGCGCGCGGCTCCTCAAAGATCCGGAGGCCTGGCAGCTCATGCAGGACCTGCAGCGGAGCACCGGCGACCGGATGGCGCGCCGGATCCGCGGGACCGAGAACGACATCGCGACGACCCGCGGGAACCTCGAGCTGCGGCTCGAGCAGCTCGCCGTCCCGGTCCTCGTCATTCACGGGACCGCCGACCGGATGGCGCCGTTCGCTCACGGACAGGCGGTGGCGAGCCGCGCGCCGGGCGCGGAGCTGCTCGCGATCGATGGCGGGGAGCACGCCTGCCTCTTCACGCACCTCGCCGAGATCCGAGCTCGCATCGCGAGCTTCCTCGCGGTCCACCCCGAGGCGGCCACGGCGGGTGCGCCGTTCGAAGCGGCCTCGGAGGCCTGCACTCGGTAATCTACCGCCCTCACTGTTAGTCTATGACGAAGAGCCTCGCGCCGGTAGCCGTGAAGGACCGGTGGGATTCGGCGTCGTCGGCCACCTGGTAGCTGGTGCCCGCGGTCAGGACGAAGGTCCGCCCGTCCTGCAACTCGGTGTGCAGCTCGCCTGTGGATGCTGGTGGGGCGGAATTCAGCGACTACTCTCCGTCCGCGCAGCGCGCCGCGTGGCGCATCGCCCTGGGCGCTAGAAAGCTGCTCTTGGCACCTGAGGGCTCCCTGGTGGGACGAAGTCGTGTAGCGACGCGCGAAGATCGAGTATCCTGCCGTCGAGATCCATCGTGAACGCGGCTTTCCACATCGACGAGCGCAGCGCCTCCCAGGCGCTCCCGGCCGCGTCTCCCCTCGTACGACTTAGCGTATAGGCCGTCCCGTCGTCGGATGGCACACCCGGGCGCGGTCGCGCCCGATCGTCTCGCTCCCCCTCAGCTCCGAATCCCGTTCCCGTGCGCCGCCGTAGCGTGCGCGCGGCGTCTCTCCGGAGGAAGACATGTCCCGAATGAACCTGACCGTGGCTGAGGCGCTGTGGCGTGCACTCGAGGCGGAGGAGGTCGAGTACGTCTTCGGCATCCCCGGCGGCAACATCCTCCCGATCTACGACGCGTACGCGCGGCTCGCACCGGGCGTGATCCACGTCCTCGTCCGGCACGAGCAGGTGGGGGCGCACGCGGCGGAGGGGTACGCCCACGCGACCGGGCGCGTTGGCGTGTGCATGGGCACGTCCGGGCCCGGAGCGACGAACCTCGTCACCGGGATCGCCGACGCCTTCCACGATCGGGTTCCGCTCGTGGCGATCACGGGAAACGTCCCCGTCGCGCTCACCGGGACGGGTGCGTTCCAGGAGGCAGACATCGCGGCGATCACCGCGCCGATAACGAAGCGGAGCGTCATCTTGCGCGATCCACACGCGCTCGCCGGCACGATCGCGGAGGCGTTCCACCTCGCGCGCTCCGGCCGTCCCGGGCCCGTGCTCGTCGACATCCCCAAAGACGTGCAGCTCGCTCGCATCGAGTTCGAGTACGCACCGCGCGCTGACACCCGGCCACCCATAGACGCGGCGGAGATCGCGTCGGCGGCAGGGCTCGTCGGGACCGCGACGCGACCCATCTTCTATCTCGGCGGCGGCGTGCGGAGCGCCGGCGCCCATCGGGAGGTCCGCGCCCTCGTGGAAACGATCGGCGCGCCCGCGGTCACCACGGTCCACGGGAAAGGGGCGATCCCCGAGGACCACCCGCTTTGCCTCGGAATGCTCGGCATGCACGGCGGCTCCCACGCGAACCTCGCCGTCCAGCGCGCAGACCTCCTCGTCGTCCTCGGCGCGAGGTTCGACGACCGCGCGACCGGGCGGCTCTCCGGCTTCGCTCCGGGCGCGAAGGTGATCCACGCCGAGCTCGACCCTGCGGAGATCTCGAAGCTCGTCCCGGCCACCGTGGCGCTCCGGGGCGATCTGCGCGACGTGGTGCCGGCGCTCCTCGAGCAGGTGGAGCGCCGGTTCGCGGCTGGCGCACGCGTGAGCCTCGAGCCGTGGCGAGGAGAGGTCGCCGAGCTCGTGGCGGAGCGCGCGCCGCGGTACGCACAGCCGGCGCGCGGGCCGCTCCTGCCGCAGTACGTCGTGGAGCGGCTGCACCGGCGTCTGCCCCGCGGCACCGTCGTCACGACCGGGGTCGGCCAGCACCAGATGTTCGCTGCGCAGTACTGGAAGGCGGGCGCGCCGCGCGAGTTCATCACCTCGGGCGGATTCGGGACGATGGGGTTCTGCCTCCCGTCCGCGATCGGCGCCCAGCTCGGCCGCCCGGATGCCCTCGTCGTCGGCATCGACGGGGACGGGAGCTTCCAGATGACGGTGCAGGACCTGGCCACGGCCGCCGACCTCGACCTGCCGCTCAAGATGTTCGTCCTGAACAACCGGGCGCTCGGGATGGTGCGCCAGCTCCAGCATCTGTTCCAGGGACGGCGCTACCTCGCCACGGCCCTCTCCGGCCGGCCCGACCTCGTTCGCCTCGCGGAGGCGTACGGCTGCCTGGGGCTGCGCGTGGAGACCGCAGAGGAGCTCGACGCCGCGATCGAGCGCGCGCTCGCGCACCGCGGAGGTCCGACCATCGTGGACGTGAGGGTGAGCGAGACGGAGAACGTCTTCCCCACGGTCCCAGCGGGCGCGGCGCTCTCGGAGATGATCGAGGGCGAGCCGCCTTCCGCGCTGATCACGGCAATGACGTAGGACGGTCCGCCGCCGCGAAACACTCGTAGCGTCCTGAGGCCTTCGCGGCCGCTGATCGCAGGGGGGGCCGAGGCTTGGCGGCGCGGCGGGGAGCCGGCGATTCACGTGAGGTAGACTTCCGGAATGCAGGCTTCAAAAAATGCGCTGCTCGCCGCCCTGCTCACATCGGTCGGAGTCGCGCGTGCCGCACCGCCGGCCCGCGATCCGGTGACTCTGCGAGAGCCGTCGTGGAAGGGCGGCGCCCCGGCGCTGGTCACCCCCGAGTACCGGGAGGCGCTCGCGAAGCTCCAGGCGATCGCGGCCAGTCATCCGCAAGGTGTGCGACTGCAGGTTTCGTCGCCTGCGCCGTGCGTGCTGCGCCTGACCCGGGGCGACGACGTCGCGTCCCTCACCGACGCGGGCAGCGGGTTCCTTCACCAGGTCACTTGGGTCGACCTTGCGAAGAGCGCCGAGCTGGGCGCCAAGGCATTCGGCAGGAAGCCCGGGACAGGGCCGGCGTTCCCCGCGACGTGTGCGTGGCTCGCGGGGGCGGCCGGGCTGGCGGTCTCGACGGAGGTGTTCGCGCCGAAGGGATCGGTGACGCCCGTGCGTCGCATCGAGCTGGCGCCCGAGGAGCAGCCGCGCATTTGCGTCGGGAACGAGGTTGAACCCGAGGCGGTGGCGGCGCCGCTGCGGACGTTGGTCACCCTCTGCGGTGGCCGGGCCCGCGCGACTCCGCCCACGGAGGACCGCTCGATCCCGATCGAGGAGAGCGGAGCGCCGGCCGGGGGCGGGGCAGCGCGACGACCCGCACACGGTCGCCGTGGACGGCGCCATCGCGAAGGCGGCGGAGGACGCATTCGCGGCGAGCTACTTCGACGCGCAGTCGGTCGTGGAGGACGTCGTCATCGCTGCCTACCTGTGGTGTCGGGACGTCCGAAGGCGAGCCTGAGGCCTTCATGGGCATCGCTCGAATGGTGAAGTAGTTCGGCGGGCGTTTCGCTCAGACCCCGTTGATCGAAACCTGCGCGGTATCGAAGGGGTCCAGGGGCGGACCCGCGTCACCCCGCCTTCGCCGCCGCGAAGGCCCAGTGGGTCTGAATGATGCGCCATCCTTCACGGTCGCGTCGGAAGACCTCGGTGCAGTTCCAGCGAAGCGTTTGCCCGCCCCAGGAGGTGAACTGGAAGGTGAGGACCGCCGCCTCGCCGGCGAACTGCACCAACGGCCCTGAGAGCTCCCATCGCTCGGCCGAGATGGTCCCGCGAACGCTCTCGTAGTAAGCGGTGAGCGCTGGCAGCCCGTCGACCCGCTCCGCCTGGAACGGATCGAAATAGACGACGTCCGACGCAGCGATCTCCAGGAACCCAGAGGGATCCCCCCGGCACCAGCGCGCCAGGGCACTTTCCTCCATGGAGATGATCCGCTTCGCTTCGGTGTTGGGCTCCATCTCGATCTCACTTTCCGGGGTCAAGGGACCTGCATCGCGGAACGGAGCGCGTCGCTCGAGAGCACGCTGCGGAGCCGGGTCACCAGATCCGGCGGATCCAGCATCGGTTGCTCCCGCCACAGGGCGACGCCCGCAGTCTCGACGGCTCGCTCGAAGGCCGCCCGGCCACGCGAGGAGGCCTCCTCCATGCGCGCAAGGTGCGGGCCCGCGAAGAGGAGGCGCTCCGGGTCGACGATGCCGTCCCGGATGAAGGCGCGGGTCTTGCGGGCGCAGCGGCACCGATTCCCGGCGTTCACGAGCCCGCAGTGCCCCTGCGCGAACTCCAGGAGCTCGCGGCGGGCCCGGGAGAGCCGCTGACGGAAGTTGTCCGGGGAGAGCTCCAGGACCTCGGCCGCGAGCGTGTCGCTGACCTCCAGGAAGTCGCCGACGACGAAGACCAATCGTTGTTCGCGGTCGAGGCAGAGCAGCATCCCCAGCAGGCAGGTCTGCTTCGCTTCCTCGACGAGCAGCCGCGCGTCGGCGGCCGTGGCGGCGAGGTCGGCTGGCTCCTCATCCGCGGCGCGCGCGAGGTAGTCCCCGTAGCACTCGAAGCTGGCGACCGAGAGCTCCGGGCGGCTGCGCTTCCGCTCGAGGAGATGGCGCATGGCGATGCGGTAGGCCCAGGTGCGGAAGGCGCTCTCTCCGCGGAAACTGGCGAGGCGGGTTGCGATCTTGAGAAGGCTTTCCTGCGTTGCATCCTCGGCGTCTGCCGGGCTCTGCAGGACGCGGAACGCGACGTTGTAGAGCCAGGGCTCGTGCCGGCGCAGCAGCGTCTCCAGCGCGCTGGGCTGGCCGGCGAGGGCGAGCCTCACCAGCTCCTCGTCACGGGGAGCGGGCAGGACGGAGGTGGGGGTCGAGTCGGCCATTCGGTTCTCGCTACTCCTTGGACGAGGGATCGAGGGCGACTGTGACAGAAGCCACTGCGGGATGCGGGGGTCGAAACTTGCGGTTTGCGCGGTCGCTCCTGGGACATCACGCGCACCCCACGCCGGCGGTGCGTGCGCGCATCGCGAATCCTTCCATCGCGCCTTGAATGATGGCGCAGGTTTGCGCGATGAGGAGGCAAATGCCCGCCGCAGACCGAGACGTCCTCTGGAAGAGGTCCCTCGCCGGGATCGCGTGGCTGATGTCCCTGATGGCGGTGGCGCTCTTCGTGCCGGCCTGCTGCCATTCGTCGCCGTCCTCGTCGCCCGGCTCCTAGACGAGGAACGGATGCTCGCGCTCGCCCTCGTGTTCGCTTCCTTCACCCCGCTGTGGGCCCTCGTGCTGTGGATGGCGAAGTCCTCGGCGCCGCCGTGGCGGTGGGTCTCCCGATGGTTGCGGGGCCCGCAACTGGTCTCGGAGTCACGGACGCGCACGATCGGGCCGTGATGGGGCTCCTCCGCGCGACCGCGGATCGCCGTGGTGATCGGGGGTGGGAACCTCCGCGCCGAGGGCGATCACGTCTGGATCGCCGAGCGGATCTGCCCCGAGCTCGCTCCTGCGTACGCCGCGCTCCGCGCCGCTATGGGGAAGCCGCCGGCGCCCCTCCAGGTCGTCGTCACCGGCAGCGGCGACGTGGACCTCTCGCTCGCGGTGTTCTCGGCCGCCGCGCCATCGATGGTCGTCACCACCGCCGCGGGCGCCGCTCGCCTCGCGACGCAGCGCAAGGCCGATCGGGCGCCAGCGTGGGTGCGTGCGTCCGCCTCACGGCCGAAGGGCTCGCCGCGCGCCGCAGCCACAGGTGTGGCGTCGACGGGAGCCGCGCCGCCGTTACGTTCCACTCCGGAGGAAACGGAATGATCACCGTTCGGAAGGGCGACGCGCGTGGGCACTTCGACCACGGCTGGCTCGACACGAGGCACACCTTCTCGTTCGCGAGCTATGACGACCCGGAGCACATGGGCTGGAGCGAGCTCCGCGTCATCAACGAGGATCGCGTGCAGCCGGGGGAAGGGTTCGGACGGCATGGACACCGCGACATGGAGATCCTGTCGTGGGTGCTCGAGGGTGAGCTCGCCCACCGGGACTCGACCGGAGGCGGCGGCGTCCTGCGGCCGGGCGAGGTGCAGCGGATGAGCGCGGGGACCGGCGTCCAGCACAGCGAGTTCAACGGCTCGAAGGAGCGGCCGGTCCACTTCCTCCAGATCTGGATCATCCCGGACCGGTCCGGGTACGCGCCCTCGTACGAGCAGAAGGCCGTACCCGCGTCGGCGCGACGCGGGCGCCTGGCGCTCATCGCCTCGCCCGACGGAGCAGACGGGTCGACGACGATCCATCAGGACGCCCGCGTCTACGCGACGCTCCTCGGCGGCGACGAGCGGCTCAGCCATCCGCTGGCGACCGGTCGCCGCGGCTGGGTCCAGGTCGCGCGCGGTCAGGCTGCCGTGAACGGGCAGGTCCTGTCGGCGGGCGACGGCGCCGCGCTCTCGGACGAGCGCGCGATCGAGCTGGCCGGGCAGGGCGCACCGGCCGAGGCGCTGGTGTTCGACCTGCCTTGAACGTGCGGAGTGGACGCGGAACGGCCGAGGAGGCCTCAGCAAGTGCGGGCCGACCATGCGTCTAGCCGCTCGCATTCGAGGGAATCGTGAAGTTTTCCTGGACGCCCCATGCACTTTACGCACATTTCGCCCGGGCGCTCGCGAGCGTAGCTTCAGCGCCATGTTCAACGCGAAAGCCTACGCCGTCGCCAGCGCCACCTCGCCGTTCGCCCGCACCACCATCGCGAGACGCGATCCCACCGAGCACGACGTCCAGCTCGAGATCCTCTTCTGCGGGATCTGCCACTCCGATCTCCACCAGGCCCGGAGCGAGTGGAGCGGGATGCCGACCGTCTACCCGTGCGTCCCCGGTCACGAGATCGTCGGCCGCGTCAGGAAGGTCGGCTCGGCGGTGACCCAGTTCAAGCCGGGCGACCTCGCCGGCGTCGGCTGCATGGTTGACTCGGACGGCACCTGCCCCGAGTGCCAGGCGGGGTTCGAGCAGTTCTGCGCGAGCTCGACCTTCACCTACAACTCCCCGGACAAGCACCTCGGCGGCGTCACCTACGGTGGCTACTCCGACAGCGTGGTCGTGGACGAGCGCTTCGTCCTGCGTGTCCCGTCGAATCTCGACCTCGCCGGGACGGCGCCCCTGCTCTGCGCCGGGATCACCACCTGGTCGCCCATGCGGCGCCAGGGCGTCACGAAGGACAAGAAGGTGGGCGTGGTCGGCCTCGGCGGGCTGGGCCACATGGGAGTGAAGTTCGCCCGCGCGCTCGGCGCCCACGTCGTCGTCTTCACCACTTCGCCTGGCAAGAAGGAGGACGCGCTCCGCCTCGGCGCCCACGAGACCGTCGTCTCCCGCGACGCCAACACGATGCGGAAGCACGCCGGCAGCTTCGACTTCATCCTCGACACCGTCTCGGCCGACCACGACGTCAACGCCTACCTCCAGCTGCTCCGCCGCGACGGCAACCTCACGCTCGTCGGCGCCCCGGACAAGCCGCTCCCCGTCTCCTCGTTCGGTCTCATCTTCGGCAACAAGAGCCTCTCGGGCTCGCTCATCGGCGGCATCCGCCAGACCCAGGAGATGCTCGACTTCTGCGGCCAGCACGGCATCACCGCCGACGTCGAGGTCATCCCGATGCAGAAGGTCGACGAGGCCTACGAGCGCCTGCTCAAGGCGGACGTGAAGTACCGCTTCTCCATCGAGATGGCTTCCCTGAAGTCGGAGTAGGCCGGAACGAGATCATCCGGCCCCGCCCGGCCAGCCGCCTTGAACATGACCGGTCGGTGATCGGTTCCCTCTCCCTCCAGCCGAAACGGGAGTGACTACATGCAGAAGCGCAAACTGGGAAGCACCGGTCTCGAAGTCTCGGCCCTCGGCCTCGGCTGCATGGGGATGAGCTTCGGCTATGGCCCGCCCTCGGACCGGCAGCAGATGATCTCCCTCATCCGGACGGCGGTCGAGCGCGGCGTCACGTTCTTCGACACCGCCGAGATCTACGGCCCGCTCACGAACGAGGACCTCGAGGCGCTGGCGCCATTCCGGGGGCAGGTGGTGATCGCCACGAAGTTCGGCTTCGGACCCGCCTTCGAGGGCGACACACACTGGAGTCGTCTCGACAGCCGGCCAGAGCACGTCAAGCAAGCCGTCGAGGGTTCGCTCAAGCGGCTTAGGGTCGACACGATCGACTTGCTCTACCAGCACCGCGTCGACCCCAACGTGCCGATCGAGGACGTCGCCGGGGCGGTGAAGGACCTGATCCTCCAGGGCAAGGTGAAGCACTTCGGCCTCTCCGAGGCCGGCGCGCAGACGATCCGCCGCGCCCACGCGGTCCTGCCGGTGACCGCGCTCCAGAGCGAGTACTCGCTGTGGTGGAGGAAGCCGGAGGAGGAGGTGATCCCGATGCTCGAGGAGCTCGGGATCGGCTTCGTGCCGTTCAGCCCCCTCGGCAAGGGTTTCCTGACGGGGAAGATCGACGAGAACACCACGTTCGACAAGGACGACTTCCGCAACATCGTGCCGCGCTTCACGCCGGAGGCGCGCAAGGCAAACCAGGCCCTGGTCGAGCTGCTCGGCCGGGTCGCGAACCAGAAGAACGCGACCCCTGCGCAGATCGCGCTCGCGTGGCTGCTCGCGCAGAAGCCGTGGATCGTGCCGATCCCGGGGACCACGAAGATGAACCGGCTCGACGAGAACCTCGGCGCGGCGAACGTCGGGCTGACCCCCGGCGACGTCCGCGCGATCGACGCCGCCGCGTCGAAGGTCTCGGTGCAGGGCGCGCGGTACCCGGAGCACCTGGAGAAGCGGACCGGTCGCTAGGAGGCCGTCACGGCAAGGAGGACACGATGAGCAAGGGCATCGAGGGGACGATCGTCAACATCAAGGGCGTGCTGTACGGCGGAGTTGCCCGACTCGATCACGGAGCGGGACATCAGCGAGGGCATCCACAAGTTCTACGAGGCGTTCGCGATCCCCCCGGACTCGTTCGCGCGGGCCGTCGCCTTCGCGATGAGCCAGCCGGAAGAGGTGGACGTGAACGAGATCCTGTTCCGGCCCACGCGGCAGGAGCTCTAGCTCCCATCACAGGAGGTCACCCGTCTCGAGCGACGAAGCGGCCGAGGGCCCGCGGTCGGCGGGAGGGCGGCCTCACTCGCCGCCTGCAACGCCAACAGGAGGGTCGGAGACATGAAAGCCACCAGCAAACGTCCGGTCGCCCTGACGGAAGCGGCCATCCGCAACCACGAGGAGCTGTTTCCCGGGTACAAGTCCAAGGTGGCGGAAACCGACCCGGAGCTGATCGAGATCTTCGACAACTTCGCGTTCGACGAGGTCCTCCGCCACGGGAACCTGGACGTGAAGACCAGGGTCATGGTCATCCTGGCGTCGACGATCGCCAGCCAGGCCTTGAGCGAGTACGAGATGATGCTCGGCGGCGCGCTCAGCGTGGGCGTCACCCCGGTGGAGGCCAAGGAGATCCTGTACCAGGCCGTGCCCTACGTCGGGATCGCCAAGGTCCTGGACTTCATCCACGCGACCAACGAGGTGCTGCAGGCCAGGGGCGTGGAGCTGCCGCTGGAGGGTCAGTCCACGACGACGCCTGAGACCCGGTTCGACAGGGGGCTGGCGCTGCAGAAGGAGATCTTCGGGGATCGGATCGACAACATGTACGACGCATCGCCGGCCAATCAGCGCCACATCCAGCGATTCCTGTCGGCCAACTGCTTCGGCGACTACTGGACCCGGAGCGGGCTGGACACGAAGACGCGGGAGCTCCTGACCTTCTCCATGCTGGCGGCCCTGGGCGGCGCCGAGCCTCAGCTGAAGGGGCACGTCCAGGGCAACCTCGACGTCGGGAACGACAAGGAGAAGCTGATCGCGGTGGTGACACAGCTGCTGCCGTACATCGGCTATCCGCGGGCGCTGAGCGCGCTGAATTGCGTGAACGAGGTGATCCCCGAAGGGCAGCGATAGGCTCCGTGGCCGACGGCCAGCTGTGCCCGGCCTGGACGACTCGGGATGACGCGCCTCGCTGGCGCCTGCGGGCGAGGTCGCATAGAGGAGCTTGACGTGGCCTTCACTCCCCTCAACGCCCTGAACTCGTTCATCGCGGTCGCGCGCCACCGCAGCTTCGCGGCGGCTGCGAGGCATCTCGGCGTGTCCACCTCCGCGCTGAGCCAGTCCGTTCGGCAGCTCGAAGCGCGCCTGGGCGTCACGCTGCTCACGCGGACCTCGCGGACGGTGGCGCTCACGGACGCGGGCCAACGTCTGCTCGAGACCGCTGGCGCGGCCGTGGATCAGGCGCTGGAGTCCCTGAAGACGGTGTCGGCCCGGCCCGGCGAGGTCACCGGCCGCGTCCGGCTTTCGGTACCGGCTCTCGCCGTGACGCTGGTCGTCGCTCGACTCCTGCCGCGGTTCATCGAGCGGTACCCCAAGGTCGAGGTCGAGGTTCAGGTCGAGAATCGGTTCGTGAACATCCTCGCGGAGGGCCTCGACGCGGGCATCCGCCTGTCCGAGGCCATCGAGCGCGACATGGTCCAGGTGCGGCTCACGGAGCCGGGCCGGTTCGTCGTCGCGGGCGCTCCCTCGTACCTCGCGCGACGCGGCACCCCGGAGAAGCCCCAGGACCTGCTTCAGCACGACTGCCTCTGCATCCGCGCGTCCACGAGCGGGGCGCGGTACGCGTGGGAGCTCGAGCGCGGGAGGAAGACGTGGCGCGTTCCGGTCCAGGGATCCGTCACGACCAATGACACCGAGCTCATGCGACTCCTGGCCGTGGCGGGAGTCGGGCTCCTCTACGCCTTCGAGCCGATGATCGTCGACGACCTGCGCAGCGGGAGCCTGCGTCTCGTCCTCGAGCCCTACGCGGCGGCCGTGCCGGGATTCTTCCTGTACTTCCCGAGCCGAGCCCAGGTGTCGCCCGCCCTCAGGGCGTTCGTGGACGTCGCCCGCGAGCTGGCGGGAATGTCGAAACAGCGGGCGAGCTGAGCCGCGCCCGACGCGGGAAGACGTTCGAGCTCTACAGCGACGCCGGTCCTTCCCAGCGCGAGTTCGCGCGGGGATTGGCTCACGCGGGGAGCTGCACGGACCCCGGGTGCGCGTACACGGGAACGAGGAACGTCGAGGCGAAGTCGACGCCCGGCGCGGCGGCCTTCACCGACAGCTCCCAGTAGCGTGGCGGGGTCGCGGAGAGGTCGGAGCCGAGCCCGGGCTCCCGGGGAAGGTCGAAGGACAGCATGAGCCCGGCGCCCGCGAGCTGGGCGGCTTGCACCGTCCGGATGTCGGCCCACATCTGCCGTCGGGCGACGTACGTCGTGCTCTCCCTGTCGTAGCGGGTCTCCTGGATCCGCTCCTCGATGCAGCGGAGCGTCACTTCGAGCTCCTGGAGGCCGCGCGCATGGCGCGGCGGGGCGAGCCGGACGTCCACCGTCTCGCCGAGGAGGAAGGGGAACCGGCCGAAGTGGAGAAAGGTCCTCCCGTACTCGAGGCGGCGCGCGAGCAGGTAGGCCGAGCGGCCAAAGGACGCGGCGACAGCGAGGTCCAACACCGCGACGATGGACCGCATGGCCCAGATTCCAGAGACCTGCAGCCGCGGGTCGACGAAAGCGATGTAGTTGAAGGGGGCGAGGAAGGTGGCGGCCACCGTGCTCGAGAGGAACGCGCTCCCGGCGCTCCGGCCCACGTCGCCGGCGATGCCTCGTGGATCCCAGGCGTAGTCGGCGCGCCAGGGCTCGGACCGGTGCCGCGCCAAGCGCTCCGCCCGCCGCCACTCGCGCCAGTAGTACCGCACCCCGCCGAGGATGAGCGCGGCGCCCGCGACGAAGAACATGGCACCGAAGGCCTTCACCAGGCCGGCAGGAGCGTCGCGGCCCGGGCGCGCCGTGACCAATGCAAGGAACGCCCCCATTCCGGCGAAGGGCAGGCCGAAGAGGATGCCCTTCCAGCCGAGGAGGGGAAAGCCCGTCCGACCGCCTTGCCGCTGCTGCGGGAGCTCGCGTGGCGTCGCGTCGATCACTCCGACAAGATAGCGGATACCGCTGCCAGGGTATGAGTCACCGTGAGTCACGATGGATGAGAGAGCGGAGCGGTCGCCGTTTCGCCGTCGGCGAAGGGATGCGCGCCGGCTCCGCCTGTGTGACCGCCGCTGGGGGCAGCAGTCAGGCGTGGCGCGCTTCCGGCTGCGCCACGCCGGTCGCGGCGGCCGCCACCCCGGCCAAGCCTCGGGGGAGCTCCACGGTGAACGTCGCGCCGTCGCCGGGGCGGCTCGCGACGCGGATCGCGCCGCCGTGCGCTTCGACGATGCGGCGGCTCACGTAGAGCCCGAGCCCGAGGCCGCCGTAGTGCCGGGTCGAGACCGCGCGCTCGAACCGGTCGAAGATGCGGGCCTGCTCGGCCGGATCGATGCCGATCCCGTGATCGCGCACCACCAGCGTCGCGTTCCCCTGCGCCCCGAACACGAACACCTCCACCGGCTTGCCGGCCCCGAACTTCAGCGCGTTCGGTGGAACTGGCGCAGCAAGAAGAGCGGCCGCCACGCCGGACTGGACGGCGATCGCGATCCAGCTGCCGAGATTCCCGCTGGGGCCCGCCCAGGCAGGACGTTCGCCCGCGCGGCGCGGCCGAACACTCGATGACCGCGATCGCGAGGACGAGGCCGACCTCATTGTCGCGGCAGAGCGACTGACGTTCGACGTTATGGCTCAGCTCATCCGGGATTGCAGCGGGCATGGCGAAGGGGCGGCGCTTTGTTGCGTTCCGGCCTTTTGACCGCGGTCAGGTGCGCCGAGTTTCGTGCACAGCG
>DASWEI010000092.1:0-29905 GCA_036394835.1 Anaeromyxobacter sp. | reverse complement strand
GGAGAAGCTCCCGCGCGAGGTCCAGCAGCAGATCCTCGACAAGAAGCTCCGCTTCTTCGTGATCGACGCCTACAAGGTCGCGAAGGACACCGGCATGGGGGTGCGCATCAACACCATCATGCAGACCTGCTTCTTCGCGATTTCCGGCGTGCTGCCCCGCGACGAGGCGATCGGCCACATCAAGAAGACGATCGAGAAGACGTACTCGCGCAAGGGCGCGGAGATCGTGAAGAAGAACTTCGACGCGGTGGACACCACGCTCGCCCACCTCCACGAGGTGAAGACCGAGGGGAAGAAGGTCACCGGCGCGCCGCGCCCGCCGACCGTCTCCGAGTCCGCCCCCGACTTCGTGAAGCGCATCACCGCGCTCATGCTCGCCGGCAACGGCGACCTCCTGCCGGTCTCGGCGTTCCCGCTCGACGGCACCTGGCCGACGGGGACGTCGAAGTGGGAGAAGCGCTCCATCGCCCTCGAGATCCCGGTGTGGGAGCCGTCGCTCTGCATCCAGTGCAACAAGTGCGCGCTCATCTGCCCGCACGCGGCCATCCGGCCGAAGTTCTTCGCGCCCGAGCTGGCGAAGGGGGCGCCGAGGGACTTCGTCACGATGGACTTCAAGTCGCCCGACCAGAAGGGGTTGAAGTACGCCCTGCAGGTCGCGCCGGACGACTGCACCGGCTGCTCGCTGTGCGTCGAGATCTGCCCTGCAGAGTCGAAGACCGAGAAGGGCAAGCGCGCCATCAACATGATGGACGCCGTGCCGCTCAAGGAGAAGGAGCGCCGGAACTGGGACTTCTTCCTCGAGATCCCGGTCGCGGACCGCACGAAGGTGAAGCTCGACGTGAAGGGGACGCAGTTCCTCGAGCCGCTCATCGAGTTCTCCGGCGCCTGCACGGGCTGCGGCGAGACCCCTTACCTCAAGCTCCTCACCCAGCTCTACGGTGACCGCGCCGTCGTCGCGAACGCGACGGGCTGCTCGTCGATCTTCGGCGGCAACCTCCCGACCACCCCGTACACGTCGAACGTGGACGGGCGCGGCCCGGCCTGGGCGAACTCGCTCTTCGAGGACAACGCCGAGTTCGGCCTCGGGATGCGCCTCGCGATCGACAAGCAGGCCGAGCACGGGCGCGAGCTGCTCGCGAAGCTCGGCACGCAGCTCGGCGACGCCCTCGTGAAGGAGGTCCTCGAGGCCGACCAGACCGACGAGGCGGGCATCGAGAAGCAGCGCGCCCGCGTGAAGGTCCTGAAGGAGAAGCTCGCCTCGGTGAAGTCGCCCGAAGCGCTGCGGCTCCGCGATGTCGCGGACTACCTCGTCCGCAAGTCCGTCTGGATCGTCGGTGGCGATGGCTGGGCGTACGACATCGGCTACGGCGGCCTCGATCACGTGATCGCGTCGGGCAAGGACGTGAACATCCTCGTCCTCGACACCGAGGTGTACTCGAACACCGGCGGCCAGGCGTCGAAGGCGACGCCGCTCGGCGCGGGCGCCAAGTTCGCGACGGCCGGCAAGCAGACGCCGAAGAAGGACCTCGCGATGCTCGCGATGACCTACGGGCACCCGTACGTCGCGCGCGTCGCGCTCGGCGCCAAGGACGCGCAGACGGTGAACGCGTTCAAGGAGGCGGACAGCTACACGGGCACCTCGGTGATCGTGGCCTACGCGCACTGCATCGCGCACGGCTACGACATGGCGAACGCGCTCGGGCAGCAGGAGCGCGCGGTCGACTCCGGCTACTGGCCGCTCTTCCGCTACGACCCGCGCAAGGTCGCCGGCGGCGAGAGCCCGCTCAAGCTCGACAGCCCGGCGCCGAAGATCGACCTCTCCGAGTTCGTGAAGAACGAGACCCGCTTCCGGCAGGTCGAGGCCGCGAACCCCGAGGGCTTCAAGAAGATGATGGCGCAGGCGCAGAAGGACGTGCACGAGCGGTACGCGCTGTACGAGCAGCTCGCCCGCGCGATGAACCCGGCGATGCTCGTGCCGGGCGCCGCGAAGCCCAAGGCGAACGCGTAGCGCCGCTGCTCCGTGGCAAATGGACGCCCGGCCTCCTCGCGGAGGCCGGGCGTTCGCGTCTGGACGCGCGCACGCGCGCGCCGCGCACCCATCGCCGCGCGAGAGGTAGCGGCGGGTCGCGCCGGGTCGCCGCGGCGTCGATCGCGCTGTGCCGGTGAACACCCTGTGTTCCTCGCGACCCCACCCCGCCGGAACGCCAGCTTCCGCGGAATCCGAGGACTTTTCGGCGAATTCTTGCGGCACCCCCGTTGCAGTACCGGGAAGCGACTCGCCGCCCGGCGAGGGAGCTAAAGATGCCCGCCTGCCCCGAGCTCTTCACCTGCGGTCTCCACCGGAGCGTCTCCATGCGGGAGGCGCTCCGGGTGTGGCAGAGCTTCTACTGCGAAGGGTGCTTCGGCCGGTGCGAGCGCTACAAGCTCGCGACCGCGGGCGTCGCGGTGCCGGAGAAGCTCCTCCCGAACGGGCGCCTCGTCGACCCCACGGAGCCGCCGCTCCCAGTCGCGGGCGAGCGGCACTAGCGCCTCGGCGCCCGGAACACCTCGCGCAGCGCGGCGCGCGCGGCATGGAAGCCGCACATGCCGTGGACGCCGCCGCCGGGCGGCGTCGACGCGGAGCAGAGGTAGAGGCCGGGCACCGGGGTCGACCACGGCACGACGCGCACCACCGGACGGAAGATCGTCTGCCGGAGCGAGTTCTCCCCGCCGCCGACGTCGCCGCCGACGAGGTTCGCGTCCTCCCGCTCGAGCAGGGCGGGCCCCCGCACCGATCTCGCGAGGACGACCTCCCGGAACCCCGGCGCGAACCGCTCGAGCTGTGCCTCGAGCGCCGCGGTCGCGTCGCCCGCGAACCCGTGCGGCACGTGGCAGTAGGCCCAGGCGGTGTGCCGGCCCGCGGGCGCGCGCGACGGATCGAACAGCGTGTGCTGCGCGACGAGCACGAACGGGCGCGCCGGCATCTCGCCCGCGGCGACCGCGCGCTCCGCCGCGGCGATCTCCTCGAGGGTGCCGCCGAGGTGGACCGTTCCCGCCCGGGCGCACTCCGGCGCGCGCCACGGGATCGGCGCCGAGAGCGCGTAGTCCGCCTTGAAGACGCCGGGGCCGTAGCGGAACCGGTCGAGCGCGCGGGAGTAGCGCGCGGTGAGCCGCTCGCCCGCGACCCGGAGCACCTGGCGCGGCGCGAGGTCGAGGAGGACGGCGCGAGCCGGCGGGAGCTCGCCGAGGGCGCGCACCTCGGCGCCCGTCTCGACGACGCCGCCCCGCGCGCGGAGGAGGTCCGCGAGCGCGAGGGTGATCCGCCCGGCGCCGCCCTCGGGGAACGGCCACCCGACGGCGTGGGCCGCGGCGCCGAGGACGAGCGCGAACGCGGCCGACGGCGAGCGCTCCAGCGGCAGGACCGCGTGGGCGGCGAGGCCGGCGAAGAGCGCGCGCGCCCTCGGGCCGCGGAACCGGCCCTCGGCGAGGCCGCGGGCGGCGAGCAGGGCGGAGATCCCGAAGCGCGCGAGGAGGAGCGGCCGGCGGGGCAGGTGGAGGAGCGCGCCGAGCGTCTCGTCCATGAGCGCGTGGAAGTCGCGCGCGAGCGGCTCGAACAGCGCCCGCCAGGCGCGCGCGTCATCGCCGAGCCCCTTCCCCGTCTCGGCGGGAGATCGCAGGAGCAGCGCCGCCGTGCCGTCGTCGAGCGGGTGCGCGGCGGCGGCGGGAGGGGTCACCCAGCGGAGGCCGCGCGCCTCGAGGTCGAGCCTGCGGAAGAGCGGCGAGCCCGCGGCGAGCGGGTGGATGGCCGAGCAGTGGTCGTGGAGGAAGCCGGGGAGGGTGAGCGGCAGCGTGCGGGCCGCTCCGCCGATGCCGTCCGAGGCCTCGCGCACGAGCACCGCGAGCCCGGCGCCGGCGAGCGTCACGGCCGCGGCGAGGCCGTTCGGGCCGGAGCCGACCACCACCGCGTCGGGGGCGCGCACGGGAGCGGTGTAGCGGCGGCGGACCGGGCGCGCACCGCTCAGGCGAGCGCCGCCGGCTCGACGAGCACGATCCGGGTCCACGCGCCGGAGCGGAAGCGCAGGAGGAGGACGAGCGCGAGGAGCGCGAGGTACGCGACGAGCCAGGAGACCGCGGCGACGTCGCCGCCCTCGAGGACCCGGACGGAGATCCAGCTGCCCGGCGCGAACACCGCCCAGGCGATGGCGACGCGCGCCCAGAGCGTGAACGCGGTGTCGCCCGCGGCGCGCAGCGCCTCGGCGAGCACGCTCGCGCCCGCGTCGAAGAGCTGCCAGCCGACGGAGAGGAGGAGCATGCGGCGCCCCGCGTCGACGAGCGCCGCCGCCGAGGCGGGGTCGCGCGCGAAGGCCGAGAGGACGAGGTCCGGCAGCGCGAGATACACGATCCCGACGAGCGCCTGCCACGAGCCGGCCACCCCGAAGGCGAGCGCGACGATCCCGCCGACCCGCTCCCGGCGGCCGGCGCCGATCGCCTGGCCGACGAGGATCGCCCCCGCGCTCGCGATGCCGAAGGCGGGCATGAACGCGACCGAGTTCACCTGGATGACCGCCATGAGCGCGGCGAGCGAGGTCGTGCCGAGCCCGGCGACGACGACGTTCGTGAAGAACGCGAAGGCGAGGAACTCGAGGAACCAGTTGAGGCCGGAGGGGACGCCGAAGCGGAGCAGGCGCAGGAGCTCCGCCCCGCGGAGCCGGAGCGGGGCGAGGCCTCGCCCCTCGCGGACGAACACCGCGAGGAGTCCGAGGAACGCGACGGACGACGAGAGGGCGCTCGCGAGCGCGGCGCCGCGCACGCCGAGGGCGGGCGCGCCGAGGTGGCCGTCGATGAGGACCCAGTTCCCGAGGACGTTGAGCGCCATCGCGGCGACGCTCGCGCGCATCGGGAGCCGGGTGTTCCCGAGGCCGCCGTAGTAGTTCGCGAGCGCCTCCGTCCCGACGACCGCGCCCGCGGAGAGGAGCCGCAGCGCGAGGTAGCCCTCCATGAGCGCCCGGACGTCCGCCGCGTACGGCAGGGGCGCGAGCAGCGCCGGCACGAACGGGATGAACGCCGTGGCGAAGAGCGCCGTCGCGCCGGCGACTGCGAGGCCGTACCAGGCGTACCGGCGGGCGCCGCGGGCGTCGCCCATCCCGAAGAGCTGCGAGGAGAAGGACGAGACGATGAACACGGTCCCCATCGGAAGGATGAAGAACGTGAAGGCGTTGAGCGCGCCGGCGGTCGTCGCGGCGAGGGCGGCCGCGCCGAGGTGGGCGACCATCACCGCGTCCGCGATCCCGACGACCACCTGCGAGGAGCGGGAGACGACGATGGGCCACGCGAGCGCGAGGAGCGCGCGGAGCCGGCCGCCCCGCGCGCCCGCCTCGACCCCGTCAGCCGCCGCCCCGTCCGCCATGGCCGGGATTCTTATCCCAGGCCCGAGCGCCTCGCGACCCGCGCGGCTAGGGCGGCGGGCGGCGGGCGGCGGGCGGCGGGCGGCGGGCGGCGGGCGGCGATGCGATAGGCTGTCGGCCAGAAGGAGCACACCTTGGGCGACGAGACCATCCAGTTCGCGTCCCGCTTCTCGGACGCGGTGAAGAACCTCTCCCTCCTCGCGGGCGACGCGACGGCGGCGGAGATCGCGAAGGCCCTCGGGCCGGACGTCGCCGCGCGGACGCGCTCCGCGCTCGACGCGGTCGAGGCCGTGTACGAGACGGGCACGGACGGCGTGCGCAACTGGCCCGAGCAGCGCAAGCGCGTCCTCGCGCAGCTCGCGAGGGTGCGCGAGGCGCTCGAGCGCTCGGGCGTGGACGCGGAGCTGCGCCGGCGCGCCGGCGCGCTCGTCGAGGCGATCGAGGCGCGGGACGCCCGGTAGCCGCCCAGCCCTCCCTTTTCGACTAGACTCGCGCGGAAGATCGTTTCCGGGCCTCGCGCGTTCCACCTCGCGAGGCCCCGACGGAGGCCGGCCGGTTTGGACAGCGACGAGCGGCTCATGCTCCGGTTCCAGGCCGGCGACGTCCGGGCCTTCGAGGAGCTCGTGCGCCGTCACCGGACCCCCCTCTTCTCCTTCCTGCTCCGGCTCACGGGCGACCGCGGCCGGGCGGAGGACCTCTGCCAGGAGACGTTCCTGCGCGTGGTCCGGGCGGCGGAGCGCTGGGAGCCGCGGGCGCTCTTCCGCACCTGGCTGTACGCCGTCGCGCGGAACCAGGCGTTCGACGACGCGAGGCGGCAGGCCTTCCGCCGCACCGAGGCGCTCGACGACCCGGCGCGAGCGCCGGCGGCGTCGGACGATCCGGCGCCCGATCGCGCCGCGGACGCCGCGCTCGTGCGCCCGAAGCTCGAGGCGGCGCTCGCGGCGCTGCCAGCGGAGCAGCGCGAGGTGTTCCTCCTGCGCGAGCACGCGGGGCTCCGCTTCCACGAGATCGCGGAGGTGACCGGCGTCCCCGAGAACACCGTGAAGAGCCGGATGCGCTACGCCCTCGAGGCGCTCCGCGCGAAGCTCGAGGCGCTCGGGGTCGGCCCCGGCGCGGACGGCGAGGCGAGGAGCGCGACCCCATGACCCACGACGAGCTCAGGGAGAAGCTCCTCGACCTCGCCTGCGGCGAGCTCTCCCCGCGCGAGGCGCGGAAGGTCGAGGAGCACGCGGCCTCCTGCGAGGGGTGCCGGGCGGAGCTCGCCCGGATGCGCGAGACGCGCCGGCTCATGTCCGCGCTGCCCGAGGAGGCCGCCCCTGCGGGCGGCGAGGCGGTCCTGCTCGCCGCCGCGCGCGAGGCGGCGCGCCGGCGCGAGCCGCGGCCGGTGCTGCCGCGTTGGGTGTGGGGCGCCTCGATCGCGGCGATGTCGCTCGCCGCCGTCGTGGCGGTCTCGTACCGCGTCATGTCGATGCGCCCCGGTCCGCCCGGACGCGAGGATCCGAACGCGCTTCTCGGCGACTCGCCGTACGCGAGCGCGCCCTCTTCCCCGCCCGCGGCGGCGCAGGACGCGGCGGGCGCGGACGAGACAGTGGCGGGCGCGCGGCCCCGCGCCGAGCAGGAGTCGCGCGGCCCCGGCGCCGGCGCCGCGCCGCGCGCGAGGCCTCCCGCGCCGGCGGAGAGGCCGGCCGAGAAGAAGGCTCGCGCGCTCCCGGCAGAGCCCGAGCCGGCGCCGTCCGCGAAGGGTGCCCCGCCCGAGCAGCGCATGGAGCGTGTGGAGCGCGGGAACCTCGCGATGGCCGAGGCCCCCGCCGCGGCGCCGCCACCCGCGGCCGCATCGCGCCAGCCGGCGCCGGCGCCCGCCCCGGCGGAGGTCCCGGCCCCCGCGGGCGCCGTCGCGGGCGTCATCCCTGATCGCGCCGCCGCCGCGCCCTCACGCGCCGCCCCGGCCCCCCCGCGCCGTGCCGCGCCGGTCCGGACCGAGCCCGAGCTCGGGCGCGGCCGCGACGCGAATGTCGCGGACGCCGGTGCGGCGCTCGCGCAGTACGAGGACCTCCGGCGGACGGGCCGGCTCCGCGCCGAGGTGCGAAGCTTCCCCGGCTGCGACGGCGAGCTCTCCCGCCGGCTCGAGCGCGATCCGGCGGGGCGCGTCGTGTCGTACGCGTGGGAGGCGATGCTCGGCGGCCGGCGAGTCCGGTACGAGGTCGTATACGCGCCGGACGGCTCGGTCGTCCGCGCGCGGGCCATGGACGCGGCGACCGGAGGGATCGAGCGGGCGCTCTTCCGCCCGCCGCCGCTGCACACGATCGATCTCGACGCCCCCCCGCGCTGCCGCTGATCGCCCTTGCGCGAGCGGGCGGCACCGCGGACGCGGCACCGAATCTTGCGCCGGGCTGGCCCTCGCCCACCGGGCGAGCGGCCGGGCGCCCCCGTATCCGACCGATTGTGGCGGGCCCGCTCGCTGCGGTACGTTCCGCGCCCGTGACCGATCCAACGCCGCGCTTCACGAACCCGTGGCGCCGCCTCCCGGCAGCCCGCGCCGCGGTGCAGGTCGCCTACCTCGTCTTCCTCGTCGCGGTGGGCGTCCGCTTCGCGCGCTTCGTCGCCGAGGTGATGGGAGAGGGCGCGATCGGCGCCGCGCGGCCTGCGCCGGTCGAGGGGTTCCTGCCGATCTCGGCGCTCCTCGGGCTCAAGCGCTGGCTTCTCACCGGCTTCTGGGACGAGATCCACCCCGCCGGCCTCGTCATCCTCCTCGCGGCGATCGGGGCGTCGCTCGTCGCGCGCAAGGGCTTCTGCGCGTGGGTCTGCCCGGTCGGGGCGATCTCTCGCGGCCTCGAGTGGCTCGGCCACCGGCTCCTCTGGCGGCGCGGCTTCCCGCGCGTGCCGCGCGCGGCCGACCTCGCGCTCTCCTCGCTGAAGTACGTCGTCCTCGTGTTCTTCGCGTGGCAGGTCTTCGTCGCGATGTCGCCCGCGGCGGTGGACGCCTTCATCGGGTCGCCCTACAACCTCGCGGCCGACGCGAAGATGCTCCTCTTCTTCACGCGGCCGTCCGGGACGGCGGTCGCCGTCGTCGGCGGGCTCGCCGTGCTCTCGCTCGTCGTGAAGCACGCGTGGTGCCGGTGGCTCTGCCCCTACGGCGCGCTCCTCGGCCTCGCGAGCCTCGTCTCGCCGCAGCACGTACGCCGCGATCCCGCGGCGTGCAACGACTGCCGCGCCTGCACGCGCGCGTGTCCGGTCGAGATCCCGGTCCACGCCCGGCTGCACGTGCTCTCCTCCGAGTGCACGGGGTGCCTGTCGTGTGTCGCCGCGTGCACGGTGCCGGACTGCCTCGGCGTGACGCTCCGGGGAAGACGCGCGCTCTCGCCCTGGCTCGTGCCCGCGGGCGTGCTCGGGGTGATGCTCGGGTCGTGGGCGGTCGCGCGCGCCGCCGGCTTCTGGGAGACGTCGGTGCCGGCCGCCGCGTTCCGCTGGGCGTACCGCGCGATGGGGCTCTGATCCCGGGCGCCGCCGGCCCCGCCCGTTCGCTAGCGCTGCTTGTCGTGCCCCTTGCCCTTGTCGTGGCACCGGCCGTCGCTCCAGACGTGGCCGGGCGGGCACTTCTGGTCAGCGGTCGCGGCGGAGCGGGAGCGGCCCACCGGCACGACGATGCAGCCCGTTGCGGTCGCGAGGGCGGAGAGGGCGAAGGCGGCGAGGACGAGGGTCTTCATGGCCGAGAGCCTGCCACGCCGTCCGAAGCCGAGGCAAGACTCCGCCGGCGGCCGGAATCCCACACCTCGCACCTGACGGCCCGGTAGAGTCATCGAGATGCAACCCTCCTGCCAGGGGACCCGGCGGTGAAGCTGCGCGTCGTCGCGGTCGGCAGGGATCGGTCCGGGCTCTTCGCCCCGGCGGCGGAGGAGTACGCGAAGCGGCTCGGGCGCTACGTCAAGTTCGAGCTCGTCGAGGTGCCCGAGGCGCGGCGGCACGCGGGCACGCCGCGCGCAAAGGACGAGGAGGGCGAGTCGCTCCTCGCCCGGATCGGCGAGCGGGAGCGGGTGGTGCTCCTCGACGAGCGGGGGACGGAGGAGACGAGCGAGGTCTTCGCGAGGCGCGTAGCGCGGTGGCTCTCGCGCGCGCAGGACGTGGCGCTCGTCATCGGCGGGTCGGACGGGCTCTCCGACGCGATCCGCGCGCGCGGCGAGGAGACGCTCGCGCTCTCGCGCCTGACGCTCGCGCACCGGCTCGCGCGTGTCGTGCTGCTCGAGCAGCTCTACCGCGCGATGACCATCCTTCGCGGGGAGCCGTATCATAAGTAGCCGGACGCACGGTCCGGGGCCCGTTTGATTCTTGTGGCGCGCGGGCCCTTTCGCCGACAATCACCCGTCCCGACTTGCGAGCGCAGGGGCAGCCGGATGAGGCTGCCCCGGAGCGAGCGGGGGGTTCGGGGGGGCGCGAGGCCCGAAGGGCCGAGTGTCCCCCCGCCACAATAGAGGTGCCGCGTGCCGAAGACGAAGCCCGTCCTCCTCGTCGTGCTCGATGGCTGGGGGATCCGCAGCGAGCGCGACGCGAACGCCATCGCGATCGCCGGGACACCGAACGTGGACGCGCTCGTCCGCGAGTTCCCATCCACGGTGATCGAGACGAGCGGCCTCTCGGTCGGGCTACCCGAGGGGCAGATGGGCAACTCCGAGGTCGGCCACACGAACCTCGGCGCCGGGCGGATCGTCTACCAGGACCTCGTCCGCATCAACCGGGCCGTCGAGGACGGCTCCGTTTTCGCGAACGACGCGCTCCTCATGGCGTGCCGGCGCGCGAAGGAGTCGGGCGGCGCGCTCCACCTCATGGGCCTCGTCTCCGACGGCGGCGTCCACAGCCACCTCGACCACCTCCACGCCTGCCTCGAGCTCGCGCGGCGCGAGGGCGTCGCGCGCGCCTACGTCCACGCCTTCATGGACGGGCGGGACACTCCCCCCCGCTCGGGCCTCGGCTACCTCGCCGGCGTCGAGAAGCGGCTCCAGGAGCGCGGCTACGGCAAGGTCGCGACCGTCTGCGGCCGCTACTACGCGATGGACCGTGACAAGCGCTGGGACCGGGTGGCGCTCGCGTACGCCGCGCTCGTCCGGGCCGAGGGGCTCCGCGCCGCCTCCGGCGTCGTCGCGATGGAGGCGTCGTACGCGCGCGGGGAGGGCGACGAGTTCGTGAAGCCGACCGTCATCGTGAACGGCGACGGCAAGCCCGTCGGCCCGGTTCGCGACGGCGACGCGATCGTCTTCTTCAACTTCCGCGCGGACCGCGCGCGCGAGATCACCCGCGCCTTCACCGACCCGTCGTTCGCCGAGTTCGACCGGATCGCCGTGCCGCGGCTCTCCGCCTACGTCTGCATGACGGAGTACGACCGGACCTTCGGGCTCCCGGTCGCGTTCGGCCCGACCGACCTCAAGGAGATCTTCCCCGAGATCGTCTCGCAAGCCGGGCTGAAGCAGCTCCGCTGCGCCGAGACCGAGAAGTACGCGCACGTCACCTTCTTCTTCAACGGCGGGCGCGAGATGGTCTACCCGGGCGAGGATCGCATCCTCGTGCCGTCGCCGCGCGACGTGAAGACCTACGACGCGAAGCCCGAGATGAGCGCGCGCGAGGTGACGGACAAGCTCGTCGTCGCCGTCGGCACCGGCCAGTACGGCTTCGTGCTCGTGAACTACGCGAACCCCGACATGGTCGGGCACACGGGGATGCTCGACGCCGCCGTGAAGGCGGTGAAGGTCGTGGACGAGTGCGTGGGCCGGCTCTGGCAGGCCGCCCGCAAGCAGGGGATGGCGATGCTCGTCACCGCCGATCACGGCAACTGCGAGATGATGACCGACCCCGTGACGGGCGAGCCGCACACCGCGCACACGCTCAACCCGTGCCCGTTCATCCTCGCGGATCCCGCCTTCAAGGGCGCGAAGCTCCGGGCGAAGGGGGTCCTCGCCGACATCGCGCCGACCGCGCTGCAGGTCATGGGGCTCCCGCAGCCGAAGGAGATGAAGGGGCTCGGGCTCGTCACGAGGTGACCGTGCGCCCCGGCGACCTCGCCCGCGCCGCCGCGCGCGCGCTCCTCGAGCTCGTCTATCCGCCGCGCTGCGCCGCGTGCGGGGAGCCGACTGAGGCGGAGCCGTTCTGCGAGGTCTGCGCGGGCGCGGTGGACCCGCTCCCGCCCGGCTGCGCGCGCTGCGGCCTCCCCGGCCCGGACCCGCTCTGCGGCGCCTGCCGCGCGGCGCCCCCCGCGTTCGACGCCGTCCTCGCGGCCGGGCTCTTCGGCGGCCCGCTCGCCGACGCGATCCACGCGTTCAAGTACGAGAACCGCCCGGCGCTCTCCCGCCCGCTCGGCGCCTGGCTCGCCGGGCGCGCCGCGTTCTCCGCGGACGCGCTCGTCGTCTCGATCCCGCTCGCGCGGACCCGGCGGATCGAGCGCGGGTACGACCAGGCCGCTCTCCTCGCCGACGCGCTCGCCCGGGCCGCAGGCGCCCGCGGGCGGCGCATGCGCGGAGCCCTTCGCCGGACGCGGGAGACGCCGCCTCAGGTCGGGCGCTCCCGCGAGGAGCGCGCCCGCAACGTGGCGGGCGCGTTCGAGGCCACGGCGGCCGTCGCCGGCCGCGACGTCGTCCTCGTGGACGACGTCGTCACCACTGGCGCGACCGCGGACGCGGCCGCCTCCGCGCTGCGCAAGGCGGGCGCCCGGTCGGTCGTGGTCGTCGCGCTCGCCCGCGCGGAGTAGGCTCGCCCCTCCATGCCCGCGCTCCCCCTGCTCGCCGCCGCATTGCTCCTCGCCGCGAGGCCCGTCCCCCCGGCAGGGGCGCCGGACCGCCTGGCGCGGCTCGAGGCCGAGCTCGCTCGAGGCCGGCGCGACGCGCGCGCCGTCTCGGCGCTCGCGGACCTCGGCGGGCTCGCCGACGAGGTCCCGGACCTCGCCCGCGTCGCGTCCGTCCTCGCACGGCTCGCCGACGACCGGAGCGCTCACCCGGAGGCCCGGGCGCTCGCCCGCTTCCGGCTCGCCGGGGTCGAGCGTGCGCGCGGGAACCTCCAGCGGAGCGCCGCGCACCTCCGGCGCCTCGGCTTCGTCGGCGGGTGGAGCGTCATCGGCCCGTTCGACGACGAGGGGAAGCGTGGCTTCGACGTGGTCCTTCCGCCCGAGAAGGCGGTGGACCTCGGGGCGAAGCTGCCGGGCAAGGTGCGCGAGGTCGCCTGGCGCCCCCTGCCGCCCGAGGTCTTCTCGGAGGGCTTCGTTCACCTCGGCGCCGCCGTGAGCCCTTCGCGAGAGGTGGTCGCGTACGCGCTCGCCGTCGTGGAGGCGCCGCACGACGAGCGCGTGCAGCTCTGGCTCGGCGCGAGCGGCGCCGCGAAGGTCTTCGTGAACGGCGCGCTCGCGCTCGCCGACCGCGGCTACCACCCCGCGCGGATCGACCAGCGCGGCGCGACCGTATCGCTCCGGCGTGGAGCGAACCGGATCCTCGTGAAGCTCTGCCACGCCGAGGGCCGGATGGGCTTCTACCTCCGGCTCGCGGACGAGCGCGGGGAGGGCCGGACGCTCGCCGCCGTCGATGCGGCCGCCGCGCTCCAGCCGCCCGGGGCGGCGGCGACGCCCATCGCGGGCGCGATCGCGGAGCTCGAGCGCCGCGCGGCCGCCGCGCGGGGCCGGCCGCGGGAGGAGGCGCAGGCGCGGCTCGCCCTCGCGCTCGCGCTCGAGGAGCGCCAGTCGGCCGACGCGAGCGACGGCCGCGCGACCGCGGAGGCGCGGCGGGCCGCCGAGCTCGCCCCGAGGTCGGTCGAGGCGCGCCTCGTCGCCGCGCGGCTCGAGGAGGACCGGGGTCGCCGGCGCGCGCACGTCGAGGCGGCGCTCGCGGCGGCGCCCGGGGATCCGGCCGTCCTCGTCGCGCTCGCCGAGGACGAGCTCGACCGGGACCGCCCGCACGCTGCGGTGCGGCTCCTCGAGCGCGCTGCGCGCGCGGCGCCGGGCTGGGCCGAGCCGCGCGTCGGGCTCGCCGAGGCGCTCTCCCGCGCGGGCCTCGATCCGCGCGCAGGGCGGGCCGCGGCGGAGGTCGCCCGGGCGTTCCCGACGGTCCCTGGGGCGGTCCGGGCGGCGGCGCGCGCGGCGCGCCGGCTCGGCCGCGACGACGAGAACGCGGCGCGGCTGCGGACGCTCCTCGCGCTGCGCTTCGACGACCGCGAGGCGCGCGGTACGCTCGCCCAGCTGCTCGTCGATCGCGGCGACGTCGCGAGCGCGGCGGCGCTGCTCCTCGAGGGGCTCCGGCTCGAGCCGTCCGATCTCGAGGGGCGGCTCGGGCTCGCCGACCTGCTCGGGGCGAACGGGCGGGCCGAGGAGGCCGAGCTCCAGTTCGAAGCGGCGCTCCGGATCGCGCCCGAGGACCCGGAGCCCTTCGCGCGCCGCGGCCGCGCCCGGCTCGCGCAGGGGCGCGCCGCCGAGGCGAAGGGGGACCTCGAGCGCGCGCTCGAGCTGCGGCCGCAGAGCCCGGAGCTGAAGGAGCTCGTGCGCACCCTCGAGCCGGCCCGCGAGCGCTTCGAGCGGCCGTACGCGCTCGACGCGGCCGCGCTCGCGCTCGCGAAGGCCGCCGCCGCGCCAGCCCCGGACGACGACGCCCTCGTCCTCGGCGACCTCGAGGTGACCCGGGTCTTCCCCTCGGGCCTCTCGGCGACCTACGAGCAGCTCGTCGTGAAGGTCCTGACGCCGCGCGGCGCCGACGCGTTCCGGCGCCGCGCCGTGTCCTGGGATCCCGACCGGCAGGAGGTCCACATCGAGCGGGCGCGGGTGCTGAAGCCGGACGGGACGATCGTCGACACCCACGAGGAGTCGGAGCAGAGCGCGAGCGAGCCCTGGTACCGGCTCTACTACGACACCCGCGCGAAGAGCCTCTCGTTCCCGGCGCTCGCGCCGGGCGACGTGCTCGAGGTCGCCTGGCGCATCGAGGACGTCGCGAAGGAGAACCTGCTCTCCGACTACTACGGCGACGTCTCCTTCGTGGACGAGGGGACCCGCAAGCTCCTCTTCGACCGCGTCGTGCTCGTGCCCGAGGGGCGCGCCCTCCACGCGAGCGTCCCCGCGGGCGTCGCGCGGACCGAGCGCCACCTCGCGGGCGGCGTCGTCGAGCACCGGTTCGTCGCGCGGGACCTCCCTCGCATCGTCCCCGAGCCGTCGATGCCCGGCTGGAGCGAGGTCGCCCGATCGGTGCACGTGTCGACCTACGCGACCTGGGACGACGTCGCGCGCTTCTACTGGGGGCTCGTCCGCGAGCAGCTCCACCCGAGCGAGGAGGTGCGGCGGACCGCGGCGCGCATCGCCGACGAGGCGCTCGGCGTCGTCCGCGGGGGTCCCGCGCCGCGCCCGGCCCGTGCGAACGGGAAGAGCAACGGCCACGGCGTCTCGCCGCAGCCGGCGTCGTTCTCGCCGCCGCCGGGCGGCTGGGACCCCGCGACGAAGCGGCTGCTCGTCTCCGCCGTGTACGGCTTCGTCGTCTCGCAGACGCGCTACGTCGGGCTCGAGTTCGGCATCCACGGCTACAAGCCTTACCGGGTGGACGACGTCCTGCGCCGCCGCTTCGGCGACTGCAAGGACAAGGCGAGCCTCATGCACGCGCTCCTCGAGGCGCTCGGGATCGACTCGCGCCTCGTCCTCCTGCGCATGCGCCGCCTCGGCCGGATCGCCGAGGCGCCGGCGTCGCTCGCGGTCTTCAACCACGCGATCCTGTGGGTGCCCGAGCTCGACCTGTTCCTCGACGGCACCGCCTCGTGGACCGGCTCGCGCGAGCTGCCGGGGGAGGACCGGGGCGCCGTCGCGCTCATCGTGAACCCCGACGCTCCGCCGCGCTTCCTCGTCGTGCCGGATGCGCGCCCGGAGGAGAACCGGACCGAGAGCCGCTTCGAGATCGGGCTCGCGCCGGACGGGCGCGCGACCGTGCACGGCGCCTCCCGGATCGTCGGGGGGCAGGCGTCCGAGTACCGGAGCGCCTACCTCTCCGCGCACGAGCGCCGCGCCCAGCTCGAGAAGGCGTTCAACCGCACGTTTCCGGGGCTGCGCGTCGAGGCGGTGAACGTCTCCGACCTCGCGCGCATCGAGGAGGACGTGCGCATGGACTTCACCCTGGACGTGCCGCGCTACGCCCAGCCCGAGGCGGGCGGCCTTCGCTTCACGCCGTTCGGCGGCGGGCCGGGCTACCTCGAGTCGTACGCGTCGCTCGCCGAGCGGCGCCACCCGCTCGTCCTCGGCCAGCCGATGGAGAGCCGGTTCGAGTACCGCTACGCGCTGCCGCCCGGGTGGGCGGCGGTGGAGGTCCCGGAGGACGCCGCGGGCGAGGTGCCGGAGGCGGCCTTCGAGGTGCGCCACCGCGTCGAGGGATCGACGCTCGTCGTCTCCGGCCAGGTCACCTTCCGCGCCGGGCGCGTCGCCCCCGAGCGTTACGCGGCGTTCCGGGACCTCGTCGCCCGCCTCGACCGCGCCTTCGCCCGGCGCATCCGCGTCGCGCCCGCGACTCCGGCCGGGGAGGTCCGATGAGCCGCTCCTGCCGCTCCGCGCTCGCCGCGCTCCTCCTCCTCGGCGCCGCCGCCTGCGCCGCCGCGCCTGGCCGCACCGCGCGTGGCGCGGTCGACGCCCTCGTCGCCCGGAGCGACGCGCGCGCGGCCGCGGTGCTCACCCCGGCGCTGGTCGAGCGCGCCCCGCGCGATCCCTGGGCGCGGCTCGCTGCGGCGCTCGTCGCGCGCCGCGTCGCCGACGCGCCGGTCGAGGCCGCGCACCTCGTCGCGCTCGCCGTCGCCGCGCCGGACCACCCGCTTGCCCCGATCGCGCTCCGGCGGCTCTCCGAGCTCGTCGAGGAGTCCCCCGCCCTCGCGCGGCTCGTCGAGGACGGGCTCGCCGCCCCGCTCGCGACGCGCCGCTTCTCGGGGCTCGCCGCCTACCGCGCGCGGGTCGCCCGGATCGCCGCCGCCGAGGTGCTCGGGGAGCACGAGCGCGTGGCGGCGCTGCGCGCCGAGAACGGCGCCGTCACCGCCTGGGCCCTCGCCGGCCCGTTCGGGCGCAGGCGCGCGCTCGACTTCGTCGAGCCGCGGCCGGCCGACTCGGGGATCCTGCCGGAGGCCGCGCCCGCGCCGCTCGCGGGCGCGCCCCGGCCGACGCGCACGTTGCCCGCGCCGGACGGGACGATCGCGCTCGAGGGCGAGCCCTCGCAGGGCGACGTCTTCTACCTCGCCGCCGACGTGACGCTCGCCCATGGCGGGCGCTACCTCGTCGCGCTCGGGACCTCGATGTCCGCGCGCCTGCAGATCGACGGCGCGCAGGTGCACGAGCGCCGCGACTTCGCTGCCCACCTGCCCACGGTCGTCCACGTGCCGATCTCGCTCGGCGCCGGAAGGCACCGCGTGCTCGTGAAGGTGGCGCGCGCGGAGGACCGGGCGGGGCTCCACCTCGCGCTCGCGCGCGAGGACGGCGCGCCCTCGGACGCGACCTGGGCGCCGGCGCCCGCGGGCTCGCGCGCGCCCCAGGCCTCGCACCCGGCGCCGGGCGCGCCCGTCTTCGGCGCCCGCGCGCTCGCGGCGTCCCTCGCTCCCGAGGCGGGCGCGCCGCTCGCGGCGCTCCTCGCCGGGATGGACGCGGCCTCGATCGACCGCGAGGCGGCGAAGGCGCTCCTCGACGAGGCGGCCGCGGCGCTCCCCGGGTCTGCGACGGTGCGGCTTGCGCGTGCGGTCGTCGTCGCGAGCGACTCGACGCTCGACGAGCAGGTCGCGCGTGCGCGGTCCGAGGCGGAGCTGCGCGAGGCGCTCTCGCGCGACCCGGGCCACGATGCCGCCCGCATCACGCTCGCCTCGCTGCTGCGCCGGGCGGGGCGGCTCGACGAGGCGGACGAGGTGCTGCGGCTCGAACCTCGTGCGGCGGCCCCTGCGCCCCCGCCGGGCGCGGCGCCGGGCCGGAGCGCGGCGCTCGCGCTCGCGCGCGCCCGCGCCGCGGAGGCGCGCGGCCTCGCCGAGACGGCCGAGGCGCTCGTCGCCGAGGCGATCGCGGTGGGGGGCGGCTGCGCCGCCCTCGAGCTCGGCCGCGACCTCGCCGCCCGCCGGCGCGCGGTCCAGGTGGAGGACGACCGCGCGCGGGCGTTCGCCGCGTGCCGCGACGGCCGCGAGCGGCTCGCCGAGCACCTGCGCCGCCGCGGCGATCTCGCGGGGGCCGCCGCCGCGCTCGCACCCGTCGTCCGCGCGCGACCCTGGGCGCTCGAGCCCTCCTTCGCGCTCGCCGCCACCCACGTCGCCGCGGGCGAGCCCGGGCGCGCCGTCGAGGTGCTCCGCGCGCTGCGCGCCGTCTGGCCCCGCAGCGCGCGCGTCGAGAAGCGGCTCGGCGACGCGCTCGAGCTCGCGGGCGACGCCGCCGGCGCGCGCGCGGCCCGCGAGCGCGCCCTCCTCGACGATGGCGGCGACCTCCCTCTTCGCCGCGCGCTCGCGCTCGAGGACGGGCACGAGGTGCTCGACGAGTGGGCGGAGGACGCGGGCTCGGCGATCCGCGCCTACGAGGCGGCCCGCCGGACCGACGACACGTCCTCCGCGATGGTGCTCGACGCGGCGGCGGTCGAGGTGCACCCGGGGGGCGCGATCACCGAGCGGACGCACCAGGTCATCCACGTCCTCGACCCGAAGGGGGTCGAGCAGTTCGGCGAGGTGACGATCCCGCACGGCGGGGAGGTGCTCGCCGTCCGCACGATCAAGCCGGACGGCCGCGCCGTCGAGCCGGAGCGGGTCGGCAAGGACGGCAAGGGGACGATCTCGCTCGCCGGGCTCGAGCCGGGCGACTACGTGAGGCTCGAGTTCGTGCGGAGCCTCCGCGGCGACGGCGACGGCGCGGTCGCAGACCGGTTCTACTTCCGCGCCGAGGGCTCGCGCCTGTTCCGCTCGACCTATGTCGTCGCGGCGCCGGAGGGGCTCGGCCTCGCGGTGGAGGCGCACGGGATGGGGGCACCGGCCCCGGTCCACGAGCGCGGGCGCGAGGTGATCCGCGGGACCGCCGACGACGTGCCGGCCCTCGTCCCGGAGCCGAACCAGCCGCAGCCCGGTGAGATCCTCCCATACCTGCACGTCGGGATCGGCGAGGGGCGTGAGGCGGTCCACCGGGACCTCGCCGACGCCCTCGCCGGCAAGGCCCGCTCGACCGAGGAGATCCGCGCCTACGCGCGCCGCGTCCGTGCCGAGGTTGGGAAGGACGCGACGCCGGCCGCGCTCGCGCGCGCCGCCTGGAGGCGGCTGTCGAAGGACGTCCTCGGCAACGGCGGCGCGTTCGACGACGCGAGCGAGGCGCTCTCGCGCGGGCGGGGCGGCCGGCTCTTCCTGCTCGAGGCCGTGCTCGCCGAGCTCGGCGTCCGCGCGCGCGTGGCGTTCGTGCGGCCGTTCGCGGCGGATCCCGCGCCGCGCCGCTTCCCCTCGCGGACCGGCTGGTCGTATCCGCTCCTCCGCATCGAGGCGGGCGGCGCGCCCATCTGGCATGACCCCGCGCTCCGGATGGCGCCGCTCGGGACGATCCCGTCGAGCGTGCTCGGGTGCGAGGCGCTCGTCGTCCCGGAGCCGGGCGAGCCGCTCGAGGTCGCGCGCACGCCGGAGCGGGGCCCGGTCGAGGATCGGCGCGAGCTCGCGCTCCGGATCGCGCTCCGCGCCGACGGCGGCGCGGCGCTCGACGGCGAGGAGCGGTTCCACGGAGCCGTCGCCGCCACGGTGAAGGACGTCATCGAGCGGCTCGACGCGTCGGAGCGACGCCAGCTCGTCGAGCAGATGCTCGCCCGCACCTTCCGCGGCCTCTCGCTGTCTGCCGTCGAGGTGCTCGGCGAGCAGGACCCCGACGCGCCCTTCACGCTGCGCTGGAGCGGCACGGTCGGTGCGCTCGCGCGCGCCGCGAACGGCGGTCTCGTCGTGGACGCGGAGATCGAGCCGGCGCGGCTCGGGGCGAGGTACGTCCAGGTCGCCGCGCGCACGACGCCGCTCGTCGTCGCGCTCCCCGAGATCATCGAGCAGCGCATCGAGGTGGTCGCGCCGGAGGGGTTCCGGCCCGAGCCTGCACCCGCGGGCGCGGTGGACGGGTCGTTCGGCACGTTCGCGCGGAGCGAGCGCGCTGACGGGCGGACGCTCGTGCGCGAGGAGCGGCTCGTGCTCCGCCGCGGGCGCATCGCGCCCGAGCAGTACGCCGACTTCGCCGCGTTCGCCGCGTCGGTCGATCACCTGCAGCAGAGCCCTGCCGCATTTGCGGGCGAGGTCCCGGGCACCGCACCCGCGGGTGTCGCTCGACCCTCCACGCCCCGCCCGTGAAAGCCCGGTGAATCCGAGCCGGTCGGCCGCGCCCGGGCCGGCGCGGCGGCGGGCACGGTCACTGCACTCTCGGTGCTCGTGCGCTTCGTTCGTCGGATCGCCGAGAGCATCACCCGGATCGCCAGCGGCGCATCCGGGCTTCTCACCCCCTCCGTCGCTCTCTGCGTCGCCGTCGCTCGAACGCCTGCTGGTCTGCGCCGCACTCCCCGTCCCGGCGCGTACCATCACCGCATTCGCAGCTGACGGATCGCCGCCCTGCGCGGCGCACGCTCGGGCCGGTGGCGTCCGTTCTCCCTGACGGACGCCTCCCGGCCCGATTCTTTTCGAGCCGCTACGTCGCAGGCACGCCGGGCAGCGCGTCCACGAAGCGGAGTCGAGGTTCGAGCCGAGAGCTTCGCGGGTCGGCGCGCGGGTGAACACGACCTGACACGCCCTTGCACGAAACAAGTGGAGCCCCGAAGCGCGCGAACGCCCGAGGCTCCTGTCCATGAAGTGCGCTGCGCGAGCGACGATGCTGGAGCGCAGGCACCTCGTGCTCCGTCACGCCCAACGGGTGGGTGAGGAACGGCATCGTGCGCGGCCGCCACCGGATCCTCGGTAGGAAGAGGAACACGGTGGCGGTCGCGGCGAGGTTCACGACGGCGCGCTTCCAGAACGGGACAGTGCTATCCGGAGAACGGCTGCATGTCCCAAGGGGGCGCGGGGTCCATGAAGACGTTGTTCGTGTCCTCCGCGAGCGCGTTGCTCGACAGGCCGCCCCAGTACCCGCGGTTGTTGCGTGCCCTCGTGCCGTGGACAGGGTCCGATGCGTACGAGAAGCTCCTCACCTGCCAGATGAAGTGCAGGTTCGCGCCGTCGCTCGTGTGCGTGTCGACGACGTTGTTCTCGATGAGGAGGTTCCAGACGACCGAATTCTGCGACCCGGCGTCGGGCTCGATGTCGATCGGCGGGATGTAGGTCCCGTTGTCCGAGCGGTTGATCTTGCGGTGGTAGCTGTTCCTGATGATCGAGCCGCCCGTACTGAAGAGCGGCGCGACGGTGCACCGGAACGGGTTGTACATGTAGCAGTTCTCGACGATGACGTTCGTGCAGTCGAGCTCCGGGTTGGACGGCGCGCGCTTCCACTCCCCGATGCAGACGGCATCCCCCCACGCGTTGAGCAGGCGGCACGTCGAGACGCGGACGTTGTCGCTGTCCGAGATCGTGATGTTGTGGTCCCACTCACCGGTTGGTTCCGCTCACGTACTGGTTGTCGATCTGGAGCCCGGCGATCACGAGCTGCCCGGCACCGTGGTAGCCGCGCACGATCAGCGTCGTGTGGTAGCCCTCGCCGTTCGACCCGAACCCGCAGTACGTCACCGGGCGCGACGGCAAGCGCTGGAAGCTCCGGAACGCGCGGGCAAGCCGTACGAGTGTGAGGAGCCGTAGGCGATGCCGGTCGGCTGCTGTGCAGCCGACCGGCCGCCGCCTATTGAAGCCGCGGCCTACTGGACTTGCACCGGCACGGTCCAGCTGCCTCCGCCGTCTGCAAGCTCACCGTACTGGGCGTATCCCCATGTCCACAGCGTCCCGTCGCTCTTCACACCGACCGTGTGGGCCTCGCCTGCAGCGACAACCCCAAACCCACTGCCAATCTGCTGCGCGGACCAGCGATCGATCGTCGTGCCGTCCCCGAGCTGACCGCTGCCGTTGGCTCCCCACGCCGTCACGGTTCCGTCCGCCTGCACCGCGATGCTTTGCTGCCAACCCGCGGTAACGGAGCCGTAGCCGCTGCCGATCTGCTCGGGAATCAGGCGGTCCACCGTCGTCCCATCGCCGAGCTGGCCACGTGAGTTCCACCCCCACGCCCAGAGCGTCCCATCCGTCTTGACGGCCACCGTGTGGGCGGCGCCCGCGGCGACGAATGCGAAGCCGCTGCCGATCTGCTCGGGGGAGTACTGGGACGTCGTCGTTCCATCGCCCAGCTGGCCGTAGAGGTTGGACCCCCACGCCCACAGCGTGCCATCCGACTTCAGCGCGACCGTGTGGCCCCAGCCTGCGGCGACGGAGGCAAAGCCGCTGCCGATCTGCTCCGGCAAGCAACTTCCGGTCGCCGTGCCGTCGCCGAGCTGGCCGTAGTAGCCGTACCCCCATGCCCAGAGCGTCCCATCAGTCTTCACGGCAAGTGTGTGGTAGGACCCCGCAGCGGCGGACGTGAATCCGCTCCCGATCTGGACGGGCGAGTAGCGATCAACGTTGGTCCCGTCGCCGACCTCGCAACTGCTGTTCTGACCCCACGCCCAGAGCGTTCCGTCCGTCTTGATGCCAACTGTGTGGTACTGGCCCGCCGCGACGGAAGCGAACGCAGTCCCTACGAGGACGGGGAAGTTCCTCTGCACGGTCGACCCATCGCCGATCTGGCCGTACCAGTTGCAGCCCGACACCCAGAGCGTCCCGTCGGTCTTAACCGCCGCGGTGTGCAGGGAACCTGCAGCGATCGAGGCAAAGCCGCTGCCGACCTGGGCGGGAGAGTTCCGCTGGTTGGACGCTCCGATGCCGAGCTGCCCATTCTGATTGAGACCCCAGATCCAAAGCGTCCCGTCCGTCTTGACCGCTACGGTGTGCAACCTGCCTCCGCTCACAGTAGCCAAACCGCTCCCGATCTGTTCGGGAAGGTAATGCTCCGTGGTCGTTCCGTCACCGAGCTGGCCTTGGCTGCTTGATCCCCACGCCCAGAGGACTCCATCGACCTTCACCGCCAGGCTGTGAATGGAGCCGGCGCCCACCGAAGCGAAACCGTCACCGATCTGGACGGGCTCGTACCGGTTGGCAGTCGTGCCGTCTCCCACTTGGCCGTTCGCATTGTCGCCCCACGCCCACAGCGTCCCGTCGGCCTTCACCGCGAGCGTGTGGTAGTGGCCCGCGACGGTTGACGTGAACCCCCGGCCGATCCTCACGGGTGAGAGCTGGTCCGTGGTCTTGCCGGTACCCAGCTGGCCGTGGCCATTCGAACCCCACGTCCAGAGAGTTCCGTCGGTCTTCACCGCGCCCGTGTGGTACGCGCCCGCGGCGGCGGACGCGAACCCGGTGCCGATCTTCACCGGAGAGTGCCGCTCCGTGGTCGTGCGGTCGCCGAGCTGGCCCGAGCTGTTCGATCCCCACGCCCAGAGCGTCCCATCCGTCTTCACCGCTACCGTGTGGTACTGCCCCGCCGCGACGGACTCGAAGCCGTTGCCGATCTGCACAGGCGAGTACTGGCCTATCGTGGTGCCGTTACCGAGCTGACCATTGCCGTTCACGCCCCACGCCCAGAGCGTCCCGTCGGCCTTCACCGCGACCGTGAAGTCCCAGCCCGCCGCAACCGAAGCGAACCCGCTGCCGATCTGGACCGGCGAGTAGCGGTCCGTCGTTGTCCCGTCTCCGAGCTGGCCGTAGAGATTCGATCCCCACGCCCAGAGCGTCCCGTCCGTCTTCACCGCGACCGTGTGCGCCCAGCCCGCCGCGACGACGCGCCACTCCGAGCCCGGAGTCACAGCAGCCGATGACGTCTCCGGCTGCGGGCCGCTACCGCATGCGGCCACACCAGTGACGACCAGTGCCAGCACAACCTTCCTTAGACCGGACATGGCATCCCCTCTCATAGTGAAAATCGCAGCATCACTTATGGACACTGCGACAGTCAGTCAAGCGATCGATAGCGCGCGGCGATCACTCCGTGGAAGGGCATCGCACACTCACGCACCTCCTCCAAGCGAGGGAACTGCTGAGCCCGCGCGCCCGCCAACCGGGAGGGGCATGGGCGCGTTGACCTTCGCGCCTCATGAATCCGCTGCACGAGCGCCCGCGCCGAGCATCACGCAACGCGTGGGCCGACGATTACGGGACGGCCTCGCTCCGGACAGGCGGTCAAGCGGAGACGAGCGGAACTGTGATTTACTTCATCTTCATTTCACACGGTCGTCGAGCAGACGACGTCTCGCCCGAGCACCAGGATGGCTTCGCGCGTGCAGCCCACATCGGAAGCATCCGGTCCTCCGCCCAGACCACAGCAGGCGCTCGTCCCGATCCTGGTCATCGCGCTCGCGGGCGCGGCGGTCTACTCGAACACGTTCAGGGCTCCGTTCCACTGGGACGACCTGCCGAACATCGTTCGCAACGAGAGCCTGCGCGATCTGCGCAGCCTGTGGCCGCCATCCGGGACGCGGTGGCTCGGCAACGTCTCGTTCGCGCTCAACTACGCGCTCGGCGGCCTGGACGTCTTCGGCTACCACGTCGCCAACCTCCTCGTTCACGTCTGCAACGCCCTGCTCGTGTTCTGGCTCGCGAGCACGACGCTCCGGACTCCGGCGCTGCGCCGCGCGGAGGCGGGGCCGCTCGTCCGGCGCCACCTTCCGCTCGCCGCCGGCGTGCTGTTCGTAGTGCACCCGGTCCAGACGCAGGCGGTCACCTACGTCGTCCAGCGGTACGCGTCGCTCGCGACCCTCTTCTTCCTGCTCTCGGTCGTCCTGTACGCGCGGGCGAGGCTCTCGATGGAGGAGGAGCGTCCTTCGAGAGCGCGCGCAGCCGCGCTATACGCGCTGTCGGTCGGAGCGGCGGCCGCCGCGATGAAGACGAAGGAGATCAGCTTCACGCTCCCCATCGTCGTCGCCCTCTACGAGCTCATCTTCTTCGCTCCGCGCAGGAGGTGGGTGCTCCTGGCGCCCATCGCGGCGACCGCGCTGCTCGTTCCGCTCGCGCTCGCCACGCAGGGACGCGACCTCGGAGACGTTCTCGGCGACGCGGGCCGGGTCGCCGCAGAGACTCCGAACGTCCCCCGATCGGTCTACCTGCTCACGCAGGCGCGGGTGATCGTGACCTACCTGCGGCTGCTGGTGTTTCCCGTCGGCCAGAACCTCGACTACGACTTCCGCCTCTCGGACTCCCCCACCGATCCCGCATTCCTGCTCTCGGCCGGGGTGCTCCTGACGATCGTCGCGTTCACGTCGCTCCTCCTGGTCCGCGCTCGCGAGGCGAACCGCACGAGCGGGGTCGTGATCTTCTTCGGGGTCGCGTGGTTCTTCATCACGCTGTCCGTCGAATCGTCGGTCATCCCGATCCGCGACGTCATCTTCGAGCACCGGATGTACCTCCCGAGCGCTGGGGCCTCCGTCGCGATCGCCACTGCCATTCTCAGTGCGCTCGAGCTCCTGCGCTGGCGAGTCTCGCCCGGGCGACAGGTCGCCATCGTGCTACTCCTCACGGCAGCTCCCTTCGCGATCGCAACGCACGAGCGGAACACCGTCTGGCTGGACGACGCCACGCTGTGGAGGGACGTCGTCTCGAAGAGTCCCGACAAGGCGCGCGCACACGTCAACCTCGGCTTCGCCTACAAGGAGAAGGCCAAGCTGGACGACGCGATCCGCGAGTACCGCGAGGCGATCCGCCTGGACCCGTCGTTGGCCCAGGCCCACAACAACCTGGGGGCGGTCTACCAGGCTCGCGGCGACCTCGCCGAGGCCGCGCGCGAGTTCCGTGAGGCGGTCCGCCTGGACGCCTCGAGCGTTGGCGTGCCCAAGAGCGTCGCGAGCGCTCCGCCCGGGGTTCATCCCGACCCGAGGGCACGCGCGATCGAACGGCAGGGCCAGGCCGTGACCCGGCTCGCGGAGGCCCACGACCGTTTGTGCCGGGCGTACCGTGCCATTGGCCGGCAAGAGGACGCTGCGCGCGAGTTCAGCGAAGCCGTCCGGCTCGCTCCGGCGCTCGCGGAGGCCGACCGCGATCCGTGCTTCGGTTCGAGAGTGCCGGGCGTCGGCGAGAAGGCCGCGCCCGAATCCGCCGAGCCGACGCGCGACGCGCCGGGACTCGCCGAAGCCCACGGCGATCTCGGCCTCGCGTATAAGGCGAACGGCCAGCTCGAGGAGGCGGTGCGCGAATTTCGAGAGGCGATTCGCGTCTCCCCCGGCACCGGAGAGGCTCGCACGAATCTCGGCAACGCCCTGAAGGCGCAGGGCCGGCTCGACGACGCAGCACGCGAGCTGCGGGAAGCCATCCGCGTCTCCCCCCGGCTCGCGGAGCCGCACAACAGCCTCGGCAACATCCACAAGGCGAGGGGCGAGCTCGACGATGCCATCCGCGAATACGTTCGTGCGATCGGTCTGAACGCGAGACCGGAGTTCGTCCTGAACCTGGCGGTCACGCTCGACGACGCCGGACGCAGCGCGGAGGCGGCACCGCTCTACCGGCGTTTCCTCGATATGGTCGGGGATGCCGACCCGTATGCGGAGCGGGTCAAGCACCGGCTCGCGGAGCTCGGCGAGTCGTCCCGAGCGCCGGTCGAGCGCCCTGGACCGTGACGGCGTGGGTCCGCCGCGCACCGCGCACGGCCTTCCCTCGAGCGCGACCCGCACCTACGTCGAGGGCGTCGTCGGCAGCACGTCCACGAAGTGGACCTCGGTGAACCCGAGCGTCATGAGCAGCGCGCGGATCTGCCGCTCCGCCGAGCCGCGCGCGCGGTCGCGCAGCGCGCGGTCCGTCTCGACCTCGCGCTCGAACGCGGCCTTCGCGAGCTCGAGCAGGTGGGCCGTCTCCGCGGAGTCGAGGTTCGAGCCGATGACCTCGGTCTCGCCGGGGCGCAGCTCCACCGTCGCGCGGATGGCGGGCAGGACCACGAAGACCTCGCGCCCGTCGACGCGCAGGCTCGAGGCGTCGAGCCGCGAGAGGTCGAGGCCGAGGTGCGCGTCGGCGAAGACGATCGCCTTCCCGCGTGGCGCCCGGAACGCGTGGCGGAGCCAACCGGAGACGTCGCCCCAGAGCGAGTCGGCCTCGGCGGGCTCCGGCGCGAACGTCACCTTCTTGTAGAGCGCGACGTCGAGCGTCTCGAGGCGCGCCACCTCGCGGATCCGGACCGCCACCGCCGGTGGATCGGGCAACGCGGGCGCGCGGCGGGAGAGGCGGAGGCCGGCGGCGAGGCCGAGCCCCAGCGCGACGGCGAGGACGAGGAGGGAGAGGAGGCGGCGCACGCCGCCGATGCTACCGCGTCCGGCGCCCGCGGGTGACCCGCGCGCGCGCCGGCTTGCGCACCGCGCCGCGCGGCTTCGCGGCGCCCCGCGCCGGCTTCGCGGCCCGGTCCGCGCCCTTGCGCTTCTTCCCCCGCGCCGCCTTCGCTGCCTTCGCGGCGCGGGCGCGCAGCGCGGCTTCGAGCGCGAGGCGCGCCCAGGGGAGCATCGCCTCCGCGTCCTCGTGCGCGTCGTCCGGCGGCCGGAAGTAGCCGGTGTTCTCCATGCGGACCTTCTTGTTCACGTACTGCCACTGGCGGCAGCTCGCCGACACGAACGTCGCGCGCGTGGCGTCGTCCGTCTTGAGGAACAGCTCGCCGCCGTCGAGCAGGCCGAACATCACTCCCTCGGCGTAGAGCCCGTGGCCGCCGAACATGGCGCGCGCCTCGACACCCTCGAGGAGCGAGACGAGATCGAGCGCGTGCGCGACGAAGCTGGGATCGCTGGCCATGGAGCCTCCTCCCCCGTTCTACTCGAACAGCCGCTCGGCGAGGGCGCTGTGAAGGTCCATCCCGCGGCTCGTGAGCACGAGGCGCCCGCCGTGGCGGACCGCGAGGCGGCGGCGCACCGCCTCGTCCGCCTCGCGCGCCTGCGGCGCCGAGAGCACGTCGAGGTCCGCGCCGCGCCGCGTGCGGAGCGCGAGCATGAGCCGCTCGTTCCGCGCCGCCCGCGCATCGACGTGGTCCTCCTCCGCGGTGGGGATCCGTGCGCCGAGGACGAGCTCCATGTACGCCCGCGCGTCTCGCGCGTTCCCGTAGCGGAGCGCGCCGCCGTCGGCTCGCAGGCACCCGTACGCGCCGGCGCCGAGGCCGAGGTAGCTCTCGCCTTCCCAGTAGAGGCGGTTGTGGACCGACTCGCGTCCGGGCCGGGCGAAGTTCGAGATCTCGTAGCGGCGGAGGCCGGCGCGCCGGAGGGCCGCGCGGATCGCCGCCCCCTGGCGCGCGGCGTCGTCCTCGGTCGGGAGCGGCAGGCGCCCCTCGCGCCGCATCCGCGCGAGCGGGACCTCCTCGGCGAGGACCTCCGCGTCGAGCGTGAGCTGGTACGCCGAGACGTGGACCGCCCCCGCGCCGACCGCGCGCGCCGCGTCGGCGCGGGCGATCTCCACGGTCGAGCGGCGCGCGCCGTAGATGAGGTCGACGCTCGCGTTCCCGACCTCGTCGGCGGCGGCGCGGATTGCCGCCTCCGCCGCGTCCGGGCCGTGGCGCCGGCCGAGCTTCGCGAGCACGCCCGGGTCGAAGGACTGGACTCCGACCGAGACGCGGTTCACCCCCGCGGCGCGAAGCCTCCGCAGCCGCTCGCGGTCGCAGGACTCCGGGTTCGCCTCGATCGTCACCTCGGCGTCGCTCGGGAACCGGAGCCGCTCCCGGATCGCCGCGATCACGTCGGCGACCTCGTCCGGGTCCCAGAGCGAGGGGGTTCCGCCCCCGAGGTACAGGCTCACCGGCGCGAGGCCGTCGAACGCCGGGGCGCGCAGCGCGAGCTCGGCGAGGACGGCGCGGGCGTACCGGCGCTCGCCCGGCACCGCCTCCGTCGTCACGGCGAAGTCGCAGTACGGGCAGCGGTGGGTGCAGTACGGGAAGTGGACGTACACCCCGAGCGGCCGCGGCATGGCCGTGGTTCTACCGCGCCGGCGCCCGGCTCGCCGCCTCCGGCTCGCCGGGCCGCGGCGGCCGCTCGAACCCGGTGTAGAGGAGGTACCCCGCGAGCAGCGCGAAGGGGATGAGGGAGAGCAAGTCGGCGCGCGGCCCCTCGAAGAACGGGTTGTGCGCGCTCGCCCAGCGGGTGAGGACCCGGTCGACGGGCTCGAGCACCCCGGCCATGAACGCGATCACGATCCCCGCGATGGCGCCGCCGGCGATGTATCCCGAGGCGAGCAGGACGCCCGGGCTCTTGTCGGCCTCGGCGAGGATCTGCTCCTCGTCGAGCCCGCGGGCGACGTGGCCCGGGCGGCGGCTGTGGTCGACGAGCCAGCGGACGAGGCCGCCGGCCAGGATCGGCGTCGAGGAGGAGAGGGGGAGGTAGACACCGACCGCGAACGCGAGCGAGGGGATGCCGGACATCTCGAGCACGAGCGCGATCATGACGCCGAAGAGCACGAGCCCCCACGGCAGCCTGCGGTCGAGGATGCCCTTGATGATGTACGACATGAGCGTCGCCTTCGGCGCGTCGAACTTGCGGACCTCGGTGCCGTCGGCGCGGCGCGGGTGGACGCCGTTGATGCCGGGATCGACGAGCCACAGCGCCGCGCCGCGGTCGTCCACGAGGTACCGCCCCGGCGGGCCGCCCGCGTCGTCGGTCTTGTGCCAGACGAGGAGCGCGCGCGCCTCGTCCCCCGGGCGCGCCGGGACGCGCTCGCGCGCGCCCGGCAAGGTCGCCGGATCGACCCGGAGCCCCGCGGGCGCGACCTCCGCGGCGGGGACGTACGTCGTCGCCGCGTCGTTCAAGCGCAGCAGGATCGGCCCGAGGACGAGCGCCGACACGAGCGCGCCGAAGAGGATCGCGGTCTGCTGGAGCCGCGGCGTCGCCCCGACGAGGTAGCCGGTCTTGAGGTCCTGCGAGGTGGTGCCGCCGTTCGAGGCCGCGATGCAGACGACGGCGCCGACCGAGAGCGCGGTCACGTAGTAGGTGCCGCCCGTCCAGCCGACGACGAGGAAGACGAGGCAGGTGAGGAGGAGGGTCGCGACGGTCATCCCCGAGATCGGGTTCGACGACGAGCCGATCTCGCCGGTGAGGCGCGAGGAGACGGTGACGAAGAGGAACCCGAGCGCGACGACGAGCACCGCGCCGACGAGGTTCATGTGGAGCGGGGGCGCGAGCCAGACGGCGAGGACGAGCGCCACGGCGCCCGCGAGGACGAGCCGCATCGGGAGGTCGCGTTCGGTCCGGCGCGCGGGGCCGGCGCCGCGCGCCGCGCCGACGTCGCGGAGCCCCTGCCGCAGCCCGCGCGCGATGAGCGGCAGCGAGCGGACGAGGCTCACGATGCCGCCCGCGGCGACCGCGCCAGCGCCGACGTAGAGCACGTACGCGCTCCGGATCTGCGAGGGGCCCATGTCCCGGATCGGCATCGTGCCCGGCGCGAGCGCGGCCGGGATCGCGTCGCCGAAGAACTTGATGAGCGGGATGAGCACGAGGTACGCGAGGACGCCGCCCGCGCACATCGTCGAGGCGATGCGCGGGCCGATGATGTAGCCGACGCCGAGCAGCTCCGGCGAG
>DASWEI010000091.1:0-27105 GCA_036394835.1 Anaeromyxobacter sp. | reverse complement strand
GAAGGCTTCTCGTAGTGCTCGCGCTTGCGGATCTCCGAGAGGATCCCCGCCTTCTCGCACTGCTTCTTGAAGCGCTTCATCGCGTTCTCGAAGGACTCGCCGTCCTTCACACGCACTCCGGTCATTCGATCCTCTGAGCTTTCTCGCTGCGCTGCGGTGTGGGTGACAGGGCTGGAAACGCAAACGAGCCGGGCCCCCTCGGGACGCCCGGCTCCGCCGCGGTTGAGGGGGGCTCTTAGCTCGAAAATCTCTCCACCGTCAAGGGGTTCCGCCGCCTCCGCCGTCCGCCGGGGCGGGGCGATGGCGTCGCTCCAGGACCGCGTAGACCTCGGTCGGGGTCACGTCCGCGGACGCGAGGAGGACGAACAGGTGGTAGAGCAGGTCCGCGGCCTCGTGGGCGAGGTGATCCTTCGTGTCCTTCCCGTCCGCGAGGGCCTGGTGGGCCTCGTTCACCTCGTACGCTTCCTCGATGATCTTCCGCCGGATGCGGGGCGGGGTCTCGAGGAGCTTGCGGGTGTAGCTCTGCCCGGCGCCTTCGTCGGCCTTGCGCGACTCGATCGTGGCCCAGAGCTGTGCGAGGAAGCGCTCGTCTGCCATGGAATCTCCTGTCTCTCCGAGAAGCAGCTGCGGGTTCCGGTGTGGCAGGCCGGGCCCTCCTGCCGGACGACGTAGAGCACGGCGTCCGAGTCGCAGTCGAGGGCGATCTCGCGCACCTCCTGGACGTGGCCGCTCGTGTCTCCCTTGCGCCAGAGCTCGCCGCGGCTGCGCGACCAGTAGACGCCGCGCCCCTCCCGGACGGTCGCGAGGAGCGCCTCGCGGTTCGCCCAGGCGAGCATGAGCACGGTGCCGTCGAGCTCCTGCGCGACGACCGGGACGAGCCCGCGGTCGTCGAACTTCACCCGGTCGACGAGCGCGGTCGCGTCCAGCGGAGCCGGAGCGCGGCCGGCGGTCGCGTGCGTCTTCATGGCCGCACCTCGATCCCGCGCGCGCGGAGGAAGCGCTTCGCCTCGTCCACGGTGTGCTTGCCGTCGTGGAAGATCGACGCGGCGAGCGCGGCGTCGGCGATCCGCAGCCCCTCCGCGAGGTGCTCGAGCGTGCCGACGCCGCCCGAGGCGATGACGGGGATCGTGACCGCCTCGCACACCCGCTCGAGCAGCTCGAGGTCGTAGCCCGCCTGCGTCCCGTCCCGGTCCATGCTCGTGAGGAGGAGCTCGCCCGCGCCCCGCCGCGCGACCTCGCGCGCCCAGCCGATCCCCTCGACGCCGGTCGGCTTCGACCCGCCGGCGACGTAGACCTCCCACTGCTGGGGGTGCGTCCCGGGCCGGCGCTTCACGTCGATCGCGATGACGAGCGCCTGCGCCCCGGCGATCCGCGAGAGCCGGTCGACGAGGGAGGGGTCCTTCACCGCGGCGCTGTTCACCGAGACCTTGTCCGCGCCGGCACGGAGGAGCCCGACGAACTCCTCCTCGCTCCGCACGCCGCCGCCGACCGTGAGCGGTGCGAACACCCGCGCCGCGGTCCGCTCGACGAGGCCGATGAGCGTGCCCCGGTTCTCCAGGGTGGCGGCGATGTCGAGGTACGTCACCTCGTCCGCCCCCTGCGCGTCGTAGCGGGCGGCCGCCTCGACGGGATCGCCCGCGTCGCGCAGGTTCTCGAACTTCACCCCCTTCACGACGCGGCCGTTCTTCACGTCGAGGCAGGGGATGATGCGCTTCGCGGGCATGGGGCTCCTCTTCTACTCTCCGGAGACGCGGATCGCCTCGCCGAGATTGATGCGACCCTCGTAGAGCGCCTTGCCGATGATGACCCCGGCGAGGCCGGCGGCCTTGCAAGCGCGGACGTCGGCGACACTCGCGACGCCACCCGAGGCGACCACCTCGACCCCGACCTCCGCCTGGATGCGCGCGGCGCCTTCCACGTCCACCCCGGTGAACATGCCGTCGCGGCCGACGTCGGTGTACTCGACGAGCGACACGCCCGCCGCGTGGACGCGCTTCGCCACCTCCACGGCGGAGAGCCCGGTCCCCTCGAGCCAGCCGGCGATCTTCACCTCGCCGTTCCGCGCGTCGATGCCGGTGCGGACACGTCCGGGGAACTTCCGGCACGCCTCCTCCACGAGCCCGAGCCGCTCGACCGCTGCGGTCCCGAGGACGACGTGGCGCACGCCGAGCGCGAGCACCTTCTCGATGTCGACGAGCGTGCGGAGCCCGCCCCCGAGCTCCACGTCGACCCCCGGCACGCGGCAGATCGCGGCGACGGCGTCGAGGTTCACCGGCCAGCCCGCCTTCGCGCCGTCGAGGTCCACGACGTGGAGCAGGCTCGCGCCAGCGCGGGCGAACTCCGACGCCTTGTCGGCCGGGCGCCGCGCGTAGACGGTCTTCGTGGCGAAGTCGCCCTTCTCGAGCCGGACGACCTCGCCGTCCATGAGATCGATGGCGGGGATGACGAGCATGAGACCTCGGGGCTAGACGCGGACGAAGCGCTCGAGGAGCGCGAGCCCGACCTTCTGGCTCTTCTCGGGGTGGAACTGGACCGCGAAGAGGTTCTCCTTCGCGAGCGCCGCGCAGTACGCCACGCCGTGCGTCGTCGTGAGGGCGACTCCGGGGGCGTCGGCGGGCGCTGCGTACGAATGGGCGAAGTAGGTGTACGCGCCGTCCATCTCCCGGAAGAGCGGCGGGGCGGAGGGGGTGGCGTGGAGCGGCGACCAGCCGATGTGGGGCAGCTTCTGTCCGGAGGGGAGCTTCGCGATGCGGCCGGGGAGGAGCCCGAGCCCGCGGGAGCCGCCCGCCTCCTCACCCTCCTCGAACAGGATCTGGAGCCCCACGCAGATGCCGAGCACGGGCGTGCCCCGCCGCACGGCCTCGACGAGCGCGTCGGCGACGCCGCTCTTCCGCATCGCCTCGGCGCACTCCGGCATGGAGCCCTGGCCGGGCACGACCACGCGGTCGGCGCGCCGGACGACCTCCGGGTCGTGCGTGACGACGACGGCCGCGCCGACCTCGCGCAGCGCGTTCTCGACCGAGCGCAGGTTGCCGGCGCCGTAGTCGACGAGGGCGATGGTTCCGGGGGGCCGCTTCACAGCATCCCCTTCGTGCTCGGAACCCCGGCCCCGGCCTCGCGCGCCGTTGCCGCGCGAAGCGCGCGGGCGGTCGCCTTGAAGATCGCCTCGACGACGTGGTGCAGGTTGCGGCCGTAGCGGACGTTCACGTGCAGGCAGATCCGCGCGTGGTTCACGAGCGCCTGCAGGAAGTCCTGGGTGAGGTCGACGTCGAAGGAGCCGATGAACTTCTTCCCGGAGGGGAGCTTCGCGTTGAAGGTGAGGTGCGGCCGGCCGGACAGGTCCACCACCGCCTCGACGAGCGCCTCGTCGAGCGGCACGACCGCGTGGCCGTAACGGGCGAGCCCCGCCTTGTCGGCCACCGCCTGCTTCAGCGCCTCGCCGATCCCGATCCCGACGTCCTCGACGGTGTGGTGGGCGTCCACCTGCAGGTCGCCCTTCGCGCGCACCGCGAGCGCCATCCCGCCGTGCCGCGAGATCTGCTCGAGCATGTGATCGAAGAAGGGGATCCCGGTCGCGATACGGGCCTCGCCCGGCTCGAGCCGGAGGTCCACCTCGACCTCGGTCTCCTTCGTCCGGCGCGCGACCTGGCCACGTCGCCCCGCGCCCCGCGCCCTCGCCGCCGCCTTCATCGCCTCCTCCGGACAGCTTTCCGCTCACTCTGAGCGGAGCGCCCCGGGACGGGGCGCGAAGTCGAAGGGCGCGGCGCCGGCCGGCGCGCGGCGCGCACACGCGCGGGCGTCGGGGCCGCGGCCGCCTTCGCCTTCGCCACCCGGATCGCGACCGCACGCCGGTGCCCCTCGAGCCCCTCGGCGCGCGCGAGCGTCTCCACCGCGGGCGCGAGGGCGGCGAGCGCCTTCGGCGTGAGGTCGAGCACGCTCATCCGCCGCCGGAACGTGGCGACCGACAGCGGCGAGGCGAAGCGCGCCGTCCCCGCCGTCGGGAGGACGTGCGAGGGGCCCGCCACGTAGTCGCCGACCGCCTCGGGGGTGGACGTACCGACGAACACGGCGCCTGCGCGCGAGATGCGGCGGACGAGCGCCGCCGCGTTCGTCGCGTGGAGCGCGAGGTGCTCCGGGGCGAACTCGTCCGCGAGCCGCACCGCCTCGGCGAGATCCCGGGCGACCACCGCGGCGCCGCGATCGCGGATCGACGCCGTCGCGATCTCGCGCCTCGGCAGGTCCTCGAGCTGCCGCTCCACCTCGGCGAGCGCCGCGTCGGCGAGCGCCGCCGACGGCGTGACGAGCACCGCCACGGCGCGCGCGTCGTGCTCGGCCTGCGCGATGAGATCGGCGGCGACCTCGGCCGGGTCGGAGCGGCCGTCGGCGAGCACCAGGATCTCGCTCGGCCCGGCGATCATGTCGATGTCCACCCGGCCGAAGACGAGCCGCTTCGCCGCGGCGACGTAGGCGTTGCCGGGGCCGCAGATCTTGTCGACCGCCGGGATCGTGGCGGTCCCGTACGCGAGCGCCGCGACCGCCTGCGCCCCGCCGACGCGGAGGAGGCGCGAGACGCCGGCGACGTGGCACGCGGCGAGCGTCCAGGCGTCCATCTCGCCGGTCCCCTTCACGCCCGGGGAGCAGACGACGACCTCTCGCACCCCGGCCACCTTCGCCGGGATGGCGGTCATGAGGACCGACGACGGGTAACGCGCCGTGCCGCCCGGAACGTAGAGGCCGACCCTCGCGAGCGGGCGGACCACCTGCGCGAGCGTCGCCCCCGTCGCGTCGCGCTTCGCCGGGACCTCCGCGTCGCGCTCGCGGCGGTGGAAGTCCGAGATCCGCCTCGCGGCGAGGGCGAGCGCGCGCCGGCCCTCCGCGGGGAGCGAGGCGTAGGCCGCGCGCATCGCGTCCGGCCCGAGCACGACGCCTTCCGCGGACCCGGGGTCCCAGCGGTCGAAGCGGCGGGTGTACTCGAGGAGGGCGACGTCGCCGCGGGCGCGGACGTCGTCGACGATCCGCTGCGCGGCCTCGCGGACGGGCGCCTCGTCCTCGTCGGAGCCGCGGGCGCAGACCTTGGCCCAGGCGGCGCGGAAGGAGGGATCGCGGGTGTCGAGCTTCTGCACGGGAAGAACCTCTCGCGGAGCGGGAAGTTATAGTCCAGACACCCCGTCCTGGCGAGCCGCGAACGCGCTCCCCCCATGTGCCTCTGTTACATTTCTGAGCCATGAACCCGCGCAGCGATCTGTGGCTGAGAAACCTCCTCGACGAGCGCGACGGCGCCGCCCTCTACGAGGGGCTCGCGAGGTTCGAGAAGGATGCGGACAAGGCGCGGAGCCTCGAGGAGATCGCCCTCGCGGAGCGGCGGCACGCCGAGATCTGGCAGCGGAAGCTCGAGAAGGAAGGGGTCGCGATCCCGCCCGACCGGCCGTCCTCCCGCATCCGCGCGCTCATCTGGCTCGCCCGTCGGCTCGGCACGGCCGCGGTCTTCCCGATGGTCCTCGAGGCGGAGGCGGGCGACGCGGACAAGTACGACGCGCAGGGAGGCGACGCGATCGCGATCGCCGACGAGGAGCGCGAGCACCGCCGGACGATCGTCGGGATGAGCCGGGGCGCGCCGACCGAGGCGCGCGAGCTCATCGCCCAGCGCGAGCGCTGGCACCGGTCGTCGTCCGCGGCGGGCTCCATCCGCGCCGCCATCTTCGGCATGAACGACGGGCTCGTCTCGAACCTCTCGCTCATCGTCGGCGTCGCCGGGGCGGGGGTCGAGCCGCGCAACGTGATCGTCACCGGCTTCGCCGGCCTCCTCGCCGGCGCCTTCTCCATGGCGGCGGGGGAGTACACCTCCGTCGCGAGCCAGCGCGATCTGCTCACGCGACAGGTCGAGATGGAGCGGCGCGAGATCGACGAGGCGCCGGAGGAGGAGGCGGCCGAGCTCGCCCTCATCTTCAAGCAGAAGGGGCTCTCCACAGAGCAGGCGAGCCGCACCGCGGCGGAGATTCTCAAGAACCCGGAGAGCGCGGCGGACACGCTCGTGCGCGAGGAGCTCGGCCTCGACCCGACCGACCTCGGCTCGCCGGTGGGCGCGGCGCTCTCCTCGTTCGCGATGTTCTCGGTCGGCGCGCTCGTCCCGATCATCCCCTTCCTCCTCACGACGGGGACGGTCGCGGTCGCGGTGAGCTCCGCGCTCGCGTTCCTCGTGCTCGCCGGGGTGGGCGGGCTCGTCGGGTTCCTCTCCGGCACGAGCGTCTGGCTCTCCGCGGCGCGCATGGCGGGTCTTGCCGCGCTCGCCGCGAGCGTCACCTACGGCGTCGGCCGGCTCTTCGGGGCGAGCGTCTGAGCGGCATTCATTCGCCGAGGTCGCCCTCGTCGGCACCGGCCACCGCCGGCCGCTCCTCGGTGTCCGGCGGCGTCGCGAGGCGGCCCACCACCTCCCCCTTCTCCCGCCCGACCTTCCGGCGCGCAGCGTAGTAGCGCGTCACCGACGGCAGGCTGAACCGGTTCATCGTGACGGAGTGGGTCGCGATCGCGTTCAGCCGGTCGACGTCGATGAACCACTCGGGGAGGAAGACCGGCGGCGCGCAGATCCCCTCCTCGACGAGGTCGCGCACGAGCTCCGCGTCGTCGACGCTCATCTTTCCGGCGAGGAACGCCCGCACGAGGTCCACGTCGCGCTGCTCGAGCGCCGCGCGCAGGAAGTTGAAAGTCCGGCAGTAGCCGCGCTGGTAGGCCGCGTCCTTCGTGAAGGGCGCGCCGCCCTCGAGCACCCCGCCGCGGAACACCCGCTCGCTCATGAGCGCCGCCTTCACCGGCGGGAACCGCGCGAGCAGGTAGCGGTACACCTCGAGGAAGTCGGCGCCGCGCGCGGCCATGTCGATCGCGATCGTCCGCTCGCCGAGCTCGATGTACCGCTCGTCGGTGATGTTGCCGGTGAGGAACTCCGCGACGATGCCGCAGCCCTCCTGCGACTCGGTCGAGCGCGGGAGCCCGACGCCGAGGATGGTGAGCACCGGCTGGCGGTGCCCGTTCATCGAGGTGAGGACGTGCCAGAGCCCTTCGTGGTGGGCGAGCGCGCGGACCTGCCGCTCGCTGAAGCGGGCGCCCTTGCGCAGGGTGATGCGCGTCGCGCCGGCCGCGGCGTTGGCGGTGAGCCGCGAGCGGACGACGACCTGCACGTGGCCGCCGAGGAGCGGGTTGCAGATCTCCGCGACCCGCGCCGCCGCCTGGTCCGAGTCGAGCGAGAGGTCCTCGTCACGCGCCCGCGGGCGGGACGCCCAGGCCCTCGCGATGGCGAGGTTGTCGACGTTGTGATCGGGGAAGCGGTCGCGCGGGTCGCCGTAGAGGCGGCGCGAGATCTCGTAGAAGCGCCGCGTCCCGCGCGCGGAGAGCAGGTCCGCGACGAGCATGAACTCGTCGCAGCGGCGCCGCAGGAGCTCCTCGATGGGGTTCCGACCGCGGATCTGCTTGCGGATCTTGCGGAGTTCCCGCTGCCGCTCCTTCGGCGAGAAGCCGAGCGCGGGGTACTCGGGGCGCGGCAGCTCCTTCGCACCCGACTTGAAGAAGCGCTCGTGGACGTGCGGGTCCCAGTTGATGGCGCGCAGCACGCGGAGCGGCTTCTGCGTCTGGACGATCTGATCGCAGAGCTTGCGGAGGTACTCCTTCGGCACGCGGGAACGGTAGCACGGTCCGCGAGGCGGCCGGCGCGGACGGCGCCCGGTCGGCGGGCGGCGGATTCGCGCCGCGATCTGCCCGCCCCTGCGCGGAGGCGAGCGGGCACGGCCGTTGCTCCCGGGGGGCGAAGGAGGCAGCCATGAACAAGATCGAGTCCATCCACGTCGCCCCCACCACCGAGCGCAAGGCGGAGCCGGGGCGCTTCGAGAACGCGCTCCGGACCGCCGCGTCGGGGCTCGCCCAGGGCGTCGCAGCGACGGTCGAGCTCGCCGCGCCGTACGTCCCTGCGGGGACGGTGCTCTCCGCCGCGGTGCGCTCGGCGGTGCCCGCGCCGAGCTCGGCGGTCGCGGCCGCCTCGGGCGGCGGCACGGCCGCGTCCGGCGGGTCGTCCCCGGAGGGCGACGTGCTCGAGGCGACGCGCACGCTCCAGCAGGAGGCTCGTACGTTCAACCTGCAGTACCTGCAGCTGCAGGAGAACATGCAGCGGGAGAGCCGCGAGTTCACAGCGCTGTCGAACGTCATGAAGGTGAAGCACGACAGCGCGAAGTCCGCGATCTCGAACATCCACTAGGAGCCCTCATGGCCGTCGCCCCCGTCGGCGTCGCCGTGCCCGCGCCCGCCGCGGCGGCGACCGCTTCGCACCGCGCGCAGGGCTTCTCCGCCCTCCTCGAGGCCCACGCCGCCTCGACGAAGGCTCCCTCGGGCATCACCGCCCCCGCGCGCCCGCACCCGGCGGTCGCGGCGCTGTCCGGGATCGAGCGGGCGCAGGCGCGGCTCGATGGCGTGCTCGCGGCCGCGCGGGCCGGCCGGACGTTCACGGCCGCCGAGCTCATCGGGCTCCAGGCGGAGGCGTACCGCTGCGCGCAGACGGTGGATCTCGCCTCGAGGCTCGTGGAGCAGGGCGCGCAAGCGGTGAAGCAGACCCTCAACACCCAGCTCTAGGAGCTCCCGTGCGCCGCGTCCTCATCCTCCTCCTCGCCGTCGCGCTCGCGGGCTGCGCGCGCGAGGAGATCCTCCACGGCCTCGACGAGCGCCAGGCGAACGACGTGCTCGTCGCGCTCGACGAGCGCGGCGTCGCGGCGACGAAGGCACGCGAGGATGGCGCGGAAGAGCGCTGGCGCGTCGAGGTCGCCGGCGGCGACGCCGCACGCGCGCAACGGATCCTCGCCGAGCGGGAGCTGCCTCGCGCGCGCCCGCCCGGCTTCGCCGACGTGTTCGGGAAGGGGTCCATGGTGCCGACCCCGACGGAGGAGCACGCGCTCTTCCTTCACGCGCTCGGCGGGGAGCTCGCCCGCAGCGTCGAGGCGATCGACGGCGTCGTCGAGGCTCGCGTCCACATCGGCCTGGCGCAGCCGGACCCGCTCCGCGCTCCCGGACGGACACCGCCGCGCGGAGCGGTCCTCGTCAAGTGCCGGGCCGCGGCGTGCGCCGCGATCCGGGCGCTCGAGCCCGGGATCCGGGCGATGATCGCGGGCGCGGTCGACGGGCTCGACCCCGGCGCGGTCGCGGTGGTCGTGGCGGAGGCCTCGGAGTCCACGGCCCCCGTGCGCGTCGCCTCCCGTCGCGGCTCTGTCCTCGTCGGCCTGGCGGTCGCCGCGGCGCTCGCGGCATTCGCTGTCGCGGCGCCGGCGGTCCGGGCGCGGCTCCGCCCCAAGGTGACCTCGTGACGCAAGCGGACCGGCGGGTCGGAGCGCTCGCGGCCGCGCTCGTGCCGGACCGGGCGGCGGCGCTCCTGTCCCGCCTCGCGACGCCGGGCGCATCGGACGTGGTCGCCCACGCGCAGCGGCTCGTGCGCTCGACGCGGCGCGACCGGCTGCAGGCGCTGTCGGCGGCGCTCGCGACCGACCCTCGTTCCGCGGGCGCTGCGGCGGCGGCGCTGGCCGCGCTCGAGCGACCGCGCGTCGCCGAGCTCCTCAGGTCGGTCGCGGCCGGAACGCCCGAGGCGGGCGGCGCCTCCCCCGTGCTGGTCCGTCTCTGCCGCGAGCGGATCTGGGGCTGATGCGCGGCCCCTCCGCCGAACCGCGGCCCTCCGCACCTCCTCCGTCTTGTCCGTTTCCGCAGGGTTGGCGCGGTGCCCGCGCTGGCATGCGCCTTGGAGACCTGAACGCCGTGCCGCTTCCGTTCGATCTCCCTGCCCTCTCCAGGGGCTTCGCCGCGCTCACCCCCGCGGCGCGTGCGACCGGCGCGCGTGCCGCCGAAGCCGCGGCGCGCGCGCTCGCGCCGCTGCTCGGCCGGGAGATCGCGATCCGCGCCCGCCCGGCGCCGGGCGCCGCCGGGACCCGCGCCGCCACGGCCCGCCTCGCGGTGGACCTGACCGCCGTCCCCGCGGCGGGGCTGCTCGAGGTCGACCCCGCGCTCGTGGTCGCCCTCGTCGACCTGCTCGCGGGCGGGGCCGGGGCGGTGCCGGGAGCGACGGCGATCACGCCCATCGAGGCGGCCGTCCTCGAGCTCCTCGCGCTCGCCGCCGTCGACGCGGCCTGCACCCTCCCCGAGATCGAGGACGCGCTCGCCCCCCGCGTCTCACGCGGCGCCGCCGAGCCCCGGTCCGCGCTCGCCGTCGAGCTGGAGATCACCGCGGGTCCGGTGACGGGGAACGCGCGTCTGCTCCTCCCCGCGTCCGCGGTGCGGGCGATCGCGGGGTCCTTGTCCGAGGGGCCCGCGCTCGCGGCCCGCGTTCCGGCGTCGTTCCGGTCGGGTCGGGCGCCGCTCTCCCCGGACGAGCTCGCCGCCCTCTCGGCGGGAGACGTCGTCCTGCTCGATCCGGCGGAGGACTTCCCCGACGCGCTCGTCCTCCACGCCGGCGCCCGGTTTCGCGGCCGGTACGACGGCGAGACCTTCCACGTGACGGAGATCACCATGCACGAACGGAACGCGCAGCTCCCGGTGACGCTCGAGGTCGAGCTCGCGCGGGTGGACGTCCCGCTGTCCGAGATCGCTCGCCTCGAGCCGGGCGCCGCGCTCCCCCTCTCCATCGACCGGCGCGGGCTCGTCACGCTGCGCGTCGGCGACCGCGCCGTCGCGCGCGGCGAGCTCGTCGACGTCGACGGCTCCGTCGGCGTGCGGATCCTCTCGGTCGAGGTGGCGCCGTGATCACCGCGCTCGCGGCCCGAGCCGCCCTCGCGCTCGCGGCGCTCGCGACGGTCGCCGTCTTCGTCCGGCGACGGGCGCGCGCGACCACGACGCCGGAGCCCGTCGCCGTGGTCGCGCGAGCTCCGCTCGGAGCGGGTCTCGGCGTGGCGCTCGTCCAGGCCGGAGGCCGCAAGCTCCTCGTCGGCTGGGGAAAGGACGGCGTCCGGCTCCTCCGGGACCTCGGTGCCGTGGAGGACCGCTCATGATCGCCGCCGCGTTGCTCCCTTCCGCGGGTCCCGTCGCGGACCGGACCGCCGAGCTGATCGCGCTCGTCGGCGTGCTCGCGCTCGCGCCCGCCGCGCTCGTGATGCTGACGTCCTTCCTCAAGATCGCCGTGGTCCTCTCCGTCGCGCGCTCCGCGCTCGGGGCGCCGCAGGTGCCGCCGAACACGGTCGTGACCGGGCTCGCGCTCGTCCTCACGCTTCTCGTCATGGCGCCGGTCGGCGAGCGCGCCGCCGCGCTCGCCCGGGAGGCGCCCGGCGAGGCGGGGCTCGCGGGGGCCGCGGCGCGCGTCACCCGGGCGGCCGCGCCTGTCCGCGAGTTCCTCGCGCGCTTCGCGCGGCCGGACGACCGGGCCGCCCTCCACGACGTCGCCCGCAGGCTGCGCGCGCCCGGCGCGCCGGCGCCCGCTGACGACGACCTCGCCGTGCTCGCCCCCGCGTTCGTCGTGTCCGAGCTGCGGCGCGCGTTCACGATCGGGTTCGTCGTCTTCGTCCCGTTCCTCGCGGTCGACCTCGTCGTCGCGAACGTGCTGCTGGCACTCGGGCTCACCCAGCTCTCGCCGACCTCGGTCGCCCTCCCGTTCAAGCTCCTCCTCTTCGTCGCGGTCGACGGGTGGAAGCTCCTCGCGCGGGCCCTCGCGCTCTCGTACGCCGGGTAGCGCATGGAACCCGTCCTCCTCCACCTCGTCCGCGAGGCGATCCTGGTGGTGCTCCTCGTCTCCGCCCCTCCCGTCGGAGCGGCGCTCCTCGTCGGCCTCCTGACGGGCGTCCTCCAGGCCGCGACCCAGGTGCAGGAGCAGAGCATCGGGGTCGTCCCGCGCCTCGTGGCGGTCCTCGGCGCGCTCGCGATCGCCTCGCCCTTCATCGGCGCGCGCGTGCTCCGGCTCGCGGAGGAGTGCATGTCGCTCGCCGCGAGGATCGTCCCGTGACGACCGCCAACCTCGGCATGGCCCCCGCCCCCGCGACCGTGCTCCTCGCGTCGCTGCGGCTCCTCCCGGTCGCGATGGTCTCGCCGTTCCTCGGCGGTCCGCTCGTCGCTCCCCTCGTCCGCGTCGCCCTCGCGATCGGCTTCGGGCTCTCCGGTGCGGCCCTCGCCGCGCCCGCCGGCCCGGCCCCCGCGGGGCTCGGCCTCGTCGCCGCGGGTGCGCGCGAGCTGGCGCTCGGTACCGTGCTCGCGCTGCTCGCCTCGGCTCCGGTCGAGGCGGCCCGTGCGGCGGGCCGTCTCGCCGACACCTTCCGCGGAGCGACGCTCGCGGAGCTGCACGTCGCGCCCATCCGCCAGCGCGAGAGCGCGACCGGCGATCTCCTCGCACACTGGGTGGTCGTGCTCGCCGCCTGGGCGGGTGGCGACCGGCTCGTCATCTCGGGGCTCCTCGGCAGCTTCGGCGCGATCCCCCCCGGCGGCGTCTTCGCGATCGATGCCGCGCGGGAGGTCGCGCTCCGCGCGGCGGGCGAGGTCCTCTCCACGGCCGTGGCGATCGGCGCGCCCGCGGCCGCCGGAGTGCTCGCGGCCGATCTCACGCTCGCGGTCGTCTCCCGCGTCGCGCCGCAGCTCGGGGCCGCGAACGCAGCGCAGCCCGCCCGCGCGACGCTCGGGTTGCTCGCCGTCGCCGCTGCGGCCTCCGCCGCGGGCGGCCGGCTCGTCGCGCTCACCGCGCTCGCCGGCTCGGCGCCCGGGTGGCTCGCGGGGACGTGGCCGTGACCGGAGGCCGGACCGAGCAGCCGACGCCGCGCCGTCTCCGCGAGGCGCGCCGGCGCGGCGAGGTGGCGCGGAGCGGCGATCTCTCCGCGGCCGCCGCCCTGGCGTTTGGCCTCGCAGGGATCGCGGCGACGGGGCGCAGCATGGCAGAGACCCTCGGGAGGGCGCTGCAGGGGGCGGCGCTCCGCGGCGCGGCCGTCCCGGCGGACCCGGCGGCGCTCTTGTCGGACGCGGCGGCGCTCGTGCTGCGGCTCGCGCTCCCGCCCGCCGCCTGCGCGCTCGCGGGCGGCGTGCTCGCGGGTCTGCTCCAGACGGGCTTCGTCGTGTCGGGCGCGGCGTTGCGCCCACGGCTCGAGCGGATCGATCCGTTCCGGGGGCTGCGCCGCCTCTGTTCGCTCCACCAGCTCGGCCGCGCAGCGCTCGGCGTCTTGAAGGCGGCGCTGGTGGTATTCGTCCTGGCGAGGTGGTGGCGGGACGCGGCGCGCACCGTGGCGAACCTCCCGCGCGCCGCTGGGCTCGGCGCCCTCACCGCCGCGCTCGCGCTCCTGTGGCCGCTCGCGGTGCGGCTCGCGGCCGCCCTCGCCGCGATCGGGATCGTGGATCTCGCGCTCGAGCGCCGCCGGCTCCGGCGGTCGCTCATGATGAGCCGCGACGAGGTGCGCCGCGAGCTCCGCGAGGACGAGGGAGACCCCGAGCACAAGGCGGAGCGGCGGCGCGCTCACCGCGCCCTCGTCGAGGCGGGCCCCGTCGCCCGCGCCACGGTGGTGATCGTGAACCCCACCCGCGTGGCGATCGCGCTCCGCCACGAGCGCGGTCGCGAGGGCGCGCCGCGCGTCGTCGCGAAGGGGACGGGCCTCGCGGCAGCCCGGATCCGCTCGGCGGCGCGCCGCGCCGGAGTGCCGATCGTTCGGGACGTCCCGCTCGCCCGCGCGCTCCACCGCCTCGCCGAGGTCGGGGACGACATCCCGGAGGAGCTGTACGACGCCGCCGCCGCGCTGCTCGCCCACCTGTACGGTCCACCGGAGGCGCCATGACGCCACTGCATGCCCTGCTCGCCCGCCTGCGCGGCGCGGGCGAGGCGATGTTCGCGCTCGCCGTCCTCGCCATCGTGCTGCTCCTCGTCGCGCCGCTGTCGCCGGGGCTGCTCGACGCGCTCCTCGCGCTGAACGTCGCCGGGTCGGCGACGATCCTGGTCGTCACGCTCTTCGCGCGGAGCGCGCTGCGCTTCGCGAGCTTCCCGACGCTGCTCCTGCTCACGACGCTCTTCCGGCTCGCCCTCAACGTCTCGTCTACGCGGCTCGTCCTCTCGCGCGGCGAGGCGGGGCGCGTCATCGAGGCCTTCGGGCGCGTCGTGGTCCAGGGGAACGCGGTGGTGGGCGCGGTCGTGTTCGCGATCCTCACCCTCGTGCAGCTGCTCGTCGTCGCGAAGGGGGCGGAGCGCGTCGCGGAGGTGGCGGCGCGGTTCGCCCTCGACGCCATGCCCGGCAGGCAGATGGCGATCGACGCGGACGTGCGAGCGAGCGCGATCGACGCGGCGGAGGCGCGCCGCCGCCGGCGCAGCCTCGAGCGGGAGGGGCAGCTCTACGGTGCAATGGACGGGGCGCTCAAGTTCGTGAAGGGCGACGCGGTCGCCGGCGTCGCGATCGTGCTCGTCAACGTGGCGGGCGGGCTCGTCGCGGGCACGCTCCGGGGGATGGACGTCGCGGCCGCGGCGCGGCGCTACACCCTGCTCGCGATCGGCGACGGCCTCGCGTCGCAGATCCCCGCGCTGCTGCTCGCGGTCTCGGCGGGGATCGCGGTGACGCGCGTCGCGGCCGAGGAGGAGGGGGACTCGCTCGGCGGGGAGATCGGGCGGCAGCTCCTCGCGGAGCCCCGCGCGCTCGCCGCCGTCGCGGCGCTCCTCGGGGGGCTCGCGCTCGCGCCGGGGCTCCCCGCGGCGCCGTTCCTGCTGCTCGCCGCCGCGGCGGCGGCGGGAGCGCGCGCGCTCGGCCGCGCCCGCGCGCGGCGCGCCGAGACCGGGCCCTCCTCCGCCGGGCCGGACGGCGCGAGCGCGCCGGCGCTCGGACCGCCTTCGCCGCTCGTCCTCCTCCTCGGCCCGGACCTGCTCGCGCTCGCCCGCGCGAGCGAGGGCCGCTTCGTCGGCGAGGGCCTCGGGGCGATCCGCGAGCGGCTCTGGACCGAGCTCGGGGTGCAGGTCCCGCCCATCGCGGTCCACGGCGCGGGAGCGCCGGACGGGTGGGCGCTCCTCGTCGACGACGTGCCCTGCGCGTCTGGACGCGCGCCCCTCTCCGAGGCCGTCGCGCTCGCGGCACCCGACGATCTCGTGCTCGTCGGGATCGACGGCACTCCGGAGCGCGACCCGCTCACGGGGCGCTGGACGACCCGTGTCTCCGCGTCGGACGCGGCGCGCGCCGCGAGGCTCGGGCCCGTGCGCGGCCCCCTCGACCGCGTCCTCGCGGAGTCTGCATCGGCGCTCGCGCGGTCGGCCCACCTGCTCGTCGGGATCCAGGAGGCGCAGGCGCTGCTCGACGGCCTCGAGCAGAGCGCGCCCGCGCTCGTGCGCGAGGCGGGGCGTCAGCTCCCGCCCGTGCTCCTCGCCGACGTGCTGCGTCGCCTCGTCGAGGAGGGCGTCTCCGTGCGGCCGCTCCGCACGATCCTCGAGGCGCTCCTCGAGGCGGGCGGCGCCGCGCGCGGCGCCCCTGCGCTCGCCGAGGCGGCGCGGCGCGCGCTGCGACGGCACATCGGACACCGCTGCGCGGGCGAGGGGCCGCTCGACGCGCTCCTCCTCGATCCCGGCGCGGAGGGTGCGCTGCGGGACGCGCTCGCGGGCGACGCGCTCGCCCTCGCACCGGACCTGGCGGCGCTTCTGCTCGACGGTCTCGAGCGGGAGGTGCGTGGGCGCGAGGAGCCGCCCGTCGTGCTCGCGAGCGGTGACGTCCGGCGCGCGCTGCGGAGCCTCCTCGCGCCGCGCTTCCCGCGGATCGCGGTGCTCGCCTACGACGATCTGCCGCCCGAGCTCTCGATCCGACCCGTAGGGAGGCTCGCGCTCGCGGCATGAACAGTAAACGGCCGCGCCTCCTCGGCACGGCCGTTCGACGAGCGGCGCAATCTCGGGCGGTTACGCGCCCGCGGCCACGGGCGGCGTGCCCTGTCCCTCGGGCCCGTCGTCCTCGCCCGAGCGGTTCACGCGATCTCGGAGCTCCTTGCCCGTCCGGAACAGGATCCCGCGCTTCGGCTTCACGGGGATGACCTCTCCGGTCTTGGGATTTCGCCCCTGATAGCCTTCGTAGTGCTTCACGTGAAATGCGCCAAGCCCGCGGATTTCGATGTTCTCGCCGCGGCACAGCGCGTCCTTCATCGAGTCGAAGATCGTCTCGATGGTGGCCTCGGCTTGCTTCTGGGTCACGCCGCGTTTCACGACGAGGATGTTGATGAGGTCCGACTTGAGCATCTGGACTCCGGCGGGCACCGCGGCCCGACTTGCGAAAGCCGCTCGGTCTGTAAAAAGCCTAGCCGAAGGCGCCGAAATCAGCAAGGGAACCGCCATGATGCACCATCGACCCGCACCGACCGCCGAAGTCAGGCGGACCGGATAGGCTGAACGCCCGCAGAACCTGCGTCCGGGGGAGCGCTCGCCTGCTCTCCGGCACCGCCGCGCTCGCGCTCACACAGCTCGCGGAACGAGATCTCGGCGAGCCGCTCGGCGGCGCCGTCCTCGACCCCCTTCACGATGGCGGGGACGAGCCCGGCGCCCGCGCCGAGCGGCGGCTCCTTGCCGGAGACGGCGCGCCGGACGTCGAGCAGCGTCAGCTTCTCGAGCGGCCTTCCCGGGACGAGCCCGCCATCCCCGAGCGCCACGACGAGGCCGGCCGTCTTCAGGGCGGCGAGCACGTCGCCCACGTCGTCGGCCGCGGTGCCGAGCTGGTTCGCGATCTCGCCGGGATCCGGCGCCGCGGTTCCGCCGACGTCGAAGACCCGCGCGACGATGAGGAGGGCGCGACCTGCGAGGATCTCGCGGCCGGTCTTCGAGTCCGCGTGGACGCCCTTGATGAGGGACGAGGCGTACTGGAACACGAACGCGAGCCGCGCCCCGAAGAGCAGGATGGCCCAGGACAGATACAGCCAGAGGAGGAAGATCGGGATCGCCGCCACCGAGCCGTAGATCGCGGAGTACCGCACCGAGCGCGCGACGAACGCCGCGTAGCCCCACTTCGCGACCTCCCACGCGAGCCCGGCAATGAGGCCGCCCGCCGCCGCGTTCCGGAGCCGCACCTTAGTGTTCGGGACGATGAGGTACGCGATGGAGAAGAAGGTGCAGGTCAGGAGGGCGCCGGCGGCCGCCGCGAGGAACCCGAGGCGCGAGCTCGCGAGGAACGAGCGCGTCGAGTGGCCGAGCATCACCGAGCCGGCGAGGAGCAGCGGCCCGAGCGTGATCCCAACCCAGTAGATCGTCGCCTGCTGCGTGAGCGAGCGCCGTCGACGCACGCCCCAGATGTCGTTGAAGGCGCGGTCGACGTTCTGGAACAGGCTGACCGACGACCAGACGAGGAGCGCGCCGCCGACGAGCCCTGCGGAGGTGACGTGCGTGTTCTGGATGAACCGGTCGAGGTACGGCTCGATCGTCGCGCGCGCACCGACCGCGAGGTTCGCGAACAGGAACTCGTGGAGCCGGTCGGAGATGCGATCCATCCCGGTGAACGCCTGCACGACCGAGAACGCGACGACGAGCCCAGGGACGAGCGCGAACAGCGAGATGTACGTGAGGGCCATCGCCCTCAGCTGCACGGCCTCCCCGCCGAGCATGCGGAGCGCGATCTGGACCGCGTCGGGCGCGACCCGGATCATCCGGGCGATCCAGCGCTCGTCCCCGCGCTCGGCGGCAGCCGCCATGCCGCGCCCCTCTAGCCCTCGTCCTTCGCGGCCGCCTGCGCGGGCTGCTCCTCGGAGCGCTTCTCCCCGCCGGCGCGCTCGCGATCCGCGCCGCCGCGCTCGCGGTCCGCGCCACCGCGGTCGCGATCCGCGCCGCCGCTTCCGCCACCGCGCTCGCGATCCGCGCCGCCGCTCCCGCCGCCGCGCTCGCGATCCGCACCACCGCGCTCGCGGTCACCGCCGCCGCCGCGCTCGCCGCCGCCGCCGCGCTCGCGCTCCCCACCACGGCGCTCGCGGTCACCGCCGCCACGCTCCCGTCCGCCGCCGCGACCCCGATCGCCCCGGCCCCTGTCCTGTTCGCCGCGGCCCTTCTCCTGTTCGCCGCGGCCCTTCTCCTGTTCGCCCCGGCCCCTTTCCTGCTCGCCCCGGCCCTTCTCCTGCTCACCGCGGCCCTTCTCCTGCTCGCCCCGCTCCTGGCGGCCGTAGATGTCGAACTGCTCCTGGTGGTAGTTCTGCTGCGGCTTCACCTGGATGGTCTTGTTGAACCGGTCCATCAGGTAGCGCAGCTCGTCGCGCTCCGCGCCCTGCAGGATCCGCGCGACCTCGGGATGGCTGTTCACGACGAGCACCGGCTCGGGGTAGTGGATCGCCTCCCGCCGGATCTCGCGGAAGATCTCGTACGCGATCGTGATCTTCGACTTGATGTGCCCCTTGCCGTCGCAGTAGCCGCAGGGCTCGTTCATCATGCGCGTGACCGACTCGCGCACGCGCTTGCGCGTCATCTCGACGAGCCCCAGCTCGGAGATCTTGAGGACGTTCGTCTTCGCCTTGTCCCGCCCCAGCGCGTCCTGCAAGGCCTTGAAGACCTTGTCGCGGTTCTGGGGTTTGTCCATGTCGATGAAGTCGATGATGATGATGCCGCCGATGTTGCGGAGCCGGAGCTGGTAGACGATCTCCTTCGCCGCCTCGGTGTTGATCTTGGTGATCGTCTCCTCGAGGTTCTTCTTCCCGACGTACCGGCCGGAGTTGACGTCGATCGCGGTGAGCGCCTCGGCCTGGTCCATGATGATGTAGCCGCCGCTCTTCAGCCAAACCTTGCGCTGGCTCGCGCGCTTCAGCTCCTGCTCGATGCCGTAGGCGTCGAAGATGGGCTCCTCGCCCGCGTAGTACTCGATCTGCTTCTCGAGGTGCGGCGCCTGATCGTGCACGAAGCGCAGGATCCGCTCGTACTCGTCGCGGTCGTCGATGACGAGCTTACCGACCTCCGCGGTGAAGAGGTCGCGCGTGGCGCGCAGGATGAGGTCGAGGTCGCCGTGCAGCAGGGCGGGCGCCGAGACCTTGTCCTTCGTCCGGATGATCTCGTTCCAGACCTGGATGAGGAACCGGATGTCGGCCTCGAGCTTCGGCGCCTCGACGTTCTCGGCGACGGTGCGGACGATGAAGCCGGTCCCGTCCGGCCGCATCCGATCCACGATGTCGCGGAGCCGGCGCCGCTCGCCGTCCTTCTCGATGCGGCGCGAGATGCCGATGTGATCGACCGTCGGCATGAAGACGAGGTGGCGGCCGGGGAGCGAGATGTGGCTCGTGATCCGGGCGCCCTTCGTCCCGATCGGATCCTTCGCGACCTGGACGATCACCTCCTGGCCCTCCTTCAGGAGGTCCTGGATGTTCTTCGGCTCCTTCGAGCGCTTCTCCTCGCGGCCGTTGCGTCCGCCGCGCTCACCGCGCTCGCGCGGCTCGCGCCCCTCGCGGCGGCCGCCGTCGCGGCCACGCTCTTCGCGTCGACGCTGCTCGGGGCGGGCCTCGCGCGCCACCTCGCGGTCGCGCACCTCGCGTCGATCGGATGCCGGCGCAGCGGCGGCGGGCACCTGCGTCACGACCGGAGCTTCCGGAGCTTCCGGAGCGTCCGGAGCGGCGGCCGCGGGCGCCTCGGCCGTCGCGTCGTGAGCGGGCGCGGCAGCGGGCTCCGGATCGGCGAGCGGCGGGACCAGCAGCCCCGGCACCGCGGGCACCGGCGCCATGCCGATCTCGTTCGTGAGCGGGATCGTGGTCATCGGCGGCGGCTCCGCCGCGCTCGCCTCCTCGGCGGTCACGGCGGCCGGCTGCGCCGTCGCGCCTGCGTCCGGCGTGGGCGACGCCGTCGCCTCGACCGTCGCCGCGACGACCTCGCCGGGCACGGGCGTGAGCGCCGGGGCGTCGGCGGGCGCGGCCTGCGCGCGCGCCTCCTCCGCCTCCGCCTCCAGCTCGTCCGGGACGTCCGGCACTTCCTCCGGGTGCTCGCCCTCGGTGAGCTCGAACTCCTCGGAGAAGTCCGGGTCGCCGTAGACGTCGCCGACGTACAGGAAGGCGGCCTTCTCGAGGCCGATGTCGACGAAGGCGGCCTGCATGCCCGGGAGCACGCGGACCACCCTGCCCTTGTAGATGTTGCCGACGATCCCCTTCTCGCGCTTTCGCTCGAGGTAGTACTCGTGGATCGTGCCGTTCTCGACGAGGGCGACGCGCGTCTCCGCGCCCGCCGCGTTGATCACCAGGATGCTGTTGCCGGCCATGGGATTCCTCTCTCGCCCCATGGTGCGGGGAGAGCGAGGCCCAGGGCATCGGGCCACGATCGCGACTGCCCTGGTGGAGCCGGGCTTCCGGGATCGGCTGTCGAGCGCAAGCTCAAAGCGTCGCTTCTCCTCGCACCCGCGGCCGCGGTTCGTCGCGGCCCGGCGGGGCGCGTTCGTTCACTCAGGCGTCGAGGTAGCGAGGCGCGCGCGGCTGTCCCGGTGTGGGGGGCCGAGCGGTCCTCGCGAAGCTCACGCCTTCCTTCAAGACCTTCACTCCCCTGGGCGGCGCCCCGTCACCGAAGATCGCCGCCAGCACCTCGGCTGGCTTTGCGCTCCCCGAAGGGTCCGCCCTCAAGCTGAACGCGACGGTACCCGGCCCCTCGACGGCCAGATGCGTCACGATTTCTTTCAAGTCTATCTCTCTTCCCGTCCGCTCTGCGACCTTCTGTTGATGCTTTCCGCGCCGGGCCTTCGGGGGCGCAGCCCGCGTGACGACCGCTCGGTCCGCCCCCTGGAAGGTTTCGACGCAGCGCGTCAGGGCGTCTTCCCCCCAACCTTCCTCGGGAAACTGAGCGCGGTAGTGGACTGCGCGGAGCGCCTCGGAGACCGACGGCTCCGATGGGTCGACGACCGCCGACTCCATCACGCGGAAGTCGTCCGGGAGCTCGGCCCCGAGCCGCGACGCGACGTCCGCGGCGTCGGCAGAGCCGAAGAGCTCGAGGTCGAGGTGCTCGCACAGGCTCTCGAGCCCGACCGGGAGCGCGGGGCCGAAGGAGACGCGCGGCTTCGGGTGGAACCCCTGCGAGTAGACGACCGGCAGCCGCGCGCGGCGGACCGCACGGAGAAGCGCGTGCATCGTCTCGAGGTGCGACAGCGCGACGAGCCGCCCGAGCTTCGCGTACCGGATGCGGACACGCGTCCGCGTAGCGGGATCGGGTGCGCGCGGCGGAGGCGGCGGCGCCGGGACGTAGTCCGCGCGCTCGTACACCCGGTTCTTCACGACCTCGAAGTCGCAGACGCCGCAGGCCCCGCACGGCCCGGTCACGCAGTCGACGTGCTGCTCGGGAGCGCGGGCGCGGGCGAGCTCCTTCGCGAGGAAGTCCTTCGTCACGCCGCAGTCGATGCGGTCCCACGGCAGCACCTCGTCGAAGGACCGGCGCCGGTGCGCGAACCAGTCGAGGCCGACCCCGTGCTCCCGCTCGGTGTCGGCGAACGCGTCGAGCCAGCGCGCCTCGTCGAACCACTCGGTCCAGCCGTCGAGCCGCTGCCCGCGCCGGTACGCGCCGAGCACCGCCGTGCCGACGCGGCGATCGCCGAGCGCGAGCGCCCCCTCGATCGAGGACTGCCGCGAGTCGTGCGGCTTGTACTGGATCGCGCCCTTGCGGCCGCCGAGCGTGGTGGCGACGAGCGACTGGCGCCGGCGGGTCTCCTCCGGCGTGATCATCGGCTCCCACTGGAACGGCGTGAACGGCTTCGGGACGAACGTCGACACCGCGAGGTGGAGCGTCGCCGCCCCGCTCTTGGACGCGCGCTTCGCCGTCCCGAGCGCCCGGCGCGCGAGCTCGGCGATCGCGACGACGTCCTCGTCCCGCTCCTCCGGGAGGCCGATCATGAAGTACAGCTTGAGGAGCGCCCACCCGTTCGCGAACACCGACTCGACGGCGCGGAGCAGGTCCTCCTCGCGGTTCCCCTTGTTGATGACGACGCGCATCCGCTCGGTCGCCGCCTCGGGCGCGAGCGTGAAGCCGGTCTTGCGGATCCGCGCGATCCGCTCGGCGAGCGAGGCGGAGAGCGTCTCGGTGCGCAGCGAGGGGAGGCTCATCCCGATGCGCTCGCCCTCCCAGCGCGCGAGGAAGTCGTCGAGAAGCGGGTCGAGACAGGCGTAGTCGCCGGAGGAGAGCGACAGCAGCCCGACCTCCTCGTACCCCGAGCCGCGCAGGCCCACCTCGGCGAGCTCGAGCACCTGCCGCGGATCGCGCTGGCGCGTCGGGCGCGTCACCATCCCGACCTGGCAGAACCGGCAGCCGCGGGTGCAGCCGCGCTGGATCTCCACGGGCAGCCGGTCGTGGATCGTCTGCATGAACGGCACGATCGGGCGGGTGTAGGCGCTCGTCGGCAGCGCGTCGAGGTCCGGCGTGACGCGGCGCTCGACCTTCTCGTAGCCGGGGAGGAGCGGCTCCATCGCGGCGAGCGCACGGGTCACCGGGTCGTAGCGCGGCGCGAAGAGCGACGGCACGTAGACGCCCGGGATCCGCGCGAGCCGACGGAGCAGCTCGGCGCGGGTCGCGCCGCCGCGGCGGAACCCGCTCTCGCGCACGGCGTCGGCGATCTCGAGCGCGACCTCCTCGCCGTCTCCCACCGCGAGCGCGTCGATGAAGTCCGCGACCGGCTCCGGGTTGTAGGCGCACGGGCCGCCGGCGAGGACGAGCGGGTGGTCGTCGCCCCGATCCCGCGCGAGGAGCGGGATGCCGGAGAGGTCGAGGAGCGCGAGCAGGCTCGTGTAGGCGAGCTCGAACTGGAGCGTCACCCCGAGCACGTCGAACGATGCGACCGGTGCGCGCGACTCGAGCGTGAAGAGCGGCAGCGACTCCGCGCGGAGCATCCCCTCGAGGTCGGGCCAGGGCAGGAAGACCCGCTCGCAGGCGATCTCGGGCCGGTCGTTCAGGAGGTGATAGAGGAGCCGGAACCCGAGGTTCGACATCCCCACCTCGTAGGTGTCCGGGAACGCGAGCGCGAAGCGGAGACCGGCGGCGGAGAGGTCCTTGCGGATGCTGCCGCGCTCGCCGCCCACGTACCTCGAGGGCTTCTGCGCGCGGAGCACGAGCGCGTCGAGCGCGGAGGAGAGGGCGTCGGGGCTCGTCATGCGCGCCGGGCCGCGGGTTCGAGCCGCGCTTCGCCCGCCGTCGTTCGCCCCGCCGAAGGCTGCCGGCGAGGACGTCCGCCTGTAGCACGCCCGCGCTCGGCGCTGCAACTGGTCGGGGGAACGCTCACCTTCGCGTCACGAACGGGCCGAGGTCGCCCCTGAACGGCGCCCAGGTCACCTCGACGTCGTCGACGTTCGCGGCGGGCGGGCCGCTGCGGCACCACGCGACGAGGGCCTCGACGGCCGCGCGTGGTCCCTCCGCCTCGGCCTCCACCCGGCCGTCGGGCAGGTTCCTCACCCAGCCGGCGAGCCCCAGCCTGCGTGCCTCGTCCACCGCGTAGGCGCGGAACGAGACGCCCTGAACGACACCGGAGACGACGAGGTGGACGCGGACACGATCGGCCATGGCTTCACTCTCCGAGCAGCGCGAGGAACTCGGCCTCGCCGACGATTCGCACGCCGAGGTCCTTCGCCTTCCCGAGCTTCGTGCCGGCGTCCTCGCCGGCCACGACGAGGTCCGTCTTGCGCGAGACCGACCCCGAGACCTTGCCGCCCCGCCGCTCGATCTCGGCCTTCGCCTCGTCGCGGGAGAGCTTGATGAGCCCGCCGGTGAGGACGACGGTCTTCCCGGCGAGCGGCCCGCGCGCGTCGACCTGCTCCGGCGCGGGCCGAACCCCCGCGGCGAGCAGCCGCTCGACGACCCCGCGGTTCTGGGGCTCCTGCGTCCAGGCGCGGATCTCGCGGGCCGTCTCCGGACCGATGTCGCGCACCGCGAGGAGCGCGTCCTCCGTCGCGTCCATGAACCGCCACACGTCTCCGAAGTGCCGCGCGAGCGTCGCCGCCGTCGCCTCGCCGACCTGCGGGATCGCGAGCGCGAACACGAAGCGGCGGAGCGTCGTCGCCTTCGAGCGCTCGAGCGCGGCGACGATGTTCTGCGCCGCCTTCTCGGGGAGCTCCGCCTCGCCCTCGGCCGGGTCGAGCTTCCGGGGGCGGCTGAACGCGCGCTGCCACTCCTCGAATGGGACGGCGTACAGATCCGCGGCGTCCTTCACGAGCTTCTTGTCGACGACCCAGGCGGCGAGCTTCTCGCCGAGCCCCTCGACGTCCATCGCGCGCCGGGAGGCGAACTGGCGGAGCTTCCCGACGAGCTGCGCCGGGCAGGCGGATCCGGTGCAGCGCCAGACCTTCTCGCCCTCCTCGCGGACCACCTTCGCGCCGCAGACCGGGCAGACCTCCGGGAAGACGAACGGCCGCTCCGCGCCGGTGCGCCGCTCCTTGAGCGGCTTCACGACCTCGGGGATCACCTCGCCCGCGCGGCGGATGAGGACCCAGTCGCCGACGAGGATGTCCTTGCGGCGCATCTCGTCCTCGTTGTGGAGCGTCGCGCGCGAGACGACCGCGCCGGAGATCCGGACCGGGTTCACCTCCACGACCGGCGTCAGGATCCCGGTGCGCCCGACCGAGGCCCAGATCTCCTTCACCTGCGTCTCCTCCTCCTGCGGCGGGTACTTGAACGCGACCGCCCAGCGCGGGAACTTCGAGGCCGCGCCGAGGCGGCGGCGCCAGTCGAGGTCGTCCACCTTCACGACGACCCCGTCGGTGTCGTACGGCAGGCGGAACCGCAGCTCCGCCATCTCGTCGCGGTAGGCCTTCACCTCGGCGATCCCCTCGCAGCGCCGGTTCTCGGGGTTCGTCTCGAAGCCGAACGCCTCGAGCGCAGCGAGCTTCTCGGTGTGGGTCTTCCACCCGTCGCCGCCCGGGACGAGCGCCTCGTAGGCGATGAACGAGAGCGGCCGCGTCGCGGTGATGCGCCAGTCGAGCTGCCGGAGCGACCCCGCCGCCGCGTTGCGTGGGTTCGCGAACGGCTCGCCTCCGCCGCGCACGATCACCTGGTTCATCGCCTCGAAGTGCTTCTTCTGGAGCAGCACCTCGCCGCGGACCTCGAGCCGCCGGGGCGGGCTGCCGGGGAGCCGCGCGGGGATGCCGCGGTTCGCGCGGAGGCCGCCGACCGTGCGGAGGTTCGAGGTGACGTCCTCGCCGTTCACGCCGTCGCCGCGGGTCGAGCCGTGCACGAACACGCCGTCCTCGTAGACGAGCTCGACCGCGAGGCCGTCGAGCTTCGGCTCGGCCACGTAGGCGGGGGTCCCGCCCTCCGGGAGCCCGAGGAGGCGCCGCACGCGCGCGTCGAACTCGTCGAGCTCCGCGTCGGTCTGGACGTTCCCGAGCGAGAGCATCGGCTCCCGGTGGACCACCCGCGCGAACTTCTCCGACGGCGCGCCCGAGACGCGCCGGGTGGGGGAGTCGTCGGTCGCCAGGTCGGGGTGCGCCGCCTCGAGCGCGGCGAGCTCGCCCAAGAGCCGGTCGTACTCCGCATCGGAGAGGACCGGCTGGTCGAGGACGTAGTAGGCGTGGTCGGCCGCGCGGATCTTCTCGCGCAGCTCGCGCGCCCGTGCCGCGAGTTCTCCGGCCATGCGCGACGATTACGCCGGGACCGCCGGCGGCGCAACCGCGCGTTTCGGTAGCCCGACGCCCTGGAACGCGACGACGCCGAGTCCGCCGCTCTCGCAGAGAGCGAGCGCCTGGGCGGGGTCCGCCGCGATCCGCGGCCTGGTCCCGATCCGCTCCGTGAGGGGCGCGCGGAGCGCGAGCGCGAGGCATCGAATCGACTGGACACGCTCGCCCGAACGGCGGGAACGGGCGTTGACACACACCACCCGACCGCATAGCTTCCGGTCCTCCCCTCCGGTCCTTTCAATCAGACCGCCCGCAGCCCGATCGCATCCGCGATCCCCCCGCCGAGAAACCGACATGCCCGCCGCCGCTCCGACTTCCGCGCCTTCCCCGTCGAGCATCACGGAGCTCAAGCACATGAAGGTCGCCGAGCTCGCGCGCCTCGCGCGCACGCTCGACATCGAGGCCGCGGGCTCGATGAAGAAGCAGGATCTCGTCTTCGCGATCCTCCAGGCGCAGTCGAAGGTCGCGGAGGAGAAGCTCGAGGAGATGGAGGTCGCGGGCGAGGGGACGCTCGAGGTGCTCCCCGACGGGTTCGGCTTCCTGCGCAGCCCCGACTTCAGCTACCTGCCCGGGCCGGACGACATCTACGTGTCTCCGTCGCAGATCCGGCGGTTCAACCTGAGGACGGGCGACACCGTCCGCGGCACCGTCCGCCAGCCCAAGGACGGCGAGCGCTACTTCGCGCTCCTGAAGGTGGACTCGATCAACGGCGAGCCCCCCGAGGAGAACCAGTCGAAGGTCCTGTTCGACAACCTCACCCCGCTCTATCCGACGAAGCGGCTCACGCTCGAGCACGATCCGGGCGAGATGACGACGCGCGTCGTCGACCTCTTCTCCCCGATCGGCAAGGGGCAGCGCTGCCTCATCGTGTCGCCCCCGCGCGCCGGCAAGACGGTCCTCCTCCAGAACATCGCGCACGCGGTCACGTCGAACCACCCCGAGGTCACCCTCATCGTGCTGCTCATCGACGAGCGGCCCGAGGAGGTGACCGACATGGAGCGGACGGTGAAGGGCGAGGTGGTCGCGTCGACCTTCGACGAGCCCGCGACGCGGCACGTCCAGGTCGCCGAGATGGTGATCGAGAAGGCGCGCCGGCTCGTCGAGCACAAGAAGGACGTCGTCATCCTCCTCGACTCGATCACCCGGCTCGCGCGCGCCTACAACTCGACCGTGCCGCCGTCGGGCAAGATCCTCTCGGGCGGCGTCGACTCGAACGCGCTCCACAAGCCGAAGCGGTTCTTCGGCGCGGCGCGCAACATCGAGGAGGGCGGGTCGCTCACGATCATCGGCACCGCCCTCGTCGACACGGGCTCGCGCATGGACGAGGTGATCTTCGAGGAGTTCAAGGGCACCGGGAACTCGGAGATCGTGCTCGACCGCAAGCTCATGGAGAAGCGGATCTTCCCCTGCATGGACATCGGGAAGTCCGGGACGCGCAAGGAAGAGCTCCTGCTCGCCGCCGACTGGCTCTCCAAGATCTACATCCTGCGCCAGACGATCCTGAACGGGCTCGACAACGTCGAGGCGATGAAGTTCATCCTCGACAAGTTCCGCCAGGTGAAGAGCCACGACGAGTTCTTCAAGATGATGGTC
>DASWEI010000090.1:0-4055 GCA_036394835.1 Anaeromyxobacter sp. | reverse complement strand
CTCGAGAGCCAGAATCCGGGCGGCTCGATCAAGGATCGCATCGGGCTCGCCATGATCTCCGCTGCCGAGCGCGAGGGCAGGCTCGGTCCCCACCAGCGTCACATCGTGGAGGCGCCCGCCGGGAACACCGGCCTCGGCCTCGCGCTCGTCTCGGCTCAGAAGGGATACAGGCTGACGCTGGTCATCCCCGACAAGATGAGCCAGGAGAAGGTCTTCCACCTGAAGGCGCTCGGGGCGGAGGTCGTGATGACCCGCTCCGACGTCGAGAAGGGTCATCCCGACTACTACCAGGATCTGGCCGAGCGGATCGCGCGGACCGAGCAGGCGTTCTACGTGAACCAGTTCGGCAATCCGGCGAACCCGCTCGCTCACGAGACGACCACCGGCCCCGAGATCCACCGGCAGCTCGATGGCCGCCTCGACGCGATGGTCTGCGGCGTGGGCTCCGGAGGGACGATCACGGGGCTGTCGCGTTTCTTCGCCCGCACGCTGCCGGACTGCGAGATGGTGCTCGCCGATCCCGAAGGCTCGGTGCTGGCCGGTTTCGTCGCGGACGGAGGGATCGGCTCGTGCCCATCGTCCTCGACGGCGACACGTTCATCGGGCTCGTGACGCGCATCGACTTGCTGAACTACTTGCGCCGCCGCGCGCACGGAAGGTGAGTGGAACCAGGCTACTCCTCCGCGACCGGCAGCGGGGTCTTGGCGAGCCGCCGGTAGTAGAAGTTCTGGCCGTACAGGACGGCCGCCGGGTTGTGCCCGGTGACCCGGTCCTTCACCACGAGCGTCGTCACCGGCGCCTTCGAGTGCTTCGTGAAGAGCATGTCGTGGCCGACGCACAGGCCGACGATCACGTTCATGTCGGTGCCGAGCTCGTTCAGGATCCGCGCCTGCGCCACCGGGTTGCACGCGGGCTCGAAGGTGCCGGGGCGAACCTTCTCGCCGTCCTTCACGCCGAGCCGCTCCTTGTCGATGCTCCCGACCTTGCAGCAGACCGGCACGGGCTCGAGCCCCTGGGCGACCAGGATCTCCTCGAGCCGCGCAGTCTCGTCGAGGAGGCCGATGCAGGTCGCGATCCCGACCTTCTTCCAGCCCATGAGCCGCGCAAACGCGATCGTTTCCTCCACGCGCGTCCAGCGCGCGTGGACCGAGCCGTCGCCGACCTTCTCGTAGCAGAGCCCCTCCACCTTCGCCGCGACGCGCGCGAGGCGCGCATCGACTCCGCCGTCGACATACCCGGGCAGCGTCGCCGCGACAGTCTCGGCGTGGGCGCGCGTCGGGCACGCGCCGGGCGCGGGCGGCGCCGCGGCGGGATCGCTGCTCCAGCAATGGGTCGCGCCGTTCTTCCGCTGGACTGCGGCACAGCGTGCGCACTCGGGCGCGATGGGACCTTCGGCCATGACTCCTCCGTCCGGTGAGCGTGCCCGAAAGCCGGGGACGACCGCAAACCCGCTCAGCGGGGCTCGGGGAGCTCGCCGGTGACGCCGGCGATTCGCCTGGCATTCGCGACTGAACCCTCCCAGTTCACGAGGCCCTTGATGGCGAGGCGCGCGCCGTCGGGCGAGCCGCCGCCGTGCATGCAGCCCGGGACGCCGCCGCCGATGGTGAGCCACTCGACGAGGCGCGCGAGGCGCGCCCGCGTCTCGCCATCCTCGGCCCCGGCCGCGGCGGCGCGGAGGGCGTCGCCGTACCCAGGCGCCTCGAAGTCCTTGAAGGAGGGCAGGCAGCCTGTCTCGGCGATGCCGCCGGAGATGTCCTGCGCGATCACCTTCGTCTCGTATGGCAGCCGACCCACCTGCACCTTGTTCACGTGCGCGAGGAGCGGGTCGGGCACGAAGACTCCGGAGGCGTGGGGCTTCCCGAGCAGCATCGCGCCGGCGCCAACGCCGAAGGTGACCTCGTTGTTCACCGCCATCTGCGTGAGCTTCTCCTGGAACGTCTTCTGCGACAGACCGTTCGCGCGCGCGAGCGCGAGGGCTGCGCCGATCATCACGTCACCCTGCCCTGCCACGCACGCGCCGATGGCCGCCCGGTAGATCGCGGAGAAGATCGAGACGAGCCGCCCGGTGTACTGCGCCTCGCCGCAGAGGAACACGCGGTGGCGAGGCACGAAGACGTCGTCGAAGAGGAGCCACGCCTGCGTGATGGTCCCGACCTTCGGCGAGTCCCACCCCTGCTCCTCGTCGCGCGTGTCGGACGGGCGGCGGGTCTCGACGATGGTGAGCCCTTCGACGTCGCGGGGTACGGCGAACGCGACCGCGAACGCCTTCTCCTCGGGGCCGTAGGCCGTGCCTGGCAGGACGACGATCTCGTTCGCGGCTGCGACCGCGCAGATCTGCGCCTTCACACCCCGCACCACGATCCCGTCGGGCCGCTCCTCGGTCACGTGCAGATTGGCGTCGGCGTGCGCCTGCTCGCCGGCCTTCACGGCCCGGTTCCCCTTCGCGTCGGTGAGTGCTCCCGCGAGGGCGTACCCGTGCTCCTCGACCTCGCGGAAGTAGTCGCGCAGCCGGGCGTGGTAGCCGGTGCCGAGCTCCGCGTCGGCCTCGTGCGTCACGGCCCAGAGCGCGTTCAAGCCCGTCCAGCCGGCGCAGGTCGCGCCCTGGCAGGTGCCGCTGAAGCGGAATTGCGCTCGCTTCATCCGGGCGTTCCCGAGGACGTCCTCCACGCACCGCATCAGCGTGTTCCAGCGGTGGGCGGCCTTCCCCGTGAGATGCGAGATGGCGGTGAAGATGGGCGCGCGCTCCGGATCGAACGCAGCATCGAAGGATGCGGCGACCGACTGCACGTGCAGCCGGGTGGAGGGGTGGGTGGTCACGTCCTCGATGAGCTCGCCCCACTTGTGCACGTTGGGTCGGAGCTTCCGGAGGCTCTTCCGGTAGGCGTCGCCGTTGCGGAGTGTCATGAGATTCGCCTTTCGTGCGCTAGCGCACCCAGAAGAGGAGCCGGTGCTTCAGCCGGTCCAGGAGCTCCATCGAGAGGAAGGTCACCGCGCCGGTGTAGATGATCCCGGCCACCATCCGCGGATAGTCGGCGTAGTCGGCGTAGTACTGGACGAACCGACCGAGCCCGGCGTTCGCGCCGAACAGCTCCGCGACCGTGAGGAGGATGAACGAGAGCGCGAGCGCCACCGCCATGCCGGAGAAGACGTGCGGCAGGGCACCCGGCAGCACGATGCGCCAGAGGTACTCGACTCCGCGGATCTCGAGCGCGCGGGCGCTGTCCCGGTGTCGGCCGTCGAGCGCCTGGGCGCCGGCGGCCGTGTTGAGGAACACGGGCCAGAAGCCGCCGATGAAGACGACGAAGATCGCGGAGAGCCGGAAGGTGGGCAGGACCGCGATCGCGTACGGGATGTACACGGTGGGCGGGACGGGAGCCGCGACACGCGCGAACGGAAAGAAGGCGCGGCGGAGCCCCCCCGTCGTGCCCACGAGGAGTCCCACGGCGATCCCGAGCACCACCGCGCCCGTCCACCCGGGAACGAGGATGAGCAGCGACGACCACGTGCCGCGCAGCAGTTCCGGCAGCGATGCCCAGAGTGCGCGGGCGGTCACCGCGGGGGATGGTAGGAGGGCGTTCCCGCCCTGGTGGACGAGCGACGTGGTGAGCTGCCAGGCGGCGAGGATCAGGGCAAACAGGATCGCGGCCTCGGAGCCAAGCGGCAGCGCCACCAGCGGCGCGCGGCGAGGCGCGGCGCTCGGGGCCACGGCGGCCGGGGCCGTCGTCGTGAGATCGGGCATCGGTGCCGGAGGGCGCTAGAGGTTTCGGGCGGCGAACTTCTTCTCGAGCTCGGCCCAGTAGGCGTCCTTCGGGCTCTCCTTCGCGAGCCCGTCGAGCGCGTCCTTGTAGATGGCCACCTCGATGTGCGAGTCGATCGAGTCCTTCGAGTCGACGAATTCGCTCGCCTGCATGATGTTCCAGAACTTCTGGACCCCGTGCGCGTTCGGATCGGTGGTCTGGTCGAGGTAGCCGCTGTAGTACGCCTTCTCGATGAGCGCCCGGTCGAGCTTCAGGTACTTTGCGATCGCGTCCACCGTCCGCGGGTGATCCTCGCGC
>DASWEI010000089.1:0-6155 GCA_036394835.1 Anaeromyxobacter sp. | reverse complement strand
GTCGCTCTACGCGGTGCGCCTCGTGGACCCCTCGCGGGCGCCGGCGTTCTCGCACGACCTCGTCGAGGCCGCGCGCGCGAAGGGGCTCGACGTCGAGGCGCTGCCCTGGACCGAGCACGTGAGCGGCGAGGAGAACCGGCGGACGATGAAGCTCCTCGGGACCTACCGCGCGCTCGTCGCGCTCGTCGTCGTGCTCATCGCGTCGATGTCGGTCCTCACGACGATGGCGAGGTCGGTGAGCGAGCGGACGCGCGAGATCGGGACGCTCCGGAGCCTCGGGTTCCTCCGCCGCCACGTCGTGGAGCTCTTCGCGCTCGAGGCAGCGCTCCTCTCGACCATTGGAGCCGCGGTCGGAACGGCCCTGTCGCTCGCGATCACCGCCGCCGTCAACTCTGCGGGGATCACCTACAACGCCGGCCTCATGGCCCTGCCGTTCCCGCTGAAGATCGCCGTCGTCCCCTCGACCTACGCCGTCGCCGCGGCCTTCCTCGCCGTGCTCGCGGCGCTCGCCGCCGTCGTCCCCGCGCGGCGCGCCGCCCGCGCCCGCATCCCCGACGCGCTCGCGCACGTCTGACGCGCGGCGAGTGCGCCCCGCTCGCACCAGCGCCGTGAATCCCGCGGCCCGCCCGGCCGTCCCACGACACGACCGCCTCGTGCGCGGTACGCTCGCCGTTTCGTCCCTCCGAAGGAGCTCGCCCGATGCGCCGGATCGCCCTCGCTCTCCTCCCCATCGCCGTCCTCGCCGCCTGCGCCGGCCACGAGAAGCTCGGCGACCGCGCCGCCGCCACCGGCGACTGGAAGACCGCCGAGGCGCAGTACGGCGAGGCGCTCCGGAACGACCCGGGCAGCGCGGAGAAGCGCGCGAAGTGGCAGCAGGCCCGGCAGCAGGCGCTCGCGGGCGCGGTCGCGGCGAGCCGCGCCTGCCAGATCTCGCAGGACTGGGAGTGCGCCTTCGGCGAGGCCGACTACCTCGTCCGCATGGAGCCGGGCACCGCCGAGTACGCCGCGCTCCGCGCCGAGGCGGGCCGGAACGTCGCCCTGCTCCGCCTGCGGCGAGCGGAAGACGCCGCGCAGCGCCGCGACCACCGCGCGGCGTTCGAGCTCCTCGCCCAGGCGCGCGCCGCGTCGAACGACCCCGCCGTCCAGGCGGAGGCGTCGCGGGTCGCGCTCGGCCTCGTGAAGGGCGCGGTGCAGGACGCGCAGGCGCTCCGCGCCGAGCAGCAGTACCCGCAGGCGATCGACCTCCTCACGCTCGCCGCGACGGTGGACGGGGGCGTCCGCGCGACGCTCTCCCAGGTGCGCGGCGAGTACGACCGCTGGCTCGACGTGCAGTGCGAGGCCGCCGCCCAGCAGGGCGACGCCCTCCTGCGCGAGCGGCGCTTCGCCGAGGCGCAGTCGCGCTACGAGGCGGCGCTCCAGTTCAAGAAGAGCAGCCGCGCGGAGCCGCTCGCCCGCTACGCCCGCGCGCTCGTGCAGGCCGAGGCGGCGGTCCAGCGGCGCGACTGGCCGGTCGCGACGCGCGCCTACGACGAGGCGGTCGCGACCGGGATGGACGGGAATGGCGGCTACGCCGCGGCGCAGCTCGAGCGCGTCCGCATCCGGCCGTACGCGATCCGGCTCCGCTCGGTGCTCGTGAAGCCGATCCGCCCGGACGGCGCGCCGTGGGTCGGCGGCCGCTCGCGCGGGTTCGAGCGGGTCGTCGGCCTCCTCGCGAACGCCGCGCTCGACCAGCGGAGCAGCGCGATCATCGCCGGCCTAGACATCTACGACGCGCTCCCGCACGAGAACCGGCCGAACCTCTTCGCGACGCTCACGCTCGCCGACGGCCGCCAGTTCGTGACGCCGGCGCAGAAGGCGATCCGCGCGCGCTTCGAGTCCACGGTGGTCGTCGTGACGAACGCCTTGGACGACCGTCCGGTCTCGATCCGCGTCGCGCACCAGGACATCGCCGGGGTCGTCGAGGTGGGCGCGGTGACCTTCCGGATGACGGACCTCCTGAATGGCGGCGAGGTCGGGCTCTCCGACCGCGCCGTCGTCGAGCTGAAGCTCTCGGCGGAGGCCTCGCCGCTCCAGGACGGCGCCTCGCAGGGCTTCGCGCCGGTGACGCTCGCGCCGCAGCCGCCTGTGGGCGGGCCGCCGCGGAACGGCACCGCCCCGGCGCAGCCCGCGCCGAGGCCGGATCCGTACGCGCCGCGCCGCTGACGCCATTTCCCGGGATCTCGCTCGCCGCGAAGCTGACGCCATTTCCCGGAATCTCCTCGCCGCGCCGCTGACGCCATTTCCCGGAATCTCCCTCGCCCCCGCGAAGCGGGGGAGAGGGGTCGGGTGAGGGGGTAGCCTGCTACGCCGCGCCGCTGACGCATTTCCCGGAATCTCCCTCGCCCCCGCGAAGCGGGGGAGAGGGGTGGGGTGAGGGGGTAGCCTGCTACGCCGGCAGCGGGTCCACGAACTCCGCGAGCGCCTTGTTGAACGCGTCCGGCGCGTCGAGGTTCGAGATGTGCCCCGCGCCCGGGATCTTCACGAGCTTCGCGCCCTTCAGCGCGGCGGCGAGCTTCTCCGACTCCGCGGGCGGCGTGAGCGCGTCCTGCGCGCCGACGATGACGAGCGCCGGGCACGTGATCGTCGCGAGCGTCGGCGTCGAGTCGGGCCGCCTCGCCATCCCGCGCTGCGCCGCGGCGACGCCGGCGGGCGTGCTGCCCGTGATGAGCGAGCGGACCTCCTTCACGACCGCCGGGTCCGGCTCCGGGCGGAGCAGCTTCGGCAGCATCTCGTCCGCGACCCAGCCGAGCCCCTTCTCGAGCACGGTCCGCGCGAACTTCTCGCGGGTGGCCTTCCCCTCGTCCGTGTCCTCGCCCGCCTTCGTGTCGCAGAGCACGATCCCGCGGAAGAGCCCGGGCAGCTCGCGGTACAGCTCGAACGCGAGATAGCCCCCCATCGACAGCCCGACCACGGCCGCGCGCTCGATCCGCAGGTGCTGCAGGAGCGCCCGCACGTCCTGGGCGAGCAGGTCCATCGTCGACGCCTCGGGCGGCATCCCGCTCTTGCCGAGCCCGCGGTTGTCGAGCGCGACGACCCGGTGGCGCTTCTCGAGCGCCGCGATCTGCCGCGCCCACATCCCGGAATGGAGCGGGAACGCGTGCAGCAGGAGCACGACGTCCTTCGCCGAACCCGCGTCCCGGTAGTTCAGCTCGGTGCCGTTCACCATGGCCTTGGGCATGCTCGAAGCTTTAGCACTTCCCCGCGACTGCCCAACCGGAGGAACATCGCCCTGGAGGGGGGTGTCACGGATCGGTGGGTGCCGGCCTCCTCTCCTCGTCCAGGGAGGACGCCCCATGACGTTCGTTCACGCGCTGTCGATCCTGTCCGTCGCGCTCGGCCAAGCCATGCCCGCGCCCGGCTCCGGCGACGCGACCTCGAAGATCGGGCCGCAGCTGCCCGAGCCGCGCCTCGTACCGGTGCCGGCGAAGACGCCGCCGCCCGCGCTCGTGCCCGACGGCGCGCCGGTCCTGCGGCTCGACCGCACGAGCCGCTGCTTCGAGCGGACCGCCGGCGGCCGCTGGCGCGCGCAGTGCGACGCCTCGACGAAGACCTGCCTCGTCGCGCCCGACCTGGAGCTCTCTGCCGAGGGCGAGCAGCACGGCGAGCTCGACCGCTCCGCCGCGTGCGTGCTGCCCGGCTGGCGCGAGGACGACCTCGTGCCGCAGGGCTACAAGCTCGTCCCGGCGCTCGCCGAGTCGCCGCCTGGCTGGCGGCGCGACGAGCGGCAGCGCGTGATGCAGGTGAACTTCGACCTCGCCCGCCGGCTCTGGCTCGGCGCCGGCTACGGCGCCGGGACCTTCCCGTGGTCGAAGCAGGGCGAGGGGACCGCCGGCGTCCGCTGGGACGTCCCGTTCCACCTCGCGGGCGCGCCGGCGCTCGCGCGGATCCGAGCGCTCGAGACCTTCGTCGCGTTCGACGGCGAGTTCGCCGACTTCACCGTGTTCGGTGTGGACGCGTCGCGCGCCTACCCGTCGCCGCTCCTCCGCCTCACCACGTTCGTCGGCAAGCCGCGGCGCTTCGACCCGCCGCTCTTCATCGGCGCCTGGCTCGAGGTCGTGCGGATCGAGTCGCTCCGCACCGAGAGCCACCGCTGGTTCGACCGGATCTCGGCGGGCTCCGCGGCGCTGACGCTGGACCTGTGGCGCTCGCGCGACCTCGCCTCCTTCGTGCGGCTCCGCGGCGGCGCCGGCTACGAGACCGTCGATCAGCTGACGGGCGGCGCCTGGACGCCGCAGGCGGCGGCGGACCTCGACCTGACGCTCGACGAGGGCGGCTTCCACCACCTGCGCGGCACCTTCCTCGCCGAGTGGATCAAGCCGGCCGGCACGGACGACTTCCAGCCGGAGGATCCGGCGGTGGCGCGCCTCCCCTCGGACCGGCACCGCTGGACCACCAAGGCGGAGTACGAGTGGATCTTCCTCGCGGTGAACGACCAGCCGCTCTCGGTCGTCCTCGACGCGCGCGCCCAGAGCCGGAACGACGTCCCGGAGCTGCCGACGAAGTGGTTCTTCCAGGGGACCGCCTCGGTCCGCTTCAACCTCTGGGCGCCGCCGCGGCGGGACGCCCCGCAGCAGGACAAGCTCTAGGCGCCCATGGCCGCCGCCCTCCTCGCGCTCGCGCTCGCCGCGCAGGCGGGCGATCCGTGTCTCGCGACCGACGAGCAGGGGCGCACGTTCGCGCTCTGCTTCGATCCCGGCAACCGGATCGAGCTGTCGGCGGGCGGCGCGGCGGGCGATCGCGAGCCCGACCTCGGCGGCGCGCTCGAGCTCGGCGCCGCGGTCCGCTGGCGCCGCGACCTCCGCTCGCGCACCGGCGCGCTCGAGTGGATGCTCGACCAGACGTTCGGCGAGGCGCGGGCGCTCTTCGCGGCGGGAGACCCCGACCCGATCGCCGCGTCGGCGCTCGCGTGGCGCGGCACCTTCCTGCGCCACCGCGGGAGCCCCTTCGTGCTCGTCCCCGGCCCGCGCCCGCTCCGGCTGCCGTTCCCGTTCGACGTGGGGCTCCGCGTCGAGGTCGGCGGCGCCTCCTGGGAAGCGGCGCGTCGCCACGACGTGACGCTCTCCCCCATCCGCTCGGCGCTCCTCCTCGACATCGCGGGGCACGGCGTGCTCCGGCGCCTCGCCTTCGGGCCGGAGGTCTCGTGGGGCGTCCGCGTCCTCGAGCACGCCCAGACGGTCCACGACATCGTCCCGTTCACGGCGGGCGTCCTCGATGTGCGCGCCGAGTCGCGCGACGGGCTCCACGCCCTCTCCCTCACCTTCCGCGGGGGCTCGCGCATCGCCGTGCCCGGGGGCAGCGCGGGGTTCGTCGAGGGGACCCTCGCGCTCGAGCGCGTCGTCCTCGCGGTGAACGACCGCCCCGTCGCGCTCTACGCGTCGGCGACGGCGCGCGGCGGCGCGGCCGGGCGCGGCTTCGAGTCGAGCTTCGGCCTCCGCGCCGCGCTCGCGCGCTGACAAGCAGGTGCATGGGTGTGGGCGCCGCGCATCTCGTGGCGAGCGCAGGTCCAGCCACAGTTCTCCCTCGCCCCCCGGCGCGAGCCGGGGGAGAGGGTCGGGGAGAGGGGGCGGGCGCCTCCGGCGGGCGGCAAGACCTCTCGGCCAGTTCTCCCTCGCCCTCGGCGCCAGCCGGGGACAGGGTCGGGGAGAGGGGGCGGGCGCCTCCGGCGGGCGGCAAGACCTTTCGGCCAGTTCTCCCTCGCCCCCGGCGCGAGCCGGGGGAGAGGGTCGGGGAGAGGGGGCGGGCTACCTGGTCATCAACTTCGCCTGACCGCCAGCCAGATGGCCTCCTCGACGGCCTGCGTTTCCAGCAACACATCGCGATCCGAGTACCGAAGAACGCGGATTCCCCGCTTCGCGAGCCACTTGTCGCGTGCGTCGTCCTTCGCGCGCTGAACCCCTTCGTAGTGCTGACCCCCATCGAGCTCGACCGCCAGTCGAGCAGCAGGGCAGTAGAAGTCGAGCGTGTACGGACCGACCGTGTGCTGGCGTCGGAACTTCGGCCCCATCCGATGACGCCGCAGCCGAGTCCAGAGCTCATGCTCGGCATCCGTCGACTTCGTGCGCAGAAGTCGCCTGAACTCCAGCGGCGGAAGGCGAGCCATGGGGGCCTACACTATC
>DASWEI010000088.1:0-8201 GCA_036394835.1 Anaeromyxobacter sp. | reverse complement strand
GTCGGTCTCGACGATGAAGTTGATGACGCCGTGGGTGGACGGGTGCTGCGGACCGAAGTTGAGGACCATCTCCTCGTTGTCACGGTCCACGCGGCGGAGGATGAGCTTCTCCATGTCGTTCCTCTCAGGCCTTCGCGGCGGCGTGGGTCTCGGCCGCCGGCGCCTTCTCCGCCTTCGCCGCGTCGTCGAGCCGCTTCAGCTCGACGAGTGGGTTCTCGCGGACGTTCGAGATGCCGTGCCAGCCGCCCGCCTCCTGGTAGTCCTTGCGGAGCGGGTGGCCGATCCAGTCGTCGGGGAGCATGATCCGGCGGAGGTCCGGGTGGCCCGGGAAGTCCACGCCGAAGAGGTCGTACACCTCGCGCTCGAACCAGTTCGCGGTCTTCCAGACCACCTCGACCGTGGGGACCGACGGCGCGGCGCGGTCCGCCTCGACCTTCAGCTTGAAGACGTGCCGGTGCTTGTACGAGAGCAGGTGGTAGACGACCTCGATCTGGTTCTTCTTCGGCCAGTCGACCGCGGTGAGGTCCTCGAGGAAGTCGAAGTCGAGCCCGGCCTCCGTCTTGAGGAACCGCGAGATCTCGACGATCCGCTCGCGCTTCACTACGCAGTGCTGGTCGATCTTGGCCTCGGAGAGCGGGCCGACGTCATCGCCGAACCGCTCCTTGAGCCGCTCATGGATCTCATGGGTCGTCATTTCGTTCCTCTGATGCGGTTCGAGGCGAGCCGACAGCTCCCGCGTGCCGCGCCCGCCCCGCTCCCAAACACGCAACGTGAAGCGGTCGATGTCGAGCTGTGTCGGGCTACGCGACCTCCGCCTTGCCGCCGTTCGCTCGGCGCTTCGTGGACCACGGCTCGCTCCGGACGATCTCCTGGAGCCGGAGGAGGCCCTCGGTGAGCGCCTCGGGGCGCGGCGGGCAGCCCGGCACGTACACGTCCACCGGGATGACCTTGTCGACGCCCTTGCAGACCGAGTACGCGAGCTGGAAGAGCCCACCGCAGTTCGAGCACGAGCCCATCGAGATCACGTACTTGGGCTCGGACATCTGGTCGAAGAGGAGCTTGGCGCGCTCGGCCATCTTGTACGTGAGCGTGCCCGCCACGATCATGAAGTCCGCCTGGCGAGGCGAGGCGCGCGGGATCGCGCCGAAGCGCATCAGGTCGGCGCGCGGACCGCCCGTCTGCATGAGCTCGATGCCGCAGCAGGCGAGGCCGAAGAGCAGGTACCAGAGCGAGCTCTCGCGGGCCATGTTGATGAGCTTGTCGAGCTGGGACGTGTGGAACATCGTCACGTCGCCGCCGATGCCGGAGTCCATCTTCTGTGCGGCCATTTCGTTCACCTCGGGAGTGAGACCGTGCGCCGCCCGCTCACGCCGCGTTCCGGCGCTGCGACTCGGACCCCGCCTCGGGCGCCTCGTACGACGCGCCGGCCAGGTTCTTCACCCAGGCGAGGTCGCCGTGGGCCCAGACCCAGACCAGCCCGACGACGAGGATCGCGGTGAAGAGGAAGAGCTCGGAGAAGGCGACCCACGCGAAGAGCGCGCTCTCCTGCGCCCACTCGCGGTAGACCGCGACCACCGGGAAGGTGAGCGCGATGTCCACCTCGAAGATCACGAACACGAGCGCGACGAGGTAGAACCGTGGGTTGAAGTTGAACCAGGCGACCCCGACGGGCCGCTCGCCGCACTCGTAGATGGTCGCCTTCTCGGCGCTCGGGATGCGGGGACCGGCCAGGCGGGAGATGGTGATCCCGCCGAGGGCGAACCCGACGGCGACGATCGCGAACACGAGCACAGCGCCAAAGTCGAAACCCATGGTCGTGATCCCTTTTATGGACCTATCCTGTCGTGAAATCTGGGGAAAGGCGGCGGGAGTCTACTCGCGAGGTTCTAGGTGTCAAGGGGAGGAATCCCGTTGACAATCCCAAGGCGCGCAGGCACTTAAGGGTGCCTTACCCGGATCCCCTGCCACCCTATGACCCCCCTGCAGACGTACTTTCCGATCGGCGTCGTCCTGCTCGTGGCGCTGCTGCTCGCGATCGTCATGCTGACGATCGCTGGCCTGCTCGGTCCCCGGCGGTACAGCGCGGCAAAGAACGCCCCGTTCGAGTGCGGCTCCACGCCGATCGGCTCGGCTCGGGAACGCTTCGGCGTGAAGTTCTATGTCGTCGCGATCCTCTTCATCGTCTTCGACATCGAGGCGATCTTCATCTATCCGTGGGCGGTCCTCCTGCTCCCGAGCCCGGGCTACCCCGGCCTCGGCTGGCCCGGCTTCGTGTCGATGGGGATCTTCGCCGCGACCCTCGTCGCCGGCCTCGTCTACGTCTGGAAGAAGGGCGTTCTCGACTGGAGCGCGTGATGGCATCCGATCTCGACACCGTTCCCGCGATCGCGACGCGCCGGGATGAGGCGCAGGGCTGGCTGCAGGGGCTCGTCTCGAAGGGCGTGGGCTGGGGGCGGAAGTACTCCATCTTCCAGTACCCGTTCGTCACCGCCTGCTGCGGCATGGAGTACATGAGCCTGCAGATGGCGCGCTACGACCTCGACCGGTTCGGCGCCGCCGCGCCCCGCTTCACGCCGCGCCAGGCCGATCTCCTGATGGTCGTCGGCACGATCAACTGCAAGCAGGCGCCGGTGCTCCGCCGCATCTACGAGCAGATGGCCGAGCCGAAGTGGGTGATGGCGTTCGGCGTCTGCGCGAGCTCCGGCGGGTTCTACGACAACTACGCGACGGTGCAGGGCATCGACCGCGTCATCCCGGTCGACGTGTACGTGCCGGGCTGCCCGCCACGGCCGGAGCAGGTGCTCGACGCGATCATGCTCCTGCAGAAGAAGATCCAGGATCAGCCCCACAAGCTCATGGACTGGGCGCCGGTGCCCGCGCTCGGGCAGGGGCCGAGCGACCGCTAGCGAGGACGGACGATGTCCAAGGCCGTGATCGACGCGCTCGCCGAGCGCTTTGCCGAAGCCGTGTACGAGCCGTACGTCGGCGTCGGCGGCGACGACTGCGCCTTCGTGAAGAAGGAGCGGATCGTCGAGGTATGCAGGTTTCTCAAGGACGAGCGCGGCTTCGACATGGCGCCGTACATCACGGCGGTCGACTACCTCGGCCAGGACCCGCGGTTCGAGGTCGTCTACAACCTCTTCGCGACGAAGACGAACGAGCGGATCCGGCTCCGCGCGAAGGTCCCGGAGCAGGACTGCCAGATCCCGACGATCACGTCGGTGTGGCGCGGCGCGGACTGGTTCGAGCGCTACTGCTTCGACATGTACGGCATCCGGGTCGCGGGTCACCCCGATCCGCGGCGCCTCCTCCTCTATGAGGAGTTCGTCGGCCATCCGCTTCGCAAGGACTACCCGCTCCGCGGCCGGCAGCCGCTCATCCCGGAGCGCGAGATCAAGGACATCTTCCGCGGGCCGGGCCCCGCGACGCGCGACTAGGCGCCGCAAGACTTCGGAGGCGTTGCTCGATGGCAAGCCACACGAACGGAGTTGCAGCTGGCCCCGCCCAGACGCTCGGCGCGCTCGACGCGCCGATGCCGTCGAAGCGGATGGTCATCAACATGGGGCCGTCGCACCCCGCCACGCACGGCGTGACGAAGATGCTCGTCGAGCTCGACGGCGAGACGGTCACCGACGCCAAGATCGAGGTCGGGTTCCTGCACCGCGGCTTCGAGAAGAGCTGCGAGAACGTCACGTGGACGCAGGTGTTCCCGTACACGGACCGCCTGAACTACGTCTCGTCGATCGTGAACAACGTCGGGTACGCGCTCGCGGTCGAGAAGCTCTGCAAGCTCGACGTGCCGGAGCGCGCCAAGTACCTGCGCGTCATCACCTCCGAGCTGCACCGCATCTGCGATCACCTGACGCTCGTCGGCGCGACTGGCCTCGAGCTCGGCGCGATGACCGTCGTCATCTACGCGGTCGAGGTGCGCGACCTCGTGTACGACCGGCTGACCGAGATCTGCGGCGCGCGGCTCACCTCGAACTACTGCCGCGTCGGCGGCGTCGCCCGCGACATCCCCGAGGGCTGGGTCGAGAAGACGCTGAAGACGCTCGACCGCGTCGCGGAGACGCGCGAGGAGATCGCGGCGCTCCTCAACCGCAACCGGATCTTCCTCGACCGCACCCGCGGCGTCGGCGTGATCTCTCGCGCGGACGCGATCGACTACGGGTTCACCGGGCCGTGCCTGCGCGCGACCGGCGACGCGTACGACGTCCGCAAGGCGGCGCCGTACCTCGTCTACGACCGGATGGACTTCGACGTCCCCGTCGGCACGAACGGCGACACCTACGACCGCTATCTCATCCGGCTCGAGGAGCTGCGCCAGTCGGATCGCATCGTGCGCCAGGCGATGAAGGAGATGGAGCCGGGCGAGATCATCGTGCAGGACTTCCGCTACGCGCTCCCGCCGAAGCCGCTCGTCTACGGCACGATCGAGGGCGTGATGGCGCACTTCAAGCAGATCATGGAGGGGATCAAGGTCCCCGCGGGCGAGGTCTACTCGTACACCGAGTCGCCGAATGGCGAGCTCGGGTTCTACCTCGTGTCCGACGGCGGCGGCCGGCCCTACAAGATCGGCCTGCGTGCGCCGGTCTGGCCGATGCTCTCCGCGTTGCCGTCCATGGCGCGGGGCCGGCTCTTCGCGGACCTCGTCCCCGTCTACGACAGCATCAACTACATCGCCGGCGAGGTCGAGCAGTAGCGCGGCCCCCACCCACGCGACGTCCGGAGCGAGAACGCGATGGCAGAAGAGACCAAGCCCGCAGCGCCCGCGGCCGCACCCCCGAAGCCCGCGGGGCCCCCGGCGCCGCCGCCGCCGAAGAACCCCGGCTTCGTGACCGCGACGGTCGACGGCAAAGAAGTCGTCGTGAAGCCCGGCACGACCGTCATCGAGGCGGCGAAATCGGTCGGCGTCGAGATCCCCTACTACTGCTACCACAAGCGGCTCTCCATCGCGGCCAACTGCCGGATGTGCCTCGTGGAGATGTCGAACGCGCCGATGGGCAAGCTCATGCCCGGCTGCCAGATGACGGTCGCGGAGGGCGTCACCGTCAAGACGGACACGCCCCGCGTGCGCGACCAGCAGCGCGCGGTCCTCGAGTTCCTGCTCCTCAACCACCCGGTCGACTGCTCCATCTGCGACCAGGCCGGCGAGTGCAAGCTGCAGGACTACTACATGAAGTTTGACCGGCAGCCGTCGCGGCTCGACGTGCCGAAGGTCCAGAAGGGCAAGCGCGTCCAGCTCGGGCCGCTCGTCGTCCTCGACCAGGAGCGCTGCATCCTCTGCACGCGCTGCGTCCGCTTCATGCGCGAGGTCGCGAAGGCGCCGCAGCTCGGCGTCTCGGAGCGCGGCAACGAGAGCTTCATCACGACCTTCCCGGGCCAGCCGCTCGACTCGAAGTACTCCGGGAACGTCGTCGACATCTGCCCGGTCGGCGCGCTCACCTCGACGGATTTCCGCTTCCGCGGTCGGGTCTGGTTCATGTCCTCGGCTCGCTCGGTCTGCACCGGCTGCGCGCGGGGCTGCAACACGTTCCTCGACTACCTGAACGACGTCACCTACCGGTACCGGCCGCGCGAGAACGACGCGGTCAACCAGGAGTGGATGTGTGACGACGGGCGGGTCACCTACAAGAGCCTGAACCAGGGGCGCGTGCTCGTCGCGCGCGAGGGCCGTGGGGCGCAGGGCGCGGTCGTCGCCCGGCCCGTCGCGATCGCGTCCGCGGCGAAGGCGCTCGAGCGCCACGCCAGGGCGGGCACGCTCGGAGTGCTCTTCTCGCCGGTCGCCTCGCTCGAGGACCTGCTCGCGGCGGCGACCGTCGCGAAGGAGGCGCTCGGCGTCGCCGAGGTGTTCGTGGGCGGACGCGCCGACGGCTGGCAGGACGAGTTCCTGAAGCGCGCGGACCAGAACCCGAACCGCAAGGGGCTCGAGCTCGTGGCGCAGGCGTTCGGCCTCGCGGTGCGGCCCATCGGCGATCTCGCCGCGGCCGTCGCCGCCGGCAAGGTGAAGGGCGTCTGGGCGGTCGGCGCGGAGACGCCGGACGCCGTCGTCGCGACGAAGATCGCCGGCGCGGAGGACCTCGTCGTTCAGGCGACGAACGACTCGACGCTCGCGCACGCCGCGACGGTGCTCTTGCCCGCGGCGCCGCACTCCGAGATGGACGGCACCTTCGTGAACTTCGAGGGACGCGCGCAGCGGTTCGAGCTCGCCTACTTCCCCCGGGGCGAGGCGCGCCCGCACTGGGCCCTCGCGGTGGACCTCGGCGCCGCGCTCGGGCTCGCCCATCGGTTCGCGAGCGGCCGGGACCTGTTCGCGGCGCTCGGGCCGAGGCTCGGCGGCGCGCTCGGCGACTTCAAGTGGGACGGGCTTCCGTCCGCGGGCAAGCGGTTCGGCATCGTGCCGCTCGCGGCCGGGACCGTGGACGGCCGGCTCGCGGGCAACCGCGACCGCGTCCCCGCGGAGACGGGCGAGGACTACCTGCGCGCCATCGCGCGGAAGTCGTAAGGGGAGGCGAACGTGAGCCGTCTCGTCGGAATGATCGTCATCCTCGCCGCCCTGCTCGCGGCGCTCGTCGGGCTGTCCGCGGCGTTCTACCTCGGCGCCGGCGCGCTCGCGGTGAAGTTCGCCGGCTGGGGGCTGCCGCCGCAGTACGGCGCGACGATCGTGAACGTCGTCACGCTGCTGCTCGTCGTGGTGATGGTCCCGGGGTCGCTCCTCAGCGTCGCCGAGCGCAAGTGGTCCGCCCTCATCCAGAACCGGATCGGCGCGAACCGCATCCGAGTGTTCGGCTCCGCCCTCGGCGGCATCCCGTTCCTCATCGCCGACGCCGTGAAGATGCTCACGAAGGAGCGCTTCCAGCCGGCGCTCGCGACGAAGTTCCTCTTCAACCTCGCCCCGGTCCTCGCCTTCGCGCCGATCCTCGCGCTCTTCGCGATCATCCCGGTCGGCCCCGAGCTGCCGCTGCGCGCCATCGTCGGCGCCGACGGGCCGCTCGGGCAGGTCGGCGTCGCCCTCCAGGTGGCGAACCCCGACGCCGGGCTCCTCTACCTGTTCGCCATCGCGTCGCTCGCGGTCTACGGCACCTCGCTCGCGGGCTGGGCGTCGAACAACAAGTTCGCGCTCCTCGGCGGCGTCCGCGCGGCGTCGCAGATGATCAGCTACGAGGTCTCGCTCGGCCTCGCGCTCGTCGGGACGATGATCGCGTTCCGGACGCTGCGGCTCGAGGAGATGGTCGTCGCACAGGGGCAGGCGGTGCTCGGCCCCATCCCGGCGCTCGGCATCCTGCTCCAGCCCATCGGGTTCCTCGTCTTCTTCGCGAGCGCGTTCGCCGAGACGAAGCGCGCGCCGTTCGACCTGCCGGAGGGCGAGAGCGAGATCGTCGGCTACTTCATCGAGTACTCGGGCATGCAGTTCGGTCTCATGTTCCTGTCCGAGTTCGTCGAGATCGTGATCCTCTCCGCCGTGGTCGTCGCGGTCTTCTTCGGCGGGTGGCACCCCATCTTCTTCGAGGAGACGCTCCGCGCGAACCTGACCCCGCTCTGGTTCGCGGCGGTCGGCGCGGGGGCCTTCCTCGGCAAGATGATCGTCCTCATGTGGCTGCAGATGGTCATCCGCTGGCTCCTGCCGCGCTTCAGGTACGACCAGATCCAGCAGCTCTGCTGGAAGATCCTGCTGCCCGTCGCGCTCCTGAACATCTTCGTCACCGGCGCGGCGGTCCTCCTCGACCCGTCGCTCCACCTCCTCGCCTGGATCGGCGTCGCCACCCTCGTCGCGATCGGCGCGATCACCGCCGCCGCGAGCCGCGCGCCGGAACCGGCGAGCGGTCACGCCCACGCCGCCGCGGGACACTGACATGGCCTACAACGTCGACAACCGCGGTCCCGACCTTCGCGAGCAGATGTACTTCCCGGAGATCTTCCGGGGCATCGGCATCGTCGCGCGCCACTTCTTCAAGAACCTCTTCTTCTCGCGGGACGCGAACCCCGACATCCTCGCGCGCGACCGGAGCCTGAACGAGGTCGCGACGCTGCAGTATCCCGAGGAGCGGGTGGTCTATCCGCCGGGCTACCGCGGCCTGCACCGGCTCGTGCCGCGCGAGGACGGCAAGCCGCGCTGCGTCGCCTGCTACATGTGCGCGACCGCGTGCCCGGCCCAGTGCATCTACATCGAGGCCGGCGAGTACGCGGACGATCCCATCGAG
>DASWEI010000087.1:0-1778 GCA_036394835.1 Anaeromyxobacter sp. | reverse complement strand
GGAACGAGAGCGCTTCGTCCTGGGCGTCCACCGCGATCTCGTCGCCAGGGCCGAACTCGCCCGCGAGGATCCGCTCCGCGATTGGCGCCTCGACGAGCCGCTGCACCGCGGACCGCATTGGCCGCGCGCCGAGCGCGGGATCCCAGCCGCCGTGGTCGAGCAGGTGCAGCACCGCGCCATCCGACGCGGCGAAGCGGATGCGCCGCTCCGCCTCGAGCCGCCGCGACGACTCGGCGAGGAGGAGCCGCGCGACGCGCCCCACGTCCTCGCGCGAGAGCGGCGCGAAGACGACCCGCTCGTCGAGCCGGTTCCAGAGCTCGGGCGGCACCGCGGCGCGCGCCGCGTCGAGGACGCGCTCGCCCTTCGGCGCCGCCCGCTCCTGCGCGCCGAACCCCATCGCGCCCGCCGAGGTCCGCGTCGCCTCGGCGGCGCCGAGGTTCGACGTGAGGATGACGACCGCGTTCGAGAAGTCCACCTGCCGGCCGCGGCCGTCCGTGAGCCGCCCCTCCTCGAGGATCTGGAGGAGCAGCATCTGCACGTCGCGGTGGGCCTTCTCGATCTCGTCGAGCACCACGACCGACGCCGGCCGGCGGCGCACCTGGTCGGTGAGCTGCCCGCCCTCGCCGTAGCCGACGTAGCCCGGGGCGGCGCCGACGAGCCGCGCGACGCCGGTCTGCTCCGAGCACTCGCTCATGTCGAGCTGGACGAGCGCGTCGCGCGAGCCGTAGAGCGCGTCGGCGAGCGCGCGGGCGAGCTCGGTCTTGCCGACGCCGGTCGGCCCGAGGAAGAGGAACGAGCCCATCGGCCGGCGCGAGGCGAAGCCGGCGAAGTTGCGCTTCAGCACGCGCGCGACGCGCGCCACGGCGTCGGCGTGGCCGACGACCCGCGCGCCGAGCGCGCCCTCGAGCCCGAGGATCCGCTCGCGATCGGAGGAGAGGAGGCGCGACTCGGGGATGCCTGCCATCTTCGCGACGACCCGCGCGACGTCGGCCACCTGGACCTCCGCGGCGCCGGCGCGGCGCGCCCGCGATCCGGCGAGGTCGATGACCGCGACCGCCTTGTCGGGCAGGAAGCGGTCGGTCACGTAGCGCGCCGAGAGCGACGCCGCCGCCTCGAGCGCCTCGGCCGCGTAGCGGACGTGGTGGTGCTTCTCGTAGCGCGGCGCGAGGCCCCCGAGGATCGTGACGGTGTCCCCGACCGACGGCTCGCGCACGAGCACCGGCGTGAAGCGCCGCTCGAGCGCGGGGTCCTTCTCGATGTGCTGGCGGTACTCGTCGTGGGTCGTCGCGCCGATGCAGGGGAACTCGCCGCGCGCGAGCGCGCTCTTGAGCTCGTTCGCGGCGTCCTGCGGCCCGTCGCCCGTCGAGCCCGCCCCCATGATCGTGTGGATCTCGTCGATGAACACGACGACGCGGCCGGCAGCGCGCCGGACCTCGTCCTTGATGCCGAGGAGCTTCTCGGAGAACGAGCCGCGCAGCTGCGTGCCGGCGACGACGCTCGCCATGTCGATCTCGACGAGGACTCGGCCCCCCAGGGGGCCCCCAGAAGCGATCGCGGCTCCGCCGCGGGTACAGATCTCGTCCCGGGTGATGCCGTCGACGAGCCGCTGCGCGATCCCCTCGACGATGGCGGTCTTGCCGACCCCCGGCTCGCCGACGAGGAGCGGGTTGTTCGTGCGGCGCTTGCCGAGGACGTCGATCGCCTCCTCGACCTCGCGCTCGCGGCCGACGAGCGGGTCGAGCTTCCCCTGCGCGGCGAGCTCGGTGAGGTTCCGGCCG
>DASWEI010000086.1:0-9301 GCA_036394835.1 Anaeromyxobacter sp. | reverse complement strand
CACAACAAGCGGACGATGGAGGTCGTCGACACGCTGTACGGCGTGACGATGGAGGAGCCGGGCGTCTCGAAGCTCGTCTCGGTGCGGCTCTCCGAGCGGACGCGCGAGTCGGCGGCCGCGTAGCAGGGTCGTCGTCCCACCACACTCATTGACACGGGCGCGCGGCCCTCCCTATATCGTCACGCTTTCCGGAGCCTCCGTGCGCCCCGACACCCTCCCGCTCGCCCTCGCCACGAACGACGCGATCGTCATCGCGGTCGCCGTCGTCCTCCTGCTCCTCGTCGTCGCGGCCGCGGTCCGCATGCTGCGCCGCCGGGGTGCTCCGCCCGCCCCGCCCGCCCCGCCCGAGCGGATCGAGCGCGGCAGGGCGCCAGCGCCCGCGCCGGGACCCCCGCCCCGCCCGGCCGCCGCGCCCCCGTCGCCGCAGGCGCCGCCCGCGCCCGCGCCCGCGCCCGCACCATCGGCCGAGGAGGCGCGGCTCGCGCGAGAAGCCGAGGAGGTCCACAAGCGCGAGGAGTACCGCCAGAAGAAGGAGGCGGAGCGCGAGGAGAGGGAGCGGCGCCGGCAGCAGCGAGAGGAGGAGGAGCGGCGCGCCCGGGCAGAGGCGGAGCTCGCGGCACGCGAAGCCGAGGAGGCGCGCCGGCGCGAGGAGGAGGAGCGGCGGCGCAAGGCGGAGGCCGAGGCGGGCCGCACCCTCGCCGCTGGGCTCGAGAAGACCCGCGGCGGCTTCATGGCCAGGCTGAACGCGCTCTTCTCGGGTGGGAAGCCCGTCGACGAGGCCGTCCTCGCCGATCTGGAGGAGGTGCTCTTCACCGCCGACATCGGCGTGAAGACCGCGACGAAGCTCCTCGAGTCCGCCCGCGACCGACTGAAGCGGAACGAGCTCTCCGACGCCGACCGGCTCAAGGGGGCGCTCCGCGAGGAGATCGCCCGGATCGTCGCCCTCGACGGCGCCGCGGACGGCGCGGGTCGCCCGCTCGCCGTGGGCCCGGCGCGGCCGTGGGTCGTCATGGTCGTCGGCGTGAACGGGTCGGGGAAGACGACCACCATCGGCAAGCTCGCCGCGAAGCTCAAGGCGGCGGGGCACTCGGTCCTGCTCGGCGCCGGCGACACGTTCCGCGCCGCCGCCGGCGAGCAGCTCGAGGTCTGGGCCGAGCGCGTCGGCGCGCCGGTCGTTCGCGGCAAGGAGGGCTCCGACCCGGCGAGCGTCTGCTTTGAGGCGGTCCAGCGCGGCGCCGCGGAAAAGGTCGACGTCGTCATCTGCGACACGGCCGGGCGGCTCCACACGAAGGCGCCGCTCATGGAGGAGCTGAAGAAGGTGAAGCGGGTCATCGGCAAGGCCACCGCGGGCGCGCCGCACGAGGTGCTGCTCGTGCTCGATGCGACGAACGGCCAGAACGCGATCGCCCAGGCGCGCCAGTTCCACGAGTCGCTCGGCGTCACCGGGATCGTCCTCACGAAGCTCGACGGCACCGCCAAGGGCGGCGTCGTCATCGGCATCTGCGACGAGCTCCGGATCCCGGTCCGGTACGTGGGCATCGGCGAGACGGTCGCGGACCTGAAGCCGTTCGTGCCGAAGGAGTTCGTGGAGGCGCTCTTCTCGTGACCCTCCCGTGGGCGGTCTACCTGTTCGACATCGACGGAACGCTCGTGTCCGCGGGCGGCGCCGGGCGGCGCGCCTTCGAGCGGGCGGTCGCGGAGCACTGCGGCGAGGTGAAGGGCGCGCTCCGGGGGCTCCGGCTCGACGGCATGACGGACCGGCTCATCGTGCGCGAGGCGCTGCGGCTCCTCGGGCGGCGGTTCGAGGAGGCGTTCTGCGACGCGCTCCTCGCCCGGTACGTGATGCACCTCGAGACGGAGATCGACGGGCCCGGGTACGCGGTCCTGCCCGGGGTGGTGGACGCGCTCGAGGCCCTCCGCACGCACGGCGCGCTCGTCGCCCTCTGCACGGGCAACGTCGTCGAGGGCGCGCGGCTGAAGCTCGCGCGCGGCGGCCTCGACCGATACTTCGACTGGGGCGCCTCCGCGGTGTGCGGGTTCGCGGCCGACGGCGAGGACCGCGAGCACGTGGTGCGCGCGGCGCTCCGGCGCGCGTCCGAGCGGCTCGGCCGCGCCGTGGCGCCGGCTGAGGCGCTCGTCATCGGCGACACCCCGCGCGATGTCGCCGCCGCCCACGCGGTCGGGATCCCGGTCCTCGGGGTCGCGACCGGCCGGTACGCGGAGGCGGAGCTGCGGGCGGCGGGGGCCGAGCACGTCGTGCCCTCGCTCGCCGGGGAGGGCGCCCGCCGCGTCCTCTTCGGGTGACCGGCGCGGACCGGCTTGACCGGCCGCGCGGCCACGCGCTACTCAGACCGACATGCCGCGCGCACACCCGCCCACGCCGGACGTCCCCGGGACCGAGCTGCCGCCGATCGAGGGCGCGCGCGTCCGCGCGGTCCGCGCCGGCAACGACGCCGCCATGCAGATCCAGGCCTGCTTCGAGGGAGCGCCCGACTACTTCGCGCGGACCGAGGGTGGCCCGCCCGGCCGGGATGCAGCGACGCGGCTCCTTGCCGACGCGGAGGGCGACGACCTGCGGCGCATCTACGCCCTCGTCCCGGTCGTCGGTGGCCCCGCCGTGGGCGTCCTCGACCTCTACCTGCATCACCCGGAGCCCCGCGTCGCGCACGTCGCGCTGCTCCTGTTCCGCGAGTCGTGCCAGGGGCTCGGATACGGCAAGGAGACGACCGCCGCGCTCGAGGACGCGCTCGTCCGCGCGGGCTTCGAGACGCTCCGGCTCTCCGTCGGAGACGAGAACCCCGAGGCGCGCGCCTTCTGGGAGCGGATCGGCTTCGCCGAGATCGGACGGCTCGACCGCGGCGTGTCGGTATTCGAGAAGCGGCTCGGCTGAGCGCTCCTCGAACTCCGCGCGCAGAGCGCTACGCGCCTGCGCGCGTTCGGACATCCTCGCGGCGCAACGCGGCTACGCGAGCCGCGCGCGTACGATCGCGGAACTCGGGCGCCTCCGCGATGCGGCGCCGTCGGCGCCCCGACCGGCTTCGCTGCGAGTCTGCGTGCGCGAGACTGCGCGAACGACTCGAACCGTGCGGTTCACGTTGATGTCGCGGACACGCTCATCGCGACCGTCACTTGCCCGGGCGCGCTCGGCCAGGGACGGGCGTCGTCCCGCTGCGTAGGGCCGGTCGCTGCGGACGGACCCAGCACACAGTACGGAGCCGGGGTGCACGGACCGGGACGGCCGCCCATCCTCGAGCACCTCACCAGTCGTCGAGCGACCGGCCGGACCGGGCGGACGTGCCCCGGCGGCTGCGCTTCAGCGCCCTCACGACAGTACAGCGCCCGGGCGCGACTGTAGGCCCGGAGCGAGGGCGATGACCCCTCCCCGGGCCAGCGCCCGGGCGGAGACGTTCGTCTCTGAAGTCGCTCTGATCTCGAGACCCGATTGCGTCGCGAGGCGCAGGAGGCCGTCGCATCGCAGGCATCCTGCGCCTCTCCTACTCCGGCGACGGCTGCGGCAGCGGCGACCGCGACCAGCGCAGCACCGTCCCGCGCAGCCCCTCGTACACGCTCGAGAGGCCGACGTAGGCGAAGCCGACCTGGAACAGGACGAGGAACGGCAGCGAGTAATAGACCTCGCGCTCGATGAGATACACGACGCCGTACGTCATGTAGGCCGCGAGCGCGAGCTCGACGATCGGCTGGAACGTCAGCGCCGCCTTGTAGCGCTTGCGCACGACCGACTCGCCCGCGCCCTTGACGCCGTGCTTGGGCGTGCGGGTGAACCCCGTCTCGTAACCCATGAGCGCCTCGACGACGGCGCGCGCCTGGTTCACCGAGAGCCCGATCCCGAGCGCCATGACGAGCGGCAGGTACTTCACGCGCTGCCACCACGTGCGCCCCTGCTCGGCCTGGCTCCCCGCGTAGAACATCACGACGCTGAAGGACGCCGCCGCGAAGAACGGGATGTCGAGGAGGAGCACCTCGTACCAGCCGTGCGACACGCGCACCACCACCGTGATCGGCAGCAGGATGGCGAGCGGGATCATGAGCAGGTAGGCGATGTTCGCGGTCAGGTGGAAGAAGGCCTCGCGCCGGACCTCCTTCGGGAGGTTCGCCTTGCGGATGAGCGGCCAGAGCTTGAGGGCGGTCTGGATCGACCCCTTCGCCCAGCGGTGCTGCTGGCTCTTGAACGAGTTCATCTCCACCGGCACCTCGGCCGGGGTGACGAGGTCGGTCAGGTAGACGAACCGCCAGCCCTTCATCTGGGTGCGGTACGAGAGATCGAGGTCCTCGGTGAGCGTGTCGTGCTGCCAGCCCCCGCCGTCCGCGATCGCCGTCCGCCGCCAGATGCCAGCCGTGCCGTTGAAGTTGAAGAACCGGCCCGAGCGGTTGCGCGCGGTGTGCTCGATGACGAAGTGGCCGTCGAGCAGGATCGCCTGCGCCTGGGTCAGGATCGAGTAGTCGCGGTTCAGGTGGCCCCAGCGCGCCTGGACCATGCCGACGCCCTCGTCCGTGAAGAAGTGGACGCTGCGGCGAAGGAAGTCCGGCTCCGGGATGAAGTCCGCGTCGAAGACCGCGACGAGCTCGCCCTTCGCGAGCGCGAGGCCGTTCTCGAGCGCGCCCGCCTTGAAGCCCTTGCGGTTCGTGCGGTGCACGTACGCGATGTCGAGCCCCTCGGCGCGGAACCGGTCGACGCACGCGCGGGCTATCCCCTGCGTCTCGTCGGTCGAGTCGTCCAGGACCTGGACCTCGAGGAGCTCACGCGGATAGTCGATCTTCGCGACCGCGCCGATGAGCCGCTCGGTCACGTACATCTCGTTGAAGATCGGCAGCTGGACCGTGACGCGCGGGAGCTTCTCGAAGCGCGCCTTCGGGGTGGGCAGCCGGTACTTGTGCCGGTGGTACAGGTACGCCATCGCGTACCTGTGCGACCCGTACACGGAGAGCACGAGAAGGAGAAGCGCGTAGGCGACGACGACCGAAAGCTCGAGAGCGCTCATCTGTCCGAGAGGGTCCGCGGGTGAGAATCCCCCCTGAGGGACCCGCGAAATTGCGGCGGACTATATCGGCACGGTCGGGGAAGTCAACGACGCATGGCGCGCTGCGCCGCGCACCTTGGGGGGACCTCGGGAGGTCACTCCTTCTTCACGGCGACGCCGCGCGGCGGCTCGATGGATGCCTTGAAGATGTCCACCGCCTTCAGGTAGTCGAGCGCGGTCCGGAGCTGGTGGTCCTCGGAGCCGTGTCCGGCGGCGGCGGGCACCGGCGCGTCATTCTTGAGGTGCCGCTTCAGCTCGCGCTCGCCGGGCTGGGCGTCCTCGACCCGCGGCGGCGCGACGTCCGCGACGACGACGTCGGGCGCGATGCCGCGCTCCTGGATCGAGCGGTTCTTCGGCGTGTAGTACCGCGCGACGGTGAGCTTCAGCCCGGAGCCGTCCTCGAGCTCGATGATGGTCTGGACGGAGCCCTTGCCGAAGGTGGACGTCCCCATGATCACCGCGCGCCCGTGATCCTGCAGCGCGCCGGCGACGATCTCGCTCGCGCTCGCGGTCCCCTTGTTGACGAGCACGATGAGCGGGTAGGCGGCCTCGGTGTCCTTCTCGTGCGCGCGCTCGACCTCCATGTTGCGGCGGCCACGCCCGGCGGTCGTCACGATGATGCCGCTCGAGAGGAAGACGTCCGAGACGCGCACCGCCTGGTCGAGCAGGCCGCCCGGGTTGTTGCGGAGATCGAGGACGAGGCCGCGGATCTGTCCCCCAAGCTGGGTGCGCGCGTCGTCGAGGGCCTTCAGGAGGTTGCGGTCGGTCCGCTCCTGGAACGTGCGGATGCGCACGTAGGCGTAGCGCCGATCGGGGTCGAGCACCTTGAGATCCACGCTCTGCGTCCGGATGCGGTCGCGCACGAGCACGAGCTTCTGCGGCGCGGTGAACCCCTCGCGCATGATCTCGAGCGTCACCTTCGTGCCGGCCGGCCCCTTCATCCGCCGGATCGCCTCGGCGAGCGTCATCTCCTTCGTGGACGTCCCGTCGATCGAGAGGACGCGGTCGCCGGGGTGGATGCCCGCGCGCTCGCCGGGCGACTCGACCACGGGCGAGATCACCGTCACCTCGCCGTCCTGCAGGGTGAGCTCGAGGCCGAGCCCGTCGAACTCGCCCGTCGTGTCGTCCCGCATCTGCCGGTAGACGTCCGGCCGCATGAACACGGAGTGCGGATCGAGCCGGGACATCATCCCGTCGATCGCGCCGTAGACGAGCTCCTTCTCGTCCACCTCCTCGACGTAGCTGTTCTCGACGTGCGCGAGCACGTCGGAGAAGACGTCGAGCGGCCGGTAGGGCTGCGCCGTGGCGCGGCGCGCCGCGGTCGCGACGTGGTCCACCGCCAGGCCGGCGAAGAACGCCACGGCGAGGCCGGCGACGAGGACGAGGCGCGCGAGACGGCGGGGGCGTCGCATCGCGCGAATGATACCAGGCTTGGAGTTGGACGTGTCCACGTCCACGTCCACGACCGCTCAACGCCCCAGCCAGGGTCGCGGATCCACCGGGCGACCCTTCTCGCGCACCTCGAAGTACAGGTACGCACCCTTGAGCGACCCGGAGTCGCCCACCGTCCCGAGCACGTCCCCGGCGTCGACCTCCTCGCCCATTGCCGTCTGCATGCTCGCGAGGTGGGCGACGAGCGTGTGGTACCCCTCGCCGTGGTCGACGATGACGAGGTTTCCGTACCCCTTGAACCAGCCGGCGTGGACGACGCGGCCGGGGGCCACCGCGCGGACGGGCGCCCCGGCGCGCGCCTCGAGGTCGATCCCGTTCTGCACGGTGACGGTGTTGAACTTCGGGTTCACGACCTTGCCGAAGCCGACGGTGATGGTCCCCTGGGCCGGGAGCGGGAGCTTCCCCTTCCTCGCCCCGAACCCGCCCGGGCCCGAGAGCCCCGCGCGCGGCGGCGGCAGCGTCGCGACGAAGTCGGCGAGCTTGCGCGCCTGCGCGCTCGCCTCGACGGCAGCGCGCTCGTGGAAGACGCGCGCCCCGCGCAGCGCCTGCAGGAGCGTCTCGCGCTCCTCGCGCCGCGCCTCCGCCTGCGCGCGCCGGTCGTCGACCTCGACCGCGAGGACCTGCAGCCGGCCCGCCTCGAGCTCGCGCTCGGCGCGGGCGCGCTCCCGCTCCGCGAGCGCCGCCTTGGCGTCGCCGAGCAGCGAGAGGTCGCGCCCGAGGATCCGGTCGAGCAGGTAGCGCCGCTTCACGAGATCCGCGAGCGAGCGCGACGCGAGCAGGATCTCGAGCTCGCCGGCGCGCCCCATCCGCGCCCGCGCGAGGAGCCGGGGCCGGAGCTCCGCGAGCTTCGCCGCCATCCGGGCCTGCGCGCCCGCCTCCGCCTCGCGCGACCGGTGCAGCCGCGCCTCCGCCTCGGCGCGCTCCGCCTCGACCCGCTTCCACTCCGCCCTCGCCTCGGCGAGCGCGGTCTCGGCCTCGGCGAGCGTATCGAGGATCGAGCGCTCCTGCTGCGCGAGCATCCGCGCCGCGGTCTCCTCGGCGCGGCGCCGCGCCTCGAGCGCATCGAGCTGCGCCCGCGGGCTCCCCGCGGCGAGGACGGCGGCGAGGAGGAGCGCTCCCGGCACCGGCTACTCGTGGACGCGCCGGAGCGTGCGCGCGACGGAGAGGGCGCTCCCGAGGAGGCCGACGGCGCCGCCGCCGAGCACGAGCCCGGCGAGGAGCGGCGGCGGGAGCGTGTCGGCGAGCCGCAGGCCGCCCGCGGCGGCGATGGACGCGGCGAGCCTCGGGACGACGAGCGCGTGGAGCGAGACGAGCGCGCCCACCGCGAGACCCGCGCCGATGACCCCCTGCAGGAACCCCTCGATGAGGAAGGGCGCGGAGACGAACGCGTCGGTCGCGCCGACGAGCTTCATGATCTCGATCTCGTCGCGGCGCGCGAACACCGCGAGGCGCAGGGTGTTCGAGACGAGGACCGAGGTCGCGACCGCGAGCGCGCCGAAGAGGACGAGGGCGGCGAGCTGGGCGCGCCGGACGAGCCGTTCGAGCGTCTCGAGCCAGGTGTTCCCGTAGTCCACCTCCGCCGCGCCGGGGACGCCGGCGCGCAGCCGCGCCGCGAGGTCGCGCGCGCCGTCGAGCGAGATGCCGGGAGCGCGCACGTCCACCGCGTCCGGGAGTGCGCCCGGGCCGACCCCCTCGAGCACGCGAGCCTGGTCGCCGAGGTCGTCCTGCAGCCTGCGGAGCGCGGTGGCCGCGGGCACCGCCTCGACCGGGCGCCCGGGCGCGATCGCGCGCGCCGACCGCGCCGCCGCCTCGAGGTCCGAGCCCGGCGCGAGGTAGACCGAGAGCTGGACCTCGCCCGCCCACGCCTGGAGCAGCCGCTCCGCGCCGCCGAGGGCGGCCGCGAACAGGCCCGTCGCGAAGACCGCCACGAAGATGGTGGCGGTCCCGACGAGCGCGACGTACGGGCCGCGCGCCATGGCGCCGAGGGCGCGCCGGGTGGAGTGGACCGGCCGGAAGTTCATGGCGAGGCGCGGCGGATGGAGTCGCCGTCCGAGAGCAGGCGCCCCCGCTCGAGCACGACGACCCGCTTCTTGTACCGCTCGAGGAGCGAGCGATCGTGGGTGGCGACGACGACGGTCGTGCCGCGGGCGTTCGCGCCATAGAGGAGGTCCATCACCTCGAGCGTGCGGTCGGCGTCGAGGTTGCCGGTCGGCTCGTCGGCGAGGAGGAGCGCCGGGTCGGCCGCGAGCGCGCGCACGACCGCGACCCGCTGCTGCTCGCCGCCCGAGAGCGACGCCGGGAACTTGTCCGCGCGGTGCTCGAGCCCGACGGAGCGGAGCAGGATCTTCACCTTCCTGCGGATCTCCTTCTCCGGCAGCGCGCGCACCTCGAGCGGCAGCGCCACGTTCTCCGCGACGGTGCGCAGCGGCAGGAGCTTGAAGTCCTGGAACACGACCCCGATGTTCCTGCGCACGAACGGGATCGCCGACGCGCGGATCTTCGCGACGTTCTTGCCGAACAGGAGCAGCTGCCCGCTCGTCGCCGGCTCCTCGCAGAAGATGAGCTTGAGGAGCGTCGACTTCCCCGCGCCCGACGCGCCGGTGAGGAAGACGAACTCGCCCTTGTCGATCTCGAGCGAAACGTCCTGGAGCGCCGGGCCGTCGCCCGGGTACTCCTTCGTGACGTGGAAGAGCTGGATCACGGCGGGACCGGCTACTTCCGCTCGCCGAGATCCTCCGCGAGGTACGAGAGGATCACCTCGTCGAGGCTCTTCTCGCTGATGAGGTCCTCGCCGAAGAGCGTCTCGGCGC
>DASWEI010000085.1:0-1617 GCA_036394835.1 Anaeromyxobacter sp. | reverse complement strand
GTGGCACACGTTGCACTTCTTCCCCTCCTCCTCCGCCTCACGCGCGTGGATGGGCCACGGATCGGTGCCGGAGACGGCGTGGGCGCTCGCCGCGACGGAGGTGCCGGCGGGCATCTCGAGCACCTTGTCGCCCTTCGTGCGCAGCGTGACGCCCGGATATTTCATGTCGCTCCCGAAGCCCTGTGAGTACTCCCGGTAGATGGCCTGATGGCAGGCGCCGCATTCTGCGGCCGGCGTCGCGGTCCCCTGAGGGAAGTCCTTTGACGGCGTGATCGCCGGGGGCGCGGGTGCGGCCGGCGGAGCGGCAGGCTGGGGCGCCTGCGCGTGCGAGTGCACTGCGGGGGCGAGGAGCAGGGCGACGCTGGCGGCGGCGAGGGCGAGGCGGTGCATGATATCTCTCCAGAGGTGATGAATCAGTACGGCTCTACGTATAGCGACTGCATCATGCGATTCAACGGCCAGGCGTCCGGTCGCCCTCGATTCTCGCTGGACGGCGTCACGAGATCGGGCCTCCGAAGAGTCCAGGAGCGAACGCGCGGAGCAGACCGAGCACCCCGCCTCCCAGGACGACCACCACGACGTTGAGGCGCCACTTCCAGAAGGTGAGCGTCGTGAACGCGGCGAGGCCGAGCACGACCGTGAGCCAGTCGACGGCGTCGCCCGGCATGAACGCGACCTTCGCGAGCGGGATCGAGATCGAGAAGATGAGGCCCACGACGCCGGACGTGACGCCGCGCAGGAAATCCTTCAGGCCGGGCCTTGAGGTGAGCCAGTTCATGTAACGAGCGGCGGGCAGCACGAACAGGAACGACGGCAGGAAGAGCCAGAACGTCGATGCGGTGGCGCCCAGCCACGGCGCGTGCGCTCCGTTCCCCGCGAGGAAGCCGACGAAGATGCCGATCGAGATGAGCGGGCCCGGCGTCGTCTCTCCGAGCGCCAGCGCGTCGATCATCTGGCGGTCGCTGATCCACCCGTAGGTCGCGACCGCACCCTCGCGAATGTACGGCAACACCGCATAGGCGCCGCCGAACGAGAAGAGCCCGACCTTGAAGAAGAACCACGAGATGTCGAAGAGGCGCCGTGCCGTCGACTCGGCGGCCTCGACGCGCCCGGCGAGGAGGAGCGAGGCTGCGGCCGCTGCGACGCGCGACCCTGGCCCCATCCGCCGCCACCCGATGAAGGCGAGCCCGCACCCGAAGAGCACGAGGATGAACGGCAGCCGTCCGAAGTAGAACGCGACGAACGCTGCGACCGCGAGCACGACCGGAAAGACGCCCTTCAGCGCGGCCCGCGAGATCCGGACGAGGGCGGCGAGGAGCAGCGCCAGCCCGACCGGCCGGAAGCCCCACAGGACGCCCAATACCTGGGGGGTCTTCCCGAAGTGGACGTAGATCCAGGCGAGCGCGGTGAGCGTGATGTAGCCGGGCAGGATGAAGAGCACGCCCGCGAGGATGCCGGCCCAATAGCCCGCCTTCTTGTATCCGACGTAGATGACGAGCTGCAGCGCCTCCGGGCCGGGCAGGAGGTGGCAGAAGTTGAGCGCGCGGACGAACTCGTCCTCGCTGATCCACTTGCTCCGCTCCACGAGCTGGAGGTGCATGAGGCCGATCTGGCCGA
>DASWEI010000084.1:0-2818 GCA_036394835.1 Anaeromyxobacter sp. | reverse complement strand
CAGCGCGCATCGAGGAGCGGCCCGCCGCAGCTGGGCGCCGGCCCGCTCTGGCCCCGCTTGCCTCGATGCGACGCTCCCGGCCGCCCGCCTGCCCCGGACGGATCGGCCCAACCCTGCAACGGTCAAGACCGATCAGGTCTGGTCCGGCTCGAGCCGCGCGGCCCTCGACCGTCAGGGTCCTCGGCTACTTTTCGCCTCCCGATGCCCCTCGCGCCGGCCGACGACGATCACTGCCCGTGTGGCAGCTCGAGGCCCTTCGCCGCCTGCTGCGGCGACGTCATCCGCGCGACCACGCGGCTGACGAAGGACGCGCTCGAGCGCTGGGCGCGCGAGCGCGGCGTCCTCGAGCAGCTCGACGTGGCGGCGAGCGCCATCGTGACCGTCCACCGTTCCGCCGGCGCGCTGCCGCGCTGGCTCCGCGCGGAGCTGACCGTCGGCGTCCTGCTCGCGCCGGGGGATGTCCTCCCCGCCGTGGTCGTCGCGCAGATGCAGGCGATGCGCGCGACCGCCTGGGAATGGCTCCGGCGCGAGATCGAGGTCGTGCGCGAAGGGTCGTCCAGCGAGGCGAAGCCGCCGGTGCCGCCGCCGGGTGGGACCCTGGCCGCGGTCTTCGACAGGCTCCGGGCTCTGCGGCAGGAGGTCCGCCGCACCGCGTCTCCGCGCGCGGTCGGACGGCTCACGCACTGCACGCTGCATCTCGACCCGGACGCACGCCGGGCTGTCTTCGTCGAGCGCCGCCGCACCAGCCCGCAGGACTCCGGCGGCATGGTGGATCCGAAGGTGATCCTGCCGCTCGCCGGCGCCCGCGACGAAGCACTGCCGGTCCCCGCATGCACCTGCGAACGGGACCACCCGTGCATGCACGTGCTCGCGGCTATCGATCTGGCGCTGGCCCAGCTCTCCGATCCCGCGCGCCGCGTCACGTGGGAAGCGCTCGCGCGCGCGATCGACACCCCCGAGTGGTCGCGCGTCCTCGCCGCCCTCGACGCCGTCCACCTCGCGAGCCGCGACGACGCCGCGCGCGCCGGCTCGGTCCGGTACTCGTTTCTCGTCCGGGACGACGCCGCGTATGGACCGAACGTCACCGTCCTTCGCCAGCGCCGCAAGCGGGACGGCAACTTCGGACGGGCCACGCAAGTCCGGCCCGGCGAGCTGGGCGATGGGCCCGGCCCTTGCGCCGCCGAAGATCGCACCGCGCTGCAGCGGCTCGGCTTCCTCGGCAAGCAGGGCTATCCGTATTCCTATCATTACGCCGAGGTCGGCCCGCGCCCTCGCGACCTGCTCGCCCTCGCCGGCCACCCGCGCGTCTTCGCGGGCGCCGAGCTGGCGTCGCCCATCGCGGTGCGCGGCGCGACGCTCGGGATCGCGCTGCGTCCGGTCGACGGCGGCGGGACCGAGATCGCGTTCACCGCGGCGGACGAGGAGCTCCCCTTCGAGCGCGTGGCCTCACGCCTCACCCGGTCGGACGGTACGTTCCTGTGGATGGACCGCGACCGGCGCCTCTGTCTCGTCGTGGAGGTGGCGAACCCCGAGCACACCCGCGCGGTGGTCTCCGCCCTCGTCCGCCACGGCCGGAAGTTCCCCGCCGAGGCGGAGAGCGCGCTCCTCGAGCGGATCGGACCGCTCCAGGAGCTTCTCCCCGTGGAGGTCCCCGCCGGCCTCGAGGGTGAAGAGGTGCCGCCGTCGCCTCACGTGGTGTTGCGCCTCGCGCTGCTGGAGAGCGGGCTCGGCCTCCGCGTGCTGGCGCGGCCGCTGGATGGGGCGCCGGCGCACCCGCCGGGCGAGGGCCCCGCACGGCTCATCGCGCCCCGGTCCGCGGGGCGCGTCTTCGCGCGGCGCGACGCGGAGGCGGAACGGCAGGCTGCTCACGCGGTCCTCGACTCGCTGCCGCTCGCCGGCACCCGCGAGTCCGCTCCGTTCGAGCGAATCGTCGACGACGACGCCGCCGCGCTCGCCCTGCTCGACCACCTGCGCGAGCTCGACCGGCCCGACGTCACGGTGGAGTGGGCGGGCCCGCCGCCCCGGATCGTCCGGGCCGCGAGCGCCCGCGCGCTGCGGGTCGAGATCCGCGACCGGAACGACTGGTTCGGGATCGACGGCGAGATAGAGCTGGACGGCGCGCGGGTGAAGCTGGCGCTGCTGCTCGACGCCCTGCGCGAGCGCCGCACGGTCATCCGCCTCGAGGGCGGCGCGTGGCTCGCCATCACGGGCCAGCTCGCCGAGCGGCTCGGGCTCCTGGCGCACCTCTCCAGCCCGGCCGGCGACGGCGTGGAGATCGGGCCCGCGGCCCTCGGCGCGCTCGATGACCTCGCGCGCGACGGCGCGGAGCTCGACGCCCGCGGCGCCTTCGCCCGGCTTCACGCCCGGATGAAGGAGTCGTCCCGGCGCAGCCCACGCGTCCCGCGCTCGTTCAAGGGGAAGCTGCGGGACTACCAGGTCGAGGGCTTCCGCTGGCTGGTGCGCCTGTCGGCGTGGGGCGCGGGCGCGATCCTCGCCGACGACATGGGGCTCGGAAAGACGCTCCAGGCCCTGGCGCTGCTCTGTCAGCGATCCGCCGACGGTCCGGCGCTCGTCGTCGCCCCCACCTCCGTCTGCGCCAACTGGGTCGCGGAGGCGCGGCGCTTCGCACCTTCGCTGAACGTGATCCTCTTCCGAGAGACCGACCGCATCGGCGCGCTGGAGGCGCTCGGCCCGGGCGACGTGCTCGTGGTGAGCTACGGCCTGCTCGTCCTCGACCTCGCGCGGTTCGAGGGCAAGCGGTTCGCGACGCTGGTGCTCGACGAGGCGCAGGCGATCAAGAACGCCGCCACCCGGCGCG
>DASWEI010000083.1:0-40129 GCA_036394835.1 Anaeromyxobacter sp. | reverse complement strand
CTGCTGGAAGATGTTCACGCGGAAGCGGCCGAGGCCCGGCACGCCGTACGCGAGGTCCACCTCGTTCGTCTGCTTGTACTTCTCCTTCTGGTACTCGTTCATGATCCCGAGCGCCATCCGCGCGATCTCCTCGGGCGGGAGGCGCCGCGCGTCCTTCAGCGGGACGAGCGCGCCGTCCACTCGAAACATCGGCGGGAGCCCCGCCTTGAGGTGGATGTCGGAGGCGCTGCCGCGCAGGGCGACCTGCAGGATCTCGTTCAGCTCCATGCGCTCGGAAGCGTAACACCGCGATCCAGAGCGATCCAATGCCGGGCGCGCGGGACAGCGCGGCCCGCCCTATGTAGGCATGCGTGTGGGCGGGTCGGCGAGCCGCTCGACCTCGCGCCGGCGGCGGACGAGCTCGACGACGGTCGCGCGGCGCGCCACCGCCGAGGCGGCGCCGACGGCGAGCCCGGCCCCGACCATCCCGAGGTGGGTGAGGATCGCGAGCGCCGCCGCGTCCTCGGCCGTGGCGCCGAGCTGCCGCGCCGCCCATGACGCGAGCGACCAGTAGACACCGGCACCGACGGGGAGCCCGGGCGTGAGCTGTCCGAAGGCGATCACCGCGACGAGGAGCGCGCCGCCTGTCGCGCTGTCCGGCAGCGCCATGGCGCGCAGCGGGAGCGCGTACGCGATCCCTGCGCCGAGGGCGGGCAGGAGCGCGAGCCCGAGCGCCGCGGCGAGCCGCGCCGGACGTCCGGCCCCGACGATCCCGTCCCCGAGCGCGCGGAGCGCCGCGCCCGCGCGCGGAAGCCCCCGGGCGAACCGCGCCGCGGCGCGGGGCGCAGAGAGCGCGAGCACGACGGCGGCCGACGAGAGGAGCGCGAAGAGCGCGGCCCCCGCGACGACGACGCGGGCGAGCGAAGCCCCGGAGTCGCGCAGGGTGGCCGCCGCGGCGCCGAGCGCGACGATGGCCCCGAGCTCGAGCAGCTTCGCTAGGAGCTGCGAGGAGAGCGCCGGCGCGAAGGGCCGTCCCGCCATCCGCGCGAGCGCCCAGGCAGCGGCGAGCGGGCCGAGCTTCCCCGGGACGGCGTTGTTGACGAAGGCGCCGAGCGCGGTCGCGTGGTAGGCGTCCGCGAGGCGGGGCGGCGGCCGGGGCAAGAGCTCGTGCCAGACGAGCGTGCGGAGCGCCGGCAGGAGCGCGGCAAGCGCCACGAACGGCCCGAGCCAGCGCAGGTGGGCGGGTAGGCGGGCGAGGAATGCACCGAGCGCGAAGCGAGGCTCGAGCGTCGGGCCGCCACTCCAGCCCGGGCGGAAGAAGACGAGGGCGACGAGGAGGGCGCCTGCGGAGAGGGCCGCCAGCAGGGCGGCCGCGCGGCGCATGGAGAGCCGTAGTCGCGGGACCCTTCCGCCGCGCCGTGCCGCCATGTGGGGAACCTCGCCATCGTGCGTGCCCCGCGCGCGGCGCGTGAAGAAGGTTCGGGCGTGCGGGCGGGACGGGCGCTGGCGGCCGCCGCATCGGCCGTCGTGCTGGGGGCGCTCGGCGGGCACCTCGCCCGCCGGGTCCGGCGCGCGCAGCTCTCGCGGCGGATGCTGCGACTCGCGGACGAGGTGCCGCTCGACGTGCTGCTCGAGCGCGAGGTCGGCGTCCCGGTCCGGGAGGGGAACGAGCTCGAGCTCGTGGATAACGGCGCCATCTTCGACGCGCTCGACGCGGAGATCCGCGGCGCGCGCGAGACCATCCACATCGCCGAGTTCATGTGGATGGGCGAGGGCGATCCCTCGGAGCGCATCGGGCGGGCGATCCTCGCGCGCCGCCGCGGCGTCGCCTGCCGCATCCTCATCGACTGGTTCGGCTCGCTCAAGTTCGACCGCAGCCTCGAGCGGCGGCTGCGCGCCGACGGCGTCGAGCTGCGGCGCCACACGCCGCTCCCCGATCCGTTCCGGGTGAACCACCAGCGCATCTTCGTGTTCGACGGACGCCGCGCGTACGTCGGCGGGTTCGGCATCTGGCGGAGCTGGCTCGGCGACGGGGCGAGCCCGAGCGCCTGGCGCGACACCGCCGCGCGTCTCCGCGGCCCGGTGGTCGGGGACCTGCAGCGCGCGTTCGACCACTCCTGGCAGAACGAGGGCGGCGACCCCCTCCCCGGGGACGCCTACCCGCGGCTGCGGGTCGAAGGCCCGATCCGCGTCTCGGTCGTCGCGTCCACGCCCGCCTGGGCGCGCGCGACGCAGGCGGCGCGGATGTACTACGCGCTCATCGCCTCGGCGCGGCGCCGGCTCTGGGTCGCGAACTCCTACTTCGTGCCGGACCGATCGCTGCAGAACCTCCTCGTCGCGCAGGCCCGCGAGGGCGTGGACGTGCGGGTCCTCGCGCCGGGGCCGCACCACGACGTCGCCCTCGTGCGCGCCGGACAGCGGCGCACCTACACGCGGCTCCTCACGGGAGGCGTCCGCATCTTCGAGTACGCCGCCTCGATGATGCACGCGAAGACGCTCGTCGTGGACGACGTCGCGGTGATCGGCTCGACCAACATGGACTCGCAGAGCCTCTCGTTCCTCTGGGAGGCGTCGGTGGTCGCCCAGGCGCCCGAGCTGGCGGAGCGGCTCGCCGACCGGTTCCTCGTCGATCTCGAGCGCTCGAGCGAGATCCGGCCGGAGGCCTGGCGGCGGCGGCCGCTGCGGATGAAGCTCGGGGAGGGCGCGGCGGGGCTCACCGAGGCGTGGCTGTGACCCGAAGAACACACGGCCGGCGCCGCGTCGTCGCGGGCCGGCCGTTCAGATGTTCGAGCGTGGTGAGGTCGAAGCCGACTAGCGCTTCGAGAACTGGAACCGCTTGCGGGCGCCGGGGCGGCCGTACTTCTTCCGCTCGACCGCGCGCGCGTCGCGGGTCATGAAGCCGGCCTTCTTGAGGATGGGCCGGTACTCCGCGTTCATCTCGACGAGCGCCCGGCTGATGCCGTGGCGGATGGCGCCGGCCTGGCCGGAGAGCCCGCCGCCCTTCGCGGTCGCGAGGACGTCGAGCTTGCCCATCTGGTCGACGAGCTTGAGCGGCTCGACGAGGATCATCTTCGACGTCTCGCGACCGAAGTAGTCGTCGATCGGGCGGCCGTTGATGGTGATGTTGCCGGTGCCCGGCATGAGCCGGACGCGCGCGACGGATTCCTTGCGCCGACCGACCGTGATGTTCGCCTGCGTGGCCATGAATTCGTTCCTCACTGCGCGAGCGGCAGCTGCTCGGGCTTCTGCGCGGCGTGCGGGTGCTTGTCGCCCGCGTAGACCTTGAGCTTCGTCAGCATCTGCCGCCCGAGGTTGCTTCGCGGCAGCATGCGGCGGACCGCGTTGAGGACGATGTCCTCCGGGTGCCGCGCGCGGATCTTGTCCATCGGCGTCTGCTTCGCGCCGCCTGGGTACATCGTGTGGCTGAAGAAGACCTTGTCGGTCTCCTTCTTCCCGGTGAAGCGAGCCTTGCCGGCGTTCACGACGACGACGAAGTCGCCCACGTCCATCGACGGCGTGTAGCTCGGCTTGTGCTTGCCCTTGAGTACCGAGGCGATGCGTGTCGCGAGACGGCCCACGGTCTTCTCGTTCGCATCGACGAGCCACCACTTACGGCTCTCGAGAGCCTCGGCCTTCGTCGCGCTGCGGGTGGTGCCTTTGGCCATGGAATACCCTACGGAAATCCCGGAATTGGAAACGCGCCTTTTAGAGGAGGGGCGCGCACTTGTCAAGCTTCGGCAGCCGCCCCGGGAGGCGCGCGGGAATCTAGCGGGTTCGGGTCCGCGCCACAAGCGCGCGCAGAACATTCAGCGGGGGAGCGCTCGCTCTGCGTCCGCGTCCAGATCCAGGGTCCGGTCAGCTCGAGGTGCCCCCGAGCTTCTCGCGGAGCCGCGCCATCACGCCCGCGGCGTAGGCGGCGACGTCCCCCGCCGCCTCCTGCGCGGCGGCGGGGTCGACCTTCTCGTGGGCGCCGGGCGGCAGGTCCTCGAGGAACCGCGAGGGCGTCCGCGGCAGGACCTTGCCGCGCTTCGTCCGCGCCGCGGCGCGCGTCAGGTAGAGCCGCTCGCGCGCGCGGGTGATGCCGACGTAGGCGAGCCGACGCTCCTCGTCGAGGTCGCGCGCCGCGCCCTGGATCCCGGCGCAGGGCAGGAGGTCCTCCTCCGCACCGACGAGGAAGACGACCGGGAACTCGAGGCCCTTCGCGGCGTGGAGCGTCATGAGCGTGACGCCTTCGCCCGCCTCGGGGTCCTCCTCCGCGCGCGAGTCGAGCGCGAGCCGCTGCAGCCACGTCGCGAGCTTCGGCCTCGCGGTCCGCTGCTCCCACGCGTCGAGCGAGCGGAGGATGCCGTCGAGCGCGTCCACCTTGCGCTGGCCCGCCTCGAACGACTGCACGCTCGCGCGGGCGTGGCCGTAGAGATCCACCTCCGCGGCGAGGGCGCGCGCCGCATCCGCCGGACGGCCCTGCTCGAACCGCGCGCGGTGCCTCTCGACGAGCGCGACGAACGCGGCGATCCGCTCGGCGGCGCCGCGCGGCAGGTCCGGAACCTCCGCCGCGAGCGCGAGCGCATCGAATAGGGGGACACCCTTCTGCACCGCCCACGCGTGGACGCGCTCGACCGAGGCGTCGCCGATGCCGCGCGGCGGCACGTTCAGGATGCGCGCGAGCGAGACCTCGTCGTTCGGCGCGACGCAGACCTTGAGGTACGCGAGCAGATCGCGCACCTCGGAGCGGTCGAAGAACGCCGGACCGCCGTGGACGGTGTACGGCACCGACCCCTCGCGGAGCGCCTCCTCGATGGGGCGCGACTGCGCGTTCAGGCGGTAGAGGACCGCGACGTCGGACCACGGCCGCCCCTCGCGGCGGAGCCGCGCGAGCTCCTCGACGACGAAGCGGGCCTCGTCCTCCTCCGTGGGCAGCGGGACGACCCTGACCGGGTCGCCGGGACCGGCGGAGGTGAAGAGCTTCTTCGGGCGGCGGTCGGCGTTCCGCGCGATGACCGCGTTCGCGCACGAGAGGATGTGCCCGGTCGAGCGGTAGTTCTGCTCGAGCCGGACCTCCTTCGCGCCGGGGAAGTGCTTCTCGAACCGCAGGATGTTCTTCACCTCGGCGCCGCGCCAGCCGTAGATGGCCTGGTCGTCGTCGCCCACTGCGCAGACGTTCCGCGCCTCTCCCGCGACGAGCTTCAGGAGCTCGAGCTGCGCGACGTTCGTGTCCTGGTACTCGTCGACGAGCAGGTACCGGAACCGCTTCGCGTACCTCGCCCGCAGCGCCTCGTCCTTCGCGAGGAGCGCGACGGGACGCGCGATGAGGTCGTCGAAGTCCACCGCGCGCTGCGCCGCGAGCGCGCGCTCGTAGCGCGGCTGGATCTCGCTCGCCACGAGGTCGTAGTCGTCCCCCTGCCCCTCCGGCCGGATCCGCTTGTTCCCCTCGTTCTTCGCGCGCGAGACGAGCGAGAGCACGCGATGGGCGTCGAACGCGCGGTCGTCCACCTTCACCTCGCGCATGCAGCGCCTCACGAGCGTGATCTGGTCGCCCGCGTCGCAGATCGCGAACCGCTTCGGCAGCCCGGCCGCCTGGTGCTCCTGCTGCAGCAGCCAGAGCCCGAAGCTGTGGAAGGTCGAGACGAAGACGTCCACCCCCGGCGCGCCCGCGACGGACGCGACCCGCTCCCGCATCTCCCCCGCCGCCTTGTTCGTGAAGGTGACCGCGAGGATCGCCTCGGGGTCGACGCCCTGGTGGAGCAGGTAGGCGATCCGGTGGACGATGACGCGCGTCTTCCCGGACCCGGCGCCGGCGAGCACGAGCAGCGGTCCCTCGGTCGTGGTCACCGCCTCGCGCTGGGGCGGGTTGAGCGTCGAGAGATCGAGCATCGAGGCGCGTCCATCGCACGCCGGTACCGGACGGGACAAGACCTTGACACGCGCCCGCGGCGGCGCCGCAGGCTAACCGCGCAGCGCCGCGAGCGCGGCCGCGAGGTCGTCGGGCAGCTCCGCCCGGACCTCCACGCGAGCGCCGTCCGACGGCCGCGGGAAGGCGAGCCGCGCGGCGTGGAGTGCCTGGCGCCCGATGGCGGGCGACGGGACGCCGTAGGTCGAATCGCCGAGCACCGGGTAGCCGGCGTCGGCGAGCTGGACGCGGATCTGGTGGGTGCGCCCGGTGTCGAGGACGACGCGGACGAGCGCCGCGCCCCGGAGCCGCTCCTCGACCCGAAACGAGAGGCGCGCCCGCCGCGCGGACACGATCCGCGTCGTGAAGTAGCGCGGGTCGTCGCGGCTCCGGCCGTACGCGGTGTCGAGCGCCGCCTCGTCCGGCGGCGCGCCGGCGACGAAGGCCAGGTACTCCTTCTCGACCGTCCCCGCCTCGAACGCCGCGTGGAGGGCGACCAGCGCGGCGTCGGAGCGCGCGAGGAGGAGGCACCCGCTCGTGTCGCGGTCGAGCCGGTGCGGGAGGCCCGGCGCGGCGCGGCCGTCCACGTCGAACGCGCCGAGGCGGCTCGCGGCGCCGACCGCGGACGGACCGCCCGCCCGGACCGGGAGCACCGGGAGCCCGGCCGGCTTCGACACGACGAGGCAGTCCGCGTCGTCGTAGAGGCGGGCGAGGTCGGGTCCTTCCATGGCGGCCGGTCCCGCGCGGGGCTCCGCGAACTCGACCGCGATCTCCTCGCCGCCGTACAGCTTGCGCTGGACGGAGCACGTCTTGCCCCGGATGCGCACGCTCCCCGCCCCGATAAGGACGCGCGCCCGCTCGAGTGAGACGGCGAGCGCACGGGCGACGAAGCGGTCGAGCCGCTCTCCGCGCGCGGTGCCTGGTACGCTGAGACGCTCGGTGCGGTTGGCCATTGCGGAGCTGTGGGTGCGGAGTCCACCTCGCCTCCTCGCATGCGCGGCGCCCGGGCGCAACCCCCGTCGCCGGTGACCGTGCTAGGTTTCCGCCCCGCGCGCCTCGTCCGCTCGGGAAGCGCGCAAAGGGAAAGCGATGCGGAGCCTCTCGGTCGAGCTCAAGCTCGGTGTGCTCGTGCTCGCGGCGTGTCTCGCGGCGGCGCTCGTCGGCGCGCGGGTCGCCGGCGGCATCTTCGAGCAGAACATCGAGGACGCCGCCCTCGCCACGCTGCAGAGCGCCGCGGACGCGTTCACCGCGCAGGAGCGGGCCGAGGTGGAGAAGCTCGCCTCGACGCTCGATGCGCTCCTCGCGAACGACGACCTGCGCGACGCCTTCGTCCAGCGCGACCGCGAGAGGCTCCTCGCCCTCGCCGGACCGCTCTTCGCGACGATGAAGGAGCGGGACCGGCTGACGCACTGGTACTTCATCGAGCCGGAACCGGCCCGGACCGTCTTCCTGCGGGTCCACCGCCCGGAGCTGTTCGGCGATCGCGTGGACCGCGTCACGCTCGCGAAGGCGATCGAGACGCGGGAGCTCGGGGCGGGGAAGGAGCTCGGCCAGACGGCGTTCGCGCTGCGCGCCGTGCGCCCGTGGTTCCACCGCGGGAAGCTCCTCGGCTACGTCGAGCTCGCCGAGGAGATCGACCACTTCCTCACCGCGATGAAGTCGCGCACCGGCGACGAGTACGGGCTGCTCGTGAAGAAGAGGTTCCTCGACGAGCAGGCCTGGGCGCGCGTGCTCGGGCCGCGCTCGAACACCTGGAACGACCGGCCCGACGTGGTCGTCGTGGACACGACCACGTTCACCGAGGGAATCATCGACTACGCGGGCGATCCGGAGGCCGTGCCGGATCGCGGGCTGGCGCTCGGCGAGGCGCTCCGCGGCGAGCGCGCCTACGTGCGCGGCATCTTCCCGGTGCGCGATGCGGCGGGCCGGAAGGTCGGCGGCCTCTTCGTGCTCCACGACTTCACGCGCCACCACGCCGCGCTGCGCGCCGGCCTTCTACAATCGCTCCTCGTCCTGCTCGGCCTCGGCGCGACGACCGCCGGCGCGGTCGTGCTGCTCCTCCACCGCTTCGTCTTCGTGCGGCTCGGCCGGCTCCGCCGCGCGCTCGAGGACCACGCCGGGGCGGAGGCGCTCCCGCCGAGCCGTCTCGTGGAGCTCGAGAGCGAGGACGAGCTCGGTCGGCTCGAGGCGCTGTTCCGGCGCGTGCTCTTCCCGAGCCGCGCGCGGCAGGAGCCGGACGGGAGCGCGCAGGACCGCGCGGCGATCGACCGCACCGGCCGCAACTGACGCGCACCGTTGACCTTGCGCAAGGCGCCCCGGCGGGGCGGGGCGCATCGTCCCTCGAAGGCGGTGGCGGCCCACGCGGGCGTCGCCGGGGAGCAGGGGGACATGGCGGAGCGCGCAGGCGCGGACGGCGCCGAGGGCGGATCGCACGGCGAGAGCCCGAGCGCCGTCCCCCTGCACGACATCCTCGTCGCCGTCCCGTTCCTGCACCGGCTCTCGACGAAGCTCCTCGGCATGAGCGCGGTCGTGGCGCTCGCCGCGCTCGCCGCGCTTTGGTTCGCCGAGCGGCGGATGCAGGGCGACCTCGTGGACCAGCTCGCGCGCTCGACCGCGCTGCTCGGCGACGTCATCCAGACGAGCGCGCAGCAGGCGATGCTCGATGCCCGCCCCGCGCACGCGTACGCAAACCTCGAGCGCGTCGGCGAGCTCGAGGGGATCGAGCGCGTCCGCATCCTCGACACGCAGGGGCGGGTCGTCTTCTCCACCGCCGCGGCCGACGTCGGTCAGCTCATCGGGCAGGAGGGGCGCGCCTGCACGGCGTGCCACGGCGTCTCGCTCGCGGCGCTCGACGCGAACGTGCTCGCGTTCCGGCGCGGGTTCGTCGTGGTGCTCTCGGCGGCGGTGCTCGTCCTCGCCGCGCTCCTCTTCCTGTTCGGCCGGGCCGAGGTGGTCGAGCCGGTCGCGGCGCTGCTCGAGGGGACGCGCCGCGTCGCGCGCGCGACGATCTCGACGTCGAGATCCGCGTGCACTCGAGCGGCGAGCTCGGGCTCCTCGCCCGCTCCTTCAACGAGATGACCCGCTCCCTCCGGCGGCTCGAGGACGAGCTCTCGGGCGTGCTCGCCGGGCTCGAGGGCGAGGTGGAGTCGCGCACGTGCGACCTCCGCGAGGCCCAGGAGCAGCTCGTCCGCACCGAGAAGCTCTCCTCGCTCGGCAAGCTCTCCGCCTCGATCGCCCACGAGATCAACAACCCGCTCGCAGGCATCCTCACCTTCGCGAAGCTCGTCTCGCGCACGCTCGCGGAGGGGCCGCCGGACGACGCGCAGCGCGCCGCGCTGCAGCGGAACCTCGCGCTCATCGAGCGCGAGACGCAGCGCTGCTCCGCCATCGTGAGGAACCTGCTCGACTTCGCGCGCGAGCGGCCCATGCAGCCGCGCCCGCTCGACCCGCGGGCGCCGCTCGACGAGGCGCTCTCGCTCGTACAGAACCAGTTCCAGACGCTCGGCATCGCGATCGAGCGCGACCTCTCGCCGGTCCCCGAGGTGGTGGGGGACTTCGGCCAGCTCCGGCAGGCGTTCGTGAACATCGTGATGAACGCCTGCGAGGCCATGGGCACCTCCGGCCGGCTGCGGGTCACGACGCGCGCGCTCGGCGAGGAGGTCGCCATCGCGTTCGAGGACAGCGGCCCCGGCATCGCGCCCGAGCGGCTCTCCAAGATCTTCGACCCGTTCTTCACGACGAAGGAGAAGGGGACGGGGCTCGGCCTCTCGGTCGTGTACGGGATCGTGGAGCGCCACGGCGGCGCGGTCGCGGTGGCGAGCGAGCTGGGTCGCGGGACGACGTTCACGATCCGGCTGCCCTTCTCCGCGACGCGCGCCGAGCCGGCGCGGGCGGCGGGCGCCGCCTCCGTCTAGAATCGCGGGGTGGGCCGCCCCCTCGTCACGCTCGACCGCGTGGACGTCCGCCTCGCCGGCGCGACGCTGCTCGAGCATGTCTCGCTCGAGGTGCGGACGGGCGAGGGGCTCGCCGTGGTCGGGCCGAGCGGCTACGGCAAGTCCACGCTCCTGCGGCTCGTGCGCGGCGAGCTGTGGCCCCACCCGGCGAGCGCCGGGCGGCGGCTCTTCCATGGCGACGATGGCCCCTCGGAGAGCCCCATCGGCGCGCGCGAGCGGTTCGCGCTCGTCGCGCCGGAGGCGCAGGACGCCTACGTCCGCCACGATTGGGACCTGCCCGTCGAGGCGGTGATCCGCTCCGGCTTCTTCGATGCCGTCTACCCCGCGGGGCGCGATGCGGCCGCGCCGGGCGGACCCCCGCTCGCCGCAGCGAGGGCCGCGCGCGTCCGCGAGGTCGCGGCGCTGCTCGGCGTCGCGCACCTCCTCGAGCGGTCCTTTCTCGAGCTGTCGCGCGGCGAGGGGCGCCGCGTGCTCCTCGCACGCGCCCTCGCGCCCGGCCCGGACCTGCTCCTCCTCGACGAGGGCTGCGAGGGGCTCGACGCGCGAGCGCGAGCGGTCTTCCTCGCCCACGTGTCGGCCGTGCTCCGCGGCGGGACCGCGGTGGTGATGGCGACCCACCGCGAGGAGGAGCTCGTCCCCGAGATCGCGCGGGTCGCGGAGGTGCGGGAGGGGCTCGTTACGGTACGTGAACGCAATGTCCAACGTGGTCGTGGAGGTGGACGTGGACGTGGTCGTGGACGCGAGCGCGACCAGATGGGATCGAGCGCGATCACGAGGACGCCCACCTCCGTCCGAGCTCACGTCCACGTCCACGACCACGACCACGTCCACGACCACGACCACCGTCTCTTCGACGCGTCGAACGTCACCGTCCTCGTCGACGGCCGCGCGATCCTCTCCGCGATCGACTTCACACTGCACCCGGGCGAGCGGGTCGCGGTCGTCGGCGCGAACGGCGCGGGGAAGTCCACGTTCCTGCGGCTCCTCGCGGGCGAGGAGCAGCCTGCCTCCGGCACGATCAGGCGCCTCGGCCTGGGCGAGCGCGCGGGCGCTTTCGACTTGCGCGGGAAGCTCGGCGTCGTCTCCCCCGAGCTCCAGGCGCGCCACCGCTTCGACGCGACCGGCGAGGCGGTCGTGCTCTCCGGATTCCAGGGGACGATCGGGCTCGCGGAGCCGCCCTCCGACGACGAGCGCGCCCGCGCCCGCGAGGCGCTCGCGCGGCTCGGCATCTCGCACCTCGCGGCGCGCCACCTCCTCACCCTCTCCTACGGCGAGCTGCGGCGACTCCTCCTCGCGCGCGCGCTCGCGCCCGATCCGGAGGTGCTCCTCCTCGACGAGCCGCTCGCCGGGCTCGACGCGGCCGCGCGCGCGTGGGTGATCCGGACCGTCGCCCGCGCCTGCGACGCGGGCGCGGCGCTCGTGACGGTGACGCACCACGCCGACGAGCTTCCACCCGGGATCGCGCGCGTGCTCGCGCTCGAGGGCGGGCGGCTCGAGCGCATCCGGTGACTCCTCGTCGTCGCGAGGCGAACGGCTGCGCGATGCGTCACCCTCCGTTTGGCGAACCGATACCGAGCTCGAGGACGGCCAGCTCGAGCGCTCCCCGGTACCCTCCTTCGGCGAGCGCGCATTCGCGAGGGTGGCGAGACCGAACGCCGAATCGGGTTGGGCATCGAGGAGTGCGTCGGCCGAGGCGGGTCCGCGGATGGGAAGCGCGGTGACGAGATCGGCTTCACGACAATTTCGGCCCGCCGCCGGTCATCGGGGCTCTCCGCGAACGTGCACGCGAGAGATCCCCGCCGGGCGGCTGATTTCCCTTCACCCGCGTTCCGGGGCAGGATGACCGGCGATGGCCGACTCGCGCCGGAGGCCACCGTCGCCGCCCCGCCCCGCCGCCCGCCCGGCGCCGCGGGAGCCCCGCGACGGCGACCGCCGGATCGTCGCTCCCCCCAGGGAGGTCGTCGCGCCGAAGCCGGGCGTGCGCGTCGTGAGCGGCCCGATGTTCATCGACACCGCCGCCGGGACCTTCCGGGACCTGCGGCCGCCCCCGCCGCCCGCGCTCTCGCGGCGCGAGTTCGAGGGCGAGCTCCAGCGGCTCCTGCGCGCGTACGCGTCCGAGGAGGAGAACCCGGGCTCGGTGCGGTGCGAGGGTTGCCGCCGCTGCGTGTCCTGCATGTTCTGCACGGACTGCGAGGAGTGCTACCGCTGCACGCACTCGACCGGCTGCAGGTCCTCGACTCACCTCACCCAGTGCGCCGGCTGCACCGGGTGCCACGACTGCGCGTACTGCGTCTCGTCGGAGAACTGCACGCGGTCGAACTACCTCGTGCTCAGCCGCGCGTGCTCCGAGTGCTCCTACTGCTTCGGCTGCATCGGGCTCGCGAAGCAGGACTTCCATATCCTCAACGTGAAGCACACCCGCTCCGAGTACTTCCGGATCGTGAAGTCGCTCCGCGCGGAGCTCGGCCTTCCCGAATAGCGGGTGCGCGCCGCGCGCCACGGGCCTATCCTCCCGCCGATGCGCGCGCCCCTCCTCCTCGTCGTGCTCCTCGCCGGCGCCGCGCCTGCCAGCGCCGCGGACGAGAACGGCATCGTGCTCGCCCCGGCCGTGGCGCGCCCGGGCGATGCGGTCCTCGTGCGCGTGACGCTCCCGCCGGCGAGGCCGCCGCCGACGGCGACGCTCGCCGGCCGGCCGCTGCAGCTCTGGCGCAAGGGGGACGAGCTCTGGTCGGTCGCGGCGCTCCCCCTCGAGACGCCGTCCGGGACCGCCGCCGTCGAGCTCGTGTGGGGGACGCTCGACATGGCCCGCTCGTCCGCGACGCTCGAGGTCGTCGAGCCCGGGTTCCCGTCGAAAGCGCTCACGGTGGCGCCGAAGTTCGTGACGCCGCCCGCGTCGGTGAAGGCGCGGATCGCCCGCGACAAGCGGGCGTTCGCCGCCGCGTACGACCGGCCGTTCACCCCGCCGCTCTTCGCCGCGCGCTTCGCGTGGCCGCACGACGGCGCGCACCACGGCCGCTACGGCGACCAGCGCGTCTTCAACGGCAAGAAGGAGAGCGTCCACTACGGCCTCGACATCGACGCGCCGCGCGGCGCGCCGGTCCGCGCCGCGAACGACGGCGAGGTGGTGCTCGCGCGGAGCTGCTTCTACTCCGGGAACACGGTCGTGCTCTGGCACGGAGCGGACCTGTTCACGCTCTACTTCCACATGGATCGGCTCGACGTGCGGCCCGGCGCGCGGGTCCGCCAGGGCGACCCGCTCGGCGTCGTCGGCTCGACGGGCCGCTCGACCGGCCCCCACCTGCACTGGAGCGCGCGCGCCGCCGGGCTGCTCGTCGACCCCGAGTCGCTCATGGGGATCGACTTCGTCGCGGGTACCGCGCCGCCCCGCCGCGCGGGCCCGCCGCCCGCCGCGCCGCGCAAGGAGCCGCCCGCGCCGGCCACGCCGCCCGAGGCGGTCGCGCCGGCAGCCCCTACCGCGCCCGCTCCGCCGCGATGACCGCGAGCATCTGCGCGAGGAGCGCGGGCGCCGCCGCAAGGATGTCGCCCGTCTCGAGCATCCGATCGCCGCCCTCGGTGTCGGTCACCGTCGCCCCCGCCTCGCGCGCGATGAGGATCCCGGGCGCGACGTCCCACGGCTTGAGCCGCAGCTCCCAGAATCCGTCGAACCGCCCCGCCGCGACGTAGGCGAGGTCGAGCGCCGCGCTCCCGAACCGGCGCACCGCGCGGGCTCGACGGATGAACGCGCCGAACAGGCGCAGCGGCTCGTCGTGGTTCTCGTGGATGTCGTAGGGGAAACCGGTGACGAGCAGCGCTCCGCGGAGCTCCGTGCGCGCCGAGTGGCGCAGCGGCTCGCCGTTCAGGAACGCGCCGCCGCCGCGCGCGGCCGTGAAGAGCTCGTCTCGCAAGGGATCGTAGGTCGCGCCCGCGGCGAGCCCCCCTGCATCGACGACCGCCACGTTCACCGCGAAGTGCGGGACGCCGTGCGCGTAGTTCGTGGTGCCGTCGAGCGGGTCCACGAAGAAGCGGAGCCCGCCCGCGCCCGTGCCGCTCGCGCCCGACTCCTCGGCGAGGACGGCGGCGCCCGGGTACCGCGTGGCGAGGAAGGCGAGGAGCGCGGCCTCGCTCGCCTTGTCGGCGTCGGTGACGAGGTCGATCCCGCCCTTTAGCTCGATCGTCCGGGTCTTTCCCCACTTCTCCCGCAGGACGGCGCCGCCCGTCCGCGCCGCCTCCGCGCACGCCGCCCGCAGGTCTTCCGCTTCCGCCACGTCCACCTCCCGGCTCGCGCCCGGGGGGAGGATAGCGGACGGGACCGCTCGCCGCCCGTGGGGCGGCATCCGACATCCGCGCACCTCCGTCGCTGCTGTCGTTCACCAATAGTCACCACATCGTAACGGGAGCGAGGTACAGTACGGGTTCCCCACAGCTGGGGATTCAGGAGGGAACGTGGAACGGACCATCTCGTACTGCGGCGCGAGCGCGCCGCGGCTCGCCGCCCTCGCGCGGCTCTCGGTATTCGGCGCGGCGCTCGCGCTCGCGAACCCCGCTGCAGCCGCAGCCGTCCAGCGAACCGCCACGCCGGCGACGCCCGCGGCGAAGCAGCCCGCGTCCACGACCTCGACGTTCGCGCGCCCTCCCGCCGCCCCGGCGCCCGCCCCGACCGTTGCGCCGCCGCGCCCCGCGTCGCTTCGCGCCGACACGGCCTTCTTCGGCGCTGGGATCGGCGCGGTCTCCGCGTTCAAGACCGGCAAGGCGATCTCGCTCAGCCTCGACTACGCCATCGTCCGGACGCCCGCCGGCTGGCGGAAGCTCGACCTCGAGTGGCACCTCGTCGCGTCCTTCTCCCGTCCCACCGGCGACACCGAGCTCAGCGGGACGGTCACCCCGCCGTACTCCGGCACGCCCGTCGCTGTGAGCTCGGGCTCCGAGGAGCTGAAGGCGACCCTCTTCGAGGTGGTGCCGACCGCGCGCGTCCTCTGGACCGCGACGCCGGGCGTCGCGTTCTTCGCGGAGGGTGGCCTCGGGCTCTGCCAGACGCTCGAGCGCTACGACCGCTCGGAGATGTTCTACGGCCGCAGCCAGCGCAGCGAGTACGCGACCGGCTTCGTCGCGCGGCTCGGGCTCGGCCTCGCGGCCGACGTGACCCCGCGCTGGCGCGTCGTCCTCGAGCCGGTCGCGTTCGACCTGCAGCTCGGACCGAAGTTCTCCGCCTTCACCCCGACGCTCGGCGTCGCGTACCGGCTCTAGAGGACCCGCCATGCTCCGGAACCTGATCCTCGCGACCCTCGTCCTCGCCGCCGTCTCCGGGTGCCGCATCAAGGGCGACCCCGAGATCGACGCCGTCGCCTCCACCTGCAACCCGGTCGGCTTCGCCTGCGGCGAGCACGCCGACTGCTGCTCGTACGCGTGCTTCCACGGCGCCTGCATCGCGAACGCGGTGGAAGGCGGCGTGTGCCGCACGAACAACGACTGCAGCTTCACGATGCGGTGCGTCGCCGAGCGCTGCCGGACCGGCTTCATCTGCAACCCGACGGTCGGCGACTCGTGCACGTCCAACAACGACTGCTGCAGCGGAAACTGCATCGGCGAGAACGTCACGGTGTACCCGCCGACCGCCGGCACCTGCGGGACCGAGACGCCGCCCACCGTGGAGCTCGGCGGCCCGCTGACGGTCCCGTACTACAAGACCGCGACCCTCACCGCGCCCGTCACCGACGTCGACGTCGAGGACACGTTCGTCTACTCGTGGGACGTGGTCTCCGTCCTCCCGGCCGGAGGCCTTGCCACGACCTGGACCTCCAGCGCCGCCTCGCCGACGTTCTTCCCGAGCCAGCCCGGCACGTACACGTTCCACCTGAAGGTCACCGACGGCCCGTCGTGGCAGGGGAACCGGCACTCCGGCGAGGACACCGTCGTGGTCTACGCGGTGAACCTGCCGCCCGTGGTGGACGCGGATCCGGTCTTCATCGCGACGACGCTCCGGAACCAGCCCGTGACGCTGACCGGCAGCGTCTCGGACCCGAACCTGAACGCGACGCCCGTCTCCTGCAAGTGGTTCGCGAGGCCGCCGTCCGGCGCCGAGACCCAGATCGGCACCACGTGGGCGAGCTGCCCGGCATCGCCGTCCGTGTCGTTCACCCCGCCGCGGGAGGGCCCCGAAGGCAACTGGACGTTCCGGCTCGAGGCGTTCGACGGCGAGTTCGTCACGTCGGACCTCCGCGTGATCCAGGTCGTGAACGCGCCCCCCGTCGCGCTCGCGTGCCCCGGCTGCGCGGCGCCGCCGAACGCGCGCGTCGGGAACCTCGGCGCGCCCGGGCAGCCCGCGCCGCCCATCCCGCTCTCGGGGAGCGCCACCGACCTGAACGACGACATTCACGCGCCATCCTCTCCCTACGCCTTCACCTGGCAGTGGATCGTCGACTCGGTGCCGAGCGGCAGCACGGTCTCGCCGGGCACCATCGCATCGGGCATCGGCGCACCTCCGTACAACGCCTCCTTCGAGCCCGATCAGAACGTGACCGGCACCTACGTCCTGCGGCTGCACGTGGAAGACTCCCGGGGCGGCACGGCCGACGACAGGGTGGACGTCGTCGTCGAGCCGTACCTCAGGCCGCTGTACGCGCTCGACGGCACGACGAAGCTCCCGCGCGGTGACGTCGCCGACGCCGCGTACGCGCACGCGACCGACCGGATCGTGTTCGCCGGGTTCGACGGGTCGAGCCTGACGAACCGGCTCTGGGTGCTCGACCCCGAGTCGGCTCCGACGACGTTCGGCCTCTCCGCGCGGCTCTACTCCGGCGCCATCTGCCTCGGGGTGAAATCCGACGGCAGCGAGGCCACCGTCGGGGAGAGCGGCCCGTACTGGCAGAAGGTGTCGCAGCTCGGGGCGACGCCTACGGCCGCAGCACAGAACGCGTTCGGGAGCGGATTCGGCACGCCGAGCTCGATCGTGTATGCCTCGCGCGAGTACGCAACCTCGACGTCGGGGTCCGTCCACGAGCTCGGCACGAGCTCCGGGAGCAGCAGCGCGCCCGCCTCGTGCGGCACCGGCTGCCTGGTCCCGCCGGGCACGCGCGCCGTCGCCGGGCAGCTCGGGGCGTCCGAGTACGTCTGGATCCTGAACAACCCGAACAACGGCACGGGCGAGCTCCGCCGCTTCCGCTCCGATCCGAACGGGAACCTCGTGCTCAGCCCGATCACGGTCGCGAGCGGCCTCTCCACGTCGCAGGACCTGTGGCTCTCGGCGGTCCACGGCGCCACGCAGGCCGAGGTCGCAGTCGGCGGCGGCTCCGTGTTCGACGCCGCCTCGGTGACGAACGTCGCGTCGCTCCCGTTCCAGGCGCTGCACCTCGACACCGCGCTGGTCTCGACCGCGCTCCGGGGCATCGCCGTCTCGTCGGACGGGAGGGACGTCCGCACGCTCGACGGCACCTACGCTCCGACCGGCGCGCTCGTCTTGCCGCGCGTCGGCTACCTGGGCACCGGCTACCCGACGACGGCGAGCCACGCGTTCATCTCGAGCACCGGCGCGCGCTACGTCCTCATCCACGCGAACGTGGGCACGGCGGAGCGGTGGTACCTCATGAAGTACTGATCGACGCGCCCGCTCGACGCGGCCGCCCCCGCGCGGCCGCGTCGCGCTACACTCCCGCCATGCTCAAGGCGCTCGCGGTCCTCCGCACGGTGTTCCTCGTCTTCATCGTGGGGTACGCCTTGCGCGTCCTGCCGTGGGGGTGGTCGCGGACCTTCGACGAGGAGTTCGCGCGCTGCACCGCCACCCGGGCGATCGCGATCCAGGCAGCCTGGATGGCGATCGCCTGGATCGCGCTCGACACGCTCCTCAGCTGGTGGCTCGCGACGCGCGCGCCGAAGCTCCACGAGGAGATCCCGAGGGGCGGCGAGCCGCCGTTCGCGCCTCCGGGCCACCGCAGCTAGCCTGCGCGCGGGGGGCGCCCTGCTCGGCCTCGGCCCCATCTTCACGCGGCTCGGCTCCTGGCTGCACCGCCGGGACGTCTCGGTCTGGTACGACCCGCGGTACCGGCTGCCGGTGTCGGGGCTCGAGGCGGTTGCCGGCATGGAGCCGCGGCGCGCGGACTTCGCCGCCTGGTGGCTGCGGGAGTGCGGCGCGATCACACGCCGCGCCGTGCGGAAGCCGCACCGGATCTCCTACGAGAACATGGCGCGGGTCCACGCGCCGGAGCTGCTCGAGTCGCTCGGCCGCCCGGAGACGCTCGCGGCGATCTTCTCGGTGGACCCGAGCGACGTGCCGGTGGACGAGGTCATGACGACCGTGCGGCTCGCCTGCGGCGGGACGCTCGCCGGCGCGCGCGAGGCGCTCCGCACCCGCGTCCCCGCGCTGAACCTCCTCGGCGGCTTCCACCACGCCGGGCCCGCGAGCGCGGGCGGGAACTGCCCGGTGAACGACGTCGCCATCGCGGTGGCGACGCTCCGGGCGGAGGGGCTCTCGGGCCGCATCGCCGTGCTCGACCTCGACGCGCACCCGCCCGACGGGCTCGCCGCCTGCCTCGCCGCCGACCCGCAGGTCTGGATCGGCTCGCTGTCCGGGTCCGACTGGGGCCCGCTCGAGCGGGTGGACGAGACGGTGCTCCCGGAGGGCTCGGGGGATCCCGTGTACGCCGAGGCGCTCGCCGCGCTGCTCTCCCGGATGCCGCGCCCGCGCCTCGCATTCGTGCTCGCGGGAGGGGACGTGCTCGCAGGCGATCGGGTGGGCAAGCTCGGCCTCACGCTGCGCGGCGCGCGAGACCGCGACCTGCTCGTCGCCGCCGAGCTCGACGGCGTCCCCACCGTCTGGCTGCCCGGCGGCGGCTACTCCGACGACGCCTGGCGCGTGCTCGGGGGGACCGGGATGGCGGTCGCCGCCGCGTCGCGCGATCCCGTCCCGCGCACGTACGATCCGATCGCGGCGCGGTTCGCGCGCGTGTCGGAGGAGCTCTCGCCGGCCGAGCTCACCGAGTCCGGCGAGCTCACCGAGGAGGAGCTCGAGGAGGAGCTCGGCATCCGCCCGCGCCGCCAGCGCCTCCTCCTCGGCTTCTACACCGCCGCCGGCATCGAGCACGCGTTCTACCGGTACGGCATCTTCGACCACCTCGAGCGGATGGGCTTCCGCCAGCTCCGGGCCGCCTTCGACGCGACCGGAGCGGGCGAGCGGGTCCGGATCCTCGGCCAGTCGGGCGGGGAGGAGCACGTGCTCGTCGAGGCGGTGGTCGAGCGGCGCCGCGTCGCGGGCGCCGAGGTGCTCTACGTGCACTGGCTCTCCTTGCGGAACCCGCGGGCCCAGTTCAGCGACAAGCGGCCGCGCCTCCCCGGCCAGGAGGTCCCGGGTCTCGGGCTCGCGCGAGAGATCGGCACGATGCTCGCGCTCATGGCGACGCGCCTCGGCCTCGGCGGGGTCGTCTTCCGCCCGGCGCACTACCACACCGCCTACGCCGCGCGGCACGAGTTCCAGTTCGTGGACCCCGACCGGCAGGGCCGGTTCGAGGCGCTCGTGAGAGACCTCGCGGACGTGCCGCTCCTCGAGGCGACGGTCGCGATCGCGGAGGGCAAGGTGCGCCTCGACGGCAAGCCGTACCCGTGGGAGGCGGACGAGATGGTCTACTGGCTGCGCGAGTCGCCGGCGGACCCCGGTGAGGTGGAGCTGGAGCGGGACCGGGTGCGGTTCACCTACGATGTGAACCGCGCGTGAACGTCACTTCTCGAGGATCCGCCGCACCTCGCGCTCGAGCTCCTCGCCCGCGGCGCGGTCGTACCCGAGGTGGACGGCGCGGACCACCCCCGCGCGGTCGATGAGCATCGTCGTGGGGAGCCGGGTCACGTCGAGCTTCTCCGCCAGGGCGCCGCCGCCCTTGTCCCAGAGCACCGGGAACCCGGCCGGAGTCCTCGCGACGAACTCTTCGACGGCGGCCCGGTCCTCGTCGAACGAGACGGCGTAGACCTCGACGCCCTCCGCCCGGTAGTCGGCTGCGAGCTTGCCGAGGAAGGGGATCTGGTCGCGGCACGGCTCGCACCAGGTCGCCCAGAAGTCCACGATGGTCACGCGCGCGCCGCGCGCGGGCAGCCGCACCTCCCGGCCATCGAGGTTCTTCGCGACGACCTCGACCATCTTCCCGACGAGGGGCGAGACGCGCCACGAGGCGCGTGGGCCCGCGCAGCCGAACGCCGCCAGCACGGCCGTCACGAACAGGGCTTGTCGCATCGTGCGACATGATAGTCCGAACGGGCCATTCGCGCGGTTTTCGTGATCCGGCGCAACGTGAGGCGGGGTAGCGTGTGGGAACGTCCGCTCATCGAACGGAGGGTCCGATGCGTATCCCGAGCTCGCTGGCCGTCGCGCTGGCGCTGATCGCCGCCTCAACCGCGCAGGCCGACACGATCGAGGTCTCCTCGATCACCCTGCTGAACCTCGCGAAGCAGACGAGGGGCGGGGTGCCCGGCCAGGACTGGAACCTCGTGTCGGTCGCGCCCGCGTTCGAGATCATCTCGATCACGGCACGCGACGTCCGCAACGGCGTCGCGGACGACCTCACCTTCGTCCTCTCCACGTGGGCGTCGTACGACATCCGCGATCGGCGCTGGGACAACGGCACGGACAGCGACCTCACCGGCGACCTCGTCACCGCCTACGCGCAGGGACGGTTCATCGGCCGGCGGCTCACGCTCCGGCTCGGCCGCACGCAGGTGCCGACCGGCGCGGCGCGCATGATCCAGCTCGACGGTGGCCAGGCCGTGCTGCTCCTCCCCGCCGGCTTCCGGGTGTCGGCGTACGCGGGCTCGCCGGTCGCGCAGCGCTTCGCCACGCGCAGCGGGTTCCGGAGCTGGAACGCGGTGGGCGGCGACCTCGCCACGGGCGGCCGCGTCGGCTGGTCGCTCGCGCTCCCGGGCGCGCCGGGCCGTGGTCTCGACCTCGGCGCCTCGGTGAACCTCGTGAGCGACGGCGGCGATCCGGTGCGGCAGGAGGTCGGCGCCGACGCGCGGGTCGCCCTCGCCGAGCCGCTCGTGCTGTCCGCGTTCGCCGCCTACAGCCTCCCCGACGAGCGCGCCTCCGAGGCGGTGGTCCGCGCGGGCTGGACGCCGACGCGCCGGCTCCTCGTCGAGGCCGACTACCGCTACGTCGCGCCCGACCTCCTCCTCTCGCGCAACTCGATCCTCTCGGTCTTCTCCGCCGAGGAGCGCCAGTGGGTGGGCGGCGGCGCCACGTACACCGTCCTCCGCGGGCTCAAGGTCGGCGGCTCCTACCACCTGCAGGTCGAGCCCGGCGCGACCGAGAGCGCCTCGAACGAGCTCGGCAACGAGGCGGACGCGCGGGTCGAGTGGGAGCGCGGCCGCACGCTCGCGGGCCTCGAGGGGTTCGTCCTCGACGCGTTCGACAACGGCTACGTCGGAGGGCGCGCGTTCGGGCGACAGGAGCTCGGGCGCTCGTTCGCGGCGCTCGACGTCCTCCTCCACCGGTTCCGCGAGGAGGTGAACGGCCAGCGCGTGGCGGTCACCGGCACGCTCTCGCTCGGCTACGAGCTCGCCCACGGCTTCGCCGCGGTGGTCTCGGGCCGCGCCGGCATGAACCCCTTCATGGAGCAGACGTTCGAGGTCATGGCGAAGCTCGCGTACAACCAGACCTACCGCCGGACCGAGGTGCGGTGATGAAGACCTCGATCCCCGTCCTCCTCCTCGCCGTCGCGGCCGCGGCCTGCGGCTACAAGCCCGCGCTGCAGCCGGACCAGACGAAGCAGCCCCCGTACGTGTTCCCTCACTCGATCCACGCGGACGCCGGCGTCGCCTGCACGAGCTGCCACGACGTCTCGAAGGCGACGACGCTCGACCCGGCCGTCCGCCACGTCCAGATCCCCCAGACCCCGTCGAAGCAGAAGGCCTGCTCGGACTGCCACGACAAGGATCCGAAGCCGAAGATCCCGGCGCGCACCCGCGCGTTCCGGGTGAACTTCTCGCACGCCGACCACCTCGCGCGGGTCGGCGGCGACTGCAGGAAGTGTCACGTCTCGCAGCCCGAGGTGAACGAGACCGACCCGCGCACGCCGCCGATGGCGACCTGCACCGCGTGCCACGTCCACCAGAAGGCGTTCGCAGAGGCGCGCTGTCGCCCGTGCCACGTGGACCTGAAGGGCTACAAGCCCGAGACGGCCTTCCGGCACGAGGGGAGCTGGCTGGCGGTCCACGGCACGCTCGCGAGGTCTTCCGGCGAGTCGTGCGCGCAGTGCCACGACCAGACCTACTGCGCCGGGTGCCACTCGGCGGCGACCGCGCCCGCGCGCCTCGAGAACATCTTCCCGGAGCGCGTCGATCGCGGCTTCATCCACCGCGGCGACTACGTGTCGCGGCACATGATCGACGCGGGCGCGAACCCGGCGAGCTGCCGCCGCTGTCACGGGTCGGCGTTCTGCGACGCGTGCCACGCGGCCAACGGGCTCTCGGCCGTCACCGGGTTGCCGCGCCCCGGAGGCCCGCACCCCGCGGGGTGGGCCACGCTCCCCCCGAGCGACGGCGGCCCGCACAAGAACGCCGCGCGGCGCGACATCGCCTCGTGCGCCGCGTGCCACGACGGAGCGGGCGCGCAGCAGACGTGCGTCGTGTGCCACGGATCGAAGGTCGGCGGCTTCAGGGTCAACCCGCACCCGACGAAGTTCCTCACGTCGCACGACCTCGGCGATACGCGCGAAAACGGGATGTGCAGGACGTGCCATTGAGATGTGCAGGACGTGCCATTGAGAAGAGCGAGGGGGTGTTGAAACCTCGTCTCGGAGCTCGTCCTGGACCTGGTCTTGGACCAGAGCTTCCGTCCACGTCGACCGTCCACGTCCACCGTCCACGCGAACTACTCGTCACCGCGCGAGCGCGCGCGGATGGTGCAGTACCTGCACCACGATCCCCTCGGGGCCCTGCACGTAGAGCGAGCGGGCGCCGTCGCGGTGGGTGCGCGGTCGCGCCACGATGTCGGCGCCCGCGGCGTCGAGCCAGCGCTCCCAGGCGTCCACGTCCTCCGCGCGGGCGACGAAGATCCCGAGGTGGTCGAGCAATCCCGGTCCGTCCGCTTCCTGCGACCTGTGGAGCGCGACGTCGTCGGCGTCGCGGCGCAGGTAGACGTTCTCCGCGTCGGGTCGCCACTCGACCTCGTAGCCGAGGACGCGGACGAAGAAGCCCTCAGCGGCCGCGAGGTCGCGCACGCGGAGCGCGACGTGGCGGAGGCCGAGCGAGGGCGGGCGAGAACCGATCACCCGCGATGGGTAACGGGATCGGCGGGTCGGCGCAGGGGAGCTGGACCGGGACCTGGATGAGGTTGAGGTCGAGGTCCACGTCCACGTCGACGTCCACGTTACTTGCGGCCCAGCATTTCCAGCAGCTTCCCCCAGACGCCGCCGAACGCCCCGTTCGACATCGCGACGAGGACGTCGCCCGCACGCGCGGCGGCGGCCATCGCCGCCACGAGCTCGTCGACCGAGACGAACGAGCGCGCGGCCCGCCCCGCGGCCGTGAGCGCGCGCGTCACCGCGTCGAGGTCGAGCCGCTCCGCCTCCGGAACGCGATCGGTGGGCGCAGGCCGCAGGAGGAACACCTCCGCCGCGTCCCCCCAGGTCGCAGGCGACGCGTAGTCCGCCTGGTGCAGGTTCCGCCGGCTCGTGTTCGAGCGGGGCTCGAACGCGGCGAGCAGGCGTGCCCCGGGGAAGGTGCCGCGGATCGCGGCGAGCGTCTTCTGGACCGCGCGCGGGTGGTGGGCGAAGTCGTCCACGACGACCACGCCGCCGGCGGTGCCGCGCACCTCCTGGCGCCGCTTCACGCCGCGGAACGCGGCGAGGCCCGCCGCGATCTCGCGCGGCAACAGTCCGAGCGCGCTCGCGGCCGCCGCGACCCCGAGCGCGTTCTCGACGTTGTGCGCTCCGCCGACGGGCAGGTGCACGTCCGCGAGCGGCGCGCCGCGCCGCACGAGCGTGAAGCGCGCGCCGTCTGCGCCGAGCGAAAGGCCGCGCGCCTCCCAGTCGGCCCCGGGCCGGTCCACTGCGTAGGTCTCGACGGGCGCGCGCGACCTTCGCGCGATGCGGAGCACGCTGTCGTAGCTCGCGCACGCGGCGAGGAACCCGTCCGCGGGCAGCAGGTCCACGAACGCCTCGAACGCGCTCTCGTAGTGCGCCTCGTCCCGGTAGATGTCCGCGTGGTCGAGCTCGCAGCTCGTGAAGATCGCGGTGCGCGGGCGATAGTGGAGGAACTTCGGGCCCTTGTCGAAGTAGGCCGTGTCGTACTCGTCTCCCTCGACGACGAAGTGAGGCCCCGCGCCGAGGCGGAAGTTCGAGTCGAAGTCGCGCGTCACGCCCCCGACCAGGAACGACGGATCGCGGCCGGCATGGTGGAGGAGCGCCCCCATCATCGCCGACGCGGTCGTCTTCCCGTGCGTGCCGACGACCACGACGCCGTGCCGCGGCCCGATGAACCGCTCGCCGAGGGCTGCCGGAAACGAGACGTGCGCGAGGCCGCGCTCCCGCAGCGCGGCGGCCTCCGGGTTCACCGCGCGGACGACGTTCCCGACGACGACGAGGTCCGGGCGCGCGCGGTCGAGGTTCTCGGCGCGGTAGGGCGTCATGACGTCGATGCCCCAGCGCTCGAGCTGCGTCGACATCGGCGGGTAGACGTTCTCGTCCGACCCGGTGACCTCGTGCCCCGCCGCCTTCAGCATCCCGGCAAACGAGCCCATGCCGGTGCCGGCGACGCCGATGAGGTGGATCCGCTTCACGTTGGACCAATCGACCACGCGCTTCTCCTCGTCCGACCACGTCCACGTCCACGGCGTAACCGCCGGCGGTCTATCGGATCCCCAGCGCCTCCGCCACCACGTCGTGAAACCTCGGCCGGAACGCGCGGATCGCCTCGTTCTCGCGGGACGGGTGGACCCGGTTCGTGAGCAGCGCCACCACGACCTCCCGGTTCACGTCGATCCAGAGCGACGTCCCGGTGAACCCGAGGTGGCCGATCGCCCCCCAGCCGCGCCGTCCGAGACGGGCGCCGAGGGAGGAGCCCTCGGCCGAGGGCGTATCCCAGCCGAGCGCGCGCGTGGTGCCGGGCGTCGCGTCGCGCTGTGCGAACTCCGCCGCCACCCCCGCCGGGACGACGGACGGACGGCCGCGCAGCGCGTCGAGCCAGGCCTGCCCGAACGCCGCCACGTCGAGCGCGGTCGAGAACACGCCCGCGTGCCCGGCCGCCCCGCCCACCGCCCACGCGTTGTCGTCGTTCACGGCGCCCTGGTTCACCTCGTGCCGGTGGTCGCAGCGCTCGGTCGGCGCGAAGCCACGCCCAGCGCCCCGCGCGAGCGCGTCCTCGGGGGAGAGCCCGTCGAGGAAGAACGTGGACGTGAGGGCGAGCGGTCGGAAGACGCGCCGGTCGGCGAGCTGCGCCAAGGGCGCGCCCGCCACCTCCTCGACGAGGAAGCCGAGCGCGAGGAAGCCAGGATCGCAGTAGAGGGCACGCGCACCCGGCGGCTCCTCGAGCGCCTCCGAGAGCACCGCGGCGCGAACGAGCGCCTTCCCGCGCGCGAACGGATCGCGCAGCGCGGCGAACGGCGGCCGCTCTTCCGGCGGGAGGAACGCGGCGCGGGCGACGGGATCCGCCGCGGCGAGCTCGAAGTAGGGCCGCCAGCGTGGGAGACCGGACGCGTGCGCGAGGAGGTGGCGCAGCGTCACCGCCTCCTTGCCGCCCGCCTCGAACCCGGGGAGCAGGGGCGCCACGGGCGCGTCGAGCGCGAGCGCGTCCTCCTCGACGAGCTGTGCGACGAGGGTGGTCGTCGCCATCACCTTCGTGAGCGACGCGACGTCGAAGAGGTCATCGCGCCGGAGCGCGCGCGCGCCGGGCGCCGGCAGCTCCCCGTGCCAGCTCGCGTGAACGAGCGCGCCGCCGCGATACACGGCGGCGGAGAGCGCCGGCGCGACCCCCGCGTGCCGCCCCGCCTCGAGGACCCCCTCGATCGCGGCGAGCACGGCGGTCATGCCGCGCCCCGCGCCGTCCATCCGTCGAACAGGAGCCGCGGCGGCCCCTCCTCGCCGGGCGCCGGCGCGACGAGCGTCGCGCGCGCGCCGAGCGGGAGCGCGAAGTTCGCGTCGTCGTGGCCCGCGGGGAGCCCCTCGACCGCGGGCACGCCGAGCGCGAGCGCCGCCTCGCGGACCACGTCGAGGGCGAGCACGCCGCCGTCGTCGCACTGCGTGAACAGGCCGACCGCGATCCCGGCGACGCGGTCGAGTGCCCCGGTGAGCCGCAGCTGCGTGAGGCACCGGTCGATCCGGTACGGCTTCTCCCCCACGTCCTCGAGGAACAGGATCGCGCCGTCGAGCGCCGGCGCGAACGGCGTCCCGGCGAGGTGGGCGAGGAGCGTGAGCGTGCCGCCGAGGAGCGGTCCCGAGACGCGGCCAGGCCGGATCGTGCGCGCGGCGACGAGCCCGGCGCCGGGCGCAGGGAGGTCCCACGCCCCGGCGCGCGGCGCGTCCTGGAGGAGGAGCGCCTCGAGGTGCCGCACGGCGTCCTCGGGGGCGCGGCCGAGCTGCGTGACGACCGGCCCGTGGACGGTCGCGAGCCCGGCCCGATTCAGCGCCGCATGGAGCGCCGTCACGTCCGAGAACCCGACGAGCGTCTTCGGGCGCGCGAGGAGCGGCGCCGGATCGACGGCGGACAGGATTCGCATCGCGCCGTAGCCGCCGCGCGCGCAGAAGATGGCGCGCGCCTCCGGGTCCGCGACCGCCTCGCGCCACTCCTCCGCGCGCCGCGCGTCGTCGCCCGCGAGGTAGGCGCGGCGCGTGCCGAGATCGGTGCGCATGCGCGGGCGGAGCCCGAGGCGCCCGGAGAGCACCTCGAGCCCCTTCTCGAGCGCGGCCGGGTCGAACGGGCTCGACGGCGCGACGACGCGGACCGGGTCTCCCCTGCGGAGCGGCGGCGGCAGGATCACCCGCCGAGGATAACCTCGGGTCCGCCGCACCGCGAGGAAGCGCCGCGGCGCGCGAGAGGCGCCCCACCCCATCCGTGTGCGTTCCGGCGCCTCGCGCGCTTCTGCTAAGGTCGAGCGGTCGGGTCGTTGACCAGCCGTGACCGGGTTCTCGGCGCGGATCCCCAGCGCAAGTCTTAAGATCTGGACGAGTTCGGAGGAGGTGCCCGCGTGATCAGCCCGAAGCCGCAGCTGGAAGGCGAGGTCTTCTACCCGTCGCAGGAAGTCCTGGCCCAGACCCGCGTGAAGGACTGGGACACGCTCGCCCGGCGGGCGGACGAGGACCTGGAGGGCTTCTGGGCGGCCGAGGCCGAGGAGCTCGAGTGGTACCGCAAGTGGGACAAGGTCCTCGACGAGTCCCAGAAGCCCTTCTTCAAGTGGTTCAAGGGCGCGCAGACGAACATCGTCCACAACTGCCTCGACCGGCACCAGCGGACCTGGCGGAAGAACAAGCTCTCGCTCGTCTGGGTGGGGGAGAAGAACGAGGTCCGGACCTACTCGTACTTCGCCCTGAACCGCGACGTCTCGAAGTTCGCGAACGTCCTCAAGGCGATGGGCGTGAAGAAGGGCGACCGCGTCACGATCTACATGCCGCGGATCCCCGAGCTCGTGATCGCGATGCTCGCGACCGCCAAGATCGGCGCCATCCACTCGGTCGTGTACGGCGGGTTCTCGGTGGACGCGCTGCAGGGACGCATCGAGGACTCCGAGTCGAAGGTCGTCGTCACCGCCGACGGCGGCTTCATGAACGGCAAGATCGTGGAGCTGAAGAAGACGGTCGACGAGGCCGTCCGCCGCTGCCCCACCGTCGAGACCGTGATCGTCGTGCAGCGGACCGCGCACGAGGTCCGCATGGAGCCGGGGCGCGACTACTGGTACCACGAGCTCATGAAGCTCCCCCTCGCGACGGGCGCGTGCCCGACGGAGGTGATGGAGTCGGATGATGCGCTCTACATCCTCTACACCTCGGGGACGACCGGTACGCCGAAGGCGATCACCCACTGCCACGGCGGCTACCAGGTCGGCATCTACTCGACGCTCAAGTACGTCTTCGACATCAAGGACGAGGATCGCTGGTGGTGCGCCGCCGATCCGGGCTGGGTGACCGGCCACAGCTACATCGTGTACGGCCCGCTGCTCATGGGCGCGACGACGTTCATGTACGAGGGCGCGCCCACCTACCCCTATCCGAACCGCTGGTGGTCGCTCATCGAGAAGTACGGCATCACGATCCTCTACACCGCGCCCACCGCGATCCGCGGGCTGATGCGCTTCGGCGAGTCCTGGCCGAACCGCCATGACCTCTCGACGCTCCGGCTCCTCGGCTCCGTCGGCGAGCCCATCAACCCCGAGGCATGGAAGTGGTACCACCGCGTCATCGGGAAGGGGCGCTGCCCGGTGATGGACACGTGGTGGCAGACCGAGACGGGCATGTTCATGATCACGCCCGTCCCGACGGTGCCGCTCAAGCCTGGCTCCGCGACGAGGCCGTTCTTCGGGCAGGAGGCGGAGATCCTCGACGACGCCGGGAAGCCGGTGTCGGACGGCGAAGAGGGCTTCCTCGTCCTGAAGAAGCCGTGGCCGGCGATGATGACGACGATCTACAGGGACCCCGACCGTTACGTGAAGCAGTACTGGTCCAAGTACCCCGGCCGCTACATGGCGGGCGACTCCGCGAAGCGCGACAAGGACGGGTACTTCTGGATCATCGGCCGCACCGACGACGTCATCAAGGTGGCGGGATACCGGCTCGGCACCGCCGAGATCGAGAGCGCGCTCGTCTCCCACCCCGCCATCGCCGAGGCGGCCGTCATCGGCCTCGCCCACGAGGTGAAGGGGCAGGCGATCCACTGCTACTGCCTGCTCCGGCAGGGGTTCAAGGGGTCGAACGAGCTCGCCGACGAGGTGAAGAACCACGTCGCGCAACACCTCGGGCCTATCGTCCGGCCGGAGAAGGTGAACTTCGTCGACTCGCTCCCGAAGACCCGCTCGGGCAAGATCATGCGGCGCGTGCTCAAGGCGCGCGCGCAGGGGCTCCCCGAGGGCGACATCTCGACGCTCGAGGAGTGAGGCTCTTTAGCCGCGGGGCGCGGCTCCGACACGCCCCGCGGTTCGATCCCCCGGCGCCGGCGGTCTGAGCGATACTCGCCCGCCGATGCAGCCCCTTCTTCCGCTCTGGCGGCGCCCCCGGACGCAGCTCTACGCGCTCACCGCGCTCGTGTGGGCCCTCGTCCTGGTGGTGCTCTTCGCGGCGTGGGAGGCGCTCCTCCCGTTCGTGCTCGCGGCGCTCGCGGCGTACGTGATCGACCCGCTCATCGCGCGGCTCGAGCGGGTGCGGGTCACCGGGCGCACCCTGCCGCGCTGGGGCGCGGTGCTCGTCGTGTACCTCTTCCTCTCCGCCGGCGTGTACGTGCTCGCGGTGTCGATCGTCCCGCAGATCTACCGCGAGGCGATCCGAGGCCTGCTCGAGCTGCGCGAGTTCCTCGCCGGGCTCGGCCCCGAGAAGATCGAGGGGTGGGCGCGTTCCATCGACGCGTTCATGCAGCGCTACGGGATCCCCGTCGACGTGCTGCCCGGCGAGGGGCGCACGGGCGCGCGGCTCCACGTGGACCTCGCCGCGGGGCTCGCGGACGCGCTGCGGGACGCGTCCGTCGCCGCGCGCGGGCGGCTCGGCGACGTCGTCGCGCTCTCGCGCGCGCTGCTCGCCGGCACCGTGAAGACCATCTTCTTCTTTGTCCTGCTCTTCATGCTCACCGCGTTCATCTCGATGGACGCCCCGCGCATCGTGCGGTTCACCGAGTCGCTTGTCCCCGCGGCGTGGCGGGGCGACCTGCGGCGGCTCCTGCACGGGATCGACACCGGCCTCGCGGGCGTGGTGCGCGGGCAGCTCACGATCATGCTGCTGAACGGCTCGCTCACGCTCGTCGGCCTCATCGTCCTGCGGATCCCGTTCGCCTTCGCGCTCTCCGCGCTCGCCACGCTCCTCTACGTCGTCCCGATCTTCGGGACGATCCTCTCGTCCATCCCGATCGTCCTCATCGCGGTGGTGGCAGGCGGCCTGTCTATGGGGCTCCTCGCGCTCGGCTGGATCCTGGTCATCCACGCCCTCGAGGCGTACGTGCTGAACCCGAAGATCATGGGGGACGCGGCGCGCATCCACCCGGTGCTCATCGTGCTCGCGCTCGTCATCGGCGAGCGGAGCCTCGGCGTCGTCGGCGCGCTCCTCGCCGCGCCGCTCGCGAGCGTCGTCGTCGCGGTGTTCCGCTTCCTCCAGCGCAAGGCCGCGGAGCTCGAGGAGCGCACCGCGGCCGTGCCTGTCACCTCTCGGAAACCTCCACCGGACGCGGCCCCGTAGCGCCGCACGCCACACGAAAGGACCCGCTCATGAGAACCGCCCTCGCCCTCGCCGCCGTCCTCGCCGCCGTTCCCGCACCCGGGCGCGGCGCAGGACCCGCCGAGCAGCCGGCCCCCTCGCAGCCGAACGCCGCGCCCGCGACGCCCCCGCACGGCGCGCCCGCGCAGAAGCCCGCTGAGCCGCAGGACGTGAACAAGGCGCTCTACGGCGTTGGCCTCGCCGTCGCGAACAGCCTCGAGGTGTTCTCGCTCTCGCCCGCGGAGCTCGAGACGGTCATCCGGGGCCTGCGCGACGGCTGGTCCGGCAAGCCGAAGGCGCAGCTCGACGCGAAGATGCAGTCCTCGGTGAACGACCTCGCCCGCAGCCGGGCGCCCAAGGCGGCGGAGAAGGCGGCCGCGCGGGAGAAGGAGCAGGGCAGCGCCTACCTTGCCAAGATGTCGAAGGAGAAGGGGGCGAAGAAGTCGCCCTCGGGCGCGCTCGTCTTCACGACGAAGGAGGGGACGGGCCCCGCGCCGACCGCGACCGACAAGGTGAAGGTCAACTACACCGGGACGCTCGTCTCGGGCCGCGTCTTCGACAGCTCCGCCCAGCGCGGGCCCGTCGAGTTCCCGCTCGGCAACGTCATCAAGTGCTGGACGGAGGGGCTGCAGCTGATGAAGGTCGGCGGCAAGGCCAAGATCGTGTGCCCGTCCGAGATCGCCTACGGCGCGGCCGGCAACGCTGGGATCCCGGGGAACGCCGTCCTCACGTTCGACGTCGAGCTCGTCGAGATCGTGAAGTAGCGCGCCCGCGCCGTCCGGTCGCCCCGCCGGAACGGTTGCGCCGCCCCGGCAGACGGGCCAGAGATGGGCGAATGCCCGACGAGCTCGTCCTCTACGGAAACGACCGCTTTACGTCCCCGTACGTCTTCTCCGCGTTCGTCACGCTGAAGGAGAAGGGCGTCCCGTTCCGCCTCGAGCCGCTCTCGCTCGAGCGGAAGGAGCACGAGCGGCCGGCGTACGCCGAGCCGTCGTTCACCGGGAAAGTGCCGGCGCTCCGGCACGGCGACTTCTGGCTCGCCGAGTCCTCCGCGATCGACGAGTACGTGGAGGAGGCCTTCCCGCCGCCCGCCCACCCGCGGCTCTACCCGGCCGACCCGCGCGGCCGCGGCCGGGTCCGGATGGTCCAGGCGTTCCTCCGCAGCGACCTCGGCCCGCTCCGGAGCGCGCGCCCCACCTCGACGTTCTTCCTCGGCGAGCCGGTCTCGCCGCTCGGCCCCGAGGCGAAGGCCTCGGCGGACCGGCTCTTCCGGCTCGCCGAGCGGGTGCTCCCGCCCGGCGCGCCGTTCCTCGCCGGCCAGTTCACGCCGGGCGACGCCGACCTCGCGCTCATGCTGATGCGCCTCGTGGCGAACGGCGACCCGACCCCGGAGCGGCTCGCCGCGTGGGCGCGCGGGATCTTCGCGCGCCCCTCGATCCGCGAGTGGCTCTCCCACACCCGCTGGCGCGACCACTGAGCGCGCCGGGCCGCGCTACCGCAGCCGCTTCCAGTAGAGCATCTCCGCGACGTCCGGCACGACGAGGCCCGGCATCGCCCCGACGCGCGCGTATCCCTCCCGCTCGTAGAAGCGGATCGCCCCGTCGTTGAAGTCCGAGACGAGCAGGAATGCGTGGGCGGAGAGGCGCGCGGTCTCCGCCTCGAACGTGCGGAGGAGCGCGACGCCGATGCCCTTCCCTTCCGAGCCCGGCAGGACGGCGATGAGCCGGAGGTAGCCGCCGAGCGCGAGGGTCCCCGAGGACAGGAACCAGGCGAGGCCGCGCGGCGCGCCGTCGTCCGCGACGAGGAGCCCCTCGCCGCGCGCCCGCGCCGCCTCGAGCGCGCGAGTGAGCGCCGCCGCGTCGCGGCCGTACCGCAGCATGAGCGGGAGGCCGGCGAGGCCGACCGCGAGCGCGGGGATCTCGGCGGGGTCGAGCGGGCGGATGCGCACGGAGCGATCCTACCCGGCCGCCACCCCTCCGACGAGATCCCGCAAGCGGCGGTCAGCGGTCCGGCAGGAGCGGCACCGCCTCGAAGCCGTCCCAGGCGCGGAGCGTCGCCTTCTCCCCCGGCCCGAGATCGAACCACAGCCGCGCGAGCCCGCCCTCGTCCTCGCGCCCGAGGAGCGCGGCCCCCTCGAGCGCCACGTCGAGGCCGGCGGCGGGGAGCGCCACCGTGAGCGCCGCGATCGCCTCGGCGCCGCGGTTGTGGATCTCGGCGGCGCCGTCTGCGCGGTAGGTGACCTCCACGTCGGCGAGCGCGCGGAGCCGATCGCCCGCCTGCGCCCAGGCGAGCGAGACGAGCCGGCCGGCGCGCACCCGCGCCGCGAGCCGCGCGAGCGCGGCGTCGAGCGCCGGGTGGATCGCGAGCGCACCCTTCCCCTCGACCACGACGAGGCGGGCGAGCTGGTCGGCCGAGTGCGTCGTGCGCGCCGATGGGCCGAAGTAGGTGTGCGCGACGAACAGGCCCCGCTCGCGCTCGAGCCGCTCGAGCGCGGCGTCGGAGAGCGCCTCGGCGAGCTCCGCGGGCGCGGCGTGGAACATGGAGGACCGGAAGACCCAGAGCCGAGGGTCCTGCGGCAGCGGAAAGATCGCCGGGCGCGCTTCGGCCGGATCGCCGCCGAACAGGTTCACGATCCGGGTGCCGGCGCGCCCGTCGACGTCCCCCGCGGCCCAGATCCACCGCAAGCCGCCGGCGGCGAGGAGATCGCTGACGCCGAACGGCCCCTCCGTCCCGGCGCCGCGCGACGACACCGCCTCGCAGTTCGTATAGGGCTCGTGGTCGATCCAGGTGCTCGGCCGCCACGGCGCGACGGCCGCGAGGCCCTCGCGCACCGCGTCGCGGTCATCGCGCTCGGGCGTGACCGAGTGGAGCGCCACCTCCGAGCCGGCGCCGGCGAGGTCGTCGGCGAGCAGGCGGATCTCGGGGTCGTCGAGCGCGCCCCGGCGGGCGTGGACGAAGAAGGTACGCGTGATCCTGAGGCCGCGCCCGAGCAGCCCGGCGCCGACGCCCCCATCGGCGCGCGGATCCGAGCTGCCCCAGAGCACCGCGCGGAGGGCGTCGGGATCGGTCCGGTCGGCGTGGTCGGTGAGGACGATGGCAGCCCGCGCTCCGGCCGGCCAGCGCTCGACCACGACCGGGCGCAGCATCGACGCGGCCGCGACGGGGTAGAGCGTCGCGCGGGCGAGGTCCTCGTCGCCGGGCGCGCGCGAGACGCCCCGCACCGCGTGGCGCACCTCGAGCTCGGCCCACCGCAGGTGCTGGTGCTCCGAGCCGTCCGGCAGCTTGTCGCGGCAGGTGTCGTAGGTCGAGAAGGGCCGCTCGTCCGCGTCGTCGAGGAGGAGCGCCACCCGCACGCCGCCCGCGACCGGCTCGGCCCTCGCGCCGAGGAACCCGGGGCCACCCGCGAGGACGAGCGGACCGCCGGCCACGAGGATCGGCGTACCCCGCCCGGTCCGGTGCGGCCCGGCGAGCGGCGCGAATGCGAGATCGCGACCGACCGCGCGCGGCGCGCCGCGCCAGGACAGGACGAGCGCGGCCCGCTCGAGCGACGCGGGCGAGAGCCAGCGCAGCGACACCTCCACCGTACGGGCGCCGCGTTCGGCGGGGACGAGCCGAACGGTCGCGAGGGCCTCGGGCAGACGCGCCGACGCCTCGAGCGTCCCGTCGCCCAGGGTCCGCCAGGCGAGGATCGGCGCGACCGAGGCGCGGGCGGCCGTCCGGACCTCGAGCGCGACCTCGACCGGAACTGCTCCGGCGCCGAGCGGGATGTCGATCGCCGGCGCGGCCGCAACGACGAGGGCCAGGCAGGCGAGCGGGTGCACCCGCCGAGGATGCCGGTTTCCCACGAACGATCAAGAGGGGGCTCAGGGGCGCGAGGGGCGGCCCGTGTTGCACGCGTCGCAGAGGGGACCCGTGCCCTCGAGCCCGAGCCGATCCTCGAGGTAGCGGTGGAGGGGATGCCATCCGCCCTCCTCGTCCTGAACTCGCCCGCAGCCGTCGCACACGCGGACGACGCCGGGATCGCCGAGGATCGCGTTCGCGTCCTCGAGGGCGAGGATCGCATGCCGGGCGCCGTCGCGCTCGAACGGCGCGGCGGACGCGAGGAGGTGCAGGTCCGCCGGCGTGCCGCGGTCGTTCCGCAGCACGAAGCCCCGCGCGCGCACCGACTCGCCGGCGAGCGCGCGCTCCACCGAGCGGTGGAACGCGCAGCTGGCGCAGCGGGCCCCGGCGCCGCAGCCGCCGGGCGCGCGCGGCTCGAGGCACGGGAGCGCGTCGACGAGCTTCACGCCCTCGCGCGCGCCGAGGAGCCGGCGGGCCGCGCCGTTCGCGTGGACGATCCGGAACGCATCGTCGACGACGACCGTCGCGACGGGGTGCGCGTCGAGGATCGCCGCGCCGAGCTGGCGAGTCGCGCTCCCCGTTCTCGGTACCGGCGTCTTCACGGCACGAAGCGTAACCCCGCTGCCGGCGGCGTTGCATCACCTGGGCACGGGATGCGTCACGCCCTGCTGCGCACCTACACGCGGCGTAGGCGCGCGGGGAGGCTAGCTCTCGACCGCCCGCTTGAGGCCGAGCGCGAGGTCGTTCAGCGCCTTCGCCTCGGTGGCGACAGCCTGGGTCGAGGACATCGTCTCCTGCGTCGCGAGGTAGATCTCGTTCATCGCCTTGAGGACCTGGTCGATGCCGTGATCCTGCTGCTGCGCGACCGTGGCGATCTCCTTCGCCGCCTGCGACGAATCGCGCAGCGCGGTGGCGAGCCGGCGGATCGTCTCGCCCGTGCCGGAGGCGACCGTGGCGCCCTGCTCGGCGCGCCGGATGCCGACCTCGGCCGCGGTCATGGCCGCGAGCATCGCCTTGTGGACCTCGGCGAGGATCCCCTTCACCTGTGCCGCGGCGCGCTTCGCCTCGTCCGAGTGGCTGCGCATCTCGGTGACCACCTCGGTGAACCCGTGCCCTGCGGCGCCGGTCCGGGCGGTCTCGGTCGCGGCGCGATCGGCGAGCTTCTGCGATCGATCGGCGATGTAGTTCACCACCGAGGCGATCTCGAAGATGTCGCGCATCCGGCCGTTGAGCGCCTCGATGTTCCCCGAGAGCGCCCGCACCTCGTCGGAGAGCTTCATCATCTCCCCGAGCGACGCCTCGACGGCGGTGAGCCCCTCGACGGACGCCCTCTCGCCCTTCCGCGCGAGCCCGATCACCGTCTCGGCGGTGAGGGCCGCCTTCGTAGCGGTCTGGCCGAGGTGGCCCATCGTCGCGGTGGTCTCGCGCACCGACGCCGCCGTCTCCGCCGTCATGGACGAGAACGACGACACGGTCGACAGGAGCGCCTGGGCGGCGGTGAAGAGCTCGGAGGCGGTCTTGAGGTAGCCCTCGCGGCGCGCCTCGTCGAGGCCGAGGATCTGGTCCTGGCTCCGGCCGGCCTGGCTCGCGAGCACGGTGAGGAAGAACGGGGCGGTGTCGATGATCCAGAGGAGCGGCGAGTCCGCCTGCGCCCGGAGGAGGGCGCCGAAGCCGAGACCGTACCCTCGCGTGAACGCCTCGATCACCGTGCCGATCACGGGAAAGCTCAACCCGAACATCGCACCGTAGATGGCGTACCTGCGCGAGTACATGGATGCCCGTGCTCCCCCGAGAACCGCGCCATTCTGCACCGGGATGGGTACACAAGCCAGATCCGCCGCACCTCGGGCATGTGGTGGACGGTCGCACTCCAGGCGCGGGGTGGATGACCACCCGCGGGTCGCGCGGCGCGGGCCGGCTGCGCGCGCGAGCGCTCCCGGCCCGAGCGCCGGCGCCGCGCAGCGCCTCGGCTTCCCGGCGCCCTACGTCGGACGGGCGGGCTAGGTGGGCGGGCACGGCGCTCGCACCGTGGCGGACCGCATGGAAGCCCTTCGCGTCCCGAAGCGCCGCGTGCCCGCGGAGGTGCTGCTCCCGGGCGGCGCGGTACGGCGGATCTCGCTCTTCCTCGCCGAGGCCGCGTCGCGCCATACCGGCCCGGAGCGGCCGAGCGATCTCCTCAACGGCGGCGATGACTTCGTCCCCGCGCTCGACGAGGAAGGCGGGGTGATGACGTTCCTCAACCGCGCCGGCCTCGCCGTCGTCCGGCTCGCACGCGAGCTCGAGACGGACGATGCGGACGGGGTCACGCTCCCGACCGAGCACGAGGTCGAGATCCTGCTCGAGAGCGGCACGGCGCTGCGCGGGCTCGTCTCGTACCTGCGCCCCCGCGAGCGCTCGCGGCTCGTCGACTTCCTGAACGAGCGGGAGCCCTTCTTCCGGGTCCACGAGGAGCGCGCCATCGCGCTCGTCAACAAGCGTCACGTCGCCCGCGTCGTCCTCGTGAACCCGTAGATCCCGCCCATGCCCCGCCTCGACCCGTTCATCGATCGGCTGTTCTCCGAGTCCGCCCGCGAGCTCACCCTCGAGAGCGGCGCCGGCGCCGTCCTCGCCGCCGCGCGCGGCGCCGTCCCCCTCATCCGCCAGTCCCTGACGCTGCAGCAGGTCGTCGGCGCCGTCGGCGAGATCGTGCCGGACGACCTGCGCGCGGGCTTCCCGCGCGCGGGGCTCACGGTCTTCCCGTACGCCGCTCCCTCCGGCGCGGTGGAGGTCCGGCTCGACGTCCAGGACGGCCGCGCCCGCGTGGTCGTCGTCCCGCGCACGGGCCAGCCCGAGACGACGCCCGCCGACGGCTTCGCCCTCCCGGGACTCCCGGCGGGTCCGCGTGCGCCGCGCGCGGCGGCGCAGGCGCCGCCGCCCAGCGCCGCGCCCTCCGCGGCCGCTCCGACTCCGACTCCGGCTCCGGCGCCCCGCGCGGCTACACCGCGCGTCCCGCTCCGGGCGGGCGGCGACGCGCGGGGCGCGCTCGACCAGCTCCTCGAGGCGATGCTCGCGCGGCGCGCCTCCGACTTGCACCTGTCCTCCGACTGCTCGCCCATGTTCCGGGTGGACGGCGACATGATGCCGGAGACGGGGTACGCGCCGCTCTCGCCCGAGCGGCTGAAGGACCTGCTCTGGTCGATCGCCCCGGAGAAGAACCGGGAGGAATGGCACGCGAAGAAGGACACCGACTTCGCCCACGAGACGCCCGCTGCCCGCTTCCGCGTGAACGTGTTCACCGATCGCAAGGGGATCGGCGCGGTGCTCCGCCAGATCCCGAACGAGATCCTGACGGCCGAGAAGATGGGGGTGCCGCAGGCGGTGCTCGACCTCTGCCATCTCACGAAGGGGCTCGTCCTCGTCACCGGCCCAACCGGCTCCGGGAAGTCCACGACGCTCGCCGCGCTCGTGGACTTCGTCAACCGCAACCGCGACGACCACATCATCACGATCGAGGATCCCATCGAGTTCGTGCACCCGAACAAGCGGTGCCTCGTGAACCAGCGCGAGGTGGGCCTCCACACCGGGTCCTTCAAGCACGCGCTCCGCGCCGCCCTGCGCGAGGACCCCGACATCGTCCTCGTCGGCGAGCTGCGCGACCTCGAGACCATCGCGATCGCGATCGAGACGGCCGAGACCGGGCACCTCGTCTTCGGGACCTTGCACACGAACACCGCCCCTTCGACGGTGGACCGGATCATCGACCAGTTCCCCGCCGACCGGCAGGCGCAGATCCGGATGATGCTGTCCGAGTCGCTGAAGGGCGTCATCTCGCAGACGCTCTGCAAGCGGATCGGGGGCGGCCGCGTCCCTGCCCAGGAGATCCTGCTCTGCACGAGCGGCGTCTCGAACCTCATCCGCGAGGGGAAGACGTTCCAGATCCCTTCGGTGATGCAGACCGGCCGCGGGCAGGGGATGCTGACGCTCAACGACGCGCTCCTCGACCTCGTGAAGAAGAAGCTCGTCGAGCCGCGCGAGGCTTACCTGAAATCGGTCGCCCGGTCCGACATGAAGGCCGCGCTCGAGCGGCTCGGAATGAAGATCGAGCTCGAGGCCGCGTAGCGCCATGATCGTCACATCTCGGCGGGTGAGGGGCCGTACGAAGAGCGCGTATGCGCGAAGGGGACCTCGTTTCCCTCGCGGGGGCGGGGGGCGGTGTGGCGGGCGCCGCTGGCGACTGGACCCGCGCCGCGGTACACCGTCCGCCGATGGCCGCCGTCCCTCCGATCCTCGCAGGCGAGGCCCCGCTCGCCGCGCTCCTCCCGCCTCCCGGCGAGCGGCTCGCGCCCGACGCCGTCCTCGACCGGTTCGTCGCGTGGGTCGCCGCGTCGGGGCTCTCGCTCTATCCGCACCAGGAGGAGGCGATCCTCCAGCTGCTCGACGAGCGTCACCTCGTCCTCGCGACGCCGACCGGCTCCGGAAAGTCGCTCGTCGCCACCTTCCTGCACTTCCAGGCGATGGCGGAGGGGAAGCGCTCCTTCTACACCTGCCCGATCAAGGCGCTCGTCAACGAGAAGTTCTTCGACCTCTGCCGCCTGTTCGGCCCCGAGAACGTGGGGATGATGACGGGCGACGCGGCGGTGAACCGCGACGCGCCCATCGTCTGCTGCACCGCCGAGATCCTGATGAACCTGTCGGTGCGCGAGAAGGAGCCGCGCGCCGACGTCGTCGTCATGGACGAGTTCCACTACTACGGCGACCGCGACCGGGGCGTCGCCTGGCAGGTCCCCCTCCTCGTCCTCGAGAAGGCCCGCTTCCTGCTCATGTCGGCGACGCTCGGCGACACGCGGGCCATCGAGGCGTCGCTGCGCGAGGTGACCGGACGCGAGGTCGCCGCGGTCCGCGGCACGGCGCGCCCGGTGCCGCTCGAGTTCGAGTACCGCGAGACGCCGCTCCACGAGACGATCGAGGAGCTCGTCTCGGCGGGGAAGGCGCCCATCTACCTCGTCAACTTCACGCAGCGCTCCGCGGCGGAGCAGGCGCAGAACCTCATGTCCGCGAACTTCTCCTCGAAGGAGGAGAAGGCCCGGATCGCCGAGGTGCTCCGCGACGCGCGCTTCGACTCGCCTTACGGCAAGGAGCTCCAGCGCTTCCTGCGCCACGGGATCGGCCTCCACCACGCCGGGCTCCTGCCGCGCTACCGGCTCCTCGTCGAGAAGCTCGCGCAGGGCGGGCTGCTCAAGGTGGTCTCGGGGACGGACACGCTCGGCATGGGCGTGAACGTCCCGATCCGGACGGTGCTCTTCACCCAGCTCTGCAAGTACGACGGCGAGAAGACCGCGGTCCTGTCCGCGCGCGACTTCCACCAGATCTCGGGGCGCGCCGGCCGCAAGGGCTTCGACGAGCGCGGCTTCGTCGTCGCGCAGGCGCCCGAGCACGTGTGCGAGAACCGCCGGCTCGTCGAGAAGGAGAAGGCGACCGGGAAGAAGCAGGTGAAGAAGCAGCCGCCGCAGAAGGGCTACGTCCACTGGGACCGCAACACCTTCGAGCGGCTGCGCGAGAAGGAGCCGGAGGCGCTCGAGAGCCGCTTCGACCCGACCTTCGCGCTCGTCGTGAACCTGCTCCAGAGCGAGACGTCCCAGCTCGGCGGCGGCTACGGGCGGCTCGTCCAGATGATCGGCCGCTCGCACGGGAACGACTACGTTCGCGCCCGCGACCGGCGCCGGGCCGCGCAGCGCCTGCGCACGCTCCGCGCCGCCGGGCTCGTCGAGCTCCACCGCGTCGATGGGTTCCGCGGCGCGTACCTGCGCCCGGCGACGGGCCTGCAGCGCGACTTCTCGCTCTTCCAGACGCTCGCGCTCTACCTCCTCGACACCCTCCCCCGCATCCCGCACGAGCGCGAGACCTACGCCCTCGACGTCCTCTCGATGGTCGAGTCGATCCTCGAGGACCCGGAGGTCGTCCTCTGGAAGCAGCTCGACCGCGCGAAGGGGCTCGCGGTCGCGGAGATGAAGGCGAAGGGGATGGAGTACGACGCGCGGATGGCGGAGCTCGAGAAGGTCGAGTACCCGAAGCCGAACCGCGAGTTCGTCTACGCCACCTTCAACGAGTTCGCGGCGAAGCACCCCTGGGTCGGGCAG
>DASWEI010000082.1:0-13640 GCA_036394835.1 Anaeromyxobacter sp. | reverse complement strand
CGAGCTCAACTCCGGCGTCTTCGAGGTGAAGGCGACGAACGGCAACACCTTCCTCGGCGGCGAGGACTTCGACCAGCGGATCATCGACTGGCTCGCGAAGCGCTTCAAGGAGCAGACCGGCATCGACCTGAAGCGCGACCGCATGGCGCTGCAGCGGCTCAAGGAGGCGGCGGAGCGCGCGAAGCACGAGCTCTCCTCGGCGGCCGAGACGGAGGTGAACCTCCCGTTCATCACCGCCGACGCCACCGGCCCGAAGCACCTCGCCGAGACCATCGACCGGACGACGCTCGAGGAGCTCTGCGGCGATCTCATCGAGAAGACCGTCGAGCCCTGCAAGGTCGCGCTCCGGGACGCCGGCCTCCAGGCGAACCAGCTCGACACGGTCATCCTCGTCGGCGGCATGACGCGCATGCCGAAGGTGCAGGAGACGGTCCGGAAGTTCTTCGGCAAGGAGCCGCACAAGGGCGTGAACCCCGACGAGGTGGTCGCGGTCGGCGCCGCGATCCAGGGCAGCGTCATGAAGGGGGAGGTGAAGGACGTTCTCCTCCTCGACGTGTCGCCCCTCTCGCTCGGCGTCGAGACCGCGGGCGGGGTGTTCACGAAGATCATCGAGAAGAACACGACCGTCCCCTCCAAGAAGTCGCAGGTCTTCTCGACCGCGGTGGACAACCAGCCGCTCGTCTCGGTGCACGCGCTCCAGGGCGAGCGCGAGATGGCCGCCGACAACAAGACGCTCGGCCGGTTCGAGCTCGTCGGCATCCCACCCGCGCCGCGCGGCGTGCCGCAGATCGAGGTCACCTTCGACATCGACGCGAACGGCATCGTCCACGTCTCGGCGAAGGATCTCGGCACGGGCAAGTCCCAGCAGATCCGGATCACCGCCTCGTCGGGCCTCACCGAGGGCGAGATCCAGCGGATGATCAAGGACGCGGACTCGAATCGCGCCGACGACCAGAAGAAGAAGGAGCTCGCGGACCTCAAGAACAACGCGGAGGGGCTCATCTACACGACCGAGAAGAGCCTCGAGGAGTACGCGAGCTCGCTGAAGCCCGAGGACATCAACGAGATCAAGGCCGACCTCGACGCCTTGAAGGCGCTCCTCCCCCGCGAGGACCTCGCCGCGATCAAGGAAGGGCTCACCCGTCTCGAGGGGAGCGCCTATCGCATCGCGGACGCCATCTACGCCCAGCAGGGCGGCGGATAGCAGCTCGGCGGATTGTCACCGCTCTTCCGTGCGTTATATTCGCCCCGGCCGATCCTTCCCGGCCGCCAAGAGCCCGAGACCACGTGGAAAAGCGCGACTATTATGAGGTCCTCGGGGTCGACCGGGGCGCTGACGACGCGGCGATCAAAACCGCCTACCGCAAGCTCGCTCACCAGTACCACCCGGACAAGAACCCCGACAGCCACGAGTCCGAGGACCGGTTCAAGGAGGCGAGCGAGGCGTACGAGGTCCTCTCGGACCCCGAGCGGCGGGCGAAGTACGACCGCTTCGGCTTCGCGAACGGCTCGCAGTTCCAGGACGTCGGCTTTGCCGGCGGCGCCTCGATCAACGACATCTTCGGGGACATCTTCGGTGAGATGTTCGGCGGCGGCGCAAGGCGCACCCGCGCGCGGACCCGCGGCTCCGACCTGCGCTACCACCTCGAGCTCCCGTTCGAGGAGGCGGCGTTCGGAACGACCGCCCGGATCACGATCCCGCGCCCGAAGGCGTGCGCGAGCTGCAGGGGCTCGGGCGCGAAGCCGGGGACGGGTCCCCGCACGTGCCCGACCTGCGGCGGAACGGGCGAGATCCGGCTCACCCAGGGCTTCTTCTCGATCGCCCGCACCTGCCACCACTGCCAGGGACAAGGGCGCATCATCGTCGACAAGTGCCCCGACTGCGGCGGGGCGGGCGCGACGCGCGAGGACGCGACGGTCGAGGTGAAGGTGCCGCCGGGCGTCGACACCGGGACCCGTCTCAAGCTCGCGGGCGAGGGTGAGCCCGCGCCGGTGGCGGGCGGCGCGCCGGGCGACCTCTACGTCGTCGTGCAGGTGCGCGAGCATCCCGTGTTCACCCGCGAGGACACCGAGATCCTCTGTGAGATGCCGATCTCGTTCACGCAGGCCGCGCTCGGCGCCACGATCGACGTGCCGACGCTCGACGGGCCGACGAAGCTCAAGATCCCCGCCGGCACGCAGGGCGGGAAGGTCTTCCGGCTGAAGGGCAAGGGAGTCCCGGCGCTCGCGGGCGGCGGGCGCGGCGACGAGCACGTCCGGATCTTCGTCGAGACGCCGACGCACCTCTCGAAGGAGCAGCGCGAGCTGCTAGAGAAGTTCGCGGCGGTCTCGGGCGAGGAGACGAACCCGCGCGCGCGGACCTTCTGGGACAAGGTGCAGGACCTGGTGCGAGAGAAGTGACCTGACCTGGTCCTGCGACGTTGGTCCAAGTCGAAGTCGAAGACCACGTCCACGTCCACGTCCTCTCGGGGGGTCGCTGTGCTCGGGAACAAGCTTCCCGGACGCGCGTTTCCGCAGTAGATCCCGGATCCATGCGCGCCGCGCTCCGCCCCCTCGCCGCCGTCCTGCTCCTCGCGACGCTCTCCGCCTGCCCGAAGCGCGTCATCGTGAACGGCCAGGAGCTCGAGCCATCGCAGGCGCGCGACCTCGCCCGCCCCGAGCTCGATGCGGTGCGCGAGGGCGCGCGCGGCGCGCCGCCGGCCGAGGCCGCGGCGCGGCTCGAGGCGTTCGCCGCGAAGTACCGCGGCGCGCCCGTCGCGGCCGAGGCCCTCCACCAGGCCGCGGCGCTGCGGCGCGACGCGAAGGAGCCGGCCCGCGCGGCGCAAGACCTCCAGGGGCTCCTCACCGAGTACCCGCTCTACCCGCGCGCGGTCGAGGCGAAGTACCTGCTCGCCCTCGTGGACCTCGACCTCGGCCGCGAGCGCGACGGGCTCGCGGCGCTCGGCTCGCTCTACACGAAGCTCCCCGCCGACGCGCGCCCCGAGGCGGCCGCGCGGGCTGCGGACGCCGCGCTCTCGCTCGGCGCCGACGCCGACGCGGTCCGCTGGCTGTCCGAGCTCGCGCGCGTCTCGCCGTCCGAGACGCGCCCAGGCGTCCTCCGCCGGGCCGCCGACGCGGTCGACCGGCTCCCCTTCATCGACGTCGCGCGGCTGCGCGAGGAGCTGCCGCAGGACTCGCCGGTGCAGGAGCCGCTCACGATGAAGCTCGCGCGGATCCAGCTTCACCTGCGCGACTACCGACGGGCGGAGGAGTCGGCGCGCGAGGTCTTCCTGCGCTGGCCGGAGGGGCCGTACGCCGCCGAGGCGCGCACGATCGTCGAGCGCATCTCGAAGCTCACCTTCGTGCGCCCGAACGTGCTCGGCGTCGCGGTCCCGCTGTCCGGCCCGTACAAGCGCTGGGGCGACGCGATCCTGCAGGGGATCGGGATCGCGCTCGAGGGCTCGCAGGTGAAGCTCGCGGTGCGCGACACGCGCGGCGAGCCGGACGGCGCCGCCGCCGCGCTCGAGGCGCTCGCGCTGCAGGAGGGGGCGATCGTCGTCGTCGGCGGCATCACGAACGCGGAGTCCGAGCGGGCCGCCTCGACCGCCGAGGAGCTGCAGCTCCCGTTCGTCTCGCTCTCGCGCCAGGAGGGGCTCACCGAAGCGGGGCCACACGTCTTCCAGAACATGCTCACCGCGAAGGCGCAGGCGCGCGCGCTCGCGGAGTTCGCGATGGGCCGGCGCGGCATGAAGCGCTTCGCCATCATGTACCCGTCGATCAGCTACGGGGTGGAGCTCGCGAACGCCTTCTGGGACGAGGTGGAGGCGCGCGGCGGCGAGGTGCGCGGCGCAGAGACCTACGCCGCGGACCGGACCACCTTCACGCCGCTCGTGAAGGACCTCGTCGGCAAGCTCTTCCTCGACGAGCGGACCGACTGGCAGGAGCAGCAGAGGGAGATCGCGCAGAAGGAGAAGGATCCGTTCCGGCGCCGCAAGGCGCTCGAGAAGGCGCGCGAGAAGCTCCCGCCGATCACCGACTTCGACGCGATCTTCATCCCCGACTTCGCCTCGAACGTCCGGCTCATCGCGCCCTCGCTCGCGGTGGAGGACGTCCTCACGCAGACCTGCGAGCCGGCGGAGGTCGAGAAGATCAAGAAGACCACCGGCCGCACGGAGCTCGTCCCGGTGCAGCTCCTCGGCGCGAACGGCTGGAACGACCCGTCGCTCTTCGACATGTCGCCCGGCGGCCCCGGGCGGCACGTCCGCTGCGCGGTGATGGTGGATGGCTTCTTCGCTTCGTCCGCGCGGCCGGAGACGAAGCGGTTCGTAGAGGCCTACGGGAAGAAGTACGCGGGCCAGACGCCGACCATCCTCGAGGCTTCCGCGCACGACGCGGGGCGGATGGCGCGCCAGCTCCTCGAGACGCGGCTCGGGACGCGCGAGGCGTTCCGCGACGCCCTCGCGGCGCTCAAGGGCTTCCACGGCGCGACGGGTGAGATCACGATGGGCCCGCGCCGGACCCCCGAGAAGGAGCTCTTCTTCCTCACGGTCGACGGGAGCGGCCTGCGCGAGATGAAGCGGGAGGAGCTCGCCGCGCCGGGGGCCGGGGGCCGCTGAGAACTCCGCGGAAGCTCGAGTCGTGGTCGTGGTCGTGGACCACGTTCCAGCCATGCCGGGGTGAGGCCTCGCCACTATCTTCCATCCCGGATGGATGACGTCCTCGTGCGCCCGCGATCGCGGGGCCGGTTCCCCGCGCTCCACCTGGCGCTGTTCCTCGCCACGGTCGCGTCGACGCTCTGGGCCGGCTTCGAGCTCTCGCCACTCGCGGCTCACGCCGCGACCCTCCAGAACGTCGTTCGCGGCGGTCTGCCGTTCGCCGCCTCGATAGTCGCGATCCTCGGCGCGCACGAGATGGGGCACTACGTCGTCGCGCGCCGCCACGGCGTCGCCGCGACCCTCCCCTACTTCATCCCGGTCCCGTTCGGCGCGGGGACGCTCGGCGCGGTGATCCGGATGCGCTCGGCGATCCCCTCGCGCCGCGCCGCGCTCGACATCGCCGCGGCGGGCCCGCTCGCGGGCCTCGCCGTCGCGCTGCCGCTGCTCGTGTGGGGGCTCGCGCACTCCGAGCTGCGCGAGGTCTTCACGGCGCCGGTCGGGTCCGCCCTCGTCTCGCCGTTCGCGCTCGTCCGCGCGCTCGTCGCGGGGCGGCCGCTCGTCTCCGGCTCCGCGGCCGCCCAGTTCTTCGGCGACAGCCTCCTCACCGCGGGCGCGCGCCTCGCGGTGTACGGTCCGCTCCCGCCCGGGACCGACCTCTTCCTCCACCCGGTGGCCTTCGCCGCCTGGCTCGGCCTGCTCGTCACCGCGCTGAACCTCGTCCCGGCGGGGCAGCTCGACGGCGGCCACGTCCTCTACGCCCTCGTGGGGCGGCGCGGCGCGCTCCTCGGGAGCCGCCTCGTCTCCGCGGGGCTCCTCGCCGCGGGGGTTTTCCTCTCCTGGAACTGGCTCGTCTGGTGGCTCCTCACCCGGTTCCTCATCGGGCTCGGCCACCCGCCGTCGCTGGTCGAGGAGCCGCTCGATCCGCGCCGGCGCGCCGTGGCGCTCCTCTCCCTCGCCCTCTTCGCGCTGACGTTCGTCCCCATCCCGGTGTCGTTCTAGGGTCGGGCGGCGCGGACGGGATAGACTCCGCGCTCCTCATGGCAGCTGAGACGGAGAGCGGCGGCGCGCCGCGAGCGCGCGCGCCGGTGACGATCGCGGACGTGCTCGGCCCCAGGGGGCGCCTCGCGCGCGCGCTGCCGGGTTACGAGCACCGCGCCGACCAGCTCGCGATGGCCCACGCCGTCGAGCGCGCCCTCGCGGAGCGCGCCTACCTCGTCGCCGAGGCGGGCACCGGCACGGGCAAGACCCTCGCCTACCTCGTCCCGGCGGTCCTCTCCGGACGCCGCGTCATCATCTCGACCGCGACGAAGACGCTGCAGGAGCAGATCTGGCAGAAAGACCTGCCGCTCCTGCGCGACGCGTGCGGGCTCTCCTTCTCCGCGGCGTATCTCAAGGGGCGCTCGAACTACTACTGCCTCGCGCGCGGCGACGAGTTCGCGCGCGCGCCGACCTTCGCGGTGCGCGACGAGGCGGCGCTCTGGCCTCGGATCGAGGCGTGGGCGCGCGAGACTCCCACCGGCGACCGGAGCGAGATCGATCTCCCCGACCAGTTCCTCACGTGGAAGGACCTGTCGGCGACGAGCGAGAGCTGCACCGGGCGCGAGTGCCCCCGCTACGACGAGTGCTTCGTCACGCGGGCGCGCGCGCAGGCGGCCGACGCCGACGTGCTCCTCGTGAACCATCACCTCTTCTTCGCCGATCTCGCGATGCGAACCTCCCGCGCCGGCGTCGAGATCCTCCCCGAGCACGACGTCGTCGTCTTCGACGAGGCGCACGCGCTCGAGGAAGTGGCGACGGAGTACTTCGGCCTACAGGTCTCCTCGTACCGGGTGGAGGAGCTCGCGCGCGACGCGCAGCGCGCGGTGGCGGACCGGCCCGACCTCGCGTCCTTCATGAAGGCGGCGACCTCCGAGCTGCGCAAGGCGGGCGAGCGGTTCTTCCAGGGCGTCGCGGCCGGGTTGCGCGGCGGCGCGGGGCGGCGGAACGGCGAGCCCAGGGGCGGCCGGAGCCGAGCCCTCCCCCCCGGAGACGATGAGAGCGCGCGCGGTCCGCTCTCGGACGACGTGCTCCTCCCCCTCGCGCGCGACCAGGACCGGGTGGACGAGGCGCTCCACGCGCTCCGCGACCTCCTCGCGGACGCCGAGACCCCCCAGCTCGCGCAGCTCGCGCGGCGCGCCGGGGAGCTGCGCGTCGAGCTCGCCGCGGTGACCGCCATGAAGGAGCCGTCGCGCGTCTACTTCGGCGAGGCGCGCGGGCGCGGCGTCTTCCTGCGCGCGGCGCCCATCGACGTCGCCGAGGACCTCCAGGAGAGGCTCTACCGGCGCACGGAGACCGTGGTCTTCACGAGCGCGACGCTCGCGGCGCAGGGGAGGTTCGACTACTTCCGGCGCGCCGTCGGCCTCGCCCCGGAGTTCGACGTCGCCGAGACGCGCTTCGCCGGGCCGTTCGACTTCACGCGCCAGGCGGCCCTCGTCTCGCCGGACGGCCTCCCGGAGCCGAACGACCCGTCGTTCGTGGCGCGCGCGGCGGCGGTCATCCGCGAGCTCACCGCGGTGACGGGCGGGCGCGCCTTCGTCCTCTGCACGTCGAACCGCAACATGCACGCGCTCCACCACGCCTCGCGCGATCTCCCCTACCGCATCCTCCTGCAGGGCGAGCGCCCGAAGGGGCGACTCCTCGAGCTCTTCCGCGAGGCGCCGTCGGTCCTGTTCGCGACGGCGAGCTTCTGGGAGGGGGTGGACGTGCCGGGAGAGGCGCTGTCGCTCGTCGTCATCGACCGGCTCCCCTTCTCGCCGCCCGGCGATCCCGTCATCGCCGCGAAGCTGCGCGCCCTCGAGGCGGAGGGGCGGGACGGGTTCTCCGAGCTGCAGGTCCCCGCCGCAGCGCTCGCGCTCCGGCAGGGATTCGGGCGGCTCGTCCGGACGAAGGACGACCGCGGCCTCGTCGCGGTCCTCGATCGCCGCCTCGTGACGAAGGGCTACGGGCGCGCGTTCCTCGCGACGCTGCCGCGCTGTCCGCTGCTCCGCTCGGTCGCCGACGCGCGCCGCTGGTGGGACGCGCGCTAGCGCGCGCCCCCCGTCACTACGCCGCGCCCGACTCGCGCCGGGGGTCGCCCGGCACGACCTGGTCGACGTCGACCATGGGGAGCCGCACGGTGAAGGTCGAGCCCTCACCGAGCTCGCTCGCGACGTCGATCGATCCGCCGTGGGCGAGCACGATCTTGCGCGCGAGCGACAGCCCGAGCCCGGTCCCCTCGCCCGGCGCCTTCGTCGTGAAGAACGGCTCGAAGAGCCGCTTCATGTGGCCGGGCGTGATCCCGCGGCCGCTGTCCGAGACCCGCAGGACGCCGCTCGAACCCTCGCGGAAGAGCTCGATCGCGATGTGGTTCGGGCGCCCCTCCTCGCGGGCCTGCACCGCGTTCACGACGAGGTTCAGGACGACGTCGACGAGCTCGCCGCGGTGGCCGAGCACGTGGACCGGGCCGCGCACGTCGACGCGCGCCCCGGCAGAGCGGAGCTCGGAGGCGGCGGTGCGCACGACGGCGTGCACCACCTCGCCAAGCTCGACCGGCGTCGCGGGCTCGCCTGCCTGGTCGCGCCGCGCGAGGGAGCGGAGGTTACCCACGATCTGGCGCACCCGCTCCATCCCCTGGAGGCTCTCCGCGATCGCGCTCGCCGCCTCGCGGCGGGCGAACGCCACGTCGGAGCGGGCGAGCAGCGCGCGCATGCGATCGGCGACGCCGGCCTCGAGCGCGATCTCGCTCATCTCGGCGATCGCCGCCTCGTACGCCGCCACGTAGCGCTTGAGCTCGGTGAGGTTCGAGCTGACGAAGGCGGTCGGGTTGTTGATCTCGTGGGCGACGCCCGAGGCGAGGACGCCCACCGCGGCGAGCTTGTCCGCCTGCACGAGCCGCCCGTAGAGCCGGCGCTGCTCGCCGACATCGCGGGCGGCGTGGACGACCCGGTCCCCGAGGCGTGACGACGTCACCTCGAAGAGCGTGTCGAAGAGCGGGTCCTCGATCTCCAGGATCCCGTCGCCCGCGAGCGACCACCAGCGCTCGGGGTGGCCGGCGAGGAGCTCCGACAGCCGGCGCCCGGCGAGCTCGTGCGGTCGCACTCCGAGCACCTTCGCGAAGGCGCGGTTCCCGCGGACCACCCGGCCCTCGGCGTCGGTGACGAAGACCATCTCGTGCAGGCCATCGAACCCGGCCTCCCACTCACCCTTCGCCCGCTCGAGCAGGTCGCTCGCGGCGCGGAGTCGCTGCGCCGTCCACTCGCGCGTCGAGTGGAGGTAGCCCGCGATCACCGCGACGGTCATGATGATCCCGGCCTCCATCGCCCACCGCGCGACCATCGCCTGGTCGATCCGGGCGGGGTCGAACTCCATCACGATCGCGTCGGCGATGATGAGGGCGACGACGGCCCACATCCCGACGACCGCCACCTCGCCGGTCCGCGGCAACACCGCCGCCGCGCCTACGACGCCGACGAGGACCCCGTAGCGAAGCGCGTTCGTCGGGTCGCCGTGGAGCACGACCACGATGACCGGAACCGCGGTGACGAGCATCGACTCGAAGCGCGCCCAGCGCAGGAGCGCGTGCAGGTTCTGCCGCCGCGAGAGGAGGACCGAGTAGATCGCGTTCGCGGCGAGCAGGGCCGCCCCGACCGCGAGCGCCGTCCACGGCGCCCGCCGGTTCATGAGCAGGTCGTTCGCGAGATCGACCGCGACGAAGACCGGGACGATGAGCCACCGCAACCGGAGCAGCCAGTGCAGGCGCTCGGCGATCTCGGCGTCGCCGATCTCCTCCGAACGGGGTGGGATCAGCTGATCCATGATGTGGCGCTCGGACCCCTCGCTTCCCCCGGCGCCAGTGTACGCCATCACGCCGGGCGCGACCAATCGGCGCACCCCAGGGTGGCATGCGCCCGCCCGCGGTCCCGGCGGCGGCCGACCGGGATGGGGTAGAATGATGGGGCCGGGTGCTCCAGCGCGCCCCAGGCCCACCATGGTCCAGCTCAACGCAGACGCCCGTGAGATCGCCGTGAAGGTCGTCTATTACGGCCCCGCGCTCTCCGGGAAGACGACGAACCTCCAGGCGCTGTTCCAGAAGATCGATCCGAAGGTGCGCGGGCGCCTCATGACGCTCGACACGAAGGACGACCGCACCCTCTTCTTCGACATGATGCCCGTCTTCTTCCGCACCCAGGCGGGCGTGAAGGTGAAGCTCAAGCTCTACACGGTCCCGGGCCAGGTGATGCACGAGTCAACCCGCCGGATCGTGCTGCAGGGCACGGACGCGGTGGCGTTCGTCGCGGACTCCCGCCGGAGCGAGGCCGCGTCGACGCTCGCCTACTGGAACAACATGCTGAGGAACCTGGAGGCGAACGGGCTCGACTACCGATCCCTGCCCCTCGTCATCCAGATGAACAAGCGCGACCTCGAGGACGCGCGGCGCGACGACGAGCTCGGCGACCTCCGCACCCTGATCCAGCCGCCCATCGTCCCCGCCGTCGCGATCCGCGGCGAGGGCGTCGTCGAGACGCTCTACACGCTGCTGCAGCTCTGCTACCGCACGCTCGATCGGTCGCTCGAGCTCGACGCGAAGTGGCAAGTCTCCGAGCGGGAGTTCCTCGACCGGATCTTCTCGCACGTCGATCTCCGGGGCACGCGGCTCGCTCCGCCGCCGGCGGGGGGGGCGCCGCCGCGATGAGCCTCCCCGCGTCCTTCCTCCAGCAGCGGATCCCGCTCGCCGACCTCCTCGACCTCAAGGCGTTCGAGGAGGTCTGCCGCTCGTTCGCGGAGCTCTACCGCGTCGGGCTGAAGGTGTTCGACGACGCGGGCAACAAGCTCGTCGACGTGAAGGTCGGGAACGCCGACTTCTGCGGGTACATCTGGACGAAGCCCTCCGGCCGCGAGCAGTGCATCGCGACGGTCGGGCGGGTGAAGGCGGAGGCGCTCGGGGAGGAGGCGAAGCCCACGAGCTTCGAGTGCTTCTCCGGCTGCCGCTATGTCGTCGAGCCGGTGCTCTACGAGGGCGACGTGATGGGGCGGGTCGTCTTCGGCCCGATCGTCCCGGACGAGCTCGGCGAGCTCCCCGCGGCGCTGCGGCGGATCTCGTCCGACTTCGACGTGAAGCTCGCAGAGGGCTACCAGCAGAAGATCCGCAAGGTGGGGAGCTCGACCGCCGAGAAGATCCTGAAGCACTTCATGGGTCTGCTCGACGTGATGATCTTCACCGGGCACAAGAACCTCATCTCGGCGAAGCTCCACATCGAGGCGGTCACGGAGAGCTACCGCGAGCTCACCGAGAAGAACCGGCAGCTCGAGGAGAGCTTCGCGCGGCTGAAGGAGCTCGATCGGCTGAAGTCGAACTTCCTCGCGACGATGAGCCACGAGCTGCGCACCCCGCTCACGAGCGTCATCGGCTACTCGGAGATGATGCTCGAGGGGCTCGGTGGCCCGCTCACGGCCGAGCAGCGCGAGTACCTCGGCATCATCATGGAGAAGGGGGAGAACCTCCTCCAGCTCATCACCTCGATCCTCGACATCTCGAAGATCGAGGCGGGGCGCGTCCGGCTCGTGATCTCCGACGTCGACGCGGGGCAGGTCATGCGCGACGCGGTCGCCACGGTCCTGCCCATCGCGCGCAAGAAGGGGCTCAAGATCAGGTGCGAGCCCCCGACGGTCCCGCGCATCCACGCCGACCGCGACAAGCTCCGCCAGGTGCTCGTGAACCTCTGCTCGAACGCGGTGAAGTTCACGCCCGCGGGCGGAGTCATTACCGTGGCGGCCGAGTCCGCGCCCGGGCACCGCGTCGCGATCCACGTCACCGACAGCGGCATCGGCATCGGCCGCGAGCACATCGAGAAGGTGTTCGACGTCTTCTACCAGGTGGACGGCTCGTCGACGCGCGAGTACGGCGGCGCCGGGCTCGGCCTCGCCATCGTGAAGAGCTACGTCGAGGCGCACGGCGGCGAGGTGGGCGTGCGGTCCGCGCCCGGCACGGGCTCGGTCTTCACCATCACCCTGCCGGTCGTCGGGCCGTCGACGCCGGCGCTCACGCCGACGGGCGGGCTCAGTACCGTCGGCCCGTAGAGCCGCGATGCCCGCGCGCCCCCCTGGCGAGTTCGAGATCATCGCGCTCTTCACCCGCGCGCTCCCGCTCGCCGGGCGCGAGGTCGTCGTCGGGCCCGGCGATGACGCGGCGGTGCTCCGGCCCGCGCCGGGCGAGGACCTCGTCGCGACGGTCGACGCGGTGGTGGCGGGCGTCCACTTCGACGGGCGCGCGAGCCCCGCCGACGTCGGCTGGAAGGCCCTCGCGGTGAACCTCTCCGACCTCGCGGCGATGGGGGCCCGTCCGGTCGCCGCCCTCGTGGCGCTCGGGCTGCCGCGCGGAACGCGCGCGGCGACGGTGCGCGGCCTCGCGCGCGGGCTCGGCGCCTGCGCGCGGGCGCACCGCACCCCGGTCGTCGGCGGGAACGTCACCCGCGCCGACGCGCTCTCCGTCACGGTCACGGTCCTCGGCGCCGTTGCGGAGGGGCGCGCGGTGCTGCGCGAGGGGGCGCGGCCGGGCGACCTCGTCGCGGTGACCGGCACGCTCGGCGACGCCGCGCTCGGGCTCCTCCCCCGCGCCCCCGCCGCCCTCGCGCGGCGCCAGCGCAGGCCCTCGCCGCGCCTCGCCGCCGGCCTCGCGCTCGCGGGGGTCGTCCGCGCCGCGATCGACGTGTCGGACGGGCTCGTCCAGGACCTCGGCCACCTCTGCCGCGCCTCCGCCGTGGGCGCGCGTATCGGGGCCGCCGACCTGCCGCTCTCCCCGGCCTACCGCCGGCTCGCCCGGCAGCTCCGCGATCCCCTCGCCGCGGCGCTCGGCGGCGGCGAGGACTACGAGCTCGTCTTCGCGATCCCGCCGGCGGGGCTCGACGCCGCGCGGGACGCCGCCGCCAGGACGCGGACGCCGCTCACAGTGATCGGCCGGTTCGTGCGCGGGTCGGGCGTGCAGGTCGTCGGGCCGAAGGGCGAGCCGCTCGCCGCGCCCGCAGGGCACGATCATCTGCGGCCGCCCGGGGGGCGAACTTCCGATCGCGGCGGGGCTCGTCTAGGATCGACCCGGCGCGCGCGCTAGGCGAGGTCGCGTCCAGCAAAACCGGAAACGAGGCGAACGTGGCGACGCGAGCTCCGAGGGACGAGCGGATCACCTCCACCCGCCCGAGCGCGAGGTGGCAGGACGCCCCGCACCTCGTCGCGATGCGCGGCCGAGCCGCCGCCGAGCCGCCGCGGTCCGCGCCGGTCGCGGGTGGCCTCACCGTCTCGCTCCAGACGAAGATCCTCGTCTCCTACCTCATCGTCGGCGCCGTGCTCGTGTTCGCCGTGCCGTACATCAACAGGCGGGTGGAGAACGACATCGTCGGGGGGCTCATCGTCCTCCTCCTCACCGCGGCGCTCGGCTGGGGCATGACCGTGGCCATCGCCCGCGTCTCCCGCGTCGGTCGGCTCAAGGCGAGCGCGGTCGAGATCAGCCGCGGCGACCTCTCGCGGGCGGTCGTCTCGGAGGAGCAGCGCGCCTTCCATGACGAGATCGACGACCTCACGGAGGCGATCCGGACGATGCAGGAGAACCTGCGCGACCTCGTCTCCCGCATCCAGCGGACGGCGCAGTCGGTGTCGGACTCCGCGAGCGACCTGCAGACCTCCGCCGAGGAGGTGAACGCCTCCACGGACGAGGTCGCCTCGTCGATGGAGAAGATCGCCCAGGGCGCCGGGCAGCAGTCGGATCTCGTCGAGCGCACCTCCAAGGTCATCGGCGAGATCGCCGAGTCGATCGAGCGGACGGCGCGGAGCGCGGAGGAGGCGGCGCGCTCGTCCGCGGAGACCTCGTCCGGCGCGGCGTCGGGCGGCGAGGCGGCGCGGCTCGCCGGCGAGAAGGTGAAAAAGGTGTTCGCCCGCATCGAGGCGGCGAGCGAGCAGGTCTTCGCGTTCGGGGAGCGGACGAAGGCGATCTCCAAGATC
>DASWEI010000081.1:0-1545 GCA_036394835.1 Anaeromyxobacter sp. | reverse complement strand
GGGCGGCAAGACGCTGAGCATCGTTCCGAGCTGCGTCGCGGTGGTGCGCAGCGCCTCGAGACCGACCTTCCGGTCCACGACGACGAGGCCCGCTGCGATGAGCAGCGCCGCGCCCGCAGCACCGAGGCTCGCGCGCCTCACCCGAGCACCGCGCCCAGCACGGCGGCCGACACGGCCGAAAGCACCAGCGAGAGCGCATTCCTCGTCAGGGCGACCCTGCGACCGAACGTATTCGCCTCGAGCGGGAGGGTCGGCACGCTCACCGTGGTCGAAGTGGAGACGAACAGGATCACCTGGTGGACTCCGGCCCCGTGCCGCAGGAGCGCGGCGGCCAGCGGGAAGGCGACGAAGCCGGGCAGCAGCGTGAACGAGCCGATCGCGGCCGCCGTCACCATCCCCCGCCACCCGGAACGCTGACCGACCGCCCGGGAGATGCCTTCTGGCCCGAGAAGCGCCAGCGCCGAGCTCGCGAGCAGCGTTGCGGCGAGGAGACCGGGCACGATTCGCGCGAACGCGCCGAGCGCGCGTCGCATCGCGGCGCCGGTCCGGCGTCTGTCCGCGACCATCGACGCGACGAGCGCACCGGCGGCGATCGCGTTGAGCACGAGGGCGAACACCGTGGGCCCTTTCGGCGGCTCCTCACGCGCCGGTCACGGCGCCACACGTCGCTCCCCGCCTCATCCCGGCCCCGAAGCCACTCGCGAGCTTGAGCGCGTCGTGCGGTGTGAGGCCGAGGTCGGCTCCGTACGTGCGCAGGATGGCCTGCGCGCAGTTGAAGCCCGACCGGAACAGCGCCACTGCCTCGTCGCTCTTCGTCATCTCCGAGCCTCCGCCGCCAAGGAATTGCGTTTGGACCTGCTGGCATCATCGCGCCATGGCGGGCATGAGCCGAATGGCTTGATGTCATTCGTTCCATGAACGAGGGTGATGGATCGCGCGTGGTCCTGGAACGCTCATCGCGCGCCCGACGCACGATCACCCGCCCCGTCCGACCCGTCGTGTTCAGCACGAAGCCCGGCGGCGGCGACATCGAGACCGCCGATTCCGGGCAGGTCGATGTGGGTGGGCAACTTGGGACGGGGACCCGGGTTTCGATGGGCACGGGGCTCTTGATCGTCGTGGTGGTTCGACGTGAGACTCGAATGACGGCTGCTCATTCGTCAAACCGTCTCCGGAGTTGATTCAGCGTGGACGTCCCCATGAAGAGTCCGATTTGCGTCGTCGTCGTGACAGTCACCCTCCTTGCCACTGGGGGTTGCCGCCGGTCTGAAGAGCCCAAGACGCCGAGGCCCGTCACCAGCGGCGCCGAGCATGGGCCGTCGCTCGGGCGGGTCGACCCCAACTGGCTGGAACGGGCGCAGCGCTACGATCAGGCGAGTGGCGCGGCGGCCCTCGTCCGCGAGTTCGCGAGGGCGCATCCGTCGAAGGCGCTCGAGCAGGGTTTGTCGCCGGGCGAAGGCGCCTACCTGAACCTCACCACGGTGAACCTTGACGAGGATCCCGAGCCCGAGCACCTGCTCTTCATCGGAGCCGATGCGGCCCACA
>DASWEI010000080.1:0-29341 GCA_036394835.1 Anaeromyxobacter sp. | reverse complement strand
TTCTTGTGCTCTTGCTCGACGTACCGGTGCGCCTCGGCGATCTGCTCCAGCGGGTAGCATCTATCGATGACCGGCTTGAGGTTCCCGGCCTCCACCGCCTCCTTGAGCACCGCGAGATCGCTCGCCGGCAGATGCGGTGTCCCGTCATCGACTGAGGTGTATTTCCCGCCCGGCGCGAGAGCCTTCTCGCACGCCACCTTCAGCCTCGAGGTCTTTCGCTTACCAACCGCGTCGAAGACGAGGTCGTAGAGCTTGCCTTCGCTCGGGGCGTGCTCCTTCGTGTAGTCAATCACCGTGTCGGCTCCCAGAGACCTTGCCAACTGTAGGTTCGTGGTGCCGCACACCGCGGTCACCTCCGCACCGAACTGCTTGGCGAGCTGGACCGCAGACGTCCCCACCGCGCCGGAGGCTCCGTAGATGAGCACCTGTTGCCCGCTCCGAACGTTGCCTTTCCTGAGATAGTGCAAAGCGAGGAGGCCCCCATAGGGAATGGAGGCCGCCTCTTCATAGGTCACGTTGGACGGAGCTGACGCGAGTGTGCTGGTTTCTGGGAGGCAGGTGTACTGGGCGTAGGAGCCAAAACGAAACTTGGTGAAGGCGTACACCCGGTCGCCCACTCGGAATCGCCTGACGGCCTTGCCGGTCTCTTCGATCTCCCCTGCCAGCACCAGGCCGAGGATGGCCGTTCTCGGTCGCGTGATGCCCACCACGAGTCGCATCATTATCTGGATCGTGAGGGGGGCAGACTTGATGGCGCTTCTGACGAACCAGTCACTCGAAGTGACTGTCGTTGCATGGATCTTGATCAGAACTTCGTCGTCCTTGGGGGCGGGCTTCTCGACCTCCTGAAGCTGCAGCACTTCCGGCGGTCCATATCGTGTGCAGACTGCTGCTCTCATGAAGGTTCCTCCCGAGTCTTCAAGGGCCGCCGTATTCGGGCGGGTCGGGACTCTGGCGATCGCGGCGCGCGGGTCGTTCGTCCGGCGCCGCCGCCGTCTTCGCGCCACCGAGCCGCATCGCGAGTGTAGCAGGCCGTCACGGGAGGCGACGCGAGCGCAGGAGCTCGTGAGTCACCCCGGCGCGCGCAGCCAGGCGAGCCGGAACCCGTGCTCGTCCGCGTCGATCGCCGCGACGGAGCCCGGGGGCGCGTCGACGTCGCGCCCGGCGGCGAGGCGGATCGCCTCGGCGAGCTCCGGGTTGTGCCCGACAAGCGCGGCGCCGGCGCCAAGCCGGCGGCCGAGCCGGAGCAGCGCCTTCGCGTCCGAGACGCCGGACGCGAGCGCGTCCTCCTCCTCCACGGGCGCGCCGGTCGCCTCGCCGAGGAGCGCGGCGGTCTCCTTGGCGCGCGCGAACCGGCTCGTCAGGATCCGCACGAGGCCGAGCTCGGACGCGACGGCCCGCGCGTGCGCGGCGAAGGCGGTGCGCCCCTCCGGCAGGAGCCGCCGGGCGGCGTCGCCCTGCGGGTGGCGCGCCTCGGCGCGCCCGTGGCGGACGAGGTAGAAGCGCACGGTCACGGCGGCACCTCCGAGACGAGCAGCGCGACGGGGAAGTCCTCGAAGAGCTCCGCGAGCGAGAGCGACCCGCCCTCGCGGACCGCGCCGGTGACGGCGTCGCGCCAGCGCCGGGGGAGCCCCGGCGGGAGCGCGAGCGCGCCCTTCCAGCGCACGGCGCCGCCGCCCGCCTCGAGCGGCCCGAGGACGAGCCGCGGCACCGCGCACACGAGCGCGCGCCCCGGCACCGCGCGCGCGAAGGCGAACAGGTGCGACGCGAGCGGGCCATCGGTCTCGAGGGGGCGGTAGTCGCCCGCTCGGAAGAGGTCGGGCTCGGCGCGCCGGAGGTGGAGCGCGACGCGCAGGAGCAAGAGCTTCGCGCGTCCGCTCGCGAGCCCGTCTGGCGAGGAGAGAGCGCGCGCGAGCGCCGCGCGCGCGGCGGGCCCGCGGGCGAGCTCCGCGTCGATCCCCTCGAGCGAGCGGGCGCGCAGCTTGAAGTCCACCGGCCGGCGGTTGTCGGGATCGACGAGGGAGAGGTCCCACAGCTCGCACCCCTCGTAGACGTCGGGGACCCCGGGCGCCGCGCACTTGAGCGCCACCTGCGCGAGTGACGAGAGCCGGCCCGCGCGGGCGACGCGCCCGGCGAGCGCGGCGAGGTCGGCGAGGAACGCCGGCGACGAGAGGATCCCCTCGACGAAGCGGCGCACCCCGGTCTCGTACTCCTCGCTCGGGTTCGTCCAGCTCGTGTGGACCTTGGCCTCGCGGAGCGCCTTCTCCATGTAGGCCTGCATCCGCCCGACGAAGGCGGCGTGCGCGGGGGTGCCCGGGGCGAGCCCCTCGTCCGGGAAGGCGCCGACGAGCGTCTGATACAGGAAGAGCTCGTCCCGCCGGTCCGGCGCGGGCCGCCCCTCCTCGCCGCCGCGCAGCGGCGCGTTCAGTCGGGCCCAGCGGACGACGGCGCTCCGCCACTCGCCGGGGAGCTCCGTGAGCGCGTCGATCCGGACGCGGACGTCCTCGCTGCGCTTCGTGTCGTGCGTCGAGGTCGCCGAGAGGGACGACGGGGCGCGGTCGCGGCGCTCGGCGAGCATCGCGTGGACCTCGGCGGGGAGCGCGCCGAAGCGGCTCGGGCTCCCGCCCACCTCGTTGAGCGAGACGAGCCGGCCGTATGTGTAGAACGCGGTGTCCTCGACCGCCTTCGCCATCACCGGTCCCGTCACCTGCTGGAGCTTGAGGGTGAACTCGAGCCACTCCTCCTTCTCGCGGTCCGTGAGCCCCTCGGGGTGTCGCTGCAGGAGCACGTCGCGCAGGAACTCGTAGATCGACGGATCGAGGACCGGGCTCCGCCGCCGCGCGCGGGCGATGGTCTGCTCGACGAGCGAGTGGTCGCGCTCGTCCACCTCGCCCCGCCGCGAGACGTAGGTCCGGTAGACCGGGAAGAGCGAAACGAACTCGACGAGCGCGCGGGTGAGCTCGTTCAGGGTGAAGTCGCGGGTCCGGCGGTTCGTCTCGGAGATCCGGTTCAGCCGGTGGGCGAGCATGTTCACCTCGCCCGCCATCGACGACGACATGACGAGCCGCTTCTTCTCGGCGACGACCTCGCGGAAGTCCTCGCGCACGCCGCCGCAGGCGCGCGCCCAGATCCCGTCGAAGGTCCGCTCCGCGCCGGGGTCCACGAAGAGCCCGTTCACGAGCGCGAGGAACTCGTAGCCAGTGGTGCCGTCCGCGTCCCACGCTTCGGGCAGCCGCTCGGGGGCGATGACGATCTTCTCGACCACCACGTAGAGCGCCCGCGCGGGGAGCCGGCCCAGCTCGAGCGCCTCGAAGATCCGGTCGAGCAGGACGGGCTCGGTCGCGGCGTCGAGCGGGCGGCCGCGCCGCTCCGCGACGAGCCGGGCACGCTCGATGAGGTGCGCCGCCTGCAGCCGCCGGAAGTACGCGTACGGCGCGTAGAGACCGTCCGGATGGTCGATGCGGAGCCCGGTCGCGCGCCCCTCGCGGACGAGCGCGAGGACGAGCCGGTGCGCCTCGGCGAACACGCGCGGGTCCTCCATCCGGATCGCCGCGAGGTCGTTCACGTCGAAGAAGCGCCGGTAGTTGATCTCCTCGCCGGCGACGCGCCAGAACGCGAGCCGGTAAGCCTGCGCGTCGAGGAGCTTCTGCAGCAGGTCGAAGCTGCGGGGGTCTCCCACGCGCCCGTTGAACGTGCGGACGTTCTCGTCCACGAACTCGCGCACCCGCGCGCTCGCGTCGCACAGCGCGGCCAGCCGGCGCTTCGCCACTTCCTTCTCTCGCGCGCGGTCGGCGACCGCCTCGGGCGAGGTGTCGGTCCGGGGCGCGAGCTTCTCGAGCGACACGCAGATCGACTCGAGCTCCTGGTGGTGCGGGTCCATCGCGCCCATCGAGGCGCGCAGCGCCTCGAGCCCGTGCCGCAGCACGAGCGGCACCGAGCGCGGCGCCACCGGGAAAACGTGGTCGAAGTAGCGGACGACGAGCGCCCCGCCGTCGCGCGCGAGCACGAGCTCGCCGCGCTCGAGGACGCGGCCGAACTGATCGCCGAGCACCGGGACGAGCACCTTGTGGTCGAGCTCGGTCTTGAGCGGCGTCCAGTCCACGTCGAAGGCGGGCGCCCAGACCGCGGACGGGCCGTTCTCGAGGACGTCCGCCCACCAGCGGTTCTCCGGCCCGATGCCCATGTGGTTCGGGACGAAGTCGAGGAGGAGGCCCATCCCGCGCCGCGCGCAGGCGTCGGCGAGGCGGGCGTACCCCTCCGCACCGCCGAGCTCGCCGTTCAGCCGTCCGTGGTCCACGACGTCGTAGCCGTGCCTCGAGCCGCGCGCCGCGGCCAGCACGGGCGAGAGGTACAGGTCCGTCACCCCGAGCGCGTCGAGGTAGGGGACGACCCGCGCCGCGTCGTCGAACCCGAAGTCGGCGTGGAGCTGGAGCCGGTACGTGGAGGCGGGACGCCGGGTGACACCGACCCCGCGCTCGAGCTCGTGGGCGATCTCCGCGAGGAGCGCCTCCGCGAACTCCGCGTCGCCGCCGCCGTCGTTCCCGCCCTGCCGCACGACCTACCCCCCGTCGAGCCTCCCGGAGCTGATCGCGAGCGCGCGCAGCCGGTCGCGCGCGGGCGCGTCCGCGTGCAGCGCGGCCAGGTCGCGCGGCATCCGGTACGTCCAGTTCTCCTCGTTCACCGTCCCGGGGACGTTGACGCGCTCGCGCATGCCGAACGCGTCCTGGAACGGCAGGAGGAGCAGGTCCGAGCCCGACCGGTAGACGAGCTCGAGGATCGCGTCACGGACCCCGTCGTCGAAGCGGGCCGGCGCGCGCGCGGCGAGCGCGGCGAGCTCGGGGAGGGCGAGGAACGCGCGCCGCTCGTCGTGGCCCATGGTGTCGAACCAGTCGGCGACGGCATCGGTGTCGTGGGTACCCGTCGTCGCGACGGAGACGGCGGGCCAGGCCGCGGGGTCGCGGAACGGCTGCCCCGGGTCGTTCCAGTGGCGCTCCCAGCGCAGCACCCGGTACCCGGGCACGGCGCTCCGGTCGAGCGAGGCCCGGACGAACTCGGGGACGGTGCCGAGGTCCTCGGCGATGACGCGCGCCCCCTTCGCGAAGATCCCGAGCACGCGCTCGCCGTTCGCGGTCTGCGCGGGCTCGCCGGCCGGGACGAACGCGGGCGGGCTGCCGTCGTTCGGGAAGAAGTAGGTGCGGTAGAGGCCGACGACGTGGTCCACGCGGTAGAGGCCGTAGAGGTCGGCCATGCGGCGGCCGCGCTCGGCGAGCCACGGGTAGCCCTCCCGCTCCATCACGTCCCAGCGGTAGACCGGGAGGCCCCAGTCCTGGCCCGTGGCGCTGAACGCGTCGGGCGGAACGCCGACGCGGGCGTCGAGCCGGAAGTCGCCGCGGCGCGCCCAGACGTCGGCTGAGTCGGTCGCGACCATGAACGGGAGATCGCCCGCGAGCTCGACGCCGGCGGCGTTCGCGGCGGCGCGCGCCGCGTGCCACTGCTCCTCGGCCTGCCACTGCAGCCAGGTGTGGAGGAGGACGTCGCGCGAGAGCCGGGCGCGCGCGTCGGCGAGCGCGGTCGGCTCGCGATCCCGGAGCGGCGCGGGCCAGTCGGTCCAGGCGCGGCCGCCCTGCTCGCCGTCGTGGATCGCGACGAAGAGCGCGTAGTCGTCGAGCCAGGCCCGCTCCTGCCGTGCGAAGTCCTCGAGCGCGCGCGCGCGGGCGGTGCGGCGCCCCCACTCGTCCCGCTCGAAGCGGCGGAAGGCGAGATCGAGCGCCCGCTGCTTGAGCGCGCGCACGTCGTTCCAGCGGACGGTGGGCGCGGCCCGCACCTGCTCGAGCAGCGCCGCGTCCTCGCGCGACAGGGCGGAGACGCCTCCCGCCGCGTCGAAGTCCTCGAGCGCACCGACGCCGAGGTAGACCGGGTCGATCGCGAAGGCGGAGAGGGCGGCGTACGGGCTGTTCTGGCCACGCGACGCCTCGTTCACCGGCAGCACCTGCGCGGCGGAGAAGCCGGCGGCGGCGCACCAGCGCGCCCACGGGACGAGATCCGGGATCTCGCCGACGCCCCAGTCGGCGGACGAGCGGATGGAGAAGAGCGGGAGGAGGACGCCGGCCTGTCGGGGCATGTCGGTACGGTGGTGCGGATGGCCCGCGTCCTCAAGTTTTGGGCTTGAGCGCGGTGCGGGCACCGGATATCAGGACGGGCGCCCATCCGGCATGCGACCTTCCGGGGCCCTCACACGATCACCCCGCGGCCGGTTCGCGCCGTCGCCGACCGGACCGCTTCACCTCGGGAACGCCCGCACCGCACTCATTTCCTGGCTCGCCGCGCGCGCGGCGGGCGGCGCCTACGTCATGCGCGTCGAGGACCTCGACGGCCCGCGCGTGCGGCCCGGCCTCGAGGGGCGGATCCTCGACGAGCTGCGCTGGCTCGGGATCGACTGGGACGAGGGGCCGGACGTCGGCGGTCCTTCCGCTCCCTACCGCCAGTCGGAGCGGGCGCCGGCGTATGCCGCGGCGCTCGCGCGACTGCGCGCCCTGGATCTCGTCTACCCGTGCTTCTGCTCGCGCGCGGAGATCGCCGCTGTCGCTCAGGCGCCGCACGGCCCCTCGGACGAGGGGCCGCGCTACCCGGGCACGTGCGCGCGGCTCGACGCCGCGGAGGCGGCGCGGCGCACGGCGGCACGGCGTCCCGCCTGGCGCTTCCACGCCGCTCCGGGGAAGGTCCGCTTCCACGACGGCCTCCACGGCGCGCAGGAGGTGGACGTCGCCGCGCAGGTGGGCGACTTCGTCGTCGCGCGCGCAGATGGCGTCCCCGCCTACCAGCTCGCGGTCGTCGTGGACGACGCGGCGATGGCCGTCACGGACGTCGTGCGCGGCGACGACCTGCTCCCGTCCACCGGGCGGCAGCTCCTGCTCTACGCCGCGCTCGGGCTCCCGCCGCCGCGGTTCGCGCACGTGCCGCTCGTCGTCGGCGATGACGGTGAGCGGCTCGCGAAGCGCCACGGCGCGCTGTCGCTCGGCGAGCTGCGCGAACGCGGCGCGGATCCACTCGCGGTGGTCGGGCTCCTCGCCGAGCTCTCCGGCCTCGCTTCGGCGGGCGCGCGCCTCGCGGCCGCGGACCTCGTCGCGGGCTTCTCGCTCGATCTCCTCCCGCGCGGACCGGCGGTGCTCGCGGCGGGGCGCGCCGGGGCGCTCGCGGCCTAGAGCTCGATCCCGGCGCGGGCGAGGAGGCCGTACGACGGGCCGTTGGACGACGCGCCGGGGATCCCCCAGCGCGCGAGCCCCCACAGGCCGAGCCGCAGCGGAAAGGCGGGGAGCTTCAGCGAGAGACCCGGACGGAAGCCGCGGAACCGCGCGCTCCCCTCGCCGTCGCCGGCGAGATCCGCGACGCCGACCTCGCCGAGGAGCTCGAGGCGGACGAACGGCAGCAGATCCGCGACGAGACCCCCCATCGCGCTCCGCGTCGTGAGCCGCTCGGCGCTGTGCGCGAGCCCGCGCTCCATCGAGGCGCCGAGCCCGAGGGGGCCGAGCCTCAGGAGGACCACGCCGCCGACGTCGCCTGCGCCCCCGAGCGGCTCGCGCGAGCCCGGCATCCGCTCGACCCCGAGCCGCGGCGCCGCGAGGGTGGCCTCGACCCCGAGCGAGAGCTGCGCGAGGGTCGCGGCGGGTGTGAGGGCGACCGCGACCGCGAGGGCGGCGAAGAGCTTCTTCATCGAGACCTCCTTCGCCGCTGCGCGGCGCGCGGCTCAAGCTGCGCACCATCGGCCGCGCGGACGTCGCCGGGGCGGGGAGGCGGGGGAGGGGGCGAGGGGCCGGTCCCGGGGAGGTCGGGGTCGGGGTCGGGGTCTCCGGTCGAAGCTGAGGTCGAGGTCGAGGTCGACGTCCACGACCACGACCACGTTCAGTCCGCTACACTCGCCGGGTGCCGCTCCTCCGCTCCGCGACCGATCAGCGCTGGACCGCTGTCGCGGTCGGCGCGTTTCCCGAGACGCTCGCGGACCACGCCCACTGCGAGAAGAAGGCCGCCGCGAGCGCGCTGAAGCTCGTCGCGGATCACCCTGACCGGCCGGAGCTCGTCCGCGCGCTCGCGAAGCTCGCGCAGGAGGAGCTACAGCACTTCCTCGGCGTGCTCGCGGAGATGGGGCGGCTCGGGGTCGCGCTCCCGCCGGACGCGGGAGATCCCTACGCGCAGGCGCTCGTGCGACTCGTGCGCGGGGGGGCGCCGGCGCTCGTCGATAGGCTCCTCGTCTCCGCGCTCATCGAGGCGCGGAGCTGCGAGCGGCTCGTGCTGCTCGCGGAGGCGCTGCCCGACCCGCGGCTGCGCGAGCTGTACGCGAGGTTCGCGCGCTCGGAGGCCGGGCACGAGCGGCTCTTCGTAGACCTCGCGGTGAGCGAGGGCGGGCCGTCAGTCCTCGCCCGCCTCGACGAGCTCGCGCGGGGGGAGGCGCAGATCGTGGCAGCGCTGCCGCTCCTGCCGCGCATCCACTGACGAACGGCCGGCTGGCTGTGGACGTGGACGTGGACGTGGTCTTCGACCTCGACTTCGACTCCGCCTTCGACCCCGATCTCCATCCAACGCGCCCTCGCGTCCCGGTTCAGCTCCAGACCGCCTTGTGGTCCTCCGCGAACCGCTCCACCGAGATCGCCGGGCGCCCGAGCACCTTCTGGACGGTGTCCGTCACCGCGTCGAACCAGCCCTGCCGGACGCCGCCGTACAGGACCGAGAGGAGCTCGGTGTAGCTCGGGGTGAGGACCCCCTTCACCGCCGCGCGGAACTGCTCGTCCGTCACCGGCACGTACGTCACCTCGCGCCCGATCGCCTTCGAGATCTTCGCGACGAGGGCCTTGCGATCGATGCTCTCCGGGCCGGAGAGCGCATACGCCTTGCCGGCGTGTCCGTCCTCGGTGAGCGCCTTCACCGCCACCTCCGCGATGTCGCGGGTATCGATGAACCCGCTCTTCGCGTCGCCGGCGGGCTCGGCGAGGGTGCCGCCGCGGATCGCCTGCGCCTGCGCCGTGGAGAAGTTCTGCATGAACCAGTTCGGCCGCAGGATCGTCCACTCGAGGCCGGACGCCTCGAGGTGCTTCTCCACCTCGCGCAGCGGCGAGTCGCCCGTCTCGACCCCGTGCGCCGAGAGCTTCACGATGCGCCTCACCCCGGCCGTCTTCGCGAGATCGACGAGCCGCTTCTCGGGTGCCGCGGGGGAGTCGCCGGGCGAGGCGAGGTAGACCGCGCCCACGCCGGTGAGGGCCGCGCGGACGCTCGCCTCGTCGCCGTAGTCGAGCGGCACGACGTCGGCACCCGGGAAGACCTTCCTCGTCTTGTCCGGCGAGTGCGCGCCGAGGCGGACGTCCGCCTTCCGCGCGACGAGCTGACTTGCGACCTCGGAGCCCACCTTGCCGGTGGGGGTGGTGACTAGGATCTTCATGCGCTCCCTCCAGATGGCCGGCGGCGAGGCGCCGCCGGGTCGGTTCTGTAAGTGGAGCGGTTGTAGATTGCAACGCAAAGGCGCGCAACCCGATGGGCGAGGGGGCCGGTGGCGCGGGTCAGCGCCCGAAGGCGGCAGCGAGCAGCGCGTCGTTCTCCGCGCGCGTGCCGACGGACAGCCGGATGCAGCCCTCGAGGCCCCGGTAGTGATCCTGCCGGCGCACGAGGATGCCGGCGGCGAGGAGTCGCGCGTGGGCCGCGGCGGCGTCAGGCGTCCGCACGAGGATGAAGTTCGACGCGGACGGCCAGGCCTTCCACTCCGGGTGCTTCGAGAGCTCGGCGAGGAGCCGGTCGCGCTCCGCCCGGATCCGGGCGACGAGCGGGGCCACGTACCCGGGCGACTCGAGCGCGGTGAGCAGGATGGCCCCCGTGTGGGCGGGGATGCAGAACGGCGGGAGGAGCGCGCGTGCCACCGCCGCGACCTTCGGTGAGGCGAGCAGGTATCCCGCGCGGACGCCGCCGAGGCACCACGACTTCGAGAAGGTGCGGAGGATCGCGACGTTCGGGTTTGCGCGCGCGAGCGGCCGCCCGTCGGTGCCGGCGAACGCGTGGTACGCCTCGTCGACGACGAGGAGGGCGTCGCGCGCCCTCGCGCGGGACGCGAGCCGCTCGAGGTCGGCGGAGTCGAAGAGCCGCCCGGTCGGGCCGTGCGGGTTCGGGACGAACAGGACGCCGGGCGCCGCATCGAGCGCGGCGAGTAGCCCGTCCGTCGGGAGCGCGAATGCCAGGCCGAGCGGCACGGCCCGGTACGGCGTCCCGGACGCGACCGCCGCGCCCTTGTAGTAGGGGAACGCCGGAGAGGTGTCGATGACCGACGCCGCTGCCTCGGCGAGCGCGAGCACGAGCAGGTTCGAACCCGGGGAGACGACGACGCCCTCCTCGGGCCAACCCTCGTGGCGCGCGACCGCCGCGCGCACGTCCTCCGCGTGGAGCTCCGGATAGCGGTTCCAGGAGAGGCTCGCGATCCGCTCGAGGGCGCGCGCCTTGAGCGCGGGGGGAAAGTCCTCCGGGCTCTCGTTCTGGTCCAGCTTCACCCGCGCGTCGTGCTTCGAGTACGGGTAGTCCGCGACCAAGCCGAGGTGGGACTTGAAGGCGTTCACGGCGGCGCAGGGTAGCACACGTCCTCCTGCGCGCCCTGTCTGGCCTGGCGAGCGGACGTCGGGATTTCCCGACGTCTGCCGAGGCCAACCGCTCGAAATCACGGGCCTCCGGGTTGGCAGCCGGCGTGCAGAAGCGAGGGAGCGGGTGGCCGGACGGACGGCCCCGACAACCAGAAGGAGAAACGCCATGACGACCACGAACCCGAAGCTCCCTGCTCTCGTCGGCGCCGGAATCGGCCTCGCCACCTTCCTCGCCGTCGCCCTGCTCCCCGCGCTCCTCTACGGCGGCTACGCGGGCGTCCTCCTCGCGGGCGGCATCTTCGGCACGCCGGTCACCGCGAGCCTCGCGGTCCGCGCCCTCATCGTGTTCGGCATGGTCCTCGGCGTCACGGCGGTCGGCTCGCTCTTCGCGGTCGCCGGCGCGGCGGCGGGCGCGGCGGTCGGCGCGCTCCTCAAGGTCGCCCCCGCGGACAAGAAGGCCGCCGAGAAGGCGTAGCGCCGGACCCCGAGAAGAAGTGTCCGACACCCAGAGCCCTGGATCCGCGAGGATCCGGGGCTTGGTGCTTCTTGCGGGGCGAGCGCCGCGTCCTACGGGCGCCAGCCGCGGATGAATTCGACGAGCGTCCGGATCCCGAACCCGGTGCCCCCCTTCGCCACGTAGCCGCGCTCCTTCGGCGCGTGCGAGGGGCCGGCGATGTCGACGTGGGCCCACGGGGTCGCCTTCGCGAACGCGTGGAGGAAGTGGCCCGCGCTGATCGCTCCACCGAACCGCTCCCCCGTGTTCTTCATGTCCGCCCGCTCGCTCTTGAGCTGCTCCTTCAGCGACTCGACGAGCGGCAGCCGCCAGACCTCCTCGCCCGCGGTGCGCGCTGCGGCGAGCACGCCATCGGCGACCGGCCCGTCCGGCCCGAGGAGCCCGGCCGTCGTCATCCCGAGCGCGACCATGCAGGCGCCGGTGAGCGTCGCGACGTCGATCATCGCCGCGGGATCGAAGCGGCGCGCCGCCCACGCGATGACGTCGCCGAGGACGAGCCGCCCCTCGGCGTCGGTGTTCGTGATCTCGACCGTCTGCCCGTCGAACGCGACGAGCACGTCGGAGGGCTTGTAGGCGCGGCCGCCCGGCATGTTCTCGCAGGCGCCGAGGACGGCGTGCACCGGGAACGCCGGGCGGAGCGAAGCGACGACGCGCATCGCTCCGAGCACGGCCGCGCTCCCCGCCATGTCGGTGTTCATCGTGACCATGCTCTCGGTCGGCTTGAGCGAGAGGCCGCCCGAGTCGAACGTGATCGCCTTGCCGACGAGCACGAGGGGCCGCCGGCGCGCCGCTGCGCCCTTCGGGACCCAGCTCACCGTGACGAGGCGCGGCTGCTCGGCCGACCCGCGCGTCACGCCGAGGAACATGCCCATCTTCAGCGCCGCGATCTCGCGTGGTCCCCGCACCTCGACCCGCAGGCCCGCGGCGCGGGCGAGCGCGCGCGCCGCATCGGCGAGATGGGTCGGGGTGCAGTCCGCGGGGCCGAGGTTCACGAGATCGCGCGCCCACGCGACGGCCGCGCCGATCTCGCCCGCGAGCGCGAGCGCCTCGCGCACCTCCCGCGCCCGCTCGCGACCGGCGGGGACGCCGACCCGGACCTTCTCGAGCCGCTGCGGCGCCTTCTTCGTCTCCGTCTTGTAGCGGAGGAAGTGATAGCCCCCGAGGAGCGCCCCCTCCGCCGCGGCGCGCGCCGCGGCGGGAACGTCGCCGGGCAGGCCGTCGGGGAGCGCGAGCGCGAGCGCGCGCGCTCCCGCCTTCACCGCGGCGCGGCCGGCCTGGCCCGCCGCCATCCGGAGCGGCTCGAAGCCGTCGCGGGCGAGCGCCTCGCCGGCCGCGCGCCGCGGGCCGAGTCCGACGAGCAGCACACGCGCGGCGGGAATGCGCCCGAGCGTCGCGAGCTGCAGCTCTTGCCCGGGCTTCCCCTCGAACCGCTCCGCCCTGGCGGCGCGGAGCAGCGCGCCGCCGAGCACTCCGTCGAGCTCGCGGACGACGCCGCCGTTGCGCAGGTCCTCGGCGAATACCGGCAGCGCCAGCACGTCGCCCTCGATCCGGAGCGGCGCCGCGCCGGTCGCCTCGACGGAGATCCCATCCTTCCGAGCCATCCCGTTCCTCCTTCTGGGCGGGGGGACACTCGCTCCGGGGCAGCCTCATCCGGCTGCCCCTGCGCTCGCTCGCCCGCGCAGATACGAGGGGTCGTGTAGCACGGCGGCAGCCGCGCGGCGACGCGGTCGCGCGCGAGGGGACCTTCGTCAGGGGGCGGCGGCGGGGAGGCGGGAGGCCTCGATGCGACGGGCGGCCGCGTCGGCCTCGGGGGCGCCGCACGCGGGGGCTTGCTTCGCGCCGAAGAAGGTCTTCGTCTCGGTGCGCGCCTGCGCGGCCTTCTTCAGCCTCGGCAGCGCCGCGGGATCCCCGATCTCGCCGAGGCGGCGCGCGGCGGCGCGGCGGACCTCGCACTCGCCGTCGCCGAGCAGCTCGCCGTACGCCTCGACGCGCTCGACGCGCTCCTCGGCGCCGAGATCGCGTGCGAGCGTGAGCGCGCGCAGCCGGTGTCCGCCCGGCGCGCGCGCGGCGGCGCGGAGCACGAACGGGAGCGCGCGCTCGGCGTCGTCGCGCAGGACCTTCGTCGCCTTGTCGGCGAGGCTCCGCTCCCGCGCGAGGTCCGCGACGAGGTCCTCGAACGCGAGGTCGTCGAGCGGGGCCTGCGCGCGCGCGACCGCGTAGGCGTCGATCGCGTCCGCCGTGCGGCCGGGGAGGCGGTGGAGCGCCCGCGCGCGCAGCAGCAGCAGCTCGGGGTCCTCCGGGCGGTGCTCGAGCGCATCCTCGAGCAAGGCGCGCGCGTCGCCGGGGCGATCGCGGGCGAGGAGCTCGCGCGCGTTCGCCGCGGCCCGGCCCTGGCTCCTCGCGAACACGCCGATGACGACCGCGAGCGCGAGGACCGCCGCCGCCCCCGCGATCCACGTCAGCGGCCGCGACCGGGCCCCCTGCCAGGCGCCGCGGCCGGCCCCTCGCGCGTGCGCGCCGAGCCGGCGCATCGCCGACCCGAAGCGTGCCGCCGGCGCGAGCACACGAGGCGGCCAGGTCGCGAACGGGGTCTCGACGGAACGCGTCGCGCCGTGCGGCGACCCGCGGTCCGAGGCCGGGAGCTCGCCGCGCGGGATCGGCGACAGCGAGACGGAGATGGTGGGGGCGGGGGTCGCCCCGGGCGGCATGAGGAACGCCGGGCCGAGTGCGGACGCGAGGTCCTGGCGCAGCAGGCCCGCGCTCTGGTGGCGCGCGACCGGCTCCTTCGCGCACGCCTTCGCGACCGCCGCCACGAGCGCGGGGCAGGCGGCGAGATCCGGGCGCGGATCGGTGAGAGGGGGCACCGGCCGCGTTGCCTGCATCATGAGCAGCCCGCGCGCGTCGTCCGCCTTGAACGGGTGGCGACCTGCGAGCATGCGCCAGGCGATGAGCCCGACCGCGTAGACGTCCGCGCGCGCGTCGATGGGCGAGCCCATCGCCTGCTCCGGCGCGAGGTACTCGGGCGTTCCCACGACGATGCCGGCCTGCGTCGCGCTCCCGCTCGTCGGGTCCGCGATCTTGGCGATGCCGAAGTCGAGGATCTTCGTCACCTCGCGGCCCGAGGGGGTGCGGGCGAGGAAGACGTTCTCCGGCTTGAGGTCGCGGTGGATGACGCCGCGCGCGTGGGCGGCCTCGAGCGCGGCGCAGATCTGCCAGAGGATGGGCACCGCGTCCTCGGGCGAGAGGAAGCCGTCACGCCGCAGCCGGTCGAAGAGGCTCTCGCCCGTGAGCAGCTCCATCACGAGGAACAGGTGACCCGCCTCGCTCCGGCCGAAGTCGGAGACCTTCACGATGTTGTCGTGGTCGAGCGCGCTCGCGATCTCCGCCTCGCGGCGGAATCGCTCGACGAGATCCGGAGACCCGGTGAGATCGGGTCGAAGCACCTTCACCGCGAAGTCCTTGCGGAGGTGCACGTGCTGCGCGCGGAACACCGCTCCCATCCCCCCGGTCGCGAGATGCGCGGTGAGGACGTATCGACCGTCGAGGGTCGTGCCGACGAGCGACTCGGGCTCGAAAGCTTGGAACTCGGCTGCGGGCTCGGACACCGCGCGGGATTCTACCCCGGTCGGCGCTCGCGACGGACTTCCGCGCGCACCCCGCGGCCGGGGGACGCGCCGATGTGCGCGGTCGGCACACGCGGCGCGTGAAGCGGGCCGTCCCGAAGGCACGGCGGCCGCCGTCAGGCGGCGCGGCCGCGCGAGGAGAGTGCGTCACCGAGCGCCCGCTCCAGCCGCGCCGCGACGTGGCTCCAGAGGCCGCCCGAGAACACGCGCGCGCGGCCCCGGGCCCCCATCGCCCGCGTCCGCGGCGGATCGCCGAGCAGACGCTCGAGCGCTCCCGCGAGCGCGACGGGATCGCCTGGAGGCACGAGGATCCCCGTCTCGCCGTCGCGCACGATCTCCGGCACCGCCTCGATCCGCGTGCCCACGCAGGGGAGGCCGCAGGCCATGGCGTCGAGGAACGCGAGCCCGAAGGGCTCCTGGAGCGTCGGCATGGCGAAGATCGTGGACTGCGCGAAGAGCGCCGGCAGCTCGGCGACCTCGACCGGGCCGAGGAAGGCGACGCGCTCGGGGACGCGCTCGGGCGCCGGCGCCCCCGCGACGAGGAGCCGCGCGCGGGGCAGGCGCCCGCGCAGCATCCGGAACGCCTCGAGGAGGACGAGGCCGCCCTTGCGCGCGAAGTCGAATCCGGCGAACACGATCGTCTGCCCGTCGTCGCGGCGCGGCGCCCGCTCCGGGAAGACGTTCGCCCCGGCGCCGACGACGCGGACGCGCGCCGGGTCGACGCCGTAGTCGCGCACGAGCGAGCGGGCCGCGTTCGCGCTGAACGTCGCGAGCGCCGCCGCGCCGCGGTAGACGGTCGCCTCGCGCGCGAACCAGCCGCGCCCGTAGTGCAGCGGCGGCGGCACGCCGGCCCCGGGCCAGCCCGGGCTCTGCTCGGCGAGCGCGCGCGTGTGGTCGAGGAGGAGCGCGTACGGCTCCTGCGGCGGTATCCCGGGCGCGAACAAGGCGCCGTTTTGCAGGACCACGTCCGGCGCGGGACGCATGGCGCGCAGCGCGAGCCCGACCTCGTGCCCGTGCCGGTCGAACGCGTACCCGGTGTTCCAGCGGTGCTCCATCCCGCGCCAGCCGAACCGCGCGCAGGCGAGCGCCAGGTGGAGGAGGATGTCCGGGCGCGGGCGCGGCCTGCGCGTCACCGGATCGCGCGGCTCGAGCGCCCCCGTCGCGGTGACAAGCCGCACGTCGTGGCCTCGGTCGAGCAGCGCGCTCGCGACCGCCGAGGTGACGCCGCTCTGCCAGCCGTAGTGGACGTACGCGATCCCGAGACCGGCGGTCCCCATCCCCTCCCCCCGCAGGACAAGATGGGGCCCGACCGCGTGGAGCGGAACCCCGTGCGAGACGCGCGGGCGAGCGGGCGGTGGGAGGGCGAGGCTGACGAGAACTGCTCGTCGACCTGGGACTTGGACTTGGACTTGGACCTGGGCCAAGAGCCGCCACGTACGGACGCTTCAGCGACGCGGCGTCTCCGGCCGGCGGCAGCGGCTCGTTCCGCGCCCCCTCTCCCCGGCCCTCTCCCCCGCTTCGCGGGGGCGAGGGAGAAATGCTGCCGTCTCACGCCCTGAACACGCCGCGGTGTCCGTGTCCGGCCGGCGGCAGCGGCTCGTTCGCAGCGCGACGCGCGCCGCCGCGACCACCCGTCAGACGTCTGCGGGGCGCTCGCCGTGTCTCGCCGTGACGACGGTGTGAATCCCGCCGCGCACGGCGAAGTCGCCGGTCACCTCGAGCCAGCGTGGCTCGAGCGCGCGGACGAGGTCGTCGCAGATGCGGTTCGTCACCGCCTCGTGGAACGTTCCCTCGTCGCGGAAGCTCCAGAGGTAGAGCTTCAGGCTCTTCAGCTCGACGCAGCGCGTCGCCGGCACGTACCGGAGCCGGATCGTCGCGAAGTCCGGCTGCCCCGTCATCGGGCAAACGCAGGTGAACTCCGGGCACTCCATCGCGATCTCGAACGGGCGCTCGGGCTTCGGATTCGGGAACGTCTGGAGCTCGCGAGAGGGCTTCGTCGGCATGATTTCCAAACCGGAGGCTGAAAGGATTACAGGCCCGCGGAGCGGGCTGGGCGGCAAGCCCCTGTAACGCCGTCCCTGTAACGAAGGCAAGCGGATTGCTAGTGCTGTGGAGCCGGAGCCGCCACCCGGAGGGACCGATGAAGACGCGCCACGGTACGAAGAGCTCTAAGCGCAGCGCCCCGCGTCGCCTCGTCACGACAGTCGGCGAGCTGATCTCCGCCGCCTACGAGACCGCCCCGGGGATGGGCGCGCAGCGCATCGAGCGCGCGCTCACGCTCCTCACCCGCTCGCCGCTCGCGCGCCACATCTACCCGCACGTGGAGTTCGTGCGGTAGCGCCTTCGCTTCCGCACGCGACCGAGCTACCCGAACCGCGCCCGGCAGCGCGCGCAGCTCTCGATCCGCAGCACCTCGGCCGGACCCGCGACTCCCCGCGGGCCCGGCCGTCTCGTCTCGCGCAGCGGCGCGCCGCAGGCCGGACAGCGCGCGATCGACGTCGTCCACACGAAGAGCGCGAACACGAGGCCGACCGCCGCGAGCGCGAGCCCGCCGCGCACGCCGCCCCCCGCCGCGACCGCGAGGAGGCCGCCGCCCGCCGCGGTCAGGATCGCCCAGGGCAGGATCCGGCGGGCGCCGCGGGCTCGCGCGAGCTCGCGTTCCACGTCGGCCGCCGTGGGGGGCCGGGCTCCGGGCGTGTGACGGTCGGGCATGCGCGCGGAATCTACCCCGGGCCGTCGCGCCGGACCACGCCCGCGTCCGTCGCCGCGCGCGGCAGGTAGAGGTGGTAGCGGCCGAACCGCGCCGCGCGCCGGTAGCCGTGCCGGATCTCGGTGACGAGCGGCAGGCCGACGTTCCCGTCGGCGTACCACCGCTGCGCCGCGGGACGTTCCAGGTCCTCGAACAGCACGACGGCCGGGTACGCACCGCGGCGGAGCGCGGCCGCGAGCGGCGCCACCTGCTCGGGCGCGCGCGCCGCGGTGAGACGCAGCGTGAATGGATCGAGGACGAGCGGCGAGCCGCCGGCGAGGAGCGGTACGAGGGGATCCTCGGAGACGATCGGGCCGGGCGGCAGCGCCGCGACGACCGCGCGCAGCTCGGCGAGGCGGGACGCGCCGAGATCGGCGCGCCAGAGGCCGAGCGCGACGACGAGCCCGGCTGCCGCCGCGACGGGTGCCGCGGCGCGGGCGGCCGCCGCGGCGCGTCCGGCGCCCACCGCGGTGACGCCGAGGAGCGCGGCCGAGGCGGCCTCCAGCTCGACGAGGTGGTTCACCCCGGTGCCGGGGGTGGCGAAGACGACGAGCGCGCCGCACCAGGCGGCGGCGAGCCAGAGCGCGGGGAGGAGGCGAGGATCCGTCGCCCCGGAGCGGACGCGGGCGGCGCGCGCGAGCGAGGGGAGCGAGAGCGCGAGCACCGCCGCCGCCGCGAGCGCGAGGACGAGCCCCGACGGATCGGCCGCGAGCGCCTCGGCGAGGCGGATGGGCGCGCGGAGGAGGCTGCGCGCATCGGCGCCCGCGGTCGCGGCGGCGGCGAGACCCGCGAGGAAGCGGCCCCGGGAGAGCGCGTCGGTCGCGAGGAGCGCCACGACCGCGCCGGCGCCGACGAGCGCCGCGAGCGCTGCGGCGCTGCGCATCGCCCCGCGCAGCGCGAGGAAGAGCACGGCCGCGAGCGCCGCGGCGAGCGCGGTCGGCTTCGCCGCGAACGCGAGGGCGAGCGCCCCGGCCGCGCACGCGACGCGCCTCGGCCCGGCTCGGCGCGCGATGGCGGCGAGCCCGAGCGCGGAGAGCGCCACCGGGAGGAGGTCCCCGCGGACGGCCGCGAGCGCGTGCTGGCCGGAGAACCCGGCGATGGCGAGCGCGGCGAAGGCGCCGGCGTCGAGCCACCCTCGACCGAGCGCGCGCAGGAGGAGGAACAGCCCGGCGGCGAGGAGCAGGCCCGCGGCGAGCGACGCGGCGTACCCGGCCGCGAGCAGCGGCGCCCGCGCGCGCAGGAGGCCGGCGTGCAAAGCGAACGCGAGCGGGAAGTAGCGGGTCCCGCCGAACGCGCCGTCGGGCGCGTGGATGGGGCGGTAGAGCGTTCCGCGCGCGAGGTCGTCGGCGAGCGCCATCCACACGCCCGAGACGTGGTTCAGGGCGTTGCCGCTCGTCCACGCCGCCGGGAGGCGTGCCGCGGTGACGAGCGCGAGGACTGCGGCGATCGCGAGCGTGGCGCGGCGCACTCACGGCTCCGACGCCGCGGGCGTCGCGCGCGGCGCGGGGGCGCCCCCGCGGAAGAGGCCGATCCAGCCGGCGGGGAGCCAGCCGCGGACCCAGGAGAGGCCGAGGTACGCGAGGGCGAAGCAGCCACCGGCAGCGGCGAGGCGCAGGAGGAGCGGCCCGGGGGTCGCGCGCACCGCCATCCACGCCGGGGGCATCGCGAAGAGCGTCGCCGCGACCTGTCGGGCGATCGCGCGGACGGGCAGGACGCGCGCGAGGTGCACCTCGAACAGCGCCGCGGTGCGGCGCAGCATCACCGCGCGCGCGAGCGCCTCCGCGGCGACCCAGCCGGCGAACGCGCCGAGCGGGCCCGCGACGGCGAGGCCGCCGAGCACGAGCGGCGCGGTCGAGGCGAGCTTTCCGGCGGAGAGGACGAGCATGAACCGGTTCTGCGCGCGCGCTCGCATGACGCCGTCGAGCGGGAACGCGGCGAGCACGATCGGCACGACCGAGAGCCGGAAGAGCGGGACGGCGGAGAGGTAGACGGGCGAGAAGACGAGCTCGATGAGCGTCGGCGCGACGACGACGAGGAGCCCGGCGAGCGGGAGGAAGGCGAAGGAGAGCTGGAGCACCGCTTCGTGGAAGAGGGCAAGCCCCGCCCGCGAGCGGCCGGCGCCGTCCGACTCGGCGAGGCCGATCTGCAGGAGCTCCGAGACGGGCGTGTAGAGCACGTCCACGACGGGGAGCTGGAAGGTGCCGACGCTGTAGACGGCGAACGCGGCCGCGCTCACCGCCGCGGACACGGCGTACTGGTGGAACTGCTGCTGCGGGACGATGAGGAGGAAGGCGGCTCCGAAAGGGAGCGCGTACGTGATCTGGCGCCGGAGGAGCGCCGCGCAGCCGGTGAGCCCGGGGACGTGCCCGAGCAGGACGAGCCCCGCGAGCGCGCGCGCGCCGGTCGCGAGCGTCATGCCGACGAGCGCGCCGTGGACGGTCCCCGTGATGAGCGCGCCGGCGACGAGGGCGCCGCTCCGGAGGAGCTCGGTCGCGAGCCGCGCGACCGCGGCGGCCCGGATCCGGCCGGCGGCGTTCCACGCGACGTCGAGCGGCGCTCCGGCGACGAAGAGCCCGGTGAACGCGGCGACCCAGCCGAGGAGCGCGTCGAGCTCGGGATTCTGGAACCGGCGCGCGAGGAAGCCGCGCGCCGCGAGCACGAGGGACGCGGCGACGAGGCCGAGCGCGGCGTGGATCCAGACCGTCTGCGCGACGAAGCGATCGCGGTCCTGCGGCTCGCGCGGCACGAAGTAGTAGAGGCTCTGGGTGAGCCCCATCGGCAGCACGAGCGCGAGCGTCTGCGACACGAGCCACGCCTGCTTGAAGGTCCCGTACGACGCGGGCAGGAGCACCCGCGCGAGCACCATCGGGACGGCGAGCGCGAGCGCGGCGCCCGCGAGGCGTGCGGCGAGCAGCGGACGCGCGCGCGTCAGGATCGAGTCGGCCAAGGTTCCCCCTCCGTCCGAGACGATGCGCAGCCCCGCGCGCGGGGCCGAGCGCCGTTCGGAGGGGGTCGCCGCGAGCTCGGCTCCCGGGCCCCCGCCCGCCGGATCTCATCCGGCGGCTCCCTCCGTCGCGGCACGGCTCCGCAGCGCCGGCTCGCTGCGGGCGGCGTCGACTCCGGAGAGCATCCGGCCGACCGCACGCTCCCAGCCGAACCGCTCGGCGAGACGCCCGCGCCCGGCCTCGCCCATGCGGCGCGCGCGCGCCGGGTCCGCGAGCAGGTCCATGATCGCGTCGGCGAGCGCCGCGGGATGGCGCGGGGGCACGAGCAACCCGGTCTCGCCGTCGACGACGATCTCCGGCACCGCCTCAATCCGCGACGCGACCACCGGGAGGCCGAACGCCATCGCCTCGAGGAACGCGAGCCCGAACGCCTCCCGCAGCGTCGGCAGCGCGAAGAGGCTCGCGCGCGAGAAGAGGCCCGCGAGTGCGTCCGGCCCGAGCGGGCCGATGAACGTCGCGCCGTCGGGGAGCGGCGACGGGGCGGCCTGCGACACGATCCAGAGCTCCGCCCGCGGATGGGCGCGCCTCACCAGGCGGAACGCGTCGAGGACGTCCGGCCCGCCCTTCGGCACGAAGTTCCGGCCGACGAAGAGGATCGCCGGCGCGCCGCCGTCCCTCGGGCGCCGCGTCGCCACGGTTCCGCTGCGCGGGGTGACGTTCGGCCCGGCGCCGACGACGCGCACGCGCGCGGGCTCCACGCCGTAGTCGGAGACGAGCGAGCGCGCGGCGAACTCGCTCATCGAGAAGATCGTCGCCGCGCCGCGATAGACCCGCTCCTCGCGCGCGCGCCACGCCGGGTCGGGCGGCAGCGCAGGCGGCAGCCCCGGGGCCGGCTCGTACCGTTCGGCGATCGCCCGCGTGTGGTCCACGTACAGGTGATAGGGCCGGTCCGGCGCGCGCCCGGGCCCGAACAGGACACCCGCCTGGACGACCGCGTCGGGGCGCCCCCGGCGGACCGCCTCGCCCGCGACGGCGGTGAGGTGGTCGAACGCCCACGGCGTGTGGACCCAGTACTCCTTCCAGCACCGGCCGTGCAGGCGCACCGCCTCGAGAAACGCGCGAACCGCGGCGGGGCGCGGGTTCGGGATCTTCGATCCCGGCCGGAGCTGCCATAGGAACCGCTCCATCGGGTTCGCGAAGGCGACCTCGTGCCCCGCGGCCGCGAGCGCCCGCGACACCGCGGCCGTGACCCCCGACTGCGGGCCGTAGTGCAGGTAGAGCAGCCGCATCGCCGCAGAACTTAGGGACCCGAGCCCCTACCGTCGTCGCCCCGGGGACGCCCGTGGACCTGCCGCTCGCCCGCCCGGACGCTCGCGTCAGGGGCCCGCGGAGCTCCACGTCCGACCGGAGACGTCGCCCGAGAGCCAGTCGAGCGTCGGCGGCCCCTGCGCCGAGCCGAGGAACGGCGCGTCCGCGAGGAGCGCGTGGCGCGTGGCGGAGGCGCCCCCGACGCGGTAAATGGCGGTCCCTGGGCCGAGCGTTCCGAGCTTCGCCGCGAGCTCCGTGAGCGCGGCCTCGAAGGCCGGCCCGGTCATGGACGCGCCGAGCACGGGATCCGAGAAGAAGCCCCGCATCGTGAGGTCCTGCGTCGTCGAGATGAACGCGTGGCGGTCGTCCGGGTAGCTCGCTCGCAGCGTCGTCCACATCGCGGAGAGGTCGCTCTGGCAGTCGGGACAGCTCGCGCCGATCGTCGAGCCGAGCGCCCAGCTCTCCCACCAGTCTGCGAGGAGCTGCTGCGGGATCGCCGTCCCGACGAAGGTCGGGCCGGAGTCGTCGACGAGCGCGGCCGTGGTCGCTCCCGCCGCGTCCCACTCCTCCCGCACCATCCGGTACGCGGCGAACGACCCGAAGCCACCCGCCGAGGAGCCGGCAACCACGACCTCCGCGGGGCGCGAGAGCGCCGAGGTGACGGCGCCGACCGCGGCCTGGAGGTTGCGGAACCCGTGGTGGTTCCACGCCGTGCCGCCGTAGGTCTGCTGCGAGTCGCCCGCGTGCACGTCGCCGGTGCAGTACGGGACGAACACGATCGTCCAGCTCGCGAAGGGATTCCCCGCGAGCGTGCGGTCGAAGATGGTGCCGCTCGCGAGCAGCTGGAGGATCTCGAAGTCCTGCTTGCCGAACGCCCGGAACGGGCTGTTGCACGCGGTCGCGCTCCAGCAGGCGCCGCCGCCCGCGAGATAGACGAGGACCGAGTCGGTTCGGCCGGGCGAGATCCCGATCCCGGTCCGCGATCCGTCCGCGCAGATCATGCCCGGGACGTCCATCCAGCCAAACTGGATTCGCGGCTTCGAGTCGCTCCCGCACGCGGCGAGCGCGACGGCGGTGAGCGCGACGATGAGCAGGCGGAGGCGCATGGGAGGAAAGCCTGCGGGGGGTCGCGCGCGGCGTCAAACCATCGTTGGGGCGCGGCCCCGACGTCAGAACTTCAGCACGATCTTCCCGAAGCTCTCGTTCCGCTCCATCCGCTCGTGCGCCTCGCGCGCGCTCGCCGCCGGGAGGACGACGTCCACGACGGGCCGCACCCGGCCGGAGACAACGAGCGGCAGGACGTCGCGGGCGAAGGCCTGCGTCGCCGCGATCTTCTCCTCGAGCGGCCGCATCCGGAGCGTCGTTCCGACGACCGAGGCGCGCCGCTGCATGAGCAGCCGGTAGTCCACCGCAGCGCCGCCGCCGCCCATGGTCCCCACGATGACGATGCGGCCGAGCGTCGCGACGCAGGCGAGGTTCTCCTCCGCGTACGCGGCGCCCACGAAGTCGACGATGAGCGGGCAGCCGCGCCCGCCGGTGAGCTGCCGGATCTCGTCGGCGAACCGCGGCGCGTCGCGGCCGACGGCGATGCCGTGGTCGAGCCCGAGCTGGCGCGCGCGGGCGAGCTTCTCGGGGGTCCGCGAGGTCCCGATCACCGTCGCGCCCGCCGCCTTCGCGAGCTGCAGCGCGATCGTCGCGACGCCCGAGCCGATCGCGTGGACGAGCACGGGCCAGCCCGGGCGGAGGCCGCCGAGGGTGAAGAGCGCGTCGTGTGCGGTGATCCCCGCCTCCGGGAGCGCGGCGGCCTCCTCGAACGAGAGGCCGTCCGGGATCGGCAGGAGCATGCGTTCGTGGACGACCGCGAGCTCCGCCTGCCCCTCTCCCGAGGAGATCGCCATGACGCGCTCGCCGGCGCGCCAGGCGGCGACGCCTTCGCCGGCGCGCACGACCTCGCCCGCGAGCTCGAGGCCCGGCACGTCCGGACGCGTGCCCGCCGGGGGCGGGTAGAGCCCGCGGCGCTGCAGGAGATCCGCCCGGTTCATCGCCGCGGCGCGCACGCGCACGAGCACCTCGCCGCGGCCGGGCGCGGGCTCTGCCGTGTCGCCGAGCCGGACCACCTCGGGGCCGCCGCTGCCGTCGAACAGGACCGCCTTCATCCGGTGCATCTTAGCGGCAGGAGACTCGACTCGCCCGCCCCTGCGCTCGCAGCGGAGGACCTAACCGCGCACGGTCCCGTCCACGCCGACGACGACGTCGCGCAGCGGGATGTCCTTGCCGCTCGCCTCGAGTCCGCGCCGCGCCGCCATCGAGATGCCCCCGCAGCACGGGACCTCCATCCGGACGACGGTGACGCTCCGGAGATCGTTCGCGGCGAAGATGCGGCCGAGCTTCTCGACGTAGGCGGAGAGGTCGTCCAGCTTCGGGCAGCCGACGACGAGGGCGCGCCCGGCGAGCAGCTCGTCGTGGAAGCGCGCATGGGCGAACGGGACGCAGTCCGCCGCGACGAGGAGGTCGGCGCCGCGGAAGTACGGTGCGTTCACCGGCACGAGATGGAGCTGCACCGGCCACTGCCCGAGCCGGCTCTCGCCTCCGGCGCCGGGCCCCGGCACGACGGAGGACGGTCCCGCACCGCGAGCGAGCGTCATCGGCCGCGACCCGGGGCAGCCACCGCCGTGCGGCGCGGAACCTCCGTCCGAGACGATCGCGAGGCGCGGGCGCGCGGTCGGCACCGGCGCCGGCGGGTGGCGCGAGGAGACCTTCTCGCCCATCGAGAGGAGGTGCGCCTTCACCGCGTCCGCGTCGAACGCCGCGGCGTCGCGCTCGATGACGGTGATCGCGCCGCGCGGACACTCGCCGAGGCAGGCGCCGAGCCCGTCGCAGAGCACGTCCGCAGAGAGGCGGGCCTTTCCGCCGACGAGCGTGATCGCGCCCTCGGCGCAGGCGGGCACGCACTCCCCGCAACCGTCGCACTTCTCCTCGTCGATCCGGACGATCTTTCGCAGCATAGGTAGGCGTTTATCGCACGGGGGCGCAGGCCTCCGGAAGTCAGCGGACGCTTGCACCGGTACTTCGCTCCCCGTGCTAGACGGAGAGGGCATGCCCCCGCTCTCCCTCGTCCTCGCCCTGTCGCTCTCGAGCGTCGCCGCTCCGCCCGCCGCGTCCGTGGACGAGGCGGCGCTCGCCGGACGCTGCGCGCGCGGCTTTCCGGTCGAGTGCCGCGACCTCGGCCGCGCGCGTCTCACAGGGGAAGCGCTGCCCCGCGACGATCGCCTCGCCGCCGCCCATCTCACCCAGGCCTGCGAGATGGGTGACCCGGCGGCGTGCAGCGACCTCGGGGTGCTCTACGCGATCGGCCGCGGCCTGCCGCAGAGCGACGAGCGCGCGACCGCGCTCGCGCGGCGCGCCTGCGAGCAGGGCGCCGCGATCGCCTGCTCGAACCAGGGGGCGCTCATGTCGGAGGGCGTCGGAGGGCCGGCGCCCAGCGCGGCGCCGGGAGAGGAGCCCGGCGCGCCGATGATCCGGCTCTTCCGCCGGGCGTGTGACGCCGGCGTGGGCGAGGGGTGCGCGAACCTCGGCACGGCCTACGACGGCGGGAAGCTCGCGGCGCGCGACGTGCGGATCGCCGCGCGGTCGCTGCGGCGCGCCTGCGACTCCGGGCTCGCGCTCGCCTGCCATCGACTGGCGCTGCTCCTGCAAGAGCGTCCCGAGGTCGCGCCCGACCTCACCGCGACCGCGCTCGAGACGCGCGCGTGCCGAGCCGGGATCGCGCCCGCCTGCTACAAGGTGAGCGAGAAGACGCCACCGCCGAGCGCGCGCACGCCTGCGGCCCGGCTCGTCGACGAACCCCGCGGGTTCGCGCTCGGCATCCCGGGAACGGGCGGCTTCTCGGCCGGGGAGCTCGCGTCGCGCGCGGGCGCAGGCGCCCGCACGAAGCACGTCCTCGCCGACCTGCGCCGTCCGCCGGAGGCGGTTCGCGCGGCGGTGCCCGAGCCGCTCCGCGTCCGCCTGGGGGTCGATCAGCCCGCCGCGCCCGTCGTCGCCGGCGATCCCGCGGTGGACGTCCTCCTCGCGCTCCGGCACGGCCAGCTCGGGGAGTGCTACGAGGCGCCACGCTCGCACGCCGCGGCGCGGACCGAGACCTTCGCGGTCCTCTACCTCGACGGCGACGGGCGCGCCGCCGAGGTCCGGGTCGCGAGCGCGCCGCCCGATCCCGAGCTCGAGCAGTGTGTCCGCGGCGTCGTCGAGGGCTGGGAGTTCCCGGCCTCCGAGGAGGGCCACTGCGGCCCGTTCCTCGTGCGCTTCGCGTTCGACGCGGCGCCGGGCTCCCCAGCGGTCTTCGCGGGCCCGGGCTTCCTCAGGCCGTCCGCTCGCGACGCGGGCTGCGTCGAGCGGAAGCTTCAGGTCCCGCCCGAGTACCGCGGCTCGACCGGCGCCGTGACGGTGAAGCTCGCGATCGATGCGGCAGGGAAGCCGGGTCTCGTGCACCCGCTCTCGCCCGTGCCGGACGAGATCGTGGCCGCGGTCGCGGACGCGATCCGGGCGTGCCCCTGGTCCACGGGCGGCGACGCGGACGGCCGCCCGACCCCGCTCTGGACGACGCTCACCGTGAAGCTCGACGCTCGGTAGCCGCTCCGCTCACCCGGCCGAAAACTGGCCGCCCGGCCGCACTCGCGTTACCCATGCCATCGGGCGATATCGCGCCGGAGCGGCCGGGTGCTAGGGACCGAGGAGATCACGTTCGACGACGTCCTGCAGGCGGGGCGGGTCCTGTTCGGGCCTGCGTTCGCGGCGGAGGCGGCGACGTGGCGCGACACCCTCAAGGCGACGTACCGCCGGCGCGCGATGGAGACGCACCCCGACCGCGCCCGCTCGCTCGGCCGGCCGGAGTGGATGCTCGCCCGCGAGTTCAAGAGGGTCGCCGACGCCTATCGGGTCCTCTCCACGCTGCGCGGCGGACCCGTGCCCCTCGCAGCGCCCCGTCCTCCGCCGCGGCAGCCGCGCGCGGCGCCCCGTCCGTCCTCGGCGGCGGCGGAGCGCGTGCGGGTGCACCGCACGCCGGCCCCGGCGCCCGACCCGGTCCGCACCTCCGCGTGGTCCGGCGCACCGCGCGTCCGCGTGGGCGTGCGCCCCGAGGATCTCCCGCGCCGGCGGCTCCGCTTCGCCGAGTACCTCTACTACGCGGGCCGCGTGCGCTGGACCGAGCTCGTCGAGGCGATCGCGTGGCAGCGCGCGCAGCGCCCGCCGCTCGGCCGGATCGCCGTCGACTTCGGCTTCATCGCGGTGGACGACGTGGGCGTCCTCCTCGAGCGGCGGCGCGAGGCGGCGGCGGGCGCGACCCCGTTCGGCGAGTGGGCGGTCCGCCAGGGCTATCTGACGCCGTTCCAGCTCCTCGCGGCGCTCGGCCAGCAGCTCCGGATGCAGCGGCCGATCGGCCAGTTCTTCGTCGAGCGCGGGATCCTCGAGCCGGACGAGATCGACTCCGTCCGCCGCCGGATCCTCCGCCACAACGCCCGGTACCTCGACGTCCCGTAGGCCGCGAGCCCGCGAACCAGGTGAGTGGAGCCCCCGACCGCCGCCGAGAGGCGGCCGGGCGTTCAGGTTACGTGCCGCTCACGTATCTCGCGAGTCCAGGTCCTGCGCCGCCCGGCCGCGTGCCAGGCCTCACGGTCCGACGCTCCGGCCGAAGCCGGACTCGTCGCCGCCCGTGATCGCGGGGAGCTCGGTCGCTTCCGCCGACGCATGTCGGGCGCAGGGAAGCTCGACGGTGAACGTCGCCCCGGCGCCGGGCTCGCTCTCGACCCGGATCGAGCCTCCGTGCGCCTCGATGATTCGACGGCTGAGGTACAGCCCGAGGCCGAGCCCGCCATAATGCGCCGTCGAGACCGCGCGCTGGAATCGGTCGAAGATGCCCGCCCGCTGGGCCGTGTCGATGCCGATGCCGTGGTCTCGCACCGACAGCCGCGCCGTGCCCGCCTCCTCGCCGACGTCGATCTCGATGGACTTTCCGGCGCCGAACTTGACGGCGTTCGACAGCAGGTTCGTGACCACCTGGTCGATCCGCGAGCCATCCCAGCGGCCCAGGACGGGACGGCTGCACCGGATCGAGAGCGAGCACCCCGCGCGCGCCAGCTCGGCCTCGAAGCGCTCGGTCACGTCGCGGGCGATCGCCGCGAGGTCGACCTCGGCCAGGTCGAGCGCCAGCGGTCCCATCTCGATGCGCGACACGTCGAGGAGGTCGTCGACGAGTCGGGTCAGGCGAATCCCCTGACGCGCTGCGAGCTCCGTCACCCTGAGGAACACCTCGGGGGCGACGTTCCGCCCCGACCGCGATGCGCGCAGCAAGTTGGCCAGGGAGAGCGTGAGCGCGGCGATGGGGGTACGCAGCTCGTGGGAGGCGACCTGGAGGAACTCGTCGCGCACGCGAACGGCGCGCTGGGTCTCACGGTAGAGGCGCGCGTTGTCGAGCGCGATGGCGGACCGGTGCGCAACCTCCCGGACGAGGTCGAGATCGACGCGCCCGTACCGCCCCGGTGTGCCCGACGACAGCGTGAGCACCCCGAGGACCTGGCCCCGCGCCGACAGCGGCACGGCGAGCAAGCTGCCAGCCCCGAGCGCGCGGACGAGGCGCAGATGTTCGTCATCCTCGGTCAGGTCTCGAAGCTGCTCGTCGGTGGCGGTTGGGACCCAGATTGGCGCGCCGGTGCGCAGGCATCTTGACGACGGATGTGGCGAGTCCCAGCGCGCCGGGTGCCGTTGGCGGAGCTGCTCGAGCAACGGCTCTTTGGCTGGGTCGGCGCATGCCCCGGCCAGCCGGTGGATCTCGTGGCCCTCCAGCAGGTCGAGCACGCACCAGTCGGCGAGCGACCGCACGCAAAGGCGCCCGAGCCGGGTCAGCGTTTCCTTGTAGTCGAGCGACTCCGACAGCAGCGCCCCCGCCTCGGCCAGGAAGGAAGAGCGCTGCCGCGCCTGGCGTTCCTCGAGGAGGAGCCGCGCGTTCTCTACCGAGATGGCCGCCTGCGAGGCGAGGAGCGAGAGCGCCGTCAGCCGGTCGGGGGTGAAGGCTCCTGCGACGAGATCGTTCTCGAGGTAGAGGAGCCCTACGAGCTCATGGCGCATGATGGGGAGGCAGAGGACCGACCTCGTCGGGTGGCGGGTGAAGTACGGATCCGACGCGAGCTTGCCGGAGCCGGCCGAAACGTCCTCGAAGACCACCGGCTCCCGCGTGAGGCGCACGTAGTGCACGATGGATATGGGCAGCGGGGCGTCCCCCGCGCTCCACGAGGGCTCGAGCGCCAGCGACGGCAGGACTCGGGTGGCCACTGCCTCGCGCTCGAGGGAAGCCTCGGCCTCGATGAAGAGCTCGCCCTCGCGCGCGAGGAGGAGCTGCCCCCGGCGGGCGCCGCCCTGCTCGAGCACGACCTGGAGCAGGGTCCCGACCAGCTTCTCGATCTCTATCTCGCTGGAGATGGTCTGGGAAGCTTTCGCCACCGAGAGCAGGTCCAGGTGCTCGCTCCGCGCCACGAACGTGGTCGACGGGACGGGCGAGCGGATCCCGAGGAGGCGCGGGTGAAGCTGGTCAATCTGCCTCACCTTCC
>DASWEI010000079.1:0-13163 GCA_036394835.1 Anaeromyxobacter sp. | reverse complement strand
CCGAAGGCCCGGTGAAGTTCCGGGGCGTAGCGCAGCCTGGTAGCGCGCCTGCCTTGGGCGCAGGAGGTCGCCGGTCCGAATCCGGCCGCCCCGACTTCTTTGACAACATGGGATGGCCGGGACGCCGACGCGGCGTCTCGAATGCTGGAGGGGTTTCGAGAAGTCTTCGAGCTTCGGCTCGAGCACGAGTGGCGGTGGAACTTTCATGCGCCCGTAGCTCAGATGGATAGAGCGTCGGCCTTCGAAGCCGCAGGTCGGGGGTTCGATTCCCTCCGGGCGCGCCAAGATCAAAGTTTACGGTGAGTATAGCTCAATCGGTAGAGCACTGGACTGTGGATCCGGGGGTTAAGGGTTCGAGCCCCTTTACTCACCCTCAGTAAGTGAAGTGGATGCGCCCGTAGCTCAGCTGGCCGGGGGTCCGGGGGCCAACACTGGCCCCCGTACAACTCTCGGCGCTGGGCACGAGCCCGGTGACTTTCTGCGCCCGTAGCTCAGCTGGATAGAGCAGCGGCCTTCTAAGCCGCTGGTCGGGGGTTCGAGTCCCTCCGGGCGCGCCAGATCGCCAGATCGGTGCGCGGCCGGATGGAGGGCGACCGCAAACGTTGACAGGCATGCGCGACCGCTGCTAGATCCGCGCACCCTCGGCCATCCCGGGAAACAGTAGACGGGCGCGTAGCTCAACTGGCAGAGCAATGGACTCTTAATCCATAGGTTGAAGGTTCGATTCCTTCCGCGCTCACAAGAAGGCCCGCCGGACACCCGGCGGGCCTTTGAATTTCAGGGCCCGAGCCGCTCGACGAGGGCGTAGCCGCGGTCCCGGTGGACGACGAAGTACCGCCCGCCGGGTGGCAGCGCGCTCGCGCGGACGATCGCGAGCTCCCCCGCGCGCGGCTCGCCGCGCGGCGTCGGCTGCCCGCGGTAGACGGCGAAGCTCGGCGTGTGGACGCCCCACTGCACCGCGGGCTCCGTCCGGTCGCGGGCGGCGAGCGCGGCCCGCTTCACCGGCCCCTGCACGAGCTCGCCGATCCATGGCGTCGCCGCGCCGGCGAGGACGAGCGCGGCAGCGAGCGCGCCCGCGGCGGCCCTGCGCCCGAAGTCCGGGAAGAGCCGGGCCGCGACGAGCGAGGCCGCCGCGGCCGCGAGCGCGCCGAGGGCGAGCGGCGCGGCCGGGAGGTCCCGCCCGCCGAGGATGAGCTCGCGGTAGAGCGGGTCGTCGACCCGTGGACCGACGATCGGGGCGAGCCACGGCAGCGCGGCGACGGTCGCGAGCGAGAGCCCGATCGCGGCGGCGACGAGGAGCCGCGCGCCGCGTCCCGCCACCTCCACCTGGAGCGCGAGGAGCAGGAACAGCGGCGTCGCCCCGTAGAGCCCGTAGTGAGGGAGCTTCGTCCCGCTGAGCGAGAAGAAGACGAGGACGAACGCGGCCCAGGCGAGGAGGAAGCGCGAGAGCGGGTCCGCGAAGAGCGCGCGCACGCGCAGCACGAGCCCCGGGACGAGCGGCGTGAAGGGGAACACGAGGAGCGGCATCGCGACGACGTAGTAGCCGAGGCTGCCGCGGTGACCCTCGAGCACCGAGGTGTAGCGCGCGACGTTGTGGCGGACGAGGAATCCCTCGACGAAGGCGCCGCCGTGGCGGTGAAGCGCGTACGCGTACCAGGGCGCCGCGACGGCGAGCAGGATCGCCCAGCCGGCCGGGTCGAGCGCGGCGCGCGCCCAGCGCCGCAACGCGCCGCTCGCGAGCGCCCAGGCGAGCGTCGCGCCCGCCGGCACGACGAGCGCGACCGGGCCCTTCGCGAGGAGGCCGAGCCCGATCCAGAGGTAGACGCGCCGGAGCGGCCCCGCCGCGCGGCTCTCGAGGTGCCGCCAGGCGTCGAGCCCGGCGAGGGCGAGCAGGAGGTTCAGGAGCGCGTCCGCGGTCGCGGCGCGGCCGATCGCGAGGACGCCGAGGCTCGTCGCAGCGACGGTTCCCGCGAGCAGCGCGGCGCGCGGCCCGAGGCGCGTCCAGGCGAAGCGCGCCACGACGAGGCACCAGGCCCACCCGCAGAGCGCGGACGGCAGGCGGAGCGAGGCCTCGTCGAGGCCGAAGACGGCGACGCTCGCCGCCTGGAGCCAGTAGACGAGGATGGGCTTGTCGAAGCGCGGCGCGCCGTGGAGCGTCGTGAACCCGAAGTCGCCGCTCGCGAGCATCTCGCGCGTCGCCTCCGCGAACGCGCCCTCGTCCACGTCGAAGAGCGGGGCGGCGCCGAGGCGGAGAAGGAAGGGCGCGAGCAGCGCGACCGCCCAGAGCGCCACGGCCGCGGGGGGCGGCGTCTCAGTCGCCGCCGCGCCGGTGCCATCCCGCGTCTTGGGCGAGCGGGGGCTCCGGGACGGCGTGGTAGGGCTGGGCATGGCGCGTCTCGAAGTAGATGCGGACGAGCAGCTCGGCGAGGACACCCGTCGTGAGGAACTGGAGCCCGCCGAGCACGCAGAAGAAGCCGAGCGCGAGGAGCGGCCGTCCGCCGATGCTCTCGCCGAGGAGCTTCAGCGACAGGAGGTAGCCGAGGATCCCGCCGCCGACGGACAGGACCGCGAGCCCGAGGCCGCCGAAGAAGTGGGCGGGGCGGGCGCGGAACTGGAGGAAGAAGACGACCGAGACGAGGTCCACGAGCACCCGGAAGGTCCGCGAGAGGCCGTACTTCGACTGGCCGCGGGCGCGCCCATGGTGCGTGACCGGCTCCTCCGCCATCCGGTCCGGCGAGGTCACCGTCGCGAGCCAGGCCGGGATGAAGCGGTGCATCTCGCCGTAGAGGCGCACCTCGCGGAGGACCGAGGCCCGGAACGCCTTGAGGCTGCAGCCGAGGTCCTGGAACTCGAGCCCCGTCATCCTGCGGATGAGCCCGTTCGCGAGCGCGGACGGGATGCGCCGCAGGAAGAGCCGGTCCTGCCGGTCGCGCCGCCACCCGGCGACGAGGTCGAGGTCCTCGCGCAGGAGCCGCCCCACGAGGCGCGGGATGTCCTTCGGGTCGTTCTGGAGGTCGCCGTCCATCGTCACGATGACGTCGCCGCGCGCCGCGTCGATGCCCGCCTGCATCGCCGCGGTCTGCCGGTAGTTGCGCAGGAGCCGCACGACCCGCACGTGCGGCCCGAGCCGCGCCGCATGGGCGAGGAGCGCCTTCGCGGTCCCGTCGCGGCTGCCGTCGTCCACTGCGACGAGCTCCCACGGGCTCGGATGGTCCGCGAGCGCGTCCGCGATCGCGTCGAGCAGCGGCTCGACGTTCTCGACCTCGTCGTACATGGGGACGACGACGGAGAGCCGGTGGGGGGGGAGGCCGGCGAGCGCCGCGGCGGGCTCGAGCGCGAGATCAGCCATGGTCGTGCTCCAGGCGAGGGGAGGGGGTCCGCTCCGGACGGCGCCGCGAAACCGCGTGTGCGACGGCTCCCGCCGCGATCGCCGTCGCGAACGAGAGGAGGTGGACCGCGAGCGCGGACGGCGCGATCTCCGCCGCGCTGCGGCCCCGGAGGGCGGCGCCGCCGAAGACGCCGGCCTCGTACGTGCCGAGCCCCGCCGGCCCCTGCACCGGCAGGACCCCCGCGAGCTCGCCGCCGAGCGCGCCCGTCGATCCCTCGAGCCGGCCGAGGCCGGCGAGCGCCGCGAGCAGGGCGCCGAGGGCGGCGAGCTTCGCGCCCCAGCTCGCGGCGCAGAAGACCCAGCCGCGCCAGCCGTGGCGCGGCGCGAGGGCTAGCGCCTGGAGCGCGGCGCGCGCGGCCCGGACCGGACCCCGCCCCGGCGCCGCCGCGCCGGACGTGGCGGCCCGCTCGAGAAGGCGCAGGGCGCCGAGGACGAGCGCGGCGAGTCCGCCCGCGGCGCCGAGCCGCGCGGCCGGCTCGACCCCCGGCCAGAGCGCCGAGGCGGCGAAGCCGAGGACGATCACGTCCTGCACGCGGAACCAGACGAGGCTCGCGACCGCGTGCGACACCGGCACCCCGAGCCGCCGGTGGAGGAGCCATGGGTAGGCGGCCTCGCCCCCACGCATCGGCAGGACGTTCACCGCCGCGTTGTGGACGAGCATCACGGTGAGGCACTCCCCGAGCCGGACCGGCCGGCGCCTCCCGAGCTCCGCCTGGATGCGCAGGGCTCGGAAGAGGTAGCTCGCGCACAGGCCGAGCACCGTCGCCGGCCAGGTCCACCACGGCACGGGTCGGACCGCGCCGGAGAGCCGGCTCCAGTCGACGTCGCGGGTGAGCCACGCGAGGAGCGCGACCGCCACCGCGGACGCCATCGCGAGCCGCGCGGCGGCGCGCATCAGGTCCCCGCCTCCGCCGGACGGCGCCGGCGCAGCTTCGCCCACGGCAGCCCGGCGAGGGTCCGCACGCCGGTCCACACCCCGGCCGTCGCGAGCACCCACTGGACGGGCAAGGTGCGGCCGTACCCCTGGTCCATCGCGATCGCGACGCCAGCGCCGAGCTGGGTCGCGCCGAGGAGCGCCTCGCCGGCGGGCGTCGCCAGCCAGACCCCGGTGCGCGTCACGGCGGCGAGGTGGACCGAGACGCACCCGGTCGCCCACCCGAGCACTGCGCCCGCGGCGACGTCGGCCGGCCAGTGCGCTCCCGACGCGATGCGCGCGAGCCCGATGGCGGCCGTGAGGAGGACGGAGCCGAGCAGGACCGCCGGGCGCCGCCAGAACGGCCCGCCGGCGAGGAACAGGATCGTGAGCACCGCGGCGGCGGTCATCGCGTGTCCGGAGGGCATCGAGCGCTGGAACAGCTTCGGCCCGACGACGTGCAGGTCCGCGGCGGCGAGGATGGAGGCGGGGCGCGGCGTCGGCGCCCCCTGCTTCACGAGGTGCGTGAGCCCGCCGCCCACCCCGAGCATCCAGGGGAGGGTGGAGGCGATGGGCGGGTGGGCCCGCGCGCCGGCGCCGAGCGCCGCGAGCGCGCTGAGGCCGAGCCCCGCGATGCCGAGCGTCTCCCAGACCGCATCGGGCGGCCCGCGCCAGCGGTTCACCGCGAGGAAGAGGGACGCGTCGAGGCCGTGGCGCCGCGCTACGCTCGCCATGAGCACCGCGGCGAGCGCCGCCGCGAGCGCGACGGCGTCGAGGCGGTATCCCACGCGGGGAAGCGCAAAGGAGGGTGGCATGGAGGGCCGGGCGGGCGCTCGCCTCGGGGCCCACCATGTGGACGGAGCGCCGCGAGGCAAGGCGCCGATCGGGTGGACACCTGGTGTCCGGGCGGGCGCGCCTTAGCTTGGCGTCGGCGCCACCTCACGCCGCAGCCTCGTTGCTCGGGCGTTCCGCCGCACCATGACCCCGTCCGTCCTCGTCACCGGTGCCGCAGGGTTCATCGGCGCGCACGTCGCCGCCGCGCTCGCCGACGCGGGCCTCGAGGTGGTCGCGTCCGATCGGGGCGGCGGGGAAGGTCTCCTCGGGCGCCTGCGCCACGACCGGGTCGCCCACTTCCTCGTGCCGCGCGGAGTCCCGTTCGAGCTCGTCGACCTCGCCGACGGCCACGAGGTCGAGGCGCTCTTCGCGCGCCACCGCTTCGATCGCGTGGTCCACCTCGCGGCGCAGGCGGGGGTGCGGTACTCGGTCGAGGCGCCGCAGGCGTTCGTGCAGTCGAACCTCGTGGCGTTCGGCCACGTCCTCGAGGCTTGCCGCCGCGCGGGCATCGAGCACCTCGTGTACGCGAGCTCGTCGAGCGTCTACGGCGCGCGCGAGGAGGTCCCGTTCCGCGAGGACGACCGCGCCGACGCGCCGACCTCGCTCTACGCCGCGACGAAGCGCGCGAACGAGCTCATGGCCCACGCGTACGCCCACCTCCACCGCCTCCCCTGCACCGCGCTCCGCTTCTTCACGGTGTACGGGCCGTGGGGCCGGCCCGACATGGCCTACTTCGAGTTCGCGCAGCGCATCCGCCGCGGGGAGCCGATCACGGTCTATGGCCGCGGCGAGCTGCGGCGCGACTTCACCTACGTCGACGACATCGTCGAGGGGGTGCGGCGGATCGCGGCGCAGCCGTGCGCGGCGCTCGGCCTTTCGGCGCCGCACGTCGTCTTCAACATCGGCCACCACGAGCCGGTCGAGGTGCGCGAGTTCGTGACGCTCCTCGAGGCCGCCCTCGGACGGCGCGCGATCGTGAGGTACGCGCCCGTGCACCGCGGAGACGTGCCGGTCACCTGCGCCGACGTCACGCGCCTTCGGGAGCGGACCGGGTTCGCGCCGACGACTTCGCTCGCGGACGGTCTCGTGAGCTTCGCGCGCTGGCTCGAGGCGTGGGACCCGCTGCCGGTGCGCGCCGCGGCGGAGCCGCCTAGTCCTTCTTCCCCCCTTGGATGACGCCGAAGCGCGGCCGCTCCTTCTTCGGCGGCCGCAGCCCCCCCGCGAGCACCGACGCCCAGGGGAACGCACAGTCGAACCGGCGCCCGCGGAAGGTGAGGCTGCAGCGGATGCCCCACTCGTCGAGCAGCACCTCGGGGGTGTCGCGCCCGACGACGAGGTTCAGGCGGACGAGCTCCTCCTTCTGCAGGTGCTCCGGGAGGACCGTTCCGAAGGCCTCCGGGGCCACGACGACGTACTCGATCGCGAGCGCGGCGCGGCAGGCCTCGAGCATCTGCGGCCAGCGCCGCTGGAGCGCGTAGAGCTGCAGCGCCCCCTCCGGCCAGGCCGGGCAGGCGGGGAGGCAGGGCGCGTCGGCCGGGTGGTCGTGATGCGCGTCCACGTCCGCCTCTCTACTACAGTCCATCGGCCTCCGTCGCCGGACGTGGTAAAGCGGGGCCCGGGGCGGGTGGCGGAACTGGCAGACGCGCCGGACTTAGGATCCGGAGCCGCGAGGCGTGAGGGTTCGAGTCCCTCCCCGCCCAAACCCCTTGACCGCGCCGGTCCGCGCACGTAGCACTACCCGCTTTCCGCAGGCTTTTCCGCGTAGAGGCGAACAGAAATGAAGATCGAGGTCGAGAGCGTCTCCCCCGTCGAGAAGAAGGTCACGATCGAGGTCGATCCCGACCGCGTGGCGAAGGAGCTGGAGCAGGCGTACGTCGGCCTCGGCCGGCGCGTGAAGCTGCGCGGCTTCCGGCCGGGCAAGGCGCCGCGCAAGGTGCTCGAGCGCCACTTCCGCGGGGAGGTCGAGACCGAGGTCGCCGAGAAGATCGTCCAGGCGACCTTCGCCGAGGCGGTCCGCGTCGAGGCGATCGACCTCGTGGCGCCGCCGCACGTGTCCATCTCCGAGGGCGTCGCCGAGGGCAAGGAGTTCAGGTACACGGCGCGGGTCGAGGTGAAGCCGCGGCTCTCGCCGAAGGACTACAAGGGGCTCGAGGTCACGCGCCGGCCCCCGTCGGTGACCGACGACGAGGTCGCCGCCGAGATCACGAAGATCCAGGACTCGATGGCCCAGCTCGTGCCGGTCGAGGGCCGCTTCGACGCCCAGGAGGGCGACTGGGCGGTCGTCGATCACGAGGGCACCATCGATGAGAAGCCGTTCGAGGGCGGCCGAGCCGAGGGCGTCACGGTTCGCATCGCGCCGGGCACCGTCTCGGAGGGAAACTTCGAGGTGCTGAAGGGCAAGAAGCTCGGGGACACGGTCGAGATCGACGAGCCGTTCGCGGCGGACCACCGGGACGAGGCGCTCCGCGGCAAGGTCGCGAAGATGAAGTTGACGCTCAAGGCGCTGAAGACGCGGCAGCTCCCGTCGGTCGACGACGCATTCGCGAAGTCGCTCGGCGTCGAGGGCGTCGACACGCTCGAGCAGCTGCGCGCCCGCATCCGCGCGGATCTCACGAAGCGCGAGGAGCGCCGCGCCGAGAACGAGCTGCGTGACGGCCTCGTGAAGGCGGCCCTCGGGAAGAACGAGTTCGAGGTCCCGGCCGCGCTCGTCGAGCGGGCGATCGACGCGATGATCGAGGGGGCGGCGGAGCGGTTCGCGCGTCAGGGGATCGACATCCAGCAGCTCGGGCTCGACCAGGCCCGCATGCGCGCCGACCTGCGCGAGCAGGCCCTGCTTCAAGTAAGGGGTCGGCTGCTCCTCGAGGCGATCGCCGACGCCGAGAAGGTCGATGTCACGGACGAGGACCTCCAGGCGGAGATCACGAAGCTCGCGGGCGAGCTCGGCCTCCCGCTCGCGAAGGCCCAGCAGCAGATGCGCGGCAAGGACGCGCGCGAGGCGCTAAAGAACAAAATCAGGGAGGACAAGGCGCTCGCCGTGCTGTCCTCCTCCGCAACGATCCAGAACGCCTGAGGAGCCGATGCCCTACATCCCGATGCCGTACGTCGTCGAGCAGACCCACCGCGGCGAGCGCAGCTACGACATCTACTCGCGCCTGCTGAAGGACCGGATCGTCTTCCTCGGCACGCCGATCGACGACGACGTCGCGAACGTGGTCATCGCCCAGCTGCTCTTCCTCGAGTCCGAGGACCCGGACAAGGACATCAACCTGTACATCAACAGCCCGGGCGGGTCTGTGACGAGCGGCTTCGCGATCTACGACACCATGCAGTACGTGAAGCCGCAGGTGTCCACGATCTGCCTCGGTCAGGCGGCTTCGATGGGCGCGTTCCTGCTGTGCGGCGGCGCGCAGGGGAAGCGGTTCGCGGTGCCGAACGCGCGGATCATGATCCACCAGCCCCTCGGCGGCTTCCAGGGGCAGGCGACCGACATCGAGATCCAGGCGAAGGAGATCCTCCGCATCAAGGCGCGCCTGAACGAGATCATGGCGAAGCACGCGCGCCAGCCGATCGAGCGGATCGAGAAGGACACGGACCGCGACTACTTCATGGGTGCCGGAGAAGCCAAGGAGTACGGCATCATCGACGAGGTCATCGTCCACAAGAAAGCGTCGGAGAAGAAGCCGCAGTAGAATGTTCGTGAGAGCGAGACGGACGCAGGCCCCCACAGGAGCGGCAGCCGATCGAGCGGGCTCGCGGGAGGCGAGGGAACGATGGAGAAGCGCGAGACCCTGAGCTGCAGCTTCTGCGGGAAGTCGCAGAAAGAAGTGAAGAAGCTCATCGCGGGCCCGACCGTCTACATCTGCGACGAGTGCATCGGCCTGTGCAACGACATCATCGCGGAGGAGATCGCCGGCGAGGAGAAGCGCGAGCAGAAGCTGCGCGTCCCGCGCCCCTCCGAGATCAAGGTCATCCTCGACGAGTACGTGATCGGCCAGGAGCGCGCGAAGAAGACGCTCGCGGTCGCCGTCCACAACCACTACAAGCGGATCGAGAGCCGCGTCACCATCGACGACGTCGAGCTGCAGAAGTCGAACATCCTGCTGCTCGGCCCGACCGGCTCCGGCAAGACGCTCCTCGCCCAGACCCTCGCGAAGATCCTGAACGTCCCGTTCACGATCGCGGACGCGACGACGCTCACCGAGGCCGGCTACGTCGGCGAGGACGTCGAGAACATCATCGTGAACCTCCTGCAGGCCGCCGATCACGACATCGAGCGGGCGCAGAAGGGCATCGTCTACATCGACGAGATCGACAAGATCGCCCGCAAGAGCGAGAACCCGTCGATCACCCGCGACGTCTCCGGCGAGGGCGTGCAGCAGGCGCTCCTCAAGATCATCGAGGGGACGATCGCGAACGTGCCGCCAAAGGGGGGCCGCAAGCACCCCCAGCAGGAGTTCCTGCAGGTGGACACGACGAACATCCTCTTCATCTGCGGCGGCGCCTTCTACGGGCTCGAGGGCGTCATCGAGCGGCGTGTCGGCGGGCGGAGCCTCGGCTTCGGCACGGACGTGAAGTCGAAGAGCGAGAAGAACATCGGCGAGCTGCTCGCGATCGTGGAGCCGGACGACCTGCTCAAGTTCGGGATGATCCCGGAGTTCGTCGGCCGCCTGCCGGTCATCACGAGCCTCGAGGAGCTCGACGAGCAGTCGCTCATCGACATCCTCACGAAGCCGCGGAACGCGCTCGTGAAGCAGTACAAGAAGCTGCTCGAGATGGACGGGGTCTCCCTCAAGTTCACAGACGGCGCGCTCCGCGCCGTCGCGCGCGCGGCCACGAAGAACAAGGCCGGCGCCCGCGGGCTGCGCGCCATCCTCGAGAGCGCGATGCTCGACATCATGTACGACGTGCCGAGCCGCCGGAACGTCCGCGAGATCGTGATCTCCGAGGACGTCATCGACAAGCACGAGCCGCCGCTCGTCGTGATGCAGAAGGAGGCGGAGAGCGCCTAGCGCTCCGCCCCGCGCCGGATCCGCGCAGTCCACTCTCGGTCGTTGACTCCCCGCTTCGTCCCGGGCAGCATCGGACTCCAGCACCCCCGGTCCGGGTGCCTGGGTCGCTCGGGGGTCACCGATGAAGACGTCCATCCTCGCGGTCGCGGTCGCGGTCGCGTTCTTCACTCCACGTCTCGCCGCGGCCGAGAACGTGCCGGCGGCCTATCCGGCGAAGGTCTTCACCGCCGTCGACGCGGTGAGGGTGGAGGATTACAAGATCATCATCACCGGCGTCGTGCAGGGAGACGCGGGGTCGTCCACATGGGCGGTCTCCCCCTTCTCCTCCGACGCTGCGCGCGCGGCCCAGTTCCTGAGCAACTGCCAGGCGCAGGCGCTGCTCGCCATGGCGAAGCCCGGCCAGTACCTGCTCGAGGTCTCGAGCAACGCGGGCACGTCCGGGTCAGCGTTCTGCAAGCTGTCGCGCGTCAATCCGTAGCGGACCGCCTCCGCCGCTCATGCGCGCACGGGTCATCCTCGTCGCGGTAGCCGTCGCCGCAGCCGCCTGCGGCGACGAAAGGACGCTCCACGTCGATCCCGGGGCGGTGGACGCCGACGGCGACGGCCACCCCGCGTCGTCGGACTGCGACGACGCCGATCCGAACGCCTGGGACATGGGACAGGCGTACCGTGACTCCGATGGCGACGGCCGCGGAGCCGGCGCGCTCGAGGCCGTCTGCCGCGGCTGGAGCGTGCCCTGGGGATGGTCGGACCAGGGAAACGACTGCGACGACGGCGACTTTTACCGCTCGGTCAGCCAGGCCGCCTACGCGGACGAGGACTTCGACGGCGTCGGAGCGGGCGCTCTCCTGACGCTCTGCACGAGCGGCGCGCTGCCCGCCGGCTACGCGTCGGTGGCCGGGGACTGCGATCCGCTCGACCGGGACGCGTGGCAGGAGCTCGGCTACCTGTACCGCGACGAGGACGGCGATGGCGTGACCGTCGCGAGCGCGGGCGTCGTGTGCACGGGAGGCTGGCTGCCGGCGGGCTACTCGATGTCGCCGAACGGCACGGACTGCGACGACGCGAACCCGTATGCGTGGCTCACGGTGAACGGCTACGTCGACGGCGACGGCGACGGGGTCGGCACGGGGGATCGGGTCTCGTTCTGCGGGGGGCTTCCCGCGGGCTGGGCGACGGTCGCCGGCGACTGCGATCCCCTCGACGTCACGCGCTGGCAGCTCCTGCCGTACGTCGCCGTGGACCGGGACGCGGACGGCTACACCGTCGCCGCGAGCGGCTCCGTCTGCGCCGGCTACTCGCTCCCGGCGCCTTACCGATCGACGGCGAACGGGATCGACTGCGACGACGCGGACCCGGCGAAGTGGCGCCTCCTCTCCGGCTACGCCGACGAGGACGATGACACGGTCGGCGCGGGCGCGCTCGTCGAGGTGTGCACGAGCCTCGCGCTCCCGCACGGCTTCGTCGCGACGGGCGGCGACTGCGCCCCGGCCGATCCGGCGGCGTGGCGCACGCTCGCCTACACGTTCCGCGACGCGGACGGCGACGGGAAGACCGTCTCCCAGGCGGGCGTGCTCTGCGTCGGCGCTCAGGCGCCGCCGGGCTACACGAGCGTGCGGTCCGGGGACGACTGCGACGACACGGATCCCTTCGTCTGGACCACCGTCTTCGCGTACTTCGACGCGGACGGCGACGGCACCGGCGCGGGGGCGCCGCTCGCCTTTTGCACGGATGGAACCCTCCCGGCGCGCCACGTGCGCGCGGGCGGCGACTGCGCGCCCGACGACCCGGCCGCATGGCGCGTGGTCTCCTACGCGTACGTCGACGCGGACGGCGACGGCTACACCGCGAAGCAGTCGGGGCAGGTGTGCACGGGTCCGACGCTGCCCGACCCGTACCGTGCCGCCGCGAGCGGCAACGACTGTGACGACGCCGACCCGGCGCTGTACCGATGGGTCGTGCTGTATCGCGATCTCGACGGGGACGGCGTCGGGGCGGGACCCCGGACGATCCCGTGCCTCGGGGCGACGCTTCCGGACGGCTACTCGACCTCCGGGTACGACGTGAACGACGCGGACCCGGCGATCCAGTCCGTGACGTCCGCCGAGGAGCTCGTGCTCGGCCTCTAGCCGGGCGGCGCGCCAGCGGCCAGCAGGATCGCCCCGGAATCGGGCGTCCGGACGGGGTGCAAACGCCTGCTCGCGCGTCCGCTCGTCGCGCGTTCGCGCGTGGGAACGAGCGGCCCGAACAACCGAGACCGGTTAGGTGTTGCAGGTGTTAGTCTCTCCAGCCGGCGCCGCGACGCGGAGCCGCACGAAGGAGTCATCCGACCGTGGCGATCTTCTCCCGCAGCGACGACGGAAAGAAGGACGGGAAGAAGGCGAAAAGCCTCCCGCTGCTCCCTCTCCGCGACATCATCGTGTTTCCGCACATGGTCGTGCCGCTGTTCGTCGGCCGCCAGAAGTCCATCGCCGCGCTCGAGGACGCGATGGCGCACGACAAGGCCATCCTCCTCTGTGCGCAGAAGAAGGCGAAGACGAACGAGCCGGCGGCCGATGACATCTTCCCGGTCGGCACCGTCGGCCAGATCATCCAGCTCCTGCGGCTGCCCGACGGGACCGTGAAGGTCCTCGTCGAGGGGAAGCAGCGCGCGCGCATCCGGCGCTTCGTCGACTCCGAGAAGTTCCTGCTCGTCGAGGCCGACGACATCGAGGAGGCGAGCGAGCGGACGGTCGAGCTCGAGGCGCTCATGCGCTCCGTGCACTCGACGTTCGAGGCGTACGTGAAGCTGAACAAGCGCATCCCGCCCGAGATGCTCACCTCGGTCGCGTCGATCGACGACGCGGCGCGCCTCGCCGACACGATCGTCGCGCACCTGTCGCTGAAGCTCCAGGACAAGCAGTCGATCCTGGAGACCGAGTCCCCCGCGAAGCGGCTCGAGAAGCTCTACGAGCTCATGCAGGGCGAGATCGAGATCCTGCAGGTCGAGAAGAAGATCCGCACCCGCGTGAAGAAGCAG
>DASWEI010000078.1:0-1723 GCA_036394835.1 Anaeromyxobacter sp. | reverse complement strand
GCCGTGCTCGCGGCGGCCACGGTCGCGATCGGCGGGCTCGCCGCTGCGCCGTCGGCATCTGCGATGCCGAATCAGCGCACCTGCGACGTAATGGTGGCGAAGGGGAACATCGCCTTCGCACTCGGCAACGTCTACACCGGCCTCGGCTGGTCGTCCGCGGCGTACGCCGCCTACTCGCGGGCCGACGCGTACTTCGACGCCGCCGGCGACTGCTACAGAGCCCTCTGAATCCTCCGCCGTTGAGGGAGGCTCGCGCGCTGCGCGAGCCTCCCGACGACCGGCTCTACGGCGCCGCGCCGCAGTTCGCGAGCGCGTCGACGAGCGACAGGATCGCGTCGTCGCGCGTTCCCGCCTGCGCCGCCGCCGTCGCGGCGCCGAAAGCGCCGCCCGCGGTGAACTCCCCGCACGACCTCGTCGTACGGGATGTCGACGGGTTCTCCCGCCCCGTTCTGGAGCCGCACCGAGCGCTCGCCGGCCGAGACATCGTGGCGACGACGCGCCGACGCACCGGGTCGATCCTCCGCACTGTCCCTTCGAGCGCGTCGGCGACCCAGACGGTGCCTGCTCCGACGGCGAGGCCGGAGGGGGAGCGGCCGAGCGGGACCGCGCGCCCGACGCGCCGGTTCGTCGTCGCGTCGACGCGGACGAGCGTTCCGCGCTTGTAGAAGGGTGCGGTGTTGACCGCCCAGACGCCTGCATTGTCGGCGGCGAGCGCGGCAGGCCAGGTGCCCGTGTGGATCTGCGCTATCACCCGCTTCGTCTTCGGGTCGATGCGGAGCACGACGCCCTTATTGGACCGGGCCGCTGCGATCCAGACAGCGTCCTGGGTGGCAGCCAGCCCGCGCATGTCTCCGGCGATAGTGATCCGCGTCCTGAGCGTGCCGGCGTTTGGCTCGAGCCGGAGAAGCGCCCCGCGGGTGCCGCTCCACGGTGCCGCGGGGTTGATCGGTCGCTCGCGGGTCAGGACCCAAAGGGCGCCCGGCGCGGCCGCGACCGCTCTCGGGCCAGCGCTCCCGATCCGGACACTGGTGGCCTGCCTGGGCAGTGAGGGCGGGCGGAGGGCGAACCGTAGTGCCTCCGCGATCGACGCTGTTCGGATGGGAGATCGAGGAGAGAGATCACGCGCTGTTGACGCGCTGAAGTTCGCGGAGAAGAGCTGGGAGGGCGGCCGGATCGAGGGCGGCGCCGATCCCGACGCCGATCGCGCCGGCCGCCACGAAATCCGCCGCGTCCGCGACCGAGACACCCCCGACCGCGACGAAGCGGGCATCGGGAAACGGCCCCGCGAGCGCGCGGATCCACCCCGGGCCGAGCTCACGCGCTGGGAAGAGCTTGAGCGTGCGGCAGCCGAGCGCGAGCGCCGCCTGCACCTCCGAGGGCGTCGCGACTCCCGGAAGGTAGGGAAGACCGACGTCGAGCGCTGTCTCGACAGCATCGCGTGCGAGTCCGGGGGCGACGACAAACGAGGCCCCTGCCTTCGCCGCGGCACGCACGTCGCTCGGCGTGCAGACCGTTCCGGCGCCTGCCACTCGGCCCAGCTCCGCCGCGCGACCACAGACCGCGCTGACAGCCTCGAGCGCCCGGTCGTGCGAGAGCGAGACCTCGACGAGTTCGACGCCGGCGTTCCAGCAGACCTCGGCGACTTGGACCGAACTCCGCGGGTCGTGCCTGCGGAGCACCGCCAGCACAGGCGCGACCGCGAGGCGCTCGGAGAAGAAGTCGG
>DASWEI010000077.1:0-28248 GCA_036394835.1 Anaeromyxobacter sp. | reverse complement strand
CTTCTCGGAGATGAACATCGAGCGCCGCTCGGTGCCCATGATGACCTTGTCCTTCGCGAACTCGAAGTCGTCGATCGCGAGCTTCTCCTTGTTGCGGCGCGCCGCGTAGAGCGCCGCCTCGTTCACGAGGTTCTCGATGTCGGCGCCGGAGAAGCCGGGCGTGCCGCGCGCGATCTGGAGGAGATCGATGCCGGGATCGAGCGGCGTCTTCTTCGTGTGGACCTTGATGATCCCGAGCCGGCCGTTCAGGTCGGGGCGCGGGACCACGATCCGCCGATCGAAGCGGCCGGGGCGGAGGAGCGCCGGGTCGAGCACGTCCGGTCGGTTCGTCGCGGCGATGAGGATGACGCCGTCGTTGGACTCGAACCCGTCCATCTCGACGAGCAGCTGGTTCAGAGTCTGCTCTCGCTCGTCGTGACCGCCGCCGAGACCGGCGCCGCGGTGGCGGCCGACCGCGTCGATCTCGTCGATGAAGATGATGCAGGGCGCGTTCTTCTTCCCCTGCTCGAACAGGTCGCGGACGCGCGAGGCGCCGACTCCGACGAACATCTCGACGAAGTCGGACCCCGAGATGGAGAAGAACGGGACGCCCGCCTCGCCCGCGACCGCGCGCGCGAGCAGCGTCTTGCCCGTGCCCGGGGGGCCCATGAGCAGCACGCCCTTCGGGATGCGGCCGCCGAGGCGCGTGAACCTCTTTGGGTCCTTGAGGAAGGAGATGATCTCCTCGAGCTCGTCCTTCGACTCGTCGATGCCGGCGACGTCGGAGAACGTCACCTTGTTGTGGTGCTCCGTCATGAGCTTCGCGCGCGACTTGCCGAAGCTCATCGCCTTGCCGCCGCCCGACTGGAGCTGCCGCATGAAGAAGAAGAACAGCAGGAAGAGGAAGACGAGCGGCAGGTACTGCAGCAGCACCGTCATCCAGAGCGACGACTGCTCCGGCTTCTGGAACTGGAGCGTGACGCCCTTGTCGCGGAGCTTCTCTGCGATCGTGGCGGAGGCGTCGAGCGGCCCGGTGGTCTGGAACGTCGAGTTGTCGCGGAGCGTGCCGGCGTAGTCGAGATCCTTGATCTGGACCTCGCGGACCTCGCCCGCCTCGACCTTCGTCATGAACTGCGTCCAGTTCAGGGTCTTCGCCTCGTGCCCGCGCTGCTGGAACAGCTGCCAGAGCGCGATGAACATCACGATGAGGAACACCCAGAGCAGGGCCGTCTTGTGGGACTGTCGCAAGGCTCTCTTACCCCTTCCGTGGAACCGTCGATCGTTCGGAACCGGCGGCGCACGCCTCCTGTTCCGCGAACGCCGCCCGAACCTGACTCCCCGGGTACGGAAGGGCTCTTATAACAGCCCTGCCCCCCTTTTGCAGTCCGTCCGGCACCTCAGAGAGCGGCGCGTACCCTCACGGTCAGCCCGGCCCCCGCCGGGCCGAGCCCCTGCGCTACGGCGCCGAGCGCCGGGACGGCGAGGATCCGGTCCCCGACGGCGACGACGAGGAGCGCGTCGCGCGCCTCGCGCGGCACCTTCCGGTCGATGAGCCAGCTCTTCAGCTTCTTCGTCCCCCGCCCGCCTTCGGGCCGGAAGCGGTCGCCGGGGCGGCGGGTCCGCAGGGAGACGGGCCAGGGGACCGCGCCCGCGTCGCGCGCCGATACCTCGACGACCCCGCGCGCCGGGACGGCGTAGAGACCTGGCGCCGGGACCGCGACCTCGGCGATCGCCGGCGGAACCGCGGCGCGGGCGCCGCGCGGCGCGATGGCGAGCGTTCCGTAACGGCTGCGCGCCTCGAGCCCTCCTGGCAGGGCGGCGCGCCCCGGGCGCCGCCTCCGCGCGAGCGAGAGGACCGCCTCGACGTGCTTCGCCTCGAGGCGGGCCGCATCGCCGCCCGCCGCGCGCCACAGGCGCCGGACGACGCGGCGCCGGACCGCGACGGGCTCGGCGGCGAGCGCGGCGAGATCGACCGCCGCCGCGGCGTCGACGAGGGCCCGCGCGCGGTGCGCGAGCGCGCGCTCGTCATCGCGCGCGAGATCGGCCGCGCGCGAGAGGGACCGCTCGAGCGCGGGTGCGAGGGCGAGGAGGTGCGGCCACACGGAGAGCCGCAGCCGGTTCCGGGCGAACCGCGGGGTGGCGTTCGACGGGTCATCGCGCCACTCGATCCCGAGCCGCTCGAGGAAGGCGATCCCCTCCGCTCGGGGGCGGTCGATGAGCGGGCGAACGTAGGGGCCGCGCCGAGGTGGGATCGCGCCGATGCCGCGCGCGCCCGCTCCGCGCAGGAGCCGCAGCAGCACCGTCTCCGCCTGATCCGTCCGCGTGTGGCCCGTCGCGATGCGGTTCGCGCCCCCCCGCACCGCCGCGTCGCGCAACGCGGCGTAGCGCGCCCGGCGCGCCTCGGCCTGGACGTTTCCGCGCGCGACGCGGACGCACACGCTCTCGAACGGAACGCCGAGGCGCGCGCAGGTCGCCGCGGCGCAGGCCGCGTCGTCTGCGCCGCCCGGCCGCAGCCCATGGTCGACGTGTAGCGCCACGACCGCGGCAACCTCGCCGAGGTCACGCAGGGCAGCGAGCGCCGCGACGAGCGCGGTCGAGTCCGGGCCGGCGGACACCGCCGCGAGGACCGTGTCACCCGGGGCGAGCAGCTTCCGGCGCCTGATCGTGCCGAGGACGGACTGGACGTAAGGGTCGAGTGCTTTTTTGCGCATCGAACGAGCGCGGTATGGCGCAGTTCCTTATACTAGCCGGCGAGGGCTCGCAGGAGGCGCCGAGGTCTCCGGGAATGAAGGCGAGCAGGGCCGGGTTTGTACCGGCAAGGAGCGAGGGAGGTCCGAGTTACCCGTCCCGCGAGGAGTTGCCATTCACAAGCGGGAATGAGATGTTGGGGCCGGAAGTTGACTGGAGCGGGGTCGACGACAATTTTATGGCGCTGGGCCTAGGGGTCCCCCCCCTCCCCCTCTGGGCCCACGGAGAGCCGGCAGCGATGCCGGCTCTCCTCTTTTTTGGACCCGCAACGCGCCGGCGCATACCGTGCGTCTGGCGCAGGCCCTGCCGCGTCACTGACGGTGAGTCATTGCGCACCGCGCCTGAGGGGCCCTCTCGTGCCCTTCGTCGTGCGGTTCCGCGCGGCGGTCCGTCGCGGAACCCCTCGGGAATCCCGAACCGCTTCCTTGACCCGATCGCCCGTCCATCGTACAAGGGCCGGGCCTCTCCCACACGCGACGGAGCAGCGATGCCCGGAACCGACAAGCGCAAGCAGTCTTTGTACTTCCCCGAGGACATGCTGAATGAGATCCAGGCCGAGGCCAACCGGCAGGATCGTTCGCTCTCCTGGATCGTCCAGCAGGCCTGGAGAATCGCCCGCGGGGAGATCATGCGTTTCCCTTCCGTGAATGACGTTCTGTCGGGCGTCGCCCGCGAGGACGAGCGCGAGGAGAAGGGCAGCTAGCATCGGGCAGCGCGGCTTCGCGCCGCTCCCGACCCTTTCGCGCCCGCGCACCCGCGCGGGCGCGTTCGTTTTGACGGGCTGGCCCGCGGGGCGCTACCCTTCCAGGGTTCCTCCTGCCCCTGCCCCTCCGATGCCAAGACCCCACGCTCCCGAAGAAGCGCCGGAGCCGACCGACCTCACCGCGTCGGACGACCTCGTGTACGAGATCCCCTCCGAGCTCGACGAGACGGTCGTCGCCGACCATCGCGGCGGAAGGCCGCCGCGCTCGGGGGCCCTGAAGCTCGCGGCCGCGGCGGCGATCGTGCTCGTCGTGGGCGGCGCCCTCCTCACGTACCGCGCCCACCACCGGCGCAAGGTCGTCGAGGCCGCGCTCTCGCAGGCGGACGCGCTCCTGCGGCTCGACACCTCCGCGGGCTACCGCCAGGCGGCGTCGCTCCTCGAGCCGATCGCCCAGCTCGACCCGATGAACGGTGCGAGCGTCCGCGCCTTCGCGCTCGCCATGCTGTTCGCGGACTACCGGCAGGCCGATGCCGAGGCCCAGGTCGAGGACCTCCTCGTCACGCCGGGGCGGGCAGACACCGTGCCCGGGTACGCGCAGCTCGCGTCGGCCGCGCTGGCGCTCGCGCGCAAGGAGGCGGGCACCGCCACGACCGCCGTCGTTCGCGGCGGCGACGGCCCCTGGCCGCTCGCGCTGCAGGCGCGGATCGCCCTCCTCGCGGGCAGCGTCGAGGCGGCGCTCGAGCCGGCCGCGGCGGCCGCAGCCGAGGGCGCGTTCCCGCCCGGGCTCGCGCTCCACGGCGACGTGCTCCGCAGGCTCCACAAGGATGCGGCCGCGGCCCGCGCGGCGTACGAGGCCGCCCTCGCCGCGTCGCCCGCGCAGCCGCGCTCCGCATACGGCCTCGCAAAGCTCGCCCTCGGCGCCCAGGCCCCGACCGAGGAGGCTGAGGCGGCGCTCCGGCGGCTGCTCGACGACCGGGACGGGACGCCGGCGGTCGAGCGCGGCCGCGCGGCGCTCCACCTCGCCTCGCTCCGCCTCCGCGCGGGCGACCACGCCGGCGCCGGCGCCGCGCTCGACGCGGCGAGACTCGACCCCGCCGCGCGCGCGTGGGCCGACCGCGCCGCCGCACTCGCGGCGGAGCACCGCGGTTCGTACCGGGCGGTGTCCGGCGCGCCCGCCGCACTGCAGAGCGCGAGCGACGACGATCCGGGCGAGCTGTCGCCCACGCCCCCTCCCCCACCGCCCGCACCCGCGAAGGCCATCGCGAAGAAGGCCCCGGCGAAGAAGGCGACGGCGACGGCGAAGAAGGGCGTCCCCAAGAAGAAGGGCGCGGCCGGAAAGACGGCGACGAAGAAGCCTGCCGCAAAGAAGAAGACGACGAAGCGACCGTAGCGCTCACAGGCCGCGGCCGCGCAGCTCGAGCAGGAGCTCCGCGTAGAACTCCGCCGCGTCGAAGCGGTGCGACCAGCCAACCTGCGCGAAGTGGTCCGCTCCGATCGTCCGGAGCACGTCGCCCCAGCGCTGCGACTCGGCGGTCACCATCCCGTCGTTGCCGCCCGCTTCGTCCCCGAGCCACATGAACGTCGGGACGAGGATCGGCGAGACGTCGCGCCGCCGCGCCGGCGCCCCGACGACGCTGCCGTAATGGACGCCGCGGACGTCCTCGATCTCGCGGTTGAACTCCTCCATGCGCGCGGTCGTGAGGTCGTGGAAGGCGTCGAGCTCCATCCCGATCCGCCGCAGCGCTCCGAACAGCCCGCTCCGCGACGCGAGCCCGTGGCCCGCGTCGGCGAGCGGTGTGCCGCGGTGGGGCGTGCCGATCGTGACGAGCGACGCGACCTTGCGGCCGAGCCCGAGGCGCGCGAGCGCGAAGCGGGCGTCGAGGCCGCCCATCGAGTGGGCCACGACGTTCACGCGCCGGACGTCGAGCTCGTTCACGAACGCGGCGAGCTCCGCGGCGCGGGCGGCGATCGAGGCGGTCTTCGCGACGCGGCAGCGGTGGACCTTGCAGCCCTCCCGCTCGAGCCGCACCGACACCCCGCGGAAGTAGTCGGTGCGCGCGCGCCCGATGCGGATCTCGTCGAAGCCGAGGAGCCCGTGCGCGAGCACGACCGGGTGGCGCGGCGCTTTCCTCCTGAAGAGGAGCGGCCGCGGGACGAGGCGCCGCCGGCGCCGGAGCCACAGCGCGATGAGGATCGCCGCCGCGAGGACCGCCGCGCCCGCCGCGAGCCACGGCCAGCCGCCCGCGACGGCGTGCGCGTGGAGGCGATCGAGCGGGGCGGGGTGAGCGCGCACGCGCGGAGGATAGCCGCGTCCGGCCGCCGGCCCAACGGGCGAGCGGTCCTGCGAAGAAACGAGGCAGCAGCCTGCCTGCCGTGCAGGCAGCGCGCCGCCGCCGCGCCGGCGCAACGCGGGGATCTGCCCGCGCGCCCGGCAGCGGTTGCCTCGTGCGCGGGCACACTCCGCCCCGGCAGGGGAAATCCGCCCGTTTCCTGGCCTGCTGCTGCGCGGCACGCGCGCTGCACACCCGGGCGGCGCCACCGCGCCACCCCACACGTACCCGGGAGGAATCGTGAAGAAGCTGCTCATCCCCCTCGCCGTCGCGCTCCCCGCGATCGCGTCCGCCGCAGATCCGATCAACACCGGCGACACCGCGCTCGTGCTCGTGAGCGCCGGGCTCGTCATGCTCATGACGCCGGGCCTCGCGTTCTTCTACGGCGGGCTCGTCCGCGCGAAGAACGTCGTCCACACGATGAACCTCTCCATCGTCTGCATGGGGCTCGTCGGCGTCCTCTGGGCGCTCGTCGGCTACAGCCTGGCGTTCTCGCCGGGCGGCGCGGCGGACCGGCTCGTCGGCGGCCTCGGCTGGATCGGCCTCTCCGGCGTCGGCGACGCGCCGGAGGCGTCGCTCGCGGCGACGATCCCGCACTCGAGCTTCATGCTGTTCCAGGCGATGTTCGCGGTCATCACGCCTGCCCTCATCTCCGGCGCGATCGTCGAGCGCGTGCGGATGAAGGCGTACGTCCTCTTCATCGCGCTCTGGTCGATCGTCGTGTACACGCCGGTCGCGCACTGGGTGTGGGCGCCGGGCGGGTGGCTGCGGAACCTCGGTGTCCTCGACTTCGCGGGCGGCACGGTCGTCCACATCAACGCCGCGGCCGCGGCGCTCGTCGCCGCGATCGTGCTCGGAAAGCGACGCGGGCTGCGCACGCCGTCGGTGCTCCCGCACAACGTCCCGTTCGCGATCCTCGGCGCCGGCCTCCTGTGGTTCGGCTGGCTCGGGTTCAACGGCGGCTCCGCCCTCGCCGCGAACGGCCTCGCGTCGACCGCCTTCGTGAACACGTTCCTCGCGCCCGCCGCCGCCGCGCTCGTCTGGGGCCTCGTCGAGCTCTTCCTCTTCCACGGCAAGATGTCCGGCGTCGGCCTCGCGTCCGGCGCGGTCGCCGGCATGGTGGCCATCACTCCGGCGGCCGGGTTCGTGAAGCCGGGCGCGGCGATCGTGCTCGGCGCGCTCGCCGCTATGGCGTCCCTCTCCGCGGTGCGGCTGCGCCCGAAGCTCGGGCTCGACGACTCGCTCGACGTGTTCGCCGTCCACGGCGTCGCCGCCACCCTCGGCGCGATCCTCACCGGCGCGTTCGCGAGCGCCGCGGTCAACTCGGCGGGCGCGGACGGCTCCCTCGCCCTCGTCGGGAAGCAGGCGCTCGGGGTCGTGGTGACCCTCGCCTACTCGGGCACCCTCTCCTTCGCCCTCCTGAAGCTCGTCGCGCTCGTCACCCCGCTGCGGGCGGACGAGCAGGACGAGTGGGCCGGCATGGACTCCTCCGAGGCCGGCGAGCGCGGCTACATCATGGCGGAAGAGTCCTCGTTCGGCCCTACCGCCCAGGGGGCGCCCGCGACGCCCATCGCCCACGCGCACCCCGGACACACCGCGGCGTAGCGGACCCGGCGCCGCCGCGCGGCCACCTCGAGCCCGCCCCGGTCCGCCAGGGCGGGCTTCGTCGTCTCGGGGGGCGCGCGCTGCACCGTCCGCGTGCACCGGTTGCCTGCGCCGGGCGCACGTGCGCCTCGCGCGATGCGCGAAGCGCTGCGGAACGCCCCAGATTTCGGGGCGCCAGGCGCTCGGGCACGCGCGCTGCAAATGGGGCATCCGCGCAACCAACCGGAGCGAAGCTCCTGGAGGACAACGGAATGAAGAAGGCTCTCAAGGCGGTGGCCGCGGCCGCCGTGCTCGCCGCGGCTCCCGCCGCGTGGGCGACCTCGTCCACGACGTTCTGGACGCCGGCGACGACCTACACGCAGCCGTATCTCGTGCCGCACTTCACGTATGACAGCTACGTCGCCGAGAAGGGCGGGCTTCAGAACGACTACGGCCTCGAGGTCGGCGTCCTGCCGTTCGAGAAGCTCCAGGGCGAGGTCGGCATCGACTCGTTCCTGCCGGGCCTCGCGAAGAACAACCTCTACCTGAACGGCAAGCTCACCATCCCGGAGGGCGCGTTCGCCAAGCTCCAGCCGGGCGTTTCGGTCGGCGTGGTGGGCGTCGGGTTCAAGAAGGACGTGAGCGACTACAACGTCCTGCACGCGGAGATCGCCAAGACGTTCCCCGTCGTGGGCAACGTGGCGGTCGGCGGGTACTACGGCCTGAACGACAAGTTGTTCGTGAGCTCGAAAGGCAAGACGGAGCAGGGCGGGCTGATGGCGTCGTGGACGAGCCCCGACATCGTGCTGAACCTCCCTGGCCTCAACAAGATCGTGTTCCTGGCCGACGTGCAGACGGGTAACAACGTGTTCGGCGCCATCGGCGCAGGCGTCGGCCTCTACTTCACGCCGGCGATCGACATCCTCACGGGCCCGGTGTTCTTCAACGACTCCGCCCTCATGAAGAACGCTTACGGCTCCGATTTCATGTGGTCGATCCAGCTCGACGTGGATTTCGACCTCATGAAGCCGAAGAAGACGTAGCGCGAGTGCAGCACGCTTCGGCGGGGCGTCCCGGGCCTGGCCCGGGGCGCCCCGTCTTCGTTCCGCGATCGTAGTGCGCCAGGGCACGCGCGCTGCACAAGACGGTTCAGCTCGAACAATCGGAGCGCAGCTCCTGGAGGACCACCAGATGAAGAAAGCTCTCGAGGGGATCGCCGCCGCGGCAGCGCTCGCGACGGCCTCCGTGGCCAGCGCGACACCGTCCACCACGTTCTGGACGCCGTCGACCCCGTACACGCAGCCGTACCTCGTCCCCCACCTCACCTACGACACGTACTTCAGCGAGAAGGCCGCGTACCCGATCGACCTGGGGCTGACCGTCGGGATCCTGCCCTTCGACCTCGTGAACGCCGAGATCGGCGCAGACGTGCTCTACCCAGGCGAGACCAAGACCACGTTCGCAGTGAACGGCAAGGTGACGCTCGTCGAAGGGAAGCTCGCGCGTTGGCAGCCGGCCATCTCGGCCGGCATCGCCAACGTGGGATTCAAGAAGGACATCTCCGACCTCTATCTGTTCCACGCGCACGTCGGGAAGACGCTCCCGTACATCGGCGAGATCGGCGGCGGCATCTACACCGGCCTGAACGACAAGATCCTCGTCGACAAGAACGGGAACAAGGAGAACAGCGGCTTCTTCCTCCACTGGATGGGACCCGATCTCCCGGTCGGCGTCACCGGCCTGAAGAAGATCGTTCCGGCCGCCGACTTCCAATCCGGCAACAACGCGCTCGGCGCCGTGGGCGGCGGGCTCTACTTCTACTTCACGGACGCGATCTATCTGCTCGTCGGACCGGTCTTCTTCCTGGAGCGCGACGTGCAGCCCGGGAAGGCGGACTGGTTGTTCACGGCACAGATCGACGTCGACTTCGATCTCCGGAAGCCGAAGAAGTAGCGGCGCTGCGGGGATGCAGCGGGGACCGGCGGGGCGTCTCGGGCGTGGGGCCCGGGGCGCCCCGTTTCTCTTCGCGCGCCGGCGCGCTACGACGGCGTGAGCTGGGCGAGCACGGTGTCGAAGACGAAGAGCTCGAGCCGCTCCCGCTCTTTGTCCGACAGCCCGAGGAACATGAACGCGACGCGGACGTTCCCCGGCAGCACCTTCACGTCGTGCACGCGCGCCCGCCCGGCGAGCGGCTCGGCCGCAGGCAGGCGCAGCGTGAAGCCGATCTCGTCGCCGAGCGCGGGGGCCTTCGGGAGCAGGCAGGCGAAGCCGCCGATGGAGAGGTCGTTCGTGATGGCGCGCTGGCGCGAGGTCGCGAGGTCGAGGTCCACCTGCAGCGCGCGCGCGACGCGGAGCGCCCGGCGCGGCGCCTCACCCGCCTTGAGCTGGAGGCGCTGCGCCGCGAGCAGCGCTCGCGCGAGCTCGTCGCGCCCCGAGCGATAGCGGACCAGCTCGGCGTCGCGGAGCTGCCCGCGCCGCGCCTTCTCGTGCAGCTGACGGAACGTGAGGAGCCAGTCGGTGAGGCTGCCCATCGGAGTCCCTCGACGGCCCGCGCCGGCTACAGCGCGTTCTTGAGCTCGGGCGCCGGCTTGAAGCCGATCGTCTTCGACGGGGCGATCCGGATCTCGGCGCCGGTCTGCGGGTTCCGCCCGACGCGGCCGGCACGCTTCTTCACGACGAAGGTGCCGAACCCCGGCATCGAGAACCGCTTGTCCTTGCGGATCCCCTTCGCGAGGTGCTCGAACACGGCGTCCACGACGTGCGCCACCTGGCGCTTCGAGAGGTCGCCGTGCGCCGCCTGCACCTTCTCGATCAGGTCCGCCTTGGTCATCGAAGTGGGGTCCCCCGCGGTGAACCGCGCGAACCTAGCGCCCCCTCCGTGGGGCGTCAAGCCGTGGAAACGCCAGACGGCAAGGCGTTCCCGCCGGGGATGCCGAGCAGCGCGCGCGCCTCGTCGGGCGTCGCCGGCTCGCGCGCGGCGCGGGCCGCGAGCTCGACCGCGAGTGCGACGAGCTCGTCCGAGCCGCGCGCGAGGACCCCCTTCGCGACGAACAGGTTGTCCTCGAGCCCGACGCGGACATGACCGCCGAGGGCGAGCGCGAGCTCCGCCATCGGGAGCTGCGCGCGCCCGATCCCCGCGACGGACCAGTGCGTCCCCTCGGGGAGCCCCTCGACGAGGAAGCGGAGGTTCCGCTCCGAAGCCGCCATCCCGCCGGGAACGCCGAGCACGAGCTGGACGTGGTACGGCGGCGCGAGATGGCCGCGCTCGAGCAGCCCGCGCAGCGTGTCGAGCATCCCGGCGTCGTACACCTCGCACTCGGGCACGAGCCGCCGCTCGCGCAGCCGCGCCGCCACCCGGATGACGTCCGGCCGCGCGTTCAGGAAGACCTCGTCCCCGAAGTTCATGCTCCCGAGGTTGAGCGTCCCCATCTCGGCGCCGTCCACGAGCGACCCGAGCCGCTCGTCGATGGACATCCCCACCGCGCCGCCCGTCGAGCACTGGATGACGACGCGGCTCCCTGCGTCGCGGATCCGGTCCACGATCTCGCGGAAGTGGCGCGCCTCCTGCGACGGGCGGCCGTCGGGCCAGCGCGCGTGCAGGTGGACGACGGCGGCGCCCGCGCGCCCTGCGTCCACCGCGGCGCGTGCGATCTCCTCGGGCGTGTACGGCACGTGGGGGCTCTGCGCACGCGTCACCTCGGCGCCGACGACCGCCGCGGCGATGATGACCTTCTCGCCCACGCGCTCCCTCCGTTACCGCGGGACCCGCTGCTTCTCGCGCGGCACGACGACCGTCCCGCGGGCGCGGCAGACCACCACGGGCGTGGCGAGCGCGTCGGCGGCGCTGTCGGACACGTCGGGGCGGGGGCCGATGATGCGGCGCGCCTCGAACAGCATCGTGCGCGAGGTCTTCCCGATGGCGACGAGCTCCGCCTCGATCTCGAGGTAGTCGCCGGCGCGGGTGGGCGCGAGCAGCTCGACCGCCTCGTACGCGCGCAGCAGCCCCTCGTCTCCGTCGTGGCGGATGCACAGCTCGGTCGCCGCATCGCCGAAGAGCGCGAGGATCCGCGCGCCGTCCACGAGCCCGCCGCCATAGTGCGCGTCCTGGCTCGACATGCGCATCCGCAGCGTCGCCTTCATCAGTGCATCTCCTTCCCCATCCGCCGGAGCACCGCGCCCACGATGAAGCTCGCGACGTCGGACGGGCGCGTCCCCGGGCCGAAGCCCGCGTCGTAGCCGAGCTCGACCGCGAGCCGGTGGTCGATGCGCGGTCCGCCAAGGAGCGCGACGACGGAGGCGCGCACGCCGAGCCGCTCGAGCTCGTCCACGAGCTCGCGCGCGTTCTCGCGGTGCACGTCGCGCTGCGTCACGACCTGCGAGACGAGGACCGCGTCCGCGTGCCGCTCCTTCACGAGCCTCGCGAGCCGCGCGTTCTCCACCTGGGCGCCGAGGTTCGTCGCCTCGAAGCAGGCGTAGCGCTCGAGCCCGTAGTCGCCGGCGTACCCCTTCATGTTCATGATCGCATCGATCCCGACCGCGTGCGCGTCGGAGCCGGTGCACGCGCCGAGCACGACGACACGCCGGCCGATCTCGCGGAGCGCGTAGGCGTTCAGCTCGTCGAACCCCTTCCGGCGGACGACCACCTCCGGCACCTGGATGCGGTCCCACTCGACCCCGACCGCGGTGCGGCCGTACACGACGAAGAAGCTGTAGCGATCGGCGGCGGCCTCCATGTGCGCGACGTGGACCTGGTCCATGCCGAGCCGCCGCGCGAGCTCCGCCGCGGCCTCGCGCGCCCGCTCGCTCGGCGGCACGGGCAGGACGAACGAGAGCTGCACGACGCCGTCGTCGCGCCGGTCGCCGTACGGCCGCACGACCTCGCCGGGGGTCCAGTCGTGCGGCGTCATCGTCCTAGACCTCTCCGCCGAGGCGCGCGGACTGGAGGAGCGTCCTCCACGCCTCGAGCGCCGCGGGAGGCGCCGGCGTCGAGGCGGTGAAGAAGACGCGGTACTGCACGCCGCCGTCGCAGGCAGCGAGCGCCCAGACGTGCCACCCGCCCTGATCCGCCTCCAGCGTCTGCGCCGGCCGACCGCCGAAGTTGGTCGGGTGGCGGCGCGCCCGCTCGAGCGCCCCCTGCTGCGCCCCGAGCTTCTCCTGGGCGGCGGCGAGGCAGGTCCGCTCGTCGGCGAACGCCTGCTCGGGGAGCGAGATCTCGAGCCTCGCTCCCCCACCGGGGGCCTCGAGCGCGACGCGTCGCTCGTCGCCGGACGCGCGCCACGTCGCCGGCGCCTCGAAGCGCAGGTCGCGCACCGCGTAGACGAGCCACCCGTCCCGGCCGGACGGCCGTCCCTGGACGGCCCGGACGCCGCCGCACGCCGCGAGCGCGGCAGCGAGGAGCGGGAGGGCGAGGCGGGCGGTCCTCATCGCGCCTCCACGAGCTCGACGAGCGGGTTGAAGTACCCGGGACCGCGCTCGACGACCCCCGCGAGCCCCTTCCCGCCGTCCTCGGCGCGCGCGACGTCGCCGAAGCGCGCGCGGCCGATCGCCTTCACGAGCCCATCGCGCGCCACCTCCTCGAGGAGCGCGAGCGCGCGCCCGAGCGTCTCGTCGGCGCGCCGCTCGACCACGCCACCCGGGCGCAGCGTCAGCTCCGACCCCATCGATCTCCACGCGCGGCGGACGTAGTCCGCCGCCTTCAGCGCCACGAAGCGGTCCATGAGGAAGGGATTGTGCATCGCCTCCGTCATCATGCCCAGAAGTTGGATCTCCTGCCCGGTGAGGTGCGCGACGACGTCGGCCATCACGTCGTAGGCGTGGCTGAAGAAGATGTCGCCCTGCTTGTGCTTCGTCGGCGGCATGTACTTGATCGGCGCGTCCGGGAACAGCGTCCGAACGAGCAGCGCCTGCGCGAGCTCGCGGGCGAAGGTGTCCTCGCGCGCGGGGTCGATCTCGAAGGCGTGCCCGAGCCCGACGAGCTGGTCGGGGAGGCCAGCGCGGCGCGCGAAGGAGAGGTTCACGAATTGCGAGGCGATGACGGTGTGGGCGGCCTCGTCCGCGTCTGCGGTGGTGATGTAGTTGTCCTCTCCGGTGTGGATGACGATCCCGGCGAGGGCGCAGATCCCGCGCGAAAGGTGCTGGTCGCAGAGCGTCCGTCGCATGTTGATGTCGCGGAAGAGGATCCCGTACATCGCGTCGTTGAGCAGCATGTCGAGCCGCTCCCACGCCGCGATGAACGCGATCTCGGGCATGCACAGGCCGGAGGAGTAGTTCGTGAGCGCCACGTAGCGGCCGAGCCGGCGCGACTCGTCGTCGAGCGCCGCGCGCATGATCCGGAAGTTCTCCTGCGTCGCCCACGTCCCGCCGTACCCCTCGGTGGTTGCGCCGTCCGGGACGTAGTCGAGGAGCGACTGCGCCGTCGAGCGGATCACCGCGATCACGTCCGCGCCCGCCTGGGCCGCGGCGCGCGCCTGCTCGACGTCGTCGTGGATGTTCCCCGTGGCGACGATGACGTACTTGAGCGGGCGGGGGCCGGTCCCGAGCTCCGCGCGCAGCGCGTCCCGCGCCGTCACCCGCCGGAGCAGCTCATCGACCGCGGCGCGCGCGTCGCGCCGGAGCTCGTCCTGGACGCGGCGCTCCTCGTCGGGCGGGAGCGGCTCCGGGACGCGCGGCATCGCCGTGAGCCGCTCGACGACGGCGAGCGGACCGCTCGCGCCGCGCCGGAGCGCCCACCCCATCCAGTACGCGGCGCCGCGCCCCAACAGCCCGCGCTCATGGAGCGCGTCCACCGCGACGTTCACGAGCGGGACGCCGCGCGGTCCGGCCTCGTGCAGCCCGAGCAGCCGGAGCGCGGTCCGCTCTATCGCGACGGTCGTGTGCCGCCGCACGACGTCGAGCACCTGCCCCGTGATCTCGTCCGCCAGCGCGCGGCAGCGCTCCACCTTCGCGCGGTCGAGCGAGAGATCGGGGACGTGGCGCCCGTCGGGGAGCAGCATCCGCCATTCGTAGGTTCCGCGCCCCCGCATGGCAAGGCGCCGCGGGGGCGTTCGCCCCGCACGACCGCGACCTCGCCGCCGGCGAGCCCGGCGTCCCGCGCTACGGCGGGAGGCGCGCCTCGAAGGTGGCCGCGCGGACGCCGAAGCATTCGGTCCCGTCGGTCGCCTCGACGCGGACGCGTGCGAGCGTGCCGCGCGCGTCGCCGGTTGCGGGCCAGCGCACGGTGACCCACTGGCGCGCGGTGCCGCGCGCGAGGCCGCCTTCGACCCGCTCCACGACGACCTCGAGCTCGCGCCCGCTCTGCGAGGCGAGGAAGGCGCGCCACTTCCGATCGGAGAGCGCGAGCAGCTCACGGACGCGCTCGCGCACGGCGAGGCCGGGCACCCGGTCCGGGAGCAGGGCAGCGGGGGTCCCAGGGCGCGGCGAGAACGGGAAGACGTGCAGGTAGGCGAGCGGGAGCGACTCCACGAGCGCGACGGTGGCGCGGTGCTCCTCGTCCGTCTCGCCGGGAAACCCGACGAGCAGGTCCGTCCCGAGGCACGCGCCCGGCGCCAGCGCCGCGACCTCCTCGACGACCTCGCGGAACGCGGCCGGCGCGTAGGGCCGGCCCATCGCCGCGAGGAGCCGCGGCGCCCCGCTCTGCAGCGGCAGGTGGAAGTGCGAGCAGAGGCCGGCCGCGACCTCCCGGTCGCGCAGGAGCTCGCGCGGGAGCTCGTTCGGCTCGACCGACGACAGGCGGATCCGCCGCACCATCCCGGCGCGGACCGCCGCGGTCACGAGCTCCGCGAGCGAGCGGCGCGGCGAGAGATCCTTGCCGTAGGCGCCGAGGTGGACGCCGGTGAGGACGACCTCGGGATGGCGCGCGCCGAGGAGACCGATGCGGCGGAGCGCCTCGTCGAACGGGAGCGAGCGAGACGCGCCGCGCGCGGCCGGGACGACGCAGTAGGTGCAGCGCTGGTCGCAGCCGTCCTGAACCTTCAGGAACGGACGCGTGTGCCGGGCCGGCTCCTCGGGTGCGCTCCCCCACCCGCCCGCGTCGGCCACCGCGCCGCGGACGGCCTCGGCCGCGCCCGCGCCGCCGAGCAAGCGCTCGAGGACGCCGGCCACGGCGGCGCACGAGCGCACGCCGACCACGACGGCGACGCCCGGCAGCGCCGCGAGGTCGTCCGGCGCGACCTCGGCGAAGCAGCCCGCCGCGACGATCGGCGCGCCCGGGTGCTCGCGCGCGGCGCGGCGGATCGCCTGGCGCGCGGCAGACTCGGCGTCGCACGTGATCGCGCAGGTGTTGACGACGACGAAGTCGGCGACGTCGCCCCCGCGAGCGAGATCGAAGGTCCGCCCGATCTCGCCCGCGAGCGCGTCCACGTCCGCGCGGCTCACGCGGCAGCCGAGCGCGACGAGCGCGACCCGCGGGCGCCGCGCGCCGAAGTAGGACTCAGACGATCCGGCCACCGCCCACCACCTCGTCGCCGTCGTAGAAGACCGCCGCCTGGCCCGGCGCGACGCCGCGCACGGCGCGCGCGAGCCGCACGTCGGCGTGGTCCCCCGCCGCCCGCACCGTCCCGCGCTCGCCATCGTGGCGGTGGCGCACCTTCACGGTGAGCTCGCGCGGCGCCGCGGGCGGCGCGCCCGCGACCCAGCTCGCCTCCCGAACCTCGAAGGCCTCGCGCGAAGCCTCCTCGGCGGTACCGACGACCACCCGCGCCGTTTCGGCGTCGATCCGGACGACGTAGCGCGGCTCCGGGCCGGCGACGCCGAGGCCGCGCCGCTGCCCGACCGTGAACCGGTGAACGCCGTCGTGCCGGCCGAGCACCTCGCCGCTCGTCGTCACCACCTCCCCCGCGCGCACCCGCTCGGGAGCGCGGAGCGCCACGAAGTCGGCCGCGTCGCCGCGGGTCACGAAGCAGATCTCCTGCGAGTCGGGCTTGGCCGCGTTCGGGAGGCCCGCGCGCTCGGCGGCGGCGCGGACGTCCGGCTTCGCCATGCCTCCGACCGGGAAGATCACGTCGCGGAGCGCCTCCTGACCGAGGCCGTAGAGGAAGTAGCTCTGGTCCTTCGCCGGATCGGCGGCGACGCGCAGGGCGAGGCGGCCGCCGCGCCGCTCCACGCGCGCGTAGTGCCCGGTCGCGAGCTTCGCGCCGAGCGCACGCGCCCGCGCGAGGAGCCACTCGAACTTCACGCGCGCGTTGCAGGCGACGCACGGGTTCGGCGTCCGGCCGTCGAGGTAGTCGTCGACGAACGGGGCGATGACGCGCTCCGCGAACCGCTCCTCCACGTTCGCGACGAAGAACGGGATACCGATCCGGCGGGCGGCGCGGCGGGCGTCGTCGAGGTCGTCGGGCGCGCAGCATGAGCGCCCGCGAGACGCGTCGGAGAAGTCGGCGACGCGCATCGAAACGCCGACCACGTCGTGACCGTCGGCGGCGAGCAGCGCCGCGGCGGCCGACGAGTCCACCCCTCCTGACATGGCGACGAGCACGCGCATGGATCCGATGTCGGGCCGCGTCATACCTCCACCGCGAGATGCGATCAAACCAGCGGAGCGACGCCGCGCCCTCGCCTGCGGCCGGTCAGGCGAGCGACGCGGACGACGCAGCGCCCTCGGCCCGCGGGCGATCGGAGGGGCGCACCGGCAGCTCGAGGACGAACTTCGAGCCGGTGAAGTGACGGGAGTGGCTCGCCGGCTGCGTCCGCGGCGGGCTCTCGACGAACACGCGACCGCCGTGCGCCTCCGCGATCCGCCGCGCCACGGGGAGCCCGAGGCCGGTGCCTGGCAGGCGCGCCGCCTCCCCGCGCGATGCGGCGTGGTAGAGCGGCTCGAAGATCCGCTCCGCCTCTCCCTGCCGGACGCCCGGTCCCTGGTCGTACACGGTGAACCGAAGCCGCTCCGGCTCGCGTCTCACCTCGACGAGCACCTCGCCCCCGTGCGGCGAGAACTTCACCGCGTTCGTGACCAGGTTGGCGAGCGCCTGGCGGAGCTTGCGCGGGTCCGCGACGACCGGACCGCCGCCGCCGTGCATGACCGTGACGTGGAGTCGCGCGTCCCGGATCGGCGCCTTCAGCTCCTGCACGACGTCGTCGGCGAGCTGGTCCGGCTCCACCTCGCCGTGGAGGAGCGGCGCCTCGCCGACCTCGAGGCTCGCGAAGTCGGCGAGGTTGTCCACGATGCCGGTGAGCCGCCGGACCGACTGGAGCATCGTCTCGACGATCCGTTGCTGCTGCGGCGAGAGCGCGCCGAGCTTGCCGGACGAGAGGATCCGGAGGTACCCCGAGAGCGGCGTGAGCGGCGTCGATAGCTCGTGGGCGAGGTTGTGCATGAACGCGCTGCGGAGCCGGTCGAGCTCCTCGACCCGGCGCGAGGCGCGCTGCTCGCCCGCGAGCGCGGACTCGAGCCGCGCCGCCATTGAGCCCGAGAGCGCACGCAGCTGGGCGCGCTCGCCCTCCTCGGGGAGCCTCTCGCGCTTTCCCGCGAGGAAGGCGCGCACCTCGTCGGGGAGGGTCGCGTCGAGCCGCCGCTCGACGAAGCCGTCCGCTCCCGCGGCAAGGGCGATGTCGTGCTCCTCCCGCGAGTCGCCCACCGCGACGAACGGCACGTTCACGAGCGTATTCTCCTGCTTGAGCCGCGCGGCGAGCTCGGCGCCCTCGATGTCGGGCAGGTGGACGTCGGCGAGCACGAGGTCCGGCGGAAGCGTGAGGGCGCGGGAGATGCCGTCGAGCCCCGAGCCGGTGAGGTCCACGGTGAACCCCTCCCGCTCGAGCAGCGCCTTCACGCGCTCCCGATACGACTCGTCCCCCTCGATGCAGAGTACGCGGCGCGGCATGGCAACGCCCCGCCAGGATCATAAGGGCGCTACGCGCCGCGCGCGCGCCCGGCCCACCAGTGCCGCAGCGCCTCCTCGAGCGCGGCGGGGGTGTTCAGGGCGGGATCCTCGAGGACCCGCTCGAGCAGATGCCGGAGCGCCTCGCCCACGTGAGGCCCCGGGCCGACGCCGAGGATCGCCATCGCCGCCCGCCCGTCGAGCGCGAGATCCTGCGCCACGAGCGGGGGAGCCGCGCGGCGTATCTGCGAGATCTCTCGTTCCAGTTCTTTCACCTCGGCAAGGGCTGCAGCCCGCGCGCGCGCCGGGAGCGCGAGCGCCTCGGCCCGGGCGAGCGCGACGAGCGCGTCCGCGCGGGCGGGCCCCGTGCGGGAGAGCCAGCGCCGCGCCTCCACCTGGGTACGCGCAAGCACGGTCGCCCTCGCCTCCGCCCGGCAGGCGTGCCCTCGGAGGAGAGCGACGACCTCGTCCGTGACGCGGCGCGGCTGGCGGAGGTCCACGAGGAGCCGCTCCGCCGCCTCCGCGCCGAGGCCGTGCAGGAGCGCGGCGAGGCGGAGCGCCGCGTCCGGTGGGACCGCGCCGAGCACCTTCGACGCGTGGACCTGCGCCGCGTCCGCAAGCGATGCGAGAGGTGGCAGGACGACCCCGAGGAGTCCCGTCGAGCGCATGAGGCCGATCGCGCGAGCCGCATCCGGCGCGACGGCGAGCAGGCCGAGCTCCTCCGAGATCCGCTCGATCGCCACCTTGCGCACCACCGGCAGCGCGCCCGGGATGGCGGCTCGCGTCGAGGGCGCGAGCCCGTACTCGAGCTGCGCCGCGAACCGGACCGCGCGCATCGGGCGGAGCCCGTCCTCGGCGAACCGCTCCGCCGCGACCCCCACCGCGCGGACGATCCGCCTCGCCATGTCCGCGCGCCCGCCGTGTGGATCGCGGAACTCGCCGGCGAGCGGGTCCCAGGCGAGCGCATTCATCGTGAAGTCGCGCCGCGCGAGGTCCGCCTCGAGGTCGGTGTGGAAGGTGACCGACTCCGGCCGGCGCCCGTCCACGTAGGCGCCCTCGCCACGAAACGTCGTGACCTCGATGGCGAGGCCTCCCGAGACGACCGTCACCGTGCCGTGCTCGACGCCGGTCGGGATGACCTTCGCGAAGAGCGCCGTCACCTCGCGCGGGGTCGCAGGGGTCGCGACGTCGAAGTCGGTCGCCTCGCGCGGCCGGTGGAGGAGGAGGTCTCGGACGGCGCCCCCGACGATCCAGGAGCGGTGCCCCGCATCTCCGAGCCGGCGCAACACCTCGACGAGCGGGCGCGGGAGCGCCCCGGTCGCGCGGGCGAGGGCGGCGGGGACGCGCATCCCGGTCAGTGGACCGCCTGACGCTCCTCCTCGGCGCGATCGAGGAGGCGGAAGTAGAGCCGGATGAGCGAGATGCGGGCGGAGGTGGAGAGGTCCCGGACGGCGCCGCACGCGACGGCGAGCGGCTCCTTGCAGATGGTGAGGAGCGCCTGCCCGACCTCGTTCGCGTCCTCGCGGGCGACCGGGGTGTCGGGGACCTCGAACGCGGCGAGGATGGCGTCGCGTTCGAAGAGCGGGTGATGGCCGCGCAGCCCCTGCGACAGGAGCGCCGCGAGCCGCTCCGGCGCCAGCATCGCGAGCTTCTCCTTCTCTCTCAGCATCGCGCCGTCCCCCGTGCCGCGTGCCTTCCCTCGGCGCGGGCTATGTACCACACTCCCCCCGCTGCGGCGGGACGCGAAATCGCGTGCGCCCGCCCGGTCCACCGCAATCCGCAGGGCGTCTCCGGCATCCGCCCTGACCACCGGACCATCGACGAGTTCGGGCCGATCGCGCAGGGCAGCGCGCCGAACGCAGCGGGCCGTGCTTGCGCGCGGCGAGAGCGCGAGTGTAGTTTCACCGACGGGCCGTTCCCAGGCTCGACCCGATGCGCTCGGATGCGGTGCTGCAGAACCTGCTCGTGCTCTACGCCGGGCTGACGCTCCTCAACGCGGCGTTCGCGGCGGCGCTCTGGCGAAGCACGCGCGACCGTACCGTACGATCCCTGTTCCTCGCGTGGACGTCGGTGATGGTCGCGTTCTTCGGCCAGGGCGTTCTCGTCGGCGGCGATCTCGCGGTGACGCTCGGGTTCGCGCTCGTGTTCTTCAACAACCTGGCCTTCGCCCACGTCCTCGCCGGCATCGCGGAGGTGCCACTGCCGTGGCGTGCGCTGGTCGCGTCGTACGGCGTAGGCGTCGCGCTCTCCTCCGTGACCGCGGCGGCGGGCTTGGGATTCACCGCGGTGGCGCTCCCAACGGCGTTCGCAGTCGCGGCGCCTTGCGTCGCAGTCGCGGCCGTCGTGATCCGGCGGCGCTGGGGAACGCTGACCGCGCAGGGGCGCGCCCTGACGCTGAGCTGCCTGCTCTTCTCCGCGCACAACATCGACTTCGCGTTCCTGAGGCGGCGGGACTCTTTCGCGACGCTCGGCTTCACGATCGCCCTCCTCGTCGTGTTCGCCCTCTCGATCAGCGCCCCTGCTGCCCTGCTCGAGCAGGTCGCGCGGCGACAGGCCCGTCTCGCCGCGCAGCTCGACATCGCGCGCGCGCTCCAGAAGCGGCTCGTTCCGGACGACGCGCGGCTCGAGGGGCTGGACTTCGCGGCGCACATGCGGCCGGCGGACACGGTCGGCGGAGACTACCTGCACCTATTCCGCACGCCGGTCGCCGACTGGTTCTTCGTGCTCGACGTGGCGGGCCACGGGTTCGGCGCAGGGCTCATCGCGCTCATGGCGCACAGCACGGTCGCGTCGATCATCGAGGCCCGCCCCGACGCCTCCCCTCGCGAGCTGAACGATCTCGCGAATCGAATCCTGTGCAGGAGCCTCGAGAAGCTGGAGGAACGCCGGTTCATGACCGTGGTCTCCGTGCGCCGCGACCGGGCGGGCGACCGGCTGGTCGTGAGCGGCAGCCACGAAGATCTCCTCGTGTACCGCGCGGGCCACGCCCGCGTGGAGAGGGTGCCGATGTCGCACCTCCCCCTCGGACTCGGGTTCGGCGGCGTGGACGCGGAGCACATCGGCGAGGTCAGCATCGACCTCGCTCCGGGCGATCTGGTGTTCATCGGGACCGACGGGGTGTTCGAGGCGCCGCGCGCGGGGGACCACCATCTCGGTCAGTTCGGAGCCGATCGCGTCGCGGAGCTGCTGCTCTCGTCGGACCGCGTCCCGCTGCAGACGCTGAAGGACAGGGTGCTCGAGGCCCTCGAGGCATTCACCGGCGGGACCTACGAGGACGACGTCGCGTTCCTGATGCTGCGGGCACGGGCAGAGGGCAGCGCTTGAAGGTACAGCTGCGGATAGCCCGCACGTCGGGTGACGTCCTCTCATGCCAGCGGCTGATCGCCGAGGTGTACAACCGCCACTACGGCGTGGTGTTCTCCACCGACACGTACGATCTCGACGCGAAGATCGAGCCGTGGCCGCACCGGTACTTGATGGCGTACTCGGGGGAGGAGCTGGCGGTGGTGTGCGGGATCTACCTGCGCGATACGTACGTCGAGCGGTTCGGGCTCGTCACGGACGCGGAGATCGGGGCGCACCTCGAGCAGGCGGGAATGCACCGGTCGTACGACCCGTGCCACCGGCGCGAGCTCACGAAGCTGGTCGTCGCGCCGCCGTGGCGCAAGCTCCACCTGTCCCCGGCCATCATCGCAGCGGCCCACTCGCGCGACTTCATGGAGCTGGAGACCGAGCGGCCGCCCGTCCACACGTTCTGTTGCGTGCGCTCGATCGCCGAGGGGATCATGACCCGGCACGGGATCCGCGCGCGGCGGCTCAAGCCTTTCCCGAGGTACAAGGTGCACGAGCGCTACCGATCGGAATCGAACCCGATGGACAGCTACCTCGTGATCCCGACCGTAGACGTGCCTCCGGCGTACCGGGATCTACGGATCCCGGGCGAGTACACGCTGGATGTCCTGGGGGGACAGCAACCATGAGCGACACGACGGTCCACGGGACCTTCTGGGAGGTGCCCGCTCGCCCTCCCCTGTGCGCGATCGCGATGGAGATCGTCCCCCTCGACCTCGTCGCCGAGTGGCGGCGCTGCGGGATGATCTCGGATTTGTTCGCGGACTACCTCTCCTACGCGTTCGAGCGGCGCGAGATCGCCCGGAGCATCCTGTCGACCGTCGTGAACGAGCTCGTCGAGAACGCCGCCAAGTACAGCGCGGACAAGCTGGCGCGCTCGAGGATCGCTCTGGAGCACCACGGGACGGTCCTCCTCGTCGAGGTCCGGAACGTCGCGGACGCGGGCCACGTCGAGGTGCTCGGCGCGGAGCTCGCGGAGCTGGCCGCCGGGGATGCGGCGGCGGTCTTCGCGCGGCGCCTCGCGGATCGTCGCGGGCTCGGGCTCGCGCTCGTCGCGAGCGACTACGGCGCAACGCTCGGCGCGACCGTGACCCCCTCCGGGGCCGGCCTGAGCGTCGTCTGCGTGAGAGCGGCCCTTCCGACCGAACAGGTGGAGCAACGATGAGCGCACCGAAGCCGGAGTACGTCGTCGAGCGAGGGCCCTCGTCCCGCGCCTGGATCCTGCGTGGCGTGATCCGGCTCGAGTCCGCGGAGGCCTACGCGCGCGCGTTCGGCCCGCTCGAGGCCGCCGCGGCCCAGCCCGGCGACATCACGATCGACATCTCCAGCGTGGTCTTCCTGAACAGCTCGGGGATCCGCGCGCTCGCGGACGTGCTGCTCGCCGCCCGCAGAAACGGCGGGCGCGTGACCCTCTTCGGCAGCGCAGCCGTGCCGTGGCAGAAGAAGCTCGCGCTCTCGTTCACGGGCCTGTTCCCCGAGTTCGAGATCCGCCTCGACCGCTGAGGTCGAGCCGCGCAGCATCTGGAGCGTCGCGTCCCCCGTCCTGCGGGACGCCGTCAGCCGAGCAGAGACGTCGGCGAGACCGCGAGCGCCTTGGCGAGGGACTCGAGGGTATCCAAGGGCGGCGTCCGCTGCCCGCGCTCGAGCATCGAGATGTAGGACACGGAGAGCCGGGCCTTGGCGGCGAGGGACTCCTGCGAGAGCTTGCGGCGGAGCCGCTCACTCTTGAGGTTCACGGCGAACTTGTCGGCGAGACTGGGCATCGGGAGGCTCCTGCGCGCACGCGGGTCGTGAATTCGTGAAGTTGCGGATTCCGCAAACAGGGATTGCGGGTCTGGCACGAACCGACGAGTAGCACTTTTCGTACGAGTCGGCCAGACGATACGTGTCCCCTATTTGCGCGACCGCGCAGGGGGAGGGGCGACGTCGTATCGCGCGAGCAGGCGGCGGAGCGAGAAGTAGGAGCTCCCCCGAGAGCTGCGCCAGCCTGCCCCGGGCCTCCTCCACCTCCGCGTCGTTCCTCTCGATGGTGTCCGTGAGCCGGCGCGCGCCGCAGCGCCTCGGCGCCGCTCGAGGTCACGAGGAGCTTGAACCGGGGAAAGCGGCCGAGCTCGGCGATGCGCCGGCGTCCCCGGAGGTGAGAGAGCCGCTCCCTCACCACGCGGCGCGCCTTCCGCCTCTACAAGCGTGACCCGCTCCGGCCGTACACTGCGGGCAGCGACAGGACTCCTCCCGCATGCGCCTCGCCTGCGGTGAGACCCACGGCCGGTATCTCCCAGGGTGACCCGATGACCTACCAAGTGCGGATTCTGGAGCGCGCACGGCCGGCACGACGAGGCGGCCCGATGCGAGCCCGCGTCGCCCTCCCCGCGCCCGTCGAGCCGGACGAGGTCCTTCGGCCTGGACCGGAGGAGGGCGCGTGGTGGCCGGAGCCGTTCTCGGCAGGCGACCCGGTCGCGCGCGCGCGGCTCGCCGCGCGGGTGGTCGAGGGCGGCTTCACCGTCCACGACGCGCTCGGCGAGCAGCTCTCCGAGCTGATCGAGACCCGCGAGCCCGCCGTGGACCTCACCTCGGACGCGCTGCGCGACCGGATCGCGGCGCACCTCCGCGGCGTGCCGCTCGCGCACCACGGCACGTGGTTCCTGTTTCCGTGGTCCCGGCGGGTGGTCCACGTACTCCCCGAGCGCGAGTTCCGGGAGCTGCGGGCGAGCCGGAACAGGAACAAGATCTCGACCGAGGAGCAGGAGCGCCTTCGCGCCATCCGGATCGGCGTCGTCGGGCTGTCCGTCGGGAGCGCCAGCGCCGTGGCGCTCGCCATGGAGCAGGTCGGCGGGGAGCTCTTCCTCGCCGACTTCGACCGCCTCAGCCTCTCGAACATGAACCGGCTCCGCGCCGGCGTCCACGAGATCGGGGTCGCGAAGGGGATCGTCACGGCGCGCGCGATCTCCGAGCTCGATCCGTACGTGCGCGTCCGCCCGTTCCTCGACGGGATCACCGACGAGAACATGGACGGGTTCCTCCGCCCGGGCGGGCGCCCGCTTGACCTCCTCGTGGAGGAGTGCGACGATCTCTACGTGAAGGTGCGGGTCCGGGAGGCGGCGCGCGCCCTCCGAATCCCCGTGATCATGGAGACGAGCGACCGCGGGCTCCTCGACATCGAGCGCTTCGATCTCGAGCCCGACCGTCCCATCTTCCACGGCCTCACGGGCCCGCTCGACGTGGAGAAGCTGCGCGGACTCGACGCCTACGACAAGGTGCCGATCGTGCTCCGCATCATCGGCGAGCGCACCGTGTCGCCCCGGCTCGCGGCGTCCCTCGTCGAGGTGAAGTCCACGCTCAAGACGTGGCCGCAGCTCGCCTCGGCGGTGTCGCTCGGCGCCGCGGCCGTCACCGACGCGGCGCGCCGGATCGCGCTCGGGCAGCTCACGACATCGGGGCGGTTCTTCGTGGATCTCGAGGACATCGTGCGCGACGGGGCGGCAGCGGTGCACCCCGGCGCACCGCCTCCCGCGCCCGCGCCGGTCGACGAGGCACGCACCGTGCCGGAGACGCCGGCCGTCGCCCGGGTCATCTCGCGGGCGGGGGCGCCGCTCGACGTGCAGCAGGTCCGGGCCCTCGTGACCTACGCGACCCTCGCGCCCTCCGGGGGGAACTGCCAGCCGTGGCGCTTCTCGTGGGACGGCAAGCGCCTCCGCCTCCTGCACGACGTGGTCCGCTCGCGGTCGTTCCTCGACTACCGCGACCTCGCGAGCTGGCTCGCGTTCGGCGCCGCGACGGAGAACATCGCGCTCGTGGCGGCGGGGATGGGTTTCGAAGTCGCGGTGGACCTCGCTCCGGACCCCCGCGACGACGCCGCCGTGTGCGACCTGCGCTTCGCGCCCCGGCGCGCCGCCGCCTCGGCGGAGACCGTGGCGCTCGCGGCGGCGATCGCCCACCGCGTGACCAACCGGAAGCTCTCGCCACGCGCGCCGCTCTCCGCGGACGCGCGCGCCGCGCTCCTGTGTGTCGCGGCCGACGTGCCGGACGCGGCGCTGCACCTCGTCGACGACCCGGAGCGGCTCGCCGAGCTCGGCGAGCTCCTCGGGCGCGGCGATCGGCTCCGCTTCGTTTCTCGCACCATGCACCGCGAGATGATGGACGAGATCCGGTGGACGGCCGACGACGTGCGCAGGACCCGCGACGGCCTGGACGTCACCACGCTCGAGCTGACCGCCACGGAACTCGCCGGGCTGCGGGTGATGTCGTCCTGGCCCGCGATGGAGCTCGTCGGGCGCCTCGGCGGCGGGCGCGCGCTCGAGAAGCCGGCACGGAAGGCGATCGCGTCGGCGAGCGCGGTCGGGCTCGTCTCGGTGCACGGTCGGACGCGCGAGGCCTACTTCGCGGGTGGCCGCGCCATGCAGCGCGTGTGGCTCCAGGCGACGGCCCTCGGGCTCGCGTTCCAGCCCATGGCGCCGCTCACGTACCTCTTCGCGCGGCTGGAGCTGGGCGGCGGCGGCGAGGGGCTCTCGGCCGGCGAGATCGCCGCGCTGCGCGACCTGCGAGGCCGCTTCGCCGCGGTGTTGCCGGACGCTGCCCACCGCGGGGAACCCATGCTGTTCCGGCTCTCCCGCGCGCCGCCACCGACCGCGCGCGCCCTTCGCCGCCCGGTCACGGACGTGCTGGAGCTCGAGCGACCCGCGGCGGTCGCCTCGCACGGGGCGGAGGCTCGCTGAGTGCGCGCGGGAGACACGCGACATCCGGCGGCCGGGCACGGCGGCGCGGACGGGGGGAACCCGGGGAGCGGCGCGTCGGCTCATTCGCCCGAGGGCCGGCCGTCGGGCCGCGAGCTCGTGCTGTTCACCGTAGCCGCGCTCGCCTTCCGCGCCGTGGTCCTCTGCATCGACGCGCAGCCCCGGTTCTTTCTTGGCGATTCGGCGGACTACCTCCTGGTCCATTATCCCGACCGCATCCCGATGGACCGCTCGTGGGCGTACGGCCTGGCGATCAACGCCGTCATCGACGCCACGCGGAGCCTCACCGCGATTGCCCTCGTGCAGTCGGCGCTGAGCGCCGCGATGTGCGCCGGCCTGGCCGCGTTCTGCCGCTGGCTAGGCGCCCGCCGCGCGATCGCGTGGGCGGCGCTCGCCTTCGCGAGCGCGGATCCGCTGCTCCTCTACTACGACCGCTCGTTGATGACCGACGCGCCCGCGACAGTGGCGATCTTCGCGGCGATCGCGCTCTCGGTGATCGCCGTCCGGCGCGCGAGCCTCGCCTGGGCGATCGGCGCCGCGGCGTCCTTCTGGTGCGCGACGCTGCTCCGGACCATTCTCGTGCCGCTCGTGATGGTCGTCCCGCTGCTGCTGCTCGTCCTCGCGGTCGCGGGCCGGCGCGCCGCCGCGGCCGCCGCCTCGCCGCGGTGGCGCTCTCCGCGCGCGGTCGCGGCCGCACTCGTCGTCGCGACCGTCGGCGGCAACGCCCTCTACGCGCACGTGACCGGGGTGCTCACGGGACACGCGACGCTGAACGCGCGGTCGGGTTACTACCTCATCGGCGTGATGGCGCCGATCCTCGCGCCGGAGGACTTCCGCGGCTCAGATATCAATGACGTCGAGCGCATCCTCGCGCAGTCGCAGCATGGTCGCCGCGAGCTCCGCAACGCCCAGGTGTTCGCGCCCGACGGCATCGCGCCCCGTCTCGAGCGGGCCCTCGGAGGCGACTGGGAGGCGGTCTCCCGGATCGGCGACCGCGCGGCGCGGCGGGCCGTGTTGCGCGACCCGCTCGGCTTCGCCGGCCTCTGCGCCGCGAACGCCCGCGACTATCTATCGCCGGACGTCAACCGCCAGTACTTCGCCAGCGCGCTCGGCCTCGATCGCGATCTCCACCCCAGCACTGTCGAGCGGCTGCGGCGCGACGTGCGCGAACCCGTCGCGGTGGACATGCCTCGCTGGCTGTCGCCGCTCATCCGCTGGATCGCGGTGACCGTCTGGACGATGCCCGTCCTCGCACTGCTCGCGTTCGCGACCCCGGGCGTGGTGCTGCTCATGGTCACGCGCCGCGCGCAGTGGCCGAACGGCGAGGCCGCCGTCGCCGCGCCGGTGCTCGCGGTCTCGCTCTGGACGTACCTCGCGACGGTCCTTGCGCTCAGCCCTGAGCCGGTCCTCCGCTATCTCCTCCCTTTGGTGCCGCTGCTCGTGGCGCTGCTCGCGCTGTTGGCGGAGCTGGGTCTGACGCGCCTCCGTGGCAACGGCCTGAGGAGCAGCATTGCGAGCCCGGGTCCGGGAAGGTGATCCGGTTCAAAGGTCCTGACCGAGCTCGCCGTACCGGGGGACTGGGTCCACGCCGGCTACTTCCCCCAGACCGTCACCGCGCTCGTCGCCGTGTTCCCGGCTGTGTCGCTCGCGACCGCGGTGAGGACGTGGGTGCCGTAGGTCGCGCCCTTCGGGTCCCACGTCGCCGAGTACGGCGCGGTCGCGTCGCTCACCGGCGCCGTGTTGTCGACGCGGAGGAACCGCGTCCCGCTGGTGCCGCGCAGCCCGAGGACGTCGACGGCGTTTGCCCGGAACTGGTGGTTTCCGTCCACGACCACGCGGGTGTCGTACGTGAAGGTCACGGTCCCGTTCAGGATCTCGCCCGGCTTCGTGCACGCCTCGGCCTCGGCCAAGACCTTGAGCTTGTACTCCGCGGTGAACTGCCGCCTGCGGGCCTTCGCGGTCACCTCGGTCTCCTGCCCAACCAACCCGATCTCTGCGCTGCTGCTCACGGT
>DASWEI010000076.1:0-2745 GCA_036394835.1 Anaeromyxobacter sp. | reverse complement strand
CCTGCTCCTCGACGAGCCGTTCGGCGCACTCGATCCGGTGAACCGGGCGCGGCTCCAGGACCTGCTGCTCGACGTCTGGTCCGCGGCGACGCCGCGCAAGACGGTGCTGCTCGTGACGCACGACGTGGACGAGGCGTTGCTCCTCGGCAGCCGCGTCGTCGTCCTCGGCAGCGCGCCGGGCCGCGTCATCGCCGACCTGCCCGTTCCGTTCGGGTTCCCGCGCACCCGCCGCGAGCTGTTCGACGCGCGCGAGTACGTGGATCTCGAGGAGCGGATCGCGGCGCACTACCGGCAGGACGTCATCGAGCGCATCGACGAGCGGGACGTCGTCGCCGGACCCGCCGAGCGGATCTGATGGGCGCGCGAGCGTCGCGCTGCGAGGCCCCTTCCTGCGCGCGTGCCGGACCGCCGAGCCGCCTCACGCGGCGTGGAGCCGCTGCAGCTTCTCGAGCGTGACCGGGTACCCGACCTCCCTGACGGCGTCCATCATCGCCTGGATGTTCGCGAAGGGCGTCTCCGTCGCCAGGCTGCAGCCCGAGGCCACGATGTAGCCCCGCGGGCTGTCGTGCGCCTTGCGTACGCAGGCGATCACGGCGCGGCGAACGTCGGCCGGGGAGCCCTGCAGCATGACCTCCGAAGGGCGGACGTTGCCCATGAGGCGAACGCGCGCGCCGATCTTGGCTTTCGCCTCGGCGAGATCCACGTCGTTGTCGAGGCTGAGGCAGTCCGCGCCCGACTCGACCATCGCGTCCCAGATCTGGCGCGTGTCGCCGCAGATGTGGAGAGTCACGCGCTTGCCGCGAGAGTGGATGTAGTCGATCAGCTGCTCGAGATAAGGTAACGAGAACTCGCGGAACGCGCGCGGGCTGATCACCGAGCACGACGACATGGCATCCGTCAGGCTGGGCGTGCAGCCCAGATCGAGCATCGCCTCGGCGTAGCGCAGGTTCGCCTCCAGCGACAGCTCGCATAGCCGGTGTACGGCCTCGGGCGCGCGGAGCGTGAGGCGCGCGATCTCCTCTGCGCCGACGAGGAATGACGAATTCGTGAATGGGCCGGTGATCGCCCCGGTGACGGCGACCTCTCCGCCGACCTCGTCGAGCGCGATCTTCATGGCCTCGAGGAACTGCGGAAGGTTCCCGTCCTTGCCAGGATCGGGCGCGCGCAGCCTGTCGATCTGCGAGACGTCCGTGATCGCCGGCGCCACCAGGTAGGCGGTCTCGTCCTCCGGGTAGGCGACCTTCGCGCCCATGGCCTCGGCCTGCGTGTACAGATCCGTGAAGATCCGGACGATGTCGTACCGGAACAGCCGGTACGCGGCGACCTGCGCCTGCGCGATCAGGCGACCGTTGCCGCGGAGGTCCGAGACGCGCACGCCGATCACGCGCGCGGCGGTGTTGCCGACGATCGGGACGCAGGGAAGGCGGTCGAGGGGCTTGCCGCGAGCGAGAGCGGAGAGCCGCTCCAAAGGCGTCATTGAATCCACCGGGGGTCGCTTCGTGCGTGACGGAAGCATCGTATCCGCTATATTGGATGCATGTCTACCCTGGTGTTGGCCTGCGAGGTCCTGCGCGAGGAGCTGCTCCGGATCCCGGCCAGCGGGCCGGTGTCCTTCTCGTTCGTGCCGATGGGGCTGCACGTCGCGCCAGCTCGGCTCCGCGCCGCGATCGCGGCGGAGCTGGAGCGGCCGCGCCACCTGGACCGGATCGTGCTCGGGTTCGGCCTCTGCGGGAACGCCACCGCCGGGCTCCGCTCCGCCCACGCGCCGCTCGTCGTGCCGAGGGTCCACGACTGCATCCCGCTCCTCACCGGCGCGCCCGATCGCGGCGCGACACCGCTCCGAGAGCCCGGGACCTTCTACCTGAGCGGCGGCTGGATGGAGGGCGAGCGCACCCTCTCGGCGGAGCACCGCCGGACGGTGGCGCGGTTCGGCGAGCAGAAGGCGCTCCGCGTCCTCCAGACGATGCTCGGGGCCTACCGGCGGTTCCTCTTCGTCCGCACCGATCACCCGCGGAGGGAGCTTCGCGAGCGGGACGCCGCCGACCTCGCCGCGCTGGTGGGCCTCCCGCTCGACCTCGTGAACGGTGACGGCGGGTACCTCGACGCGCTCGTGAACGGCCCGTGGGACCCGGCGCGCTTCGTCCACGTTCCGCGGGGCGAGCCCCTCGGCGCCTCCGCCTTCGCGGCCGATGGTGAACGCGATCTTCACGTGTGGTGCAACTGACGCAGGGCGCGGAGACGAGACATCATGGACACGAACCGGATGCAGATGATCCTGACCGAGCTCGCCGAGGCGGTCGTCTCCCTGGACGAGACGCGCGCCACCGACGCCGCGCACAAGGCGCTGAACGAGGGCCTCGACCCGTACACCGCGATCCAGGACGGCCTCCTCGCGGGCATGAACCGCGCGGGCCAACTCTTCGAGGAGCAGGAGTACTTCGTCCCCGAGCTGCTCGTGGCCTCCGACGCGCTCTACGCTGGTCTGAACGTCCTCCGGCCGCACATCAAGGGGAACGGCCTCGGCGCCACCACCAAGGTGGTGATCGGCGTGGTCGAGGGCGACACGCACGACATCGGGAAGAACCTCGTCCGGATCATCCTCCAGACCAAAGGCTTCGAGGTCCACGACCTCGGGCGCGACGTCCCGCCGGCGAGGTTCCTGGACAAGGCCATCGAGGTGGGCGCCGAGGTCATCGCGCTCTCCACGCTCATGACGACGACGATGGTGAACATGGACGAGACCGT
>DASWEI010000075.1:0-10657 GCA_036394835.1 Anaeromyxobacter sp. | reverse complement strand
ACGCGATGCCGGTTCCGGACGAGATAGGCGAGCACCGCGAAGACCTGCGGCTGGAGCGGCCGCGGCTCCCCGGCGACTCGCAGCTCGCGGCGCGCCAGGTCGAGCTCGTACGCTCCGAAACGCCAGCTCATGCCGCCCATGCAGCTCCTGCGTCGCGCGCTCGCCGCCGCCGGGACGTCGCCCCGCGAGCACGGGCTGCCGGCCCTATGGTCGAGCGCTCGGCCGGATGGCTGAGGCGACGTGACACCTTGCGCGGACGCCGCCGCCTTCACGCGCCGGACCGGCGTGCCGCGCGAGGCACGAGGCGCCGCGCAGTTCCCCGTGCGAGCCGCCGGATCGCTCGCTGCGCCGCCGTCTTCGCCGCCCGCTCGTCTCCGTCGCCGACGCAGAACCGGGTCTCCGCCTCGATGAGCGTCCCTTCGTCGCCGGGCTCGATCACGACGATTCGCCCGCCGGCGCGGACCTGCCGCGAGGCCCGGAGGAGACTCGCGTCCATCGCTTCGGCCGGGACGTGGTGCAGCGACAGCGAAAAGACCGCTGCGTCGAACGAGCGCCCAGGGAGCTCGAGCGGCTCGGCGGTGGCCTCGAGGAAGACCACGTTGCCGGTGGTCACCTGCGCGCGCGCCCGACGCAGCGCCACCGCGTCCGGATCGACCGCGACGACCTCGCGCGCCCGCGACGCCAGATCGCTCGTGATTCGCCCCGCGCCGCACCCGATCTCGAGGACGGACTTGCCGTCCACGTCGCAGGCGCGGGTGATGTTCTCGATGAACTGGTCGGTCGGATCGAGCAGCACGTCGCCCCCGCGTGCGGCCGATGTGGCGCGCGTTCGCGCACTCTAACGCGGCGCTCACTCCCGAGTCCTCGGGCGCCGCTCGTTCGAGGCTTACCCCGCCGCCTCGGGGCGGAGCACCTGCACCTCGACGACCTCGCCCTTCCGGAGCGCCCCCCGGTCTGCGGGAATGATCGCGACCCCGTCCGCCTGCACCATCGTCTTCAGGATGCCGGTCTCCTGGTTCCCCGAGGAACGGGCGCGAAGGCCGTCGGGTCCCCGCACGAGCCGGACCCGCACGAACCCGACGCGCCCAGGCTTCCGCGCGACGTCCTCCTCGAGCACGGCGGGCAGCAGCGGGCGGAGCACGTGCAGGTGCCCCATCATCCTGAGCAGCGCCGGGCGCACGAACTGGTCGAAGGTGAGCAGCGTCGAGACCGGGTTCCCGGGCAGCGAGAAGACCGGCTTCTCGCCGAGCACGGCGAACGCGGTGGGCCGGCCGGGCTTGATGTCCACCTTCCAGAACACCTGCCGCACGGCGAGCTCGCCGAGCACCTCGCGCACGAGGTCGCGGTCGCCCATCGACACGCCAGCGGTGGTGACGAGTGCGTCCGCCTCCAGGCCGACCGCGAGCAGCGCCCGCAATGACGCGCGGTCGTCGCGTGCGATCCCGAGGCTCACCGGCTCGGCGCCGAGCTGCCGGATGGCTGCGGCCAGCGCGACGCCGTTCGTGTCGTGGATGAGCCCCGGCGCGAGCGGCTCGCCCGGCGCCACGAGCTCGTCGCCGGTCGAGAGGATCGCGACGCGCGCGCGGCGGACCACCGGCACCGAGACCAACGAGAACGCGGCGAGGAGCGCGATCTCCGGCGGGCCGATCACGGCGCCCCGCCGCAGCACGGTCTCCCCCTCGCGCACGTCCTCTCCCCGTCGCCGCACGTGCGCGCCCGGTCGGACGGGCGCCGTCACCACCACGGCCCCCTCGCGCTCCTCCGTCTCCTCGACGGGCGCGACGGCGTCGGCACCGGCGGGCAGCGGCGCGCCCGTCAGGATCTTCGCGGCGGTCCCGGCCGCGACGCGCTCCGCCGCTTGGCTGCCCGCGGGGACGTAGCCGGAGACCCGGAGCGGGCGCCCCCCCGCCGCGTCGGCGGCGCGGAGCGCGTAACCGTCCATGGCGGAGTTGTCCCAGCGCGGCAGGTCACACGGCGCGATCACGTCGTCGACGAGCACGCGGCCGACCGCCTCCACGAGCGGGAGGCGCTCGGGCTCGAGGGCCGTCACGTGATCGAGGATGAGCCGGCGCGCCTCTTCGAAGGTCGGCATGCCGCGCCTCTGAGCACGAGCCGCGCCAACGCGCCCCGCGGCGCCGGGGCGCCGCCCCCTTGGGCGATCTGGCGCTTCGCGGCGACGAACGATGTCACGCCCCTGAGGCGCCGCGCCCCGGCCCCGGTTCGCCAGCGTGACATGTCGCAGATCTGAGACGGCGGTCTCCGGGCGCCTGCCGGACGCGTCCGGAGAGGCGAAGCCGAGAAGCCCAGCGAATCGCCGGAAAACAGGCCGATCGGCGGGGGTGGCCCGCTCATTGCTCCAGGAGCGTCCCGTCGTCGCGGGACGAAGGCGAGTGCCCGACGCAGGAGCTGCGATGCAGGAGCTGCGATGCAGGTGACCATCAAGCTGTTCGCGATGTTCCGGGAGGGGCGGTTCGAGACCGCGGAGCGCGAGTGCCCCCCCGGCACCACGATCGGGGGGCTCGTCGACGGTCTCGGGATCGCGCGCGAGGAGATCGGGGTGCTGCTGCTCGGCGGCCGCCACGCAGCGCTCGAGCAGGTGACCGCGTCGGGAGACACGATCGCGATCTTCCCGCTGCTCGGAGGGGGATGAGCATGACGGCGACCCCGCTCCACGAGTTCCTGAAGTCGCGCGCCGAGGGCGACCTCCTTCCGTGGCGCGCCCAGTGCGACGCGGCGCGGCACTTCGGCAAGAGCCTCGGCCAGATCGAGGTGGCGGCGCTCGGCTGGGACCTCCTGCCTGGCCGCTACCGGCGCAATCGCGCGACGGTCTCCACCTCCGATCAGCTCCGCCTGTGCAGGAGCCGCGTCGCCGTGATCGGCTGCGGCGGCCTCGGCGGCTACCTCATCGAGCAGCTCGCCCGGCTCGGCGTGGGCGCCCTGGTCGTCGTCGATCCCGACGTCTTCGAGGAGCACAACCTGAACCGGCAGCTCCTCTCGTCCCCCGCCCAGCTCGGGAGCGCAAAGGTGGAGGTCGCGAAGGAGCGCGTCGCGACGGTGAACCCTGCGGTCGAGGTCGTCGCGCACCGGGTCGCCTTCTCGCGCGCGAACGGGCGTGAGCTGCTCCGCGGCTGCGCGGTCGTCCTCGACGGCCTCGACAGCGTCCTCGTTCGCCGGGAGCTCGCGGCGTCCTGCGCCGAGCTCGAGATCCCCCTGGTCCACGGGGCGATCGCCGGCTGGTACGGGCAGGTCGCGCTGCAGCTCCCGGGCGGAGACCTCTCGCCGCTCCTCCGCGCCTCGAGCGCGAGCGGGAAGGGCATCGAGACGAAGCTCGGGAACCCGTCGTTCACGCCGGCGGTGGTGGCGAGCCTGCAGGTCGCGGAGGCCGCGAAGGTGCTGCTCGGGCGCGCCACGTCGCTCGCGCGCAGGGCGCTGCTCGTGAACCTCCTCGACATGCAGTTCGACGAGGTGCGCCATGGCTGAGCGCTTCCGGATGATCGACGTCGGCGAGAAGTCGCCCACCCGGCGCCGCGCGATCGCGCACGGGCGGATCGAGATGAGCGGCGCCGCGTTCGCGGCGCTGCGCGACGGGAAGAACCCAAAGGGCGACGTGCTCGCGCAGGCGGAGGTCGCCGGCATGCTCGCCGCGAAGCGCACCCCGGAGCTCCTCCCCCTCTGCCACCCGCTCGCGCTCGACCAGGTGCGGGTGGCGTTCGAGCTCGTCGAGTCGACCCGCTCGGTGGTGGCGACCTGCGAAGCGTCCGCCACCGCGCGCACCGGGGTCGAGATGGAGGCCATCCACGGCGTCAGCGCGGCGCTGCTCGCGATCTACGACCTCTGCAAGGCCGTCGATCCGGTGCTCGTCATCTCCGACGTCCACCTCGCGGTGAAGGAGGGCGGAAAGAGCGGGCGCTGGACGCACCCGCGTCCGCCCGGGACGCCGCGACGCAGCGCCAACGCAGGGTGACGAGGGAGCCATGTCTCCGATCCGCGTCGAGGTCCGGCTGTTCGGGATGTTCCGCAAGTACTCGAGCGCCGCGCTCACCTTCGAGGTGCCGCGCGGGACGGTGGTCTCCGCGGTGAGGAAGCGCATCGCGGAGGCGCTCCGCGCCGCCTGCCCCACCTTCCGCGACGAGCGGCTCCTCGAGGTCTCGGTGCTCGCCGACGAGCAGCGCGTCCTCGACGACGGGGACGCGCTCGGACCCCGCGACCGCATCTCGCTCGCCATCCTCCCTCCCGTGTGCGGCGGGTGACCGGGATGCAGGGCGTCGTCGCGCGGGTGGCGAGCGAGCCGATCCGGACCGCGGCCGTGCTCGCCGAGCTCGCCGGCGGCGAGAACGGCGCCGAGCTCCTGTTCCATGGGGTGGTGCGGAACAGGAACGAGGGTCGTGCGGTGAAGGCGGTGAGCTACGACGTGTTCGCGCCGCTCGCGGAGCAGACCTTCCGCGAGATCGGCGACGAGGCGCTGGCGCGGTGGGGCCCGGACCTCCGCGTCGTCATCGTCCATCGCTCCGGTCGCCTCGAGGTCGGCGAGGTGAGCGTGATCGTCGGCGTCTCCTCCCCGCACCGTGACGAGGCGTACCTCGCCTCGCGCTACGTGATCGAGCAGCTCAAGGTGCGGTCGCCGATCTGGAAGCAGGAGCACTACGCCGACGGCGACAGCGAGTGGCTGCTGGGCCATTCGCTCCGCGCCTCTGAGACGCAGGCGGAAGAGCCGCCGGACGTCCAGCTGCACGCCCGGACGGTTGCGCCGCGAGATGACTCGGAGCGTCAGGACCGATGCCGAGCGAGAGGGTAACCCCCCGTTCGGGGTACGATGGTTTGTCGCACTCCAAGCTGCTAGCGTCCCACGAGGACATGCGCCTCTTCGGCACGCCGACGACTCGGATCGAGCGGCGCCGTCAGATCGACCGCGCGTGGCAGCAGTATGTCGTCGACGGGATCCAGCCCGTCGGGATCAGCGACGACATCGCCAAGTCCTGGCAGCGCGTCCGAGACGCGTACCGGATCGATCCGACCCTCAAGCAACCGCGGCGGATCCTCTCCCCCGACGCGCTCGAGGAGCGGCGGGTGAAGGACGACGCTCTCGCCCTCGCGACGCCGATCCTGCGCGACTTCGCGGGCCGGCTCGGGCTGGCCGATCACGTCCTCGCCTACTTCGACGCCGACGGCTACATGCTGTCGATCGACGGCGACCCGGGCGTCGTCGAGGGCGTGCAGGAGATCTCGTTCGCGCCGGGCGTGGACTGGTCGGAGGAGTCGGCGGGGACGAACGGGCCCGGCACCGCGCTCGCCTCGGGGAAGGCCGTCGAGGTGTTCGCCTCGGAGCACTTCGTCAGCGCCTGGCAGGGCTGGAGCTGCGCCGCGGCCCCGGTGTGGGCTCCCGGCGAGGCGAACCCCGTCGCGCTGGTCGACATCACGGGACCGTGGGAGGTCCAGCGGCGCCAGGCCATCCTCGTCGCGAAGGCGGTGGCGCGTGCGATCGAGGAGCGGATCCGCGCCGCCGTCTGCGTGCGGGACGAGGTCATGCGCCACGCCTTCCGCGCCGCGCACGCCGCGGGCGACGCCCTCGTGGCCGTGGACGCCCGCGCGCGCGTCATCGCCGCCAACGACGCGGCGGGGCGGCGGAAGATCACGGACGCAGGGGCGCTGCCCGTACCGCTCCGCGAGGTCTTCCTGAAGGCGGTACGGTCGCGCCGGATCTCCGGGGACCCGGACGTGCGGCTCGAGCTCGAGGACGGCCGCGTGGTGATCGCCTCGCTCGTACAGTACGACCGCACCCCGGTGGGCGCGATCCTGCGCGTCCCAGCCTCCTCGCCGCCCCGCGCGGCCCCGGCCCCCGCTCGCTCGCGGGGCGCGCGGCCCTGCGCCAGGTACGAGTTCACCCGGATCCTGGGCCGATCCGCCGAGCTCCGCGCATCGGTGGAGCTCGCGAGGAAGGCGTGCGGCAACGACCTGCCGGTCGTGCTCTTCGGCGAGTCGGGCACCGGCAAGGAGCTGTTCGCGCACGCGATCCACGCCGCCGGCGGGCGCCAGGGCGGTCCGTTCGTGCCGGTGAACTGCGGCTCCATCCCGGCGCAGCTCGTCGAGGCGGAGCTCTTCGGCTACGAGGCCGGGACCTTCACCGGCGGGCGGCGCGAGGGAAACCCCGGGCGGTTCGAGGACGCGAACGGCGGGACGCTCTTCCTCGACGAGGTGAGCGAGCTGCCGCCGCCGGCGCAGACCGCGCTGCTCCGGGTCCTGCAGGAGCGCGAGGTCGTGCGGCTCGGGGGGAGCGCCCCGCGCCGGGTGGACGTCCGCGTGGTCGCCGCGACGAACAAGCCGCTCGACGAGGAGATCCGCGCGGGCCGCTTCCGCCGCGACCTCTATTACCGCCTGAACGTGCTCTCCATCCGCGTGCCCCCGCTGCGGGAGCGCGGCGACGACATCCCGTTCCTCGCCCTCGTCTTCCTCGGCGAGGCGGAGGCGGAGGTCGGGCGGGAGCGCCTCACCCTCGCCGCCGACGCGGTCGAGGCGCTGCGCGCCCACCCCTGGCCGGGGAACGTCCGGGAGCTGAAGAACGTCATCCTGCGGGCCGCCGCCACCGCGCCCCGGCCGCACATCTCGGCCGCGGACCTCGTGCTCGAGACCGGCGGGTCGGACGCGCCGCCGCAGCAGGCGCCGCCCGCGCCGGCGCTCGCCGTCGCGCCGTCGCCGCCGGGCCCGGACGGCGGCGGGTGCGGGACGCTCCGCGAGGCGGTGCTCGACTCCGAGCGCGTCGCCCTCATGACGGCGCTCGCGGCGTGCGGCTGGAACTACGCGCGCACCGCGGAGCGACTCGGCGTCTCGCGGATGACGCTCTACCGCCGCATCCACAAGTTCGGGATCGAGCGGGAGCACGGGGCGCCGCCGCAGTGACGCGCCCGTCACGCGGGCGAGACATGTCACGGGCGTGAGCGGCTCCGTCGCCTCGGCCGGGCGTGGCGCCTCGACGCCAGCGCGTCGTTCCCGGGGCCCCCGCTCGTCGGCGCGGCTCTTGCTCCCCCTCTCGCGGCATGCGAGCCCTGCCCATCGTGACCGCCGCCGAGCGCCCCGCCCTCCGCCGGTTCCCGTCGAAGCTGTTCGTCGAGGTGACGACGCGGTGCAACCTGCGCTGCGCGATGTGCCCCAGGGAGGCACCGGGTGGCGCGATCCGGGACGGCGACATGACCGCGGAGACGTTCGCGCGGCTCGCCCCGGCCTTCGCGCGGCTCGACGCCCTCGTGCTGAACGGAGTCGGCGAGCCGCTCCTCCACCCCTGCCTCGAGGGGTTCATCGCCGAGGGGAAGCGGGCGATGCCGGCCACGGGGTGGGTGGGCTTCCAGACGAACGGGCAGCTCCTCGGTCCGGTGCGGGCGCGCTCCCTCGCGCGCGCCGGCGTCGATCGGATCTGCATCTCGGCGGACGCGGTCTCGCCGGAGCTGTTCAGCACGCTCAGGCGCGGGGGGCGGCAGGATCGGATCGCGACCGCCACCGCGTCGCTCCACGAGGCGGCCCGCGAGCGGGGCCGGCCGATCTCGGTCGGGCTCGAGTTCGTGGCGATGAGGAGCAACCTCCGCCAGCTCCCCGAGCTCGTGCGCTGGGCTGCCCGCAGCGGCGTGGGGTTCGTGATCGTCACGCACATGCTGCCCTACGACGGGCGGATGGCGACCGCCGCGGCGTTCGACAGCAACACCGATCGCGCGCGGGAGCTCCACCGTGCGTGGAAGGCGCGGGCGGCGGCCGAGGGCGTGGACCTCGGGCGGTACTTCGACGTGTTCCTCAAGTTCCGCCCCACCCGCGAGGAGCAGCGCGTCATCGACTGGGCAGGCCGGATGGTGGCCGACGCCGCCGCGCAGGGCGTCTCGATGAACCGGGAGCGGCTGCTCCGCTGCGACGACGGCCTCCTGCGCGAGGTGGAGGAGTGCTTCGCGGAGGCGGACGAGGTCGCGCGCGCGGCGGGGATCGCGCTCACGCTCCCGACCACGGTGCCCGCCCGGGCACGTCGCTGCGAGTTCGTCGAGGGTGGCGGCTCGTTCGTGTCCTGGGACGGCGACGTCCACCCCTGCTATTTCCTGTGGCACCGCTACGAATGCCACGTCGCGGGGCTCGCCAAGCACGTCCGGCCGCTCTCGTTCGGGAACCTCGGCGCGGCCGACGTGGTGGCGCTCTGGAACGTCCCCCAGGCGCGGGCCTTCCGCGAGTCGGTCGTGAGGTACGAGTTCCCGTTCTGCTACGACTGCAGCGTCGCCCTGTGCGACTACGTCCAGGGCGAGGAGTTCACCCACGACTGCCACGTGGGGACCGTCCCGTGCGGAAGCTGCCTGTGGTGCACCGGGCTCTTCCAGTGCCTGCAGTGAGGTAGCGCGCCGCGCGGCCCGCGGTCCTCGCGCGGGCGACGAACGTTGCGCGCAGGATCTCCGCGCGCCGCGGCGCGAGGCGTCGCCGTCCTCGCCACCCTGTCCTTCCGGGCGATTCGCGCGCGCCGCGCCGAACGAACGCTCGCTCCGCGGTGACATGTCACCCGCGGCGCTGTCTCTCGCCTGAGACAGCTGCGACAACCGGACCGGTCCGCACCACGAAGTCGCGCGAGCGGCGAAAGCACCCTGCCAACGGGGAGTTCGCGTCTTCGCGACCCCCTTGGCCCGCCTCGTGAATAGGGTCCGTCCGCTGCTGGGACGGAAACACAACGAACTTCAATCCGAGAAGGGGCCGCACATGAGCAGCTTCAACATCGCTTCGACCGAATTCCCGCTCAGGAGCTTCCACGCCACGCCGCGGGCCACGCTCGGCTGGGGCGCGTACCGCATGGCCGGCGAGGAGGCGAAGGCGATCGGCATCCGCAACGCGCTGATCGTCTCGTCCGGCCTCAAGGGCACCGGCATCCTCGACGAGGTCGCGGGCGTCCTCAAGGCGGCCGGCATCTCCGTGTCGATCTACGCGGGCGTCACCTCGAACCCGAAGGATCACGAGGTCCACGCGGCCCACAAGATCTTCAAGCAGAACAAGTGCGACGGCGTCGTCTCGGTCGGAGGCGGCAGCTCGCACGACTGCGCCAAGGCCGTCCGCATCGTCGACGCGCACGACGGCCAGAGCATCCGCGAGTTCAACGGCATGTGCACGACGAAGAAGCCCATCACCGTGCCGCAGCTCGCCATCACCACCACCGCGGGCACGGGCTCGGAGACGAGCTGGGCGTCGGTCATCACCGACACCCAGAAGATGTACAAGATGGTGATCTTCGATCCGAACATCATCTCGTCGCGCGCGATCGTCGATCCGGCGCTCATGCGCACCATGCCGCCGTTCCTCACCGCCTGGACCGGCATGGACGCGATGACCCACGCGGTCGAGGCGTACGTCTCCCGCCTCGGCGTGCGCACCTCGCAGGGGCTCGGCCTCCACGCGATCAAGCTGATCGCGAAGGGGCTGCGCGACGCCTACGCGAACCCGAACAACGCCGAGGCCCGCGAGAACATGGCGTGGGCGCAGTACACCGCGGGCCACGCCTTCAACAGCGCCGGCCTCGGGATCGTGCACTCGATGGCGCACACCCTCGGCGCGCTCTTCGACTCGCCGCACGGCCAGTGCAACGCGATCGGCCTCATCCCGGTCGAGCGCTACAACATGGTCGCCTGCCCGGACAAGTTCCGCGACATCGCCGAGGCGATGGGCGTCGACACCCGCGGCATGCCCACCTGGAAGGCGGCCGAGGTCGCGGTCGACGAGCTCGAGCAGCTCCGCTCGGACCTCGGCATCACCGAGACCTTCGCCACGCTCGGCCTCAAGGAGGAGCACCTCGAGAAGTTCACGGGGGTGGTGATGCAGGACGTCTGCACGCTCGGGAACCCGCGCGTCGTCACGTCCGACGCCGTGAAGATGATCTTCCGGCAGTGCATGGCGCCGGGGGCCAACGGGAAGAGCTGAGCCGGGGTGCGGTCGGGCCCGGGGAGCGTGCGGGGTGCGTCGCTCCCCGGGCCCGCCGCGTCGTCAGCCGAACACTCCAAACCAGACCGAATCGAGGGGTAGACAATGACTCTCCCGTTGCTCGTGGCGATCAGCGTGATGTGGATTCCGGTGGCGATCCTCTTCCTCGGGAAGGGCGAGGCGAAGGGCACGGGCGCCGTGACCGGCTTCGTCGGGGTCGTCGTGGTGTTCGGCGCGTTCCTCCAGGCCGCCGTCTTCAAGGACCCCTTCACGGCCGGCCTGCTGTTCGTGCACGGGCTCCTCTACTGCACCGTCGCGTACGCGCTCCTCGCGGGCCTCCAGGACCTGCGCTCGGTGGGCAACGTGAGCCTCACCGTGGCGATGGTGTCCTTCATCTACATGGTCCTCTTCTTCACCGGGGGCCCGGTCGGCGAGGGCGGCAGGCAGCTCGTCGCGAAGAGCGACTACCTCGCCCTCGCGTGCGCGGGCTACGTCGTCCTCACCGTCCAGGTCTGGCTCAACGCGTACGGCAAGTTCCCGGCGAAGGCGCTGGCTGTCTCCCTCATCGCGTGGGTGTTCGTCGGCCTGTGGACGCCGGCGTTCTGGCTCCTCGCCGCCGGTCGGCTGCCGTTCTGACCCACTCCCCTCCCGACGGAACCCATCACATGACCTCGACTCGACTCCTCTCGATGCGCGCGGCCTGCCTCGCCGCCCTCGTCCTCGCCGCCGCGCCCGC
>DASWEI010000074.1:0-8014 GCA_036394835.1 Anaeromyxobacter sp. | reverse complement strand
CCCGCGCCTCACGCCGCGGATCCCCGAGCTCGATCCCGGTCAACTCCTCCCTGACCACCCGACGCTTCGACGCCTTCGCCATCCCGCCGGTAGATCACGGCCGGATGGGCGTCGTCTAGATGTGTGGGATCGTTAGCCCCGGCCCTCTCCCCCGCTTCGCGGGGGCGAGGGAGAAATGCTGCCCAGTCTCACGCCCTGAGCGCGACGCGGGGTCTCCGGCCGGCGGCAGCGGCTCGTTCGAGCGAAGCGACGCGAACCCCGAGCGGTCGAGGTCGAAATCGAAGTCGAGGTCGAAGTCGAGGTCGAGGTCCACGTTCATGACCACGACCACGACCACGACCACGTCGCGGTGAGCTTACGCGTACCGCCGCACCATCCGGGCGCAGAACTCGGCGAACTCCTCCGGCTGGGCCGGCGGGCTCGTGTGGTGCGCCTTCAACCCGCGGTGCTCCGGCGTGAAGCAGAACGTGACCGTCACGTCGAACGGCTCGAGCGCGTGCATCTGGCGGTCGAACCACGCCTCCCAGCCCGGTCGGAAGCTGTCGGCCCAGGAGAGGCCGGTGCGGAGCTGCCGCACGCCGAGCTCGCGGAGCCAGCGCACGCCCGCGTCGAGCCGGGGGTCCTCGAAGTGGAACCACTGGCAGATGCCGAGCGCAGGGGTGAGCCGCGCGAACTTCTTGAGTGCGAGCTTCGGGGTTCCGTCCTCGCGCACGAGCCCCATGTAGAAGTGGCGGTAATAGGACGAGCCCTCCGCCTCGCGGTGGCGCGTCGTCGCCGGCCACGCCTTCGGGAGGTCGAACAGGCTGTACCAGTGGACGCGCGGCGCGCGGCCGGCGAGCAGCTCCGCGGTACGCCCGAGCCCCCACTCCTGCACCTCCTCCGCCCCGAACGAGGAGACGCCCACCTCCGAGATCCAGACGGGATGGCGGGCGACGGCGGCGATCTCGGCGAGCCGCAGCGGCCAATCGTCGATCTGCCAGTGATTCCAGTCGAGCGGGAAGCCGTGGACCGCGATGGCGTCCACCTCGTCGAGCCCGCCGTGGCCGTCGAGGAGCCGGATGAAGTTCGCGTCGATCGGCGAGGTTCCGCCGAGGACGCGGGTGAGCTTCGGCCGCTCCGCCCGGACCGCCGCGCCGGCGAGCCGCGCGAGCGCCGCGAACCGGCGCCACTCCGGATCGAGGGTGAAGTCCCAGTGGGACAGGTTGTTCGGCTCGTTCCACAGCATCACCGCCTCGATCACGCGCTCACCTCCGGGGTGCCGCCGGATGCACGGGACCGGCGAGGGGGTCGGGCTCGGCGAGCCGGCACACGTAGACCTCGGTGCCGGGGACGGGGTGCGGGGCGAACCCGGCGGATCGGAGCATCGCCTCCGCACAGGCGCGGTTCGGGATCCACCAGTTCGTCTCGTCTGCCGCATAGCGGCGCTCGACGAAGTGCAGCTTCGGCCACGCGGGGTGATCGAAGACGTCGCGCTCGGAGAACGGGTAGTCGGGTTCGGCGGGGAACCGGCCCTCGCCGCCGCGCAGCATGCTCTGGAAGACGAACACGTCCTTCGCGACGTGAGCGCGGACGAGGTCGAGCGCGAGGAGCGGGTGGCGCAGGTGGTAGAGGACGCCCATGAAGAGGACCACGTCGAACTTCTCCCCGAGCGCCCCGACGTCGTAGACGGATAGCTCGCGGAGCTCGAGCTCGAGCCCCGCGATCTCGGCGGCGAGCCGCGCCTGGGCGAGGTAGCGCGGGTCGAAGTCCACGGCGACGACGCGCGCGGCGCCACGCCGCTTCATCTCGAGGGAGAAGAACCCCGCGTTGCAGCCGAGGTCGAGCACGGTCTTCCCGCGCAGGTCCTCGGGGAGCGCCGGCGCGATGGCGCGCCACACCGGCCCCGGGTAGTCGCCGAGGAAGTGGTCGGGCGCGGTCCAGACGCCCCCGAGGTCGATGTTGTGGAACCACTGTCCGAGCGCGCGGACGCGCGCTTCGATCTCGCTCGCCGTCATGGCACCCCCGCGGTGGCCGCCGCGTCCCCGGCCCGGGCGCGCAGGAGCGCGAGCGCCTCGTGCCACCCGTGCAGCGTCCCCACGTCGACGTATGCCTGCCCCGCCCGGACCGCGCGCGCCCTGCCGCCCGTGGCGATCCAGGCATTGACGAGCGTCCCGAGGTAGACGTCGCGCTCCCCGCGCGCGCACCACAGCGCGTGCAGCTCGCCGAAGACGTCCCCCCGAACCTGGAAGCCGCCCCAGATCCACTCCGTCGCCGGGTGCTCCGCCTTCACCTGGATCTCGCGCACCGAGCCGTCCGGCGCGTGGACGACCGCGTCGAACAGCGCGGGGCGCGCGACCGGGAAGAGGAGGAACGACAGCCCGGTCGCAGGGAGCGCGCAAAACCCGTCCTCGGGGAACCAGACCGTGTCCGGGAGGCCGACGAGGAGCTCGTCCTGCGGCGAGACGAACGGGAGGGCGCGGAAGAGCGCGTCGCAGAGCCCCGCCGGCCGCGGCTGGACCGCGTAGCAGATCCGCGCGCCCCGGACCTCGCCGCCGAAGTACTCGACGATGTCGGACTTGCCGGGCGAGATGACGAAGCACAGGCGGGTCGCGCCCCCGGCGATCATGCGGTCCACGAGGTACTCCGCGACCGCGCGCGGACGTGGGGTCCCGTCGACGAGGCGGCTCCCGACCGGCAGGAGCTCCTTCGAGAAGGCGAGCGGCTGGATCCGGCTCCCCGCGCCGGCCGCCGGAACGATCCCCCAGATCACCCGGCGCCCTCCCGGTCGTCGCCCCGGTGCTCGATCGTCCACCGGTGCTCGAAGTCGCGCTCGTCGTCCGGCCCGCGGAGCGGCGCTTCCGCGTGGACCGGCCCGTACTCCCAGTCCTCGTCGCGCCCGAGGTCGCGATCGAGCTGCGCGGCGCTCGCGTCGCCCCACTCCGGCCCGTGGGGCCCCGCGCCCCGCGCGGCCGCCTCGCAGAACGCGACGAGCTGGCGCGCGCGCACCGCGGCCGTGTGGTCTGCGAGCGTCCGGTCGCGGGCGCGGCGGCCGATCCAGGCGAGCTCCTCGCGCGGCGCCGCCACGGCCTCGACCGCCTCGTCCGCGCTGCGCGCGACGAGGATCTCCTCGCCGGGCTCGAAGAACGAGTCGAGCCCGTCGAACCAGTCGGAGAGGACCGGGACGCCGCACGCCGCCGCCTCGAACAGGCGCGGCGAGGGGCAGTGGCCGAGCGCCGCCATCTCCGGTCGCGTGACGTTCACGGTGAGCGGGGACGAGCAGAAGAAGGAGGGGTGGAGGGAGGGCTCGAGGTGGCGGACGTACCGGAGGTTCGGGCGCCACGGGAAGTCGTCCCCGTACATCGAGCCGCCGAGGACGAACGTCCGCTCCGGCATGCGCGCCGCGGGCGCGAGGAAGAGCCGCTCGAGCCCCATCTGCCGTCCAGCCGCGAACGTTCCGAGGTACGAGAGGTCGCCGCGAAACGGCGCCGACGACGCGCTCGGGCGGTGGACGTCTGGGTCGACCGAGCCGGGGAGCGGCGCGGCCCGGCGCGCGCCGAGCCGATCGCGCAGCAGCGCGAGCGCCCCACCGCCGGCGAACGAGAGCGTGAGGTCGTAGTCCGCGAGCCCCCGCTCGCCGATCCAGGCGACGGGCTCGCTCGCGGCGAGCCGCGCGGCGGTGACCCCCGGATCGAGGTCGTAGAAGACCTTGAGCCGGGCGCGGGAGCCGAGCACGAGGTCCGCCGCCAGGAGCGCGTCGGGGCAGTACGACGTGACCATCGCGACGTCCGCATCGTCGAGCGCGCGCCGCGCCTCGGGCCGGACGTCGTCGAGCTCGCGATAGATCCGGAGCGTGCCGCCCACGAGCGCCGCCGCGTCTCGGTGCGCCGCGTACCAGGGCTGGTCCTTCTCGAGGAAGACGAGGTCGTGCCCGAGCGAGGCGAGCGCCCGGGCGAGCCCTCGCCAGAGCGTGGCGTGTCCGTTCCCCCACGTCGAGCTCGCGGTCAGACCGAAGACGACGAAGCGCATCAACCCACGAACGTGGGTCCGCCGGGGCACACCTGCGACCCCCGGGCAGGCGGGCGCACGCGCGTCACGGGCCCTGCGGGCGCTTCCAGTTCGTGAGGAGGAACTCCTCCTCGACGGGCGTGAGATCGAAGCGGGCGCCCGCCTCGCCCACGGCCTTCACGCGATCGAGCTTCGGCTCCTCGCGCGCGCGCTCGTCGAGCCAGCGCAGCGCGCGCCGGAGCCCCTCGCCGTGGGGGACGACTCCACCGCCTTCCGCCATGATCGCCTCCTGCCCGTCGGGACATGCCCGCGCGTGCGGCGCCGATCATCGCCCGTTCGGGGCTCGGTCGGTCGGGGTTTCTCGCCTCGCCCTACCCGAGCCACGCGATCGCCGCGCCGGCGGTCCCCGCGACGACGAGCGCGAGCTGCGCGCCGACGACGCGCCGGCCGAACTGCCAGCCGCCGGCGACGGTCGCCATGATGCCCTTCACGATCGTGTTCGACACGGTCCCGAAGAAGATCGTCGTCGCCGCGATGCGGTGCGAGAGCGCGCCGCCGTCGCTCGCGAGCTTCGCCATCGAGAGCGTGATCGCGTCGACGTCGGTCGAGCCGGCGACGATGCCGGCGGCGTACGTGCCGGCCGTGCCGAGGTACGTGCTCGCCGCCTTCGAGCCGAGCAGGATCACCGCGAACAGCAGGGCGAACTCGAGCGCGGCGCCGAGATCGAACGGGTTCGAGAAGGCGATCTCCTGGGCGCCGGGCCTCGCGCGGCCGGAGCGGAGCCACAGGGCGAGACAGGCGGCGAGGCCCCCCGCCGTCGCGAGCCCCATCGGGTAGGCGACCTCGTTCCGCAGCGCCGGGTTCACGACGGCGACGATGACGAACACGCGGACGAACATGACCGTGGAGGCGAGCACCACCGCGAACGCGGCGGACTCCGCGAGCTCCGGCCGCTCCCTCGCGCGGCGCGCCATCGAGAGCGTCACCGCGGTCGAGGAGACGAGGCCGCCCATGATCCCGGTGAGCCCGAGCCCGCGCCGGGGCCCGAACAGCCGGATGGCCGCGTAGCCCGCGAAGGAGAGCCCCGAGATGAGCACCATCAGCACGCCGATCTGGAACGGGTTCAGGACGTCGAGCGGGCCGTAGACGCGGTCGGGCAGGAGCGGCAGGACGACCACCGCGACGATGAGGAACTTCAGGGTGCCCGCGCCGTCTTCGGTCGAGATTCGCCGCGCGAGCGGGTGCAGCATCGGCTTCGCGGAGAGGAGGAAGGTCGCGACCACCGCGATGGAGGAGACCGCGAAGATCTTCTGCTTCGGGTCGAGCACCTCGTGCGTCAGCGCGAGGACGCCGAGCAGGAAGGAGAGCAGGAACGCCGCCTCGGAGGTGATCCCGCGGTGGACGTCGCGCCAGACCTCGCCCGCGTAGTTGAGCGCGAGGAGGACGACGAGCGCGCCGAACGGGATGATCACCGCCATGACCCCGAGCTCGCGCGCCGCGAGCATCGACGCCCCGCCGACGAGGGCGAGGAGCGGGTGCGTCCGCGCGCCGCCGAGGAAGGAGAGGCGCGACTCGTCCGACGGCTTCGACCGCTCGCGCTCGAGCCCGATGAGGAGCCCCGCCGTGGCGGCGAGCCCGAGCGACGCGAACGGCTCGTAGGGATCCACCGGCCGATCCTACGCGCACCGCGCGCGGGCGCGAGGATCTGGCGCGCGGCGATATCGGTCTACGACAGCAGGAGGCCGATCGCGGCGGGGTCGGCGGGCTTCGCGACGTGCGCGTCGAAGCCCGCCTGCGCGGCGCGCTCGCGGTCCTCCGGCTGCGCGTAGCCGCTCACCGCCACGAGCTTCGTGCGGGCGAGGGTCGGGTCCGCGCGGATGACGCGGGCGACCTCGTACCCGTCCATGCCGGGTAGCCCGATGTCGCACAGGATCACGTCGGGGTGGTGATCGTGCGCACGGACGATGGCGGTGGGGCCGTCGTGGACCGCCTCGGCCGAGTGGCCGAGGAAGGCGACGACGTCGCAGAGCGACTCGGCGGCGTCGACGTTGTCGTCGACGACGAGCACCTTGCGACCGCCTTCCGCCGGGCGCTCGCGCTCCCGCGCCGCCGCCTCGGCGCCGCGCCCCGACGCGAGCGGCAGTCGGACGACCAGCTCCGCACCGGATCCCGCGCCCCCGCTCCGCGCCTCGACCGAGCCGCCGTGCAGCTCCGCGAGCCCCTTCACGAGCGGGAGCCCGAGCCCGAGGCCGCCGCCGGAGCGCGCGAGGCTCCGCTCGCCCTGCACGAACGGCTCGAACACGCGGCCAAGGATCCCGGCGTCGATCCCGACGCCCGTGTCGTGCACGCGGAGCACCGCCTCCGCCCGCTTGACGCCGAGCGACAGCGTCACCTTCCCGTCGCGCGGCGTGAACTTCGCGGAGTTGTGGAGCAAGTTCCCGAGGAGCTGCGCGAGCCGCGTCGCGTCGCCGTCCACCGGGACGGGCTCGTCCGGCACCGAGACCTCGAGGTCCACGCCGGCCGAGCCGAGAACGAGCCGGTGGTCCTCGCCGACGCGCCGGACGAGCTCGGCGAGGTCGAGCCGGGTGCGGTGGAGCTCGATCTGCCCGCGGGCGATGCGCGACACGTCGAGCAGGTCGTCCACCATCCGGGCGAGATGGCCGACCTGCCGCGCGATCACGTCGCGGGCGCGGCGCGCGCCGTCGGAGGCGGGATCGGCGCGCTCGAGCAGGAACACCGCGCTGCGGATCGGCGCGAGCGGGTTGCGCAGCTCGTGCGAGAGCATCGCGAGGTACTCGTCCTTGCGCCGATCGGCCTCGCGCAGCGCCTCGAAGGCGCGCTTGCGCTCGGTGACGTCGCGGATCGTGACCGTCACGAGGCGCCGCCCCTCGGCGGAGACGAGCGGCACCGCCGAGTAGATGCCGACCCAGCGCCGGCCGCTCTCGCGGTCAAGGACCGAGAGCTCGACGTCGTGGACCGCCTCGCCGCGCAGCGCGCGGCCGAGCGGGCGCTCGTCCGGCCCCACGGGGCTGCCGTCCGGGAGGCGCGCGTCGTAGCGAGCGAGGTACTCGGAGAGCGTCATCGAGCACCCGCCGTCGAGGCAGCCGTGGAGCTGGCGGCCCGTCGGGTTCATCGAGAGGACGTTCCCCGCGTCGTCGAAGATGACGACCGCCTCGTCGACCGCGTCGATGACGTCGCGCAGCTCGGCGTGACCGAGCGGCTCGGCGCCATGCGCGCCCTCTCGCCCCTCCTCGAGCCCCTTGTCGCTGCTCCGGCGCCCGCCGCGCACCTCGTGCTCCCTCGTGGGGGTTGACGACTCCCGCAAATCTAGCCCTCCAAAGCGAGACCGCCCGCCGGTCCGGAGACCGACGGGCGGCGAGGCTGCACGAGCGCGGGGTCTCGCGGCGAGGTGACCTAGCGGCTGTCCGCCAGGCTCGGCACCGGCGCGCCGCTCGCAGCGGCCGCCTTCTTCGGCACGCCCGCGACCGGGCCCGCGCCGTAGTCGTAGCCGAGCACGCCCATCTCCCCGAGGTCCAAGCCAGCGACCTCGTCCTCGGCGGAGATCCGGTTCCCGACGATCTTGCCGACGACGTAGAAGGCGAGCGCGGCGACCGGCGCGACCCACGCGATGTTCGCGAGGACGCCGATCACCGAGGCGACGAGCTGGCCCTTGTCGCCGTAGAAGAGGCCGGTGACGCCGTACGCGACGCCGTTCAGGCCCTGCCCGTACGTTCCGTTCGAGAAGAGGCCGAGGGCGATGATGCCCCAGGCGCCGTTCACGCCATGCACGGCCGAGGCGCCGACCGGGTCGTCGATCTTGAGCTTCGTGTCGATGAACACCGCGGCGACGATGACGAGGACGCCGGCGATCGCGCCGATGACCGCGGCCGCCCACGCCGAGACGAAGGCGCACGGCGCCGTGATGGCGACGAGGCCGGCGAGCATCCCGTTCGCGAGCCAGGACGGATCCGCCTTGCCCCACCTCGCCTTCACGTACAGGTACGCGGCGAACGCGCCGGTGGCGCTGGCA
>DASWEI010000073.1:0-2872 GCA_036394835.1 Anaeromyxobacter sp. | reverse complement strand
CGATGCGGCAGCGCAGGGCGGCCGGGCGGATGCGGAAGCGCAGCGGCGGCTCGAGGACGAGCGCCTCGCCGTCGACGCCGGCGGGCACCGAGGCATGCGCGTCGACCTCGAACGACGGTGTGGTCCACGCCCGCGCCGGCGCCTCGCCACCTGGCGAGCCCAGCACGGTGACGCCGAGGACGCCGTCATCGAGGTGCGGTCGCATGCCGGATCCCGGTGGACGTTCGAACCGGTAGCGGTTGTTCGACACGACGATCGCGGCGCCGCCTTCGTGTTCGTCGCCGTCTGGGCCGCGCCACCGCAGATCCGGCTTCCGTCCAGGGCGCAGGACGTCCGGCACCGTTTCGAGCAGCGTGCGCATCTTCGCGGCGCGATAGCCGGCGTGCTGGACCGCCTCCCCGTACACTCCGAGCGAGACGTTGTTGACGAAGGCGCGGCCGTTGACCTCGCCGAGGTCGACCCGTCGCTCACTCCCGTCGACGAATGCGTCGAGCGCCCCGACGACGTCGTCGCAGTCGACACCGAGATCGAGTGCGAAGTGGTTGCGAGTGCCCGCCGGGACGCACGCGTACGGAAGGCCTCGCTCGGCTGCGATGCCGGCGACGACCGCCTGCGAGCCGTCGCCCCCCGCCATCGCCAGCGCATCGGCGCCATCGTCCAGCGCCCGGTGGACGAGCTGCTCGAGGTCGGTGCCAGGCGTCAGCTCGATCGGCTCGATGCCCCGCGCGCGGGCCTCGTCGGGCACGTGGTAGCGCGCGACTTTCCCGCCACCGGAGCGCGGGTTGTAGAGGAGCACCGGATGGGCCGGGCGCGGCGCGGGCGGCAGTGCGAGCGGGACGTAGAAGGCGTAGCTCGCCGCGGCGAGCCCCAACGACAGCGCGGCCACCAACGCGAGCACGAGCGCGGGCTCGCCGGAGATGAGCAGCGCCACCACGGCCATCGCGAGCAGGGCGCCAATCCCGAGTCCCAGGACCCGCGACGTGCCACGGTGCACGAGCCCTTGCCACGCGGCGCCGAGCGACAGCGCGAGCAGCGCGAGGGTGAGGACCCCGCGCCGAATGTCGATGGTCGCCAGGACGATCAGGAGCACGAGCGCGGCGAGCCCGAGCGCGAGCGCTGCGGACGCTGCCAATCGCCGGCGGATCATGGCGCACCATGGGTCCGGCAGTTCGCTCGGGGCAAGTGGCCGCTGCCAGCGTCCCCTCGCTGCCTCGTGGTGCCCTCGGGCACCCGTGCGTCACCTGCCCGCGCTAGCGCCAGTCCCCGGGGCCCGGCCTCTATCTGGAGGTGGTTCGCCCGGTGGGCCACCGCTATCCGAGCGACGTGACCTCCGAACTCGCGGGCGCGCCCGAGCGCGGGCTGATTCGGCTCCAGCTCCTCTCGAAGATCGGGGAGCTCGCCGGCATGCTGGAGTACGACGAGGTGCTGGCGGCGGTCGCGCGCCTTTCGATTCCCGAGCTCGCCGACTGGTGCATCGTCGACGTGGTCGAGGACGGGAACGCGCGGCGCGCCGAGGTGGCGTATCGCGACCCGGCCAGGGCCGCGATCGCGGAAGACGTGGCGCGCCTGCGGCCGTCAGCGCGGCGCCGCGATCCGACCTGGGAGGCGCTGCTCGCTCGGCGATCGCTGCTCGTGCCGCAGTACGCGGAGGAGGTCGCGCTAGAACACGCCTGGGGCCCGGCGTACGTGGCGCTTGCTCGCAAGCTGCAGGTGCGGTCGGTGCTCGCCGTCCCCCTCGTCGTCCGCGACGCGGTCGTGGCGGTGTCGACGTTCGTGACGACCTCGGAGTCCGGGCGGCGCTACGGCCCGGAGGAGCTCGCGCTGGCGGAGGAGCTGGCGCGCCGGGCGGCGGCGGTCGTGGAGAACGCGCGCCTTCACCAGGAGCTCGAGAGGAGCGAGCAGCGCTTCCGGGTCGCACTCGCGGACACGCATGTGTCGGTGTTCGAGAAGGACCGGGACCTGCGCTTCCGCTGGGTCTACAACCCGATGTTCGGGCTCGACGCCGCGGAGTTGATTGGGAAGGGCGATGAAGCCGCCGTCGGACCGGAAGCAGCCCCGTACGTCGAGGCGAGGCAACGCAAGGTGCTCGAGACGGGCGAGCCGATCCGGGAGGAGATCCGGGTGCGACCCGCGGGCGAGGTGCGGCACCTTCTCGCGCACGTGGAACCGCTGCGCGGCCCGTCCGGCGACATCGTCGGGCTCACCGGCGCGGTGGCGGACGTGACCGAGCAGAAGCGGGTGCAGGAGGCCCTCGCCGAGGCGCTCGCCTTCCGCGAGCGCATGCTCGGCATCCTCGGGCACGACCTGCGCAATCCGCTCTCGGCGGTGGTCGTCGGGTCGTCGCTGCTCCTGCGGCGCGCGGACCTCGCCGAGGACGCGCGCGAGCAGGTGGCCAGGACTGATCGCGCATCGAAGCGGATGCTGGAGATGGTCGAGACGTTGCTCGACTTCAGCGCGAGCCGCTTCAAGGGGACCTTGCCCATCGCGCCGGTGACGGTGGACCTCCACGAGGTGGCGCGCGCGGTCATGGAAGAGCTGCGCGCCGCGAATCCCGGCCGCGAGGTCGAGCTCACGACGCGTGGCGACGGCCGCGGCTGCTTGGATCCGGCGCGCATGGCGCAGGTCTTGTCGAACCTGGTGGGGAACGCGCTCGTGCACGGCGCGCGAGACGAGTCCGTCCGCGTGTCCGTCGCGGGCGACGAGGACGAGCTGTCCCTCGCCGTCTCGAACCGCGGAACGCCCATCCCGGCGGAGCTCCTCCCCGTGCTGTTCGAGCCGTTCCGCCAGGGGCCGGGATGCCGCGACGCCTCGCGCGCGCGGGGGCTCGGGCTCGGGCTCTACATCGCGAAGCAGATCGTGACCGCCCACGGCG
>DASWEI010000072.1:0-16245 GCA_036394835.1 Anaeromyxobacter sp. | reverse complement strand
AAGAAAACGCCCGTTCGCTTGACGCCCCCCGCCCGTCGCCCTATAAACCCGCGTTCTCAGGCCTCGGTGAGGTAGCTCAGTCGGCTAGAGCGAGGGTCTCATAATCCCTAGGTCGGGAGTTCGATTCTCCCCCTCACCACTCATTTTCAGCCGAGCAGGGGGTCGGGGCGGAGCCCCCGAGGCCGACCGACCGAGATGCTCCTCGTCAAGACCTACCTCGATCGCAGCGGCATCCACGGCATCGGCCTCTTCGCCGCGGAGCGCATCTCGAAGGGGACCGTGGTCTGGCGGCTCTCTCCCGCGATCGACCTTCAGCTCACGGCGGAGCAGATCTCGCGGCTCGATCCCGCCTCGCGCGACCAGATCGAGAAGTACACGTACCTCGACCACGTCCTCGGAACGTACGTGCTCTGCGGCGATGACGCGCGCTTCTTCAACCACTCCGACACGCCCAACTGCTTCGACTTCCCGGACGAGCGGGGCGGCACCACGGTCGCCGCGCGCGACATCGACCCGGGCGAGGAGCTCACGAGCGATTACGCGTCCTTCGACGCGAACCACCCAGGGGGCTGATCGGGCTTCCGGCAGCGCCACCTCCTCCCTGCGCCTAGAATTCGTGCAGGCGTCGGGGAGGAGACCGGATGGCGGCGAAGCCGGCGAAGGACCTGAAGAAGGGCGAGAAGGCGAAGCCCCGCGGCGAGACCCCGCGGGCCCCGGACCGCGCGGAGCACCCGACGTTCGGCCGCGAGGAGCTCGCCCGCATCGTCGCGGCACGGGAGTCGTGGACGAGGGAGGAGCTCGCGGAGGCGCTCCTGCGGCTCCGGGCGCGCAGGCCGTCGTTCGAGACCGACTCCGGCATCCCCGTGCCACCGATCGTCGACCCCGCGAGCGTGCGCGAGGCCGACTATCTGCGCGACGTGGGCTACCCCGGCCGCTACCCGTTCACGCGGGGGCCGCAGCCGACGATGTACCGCGGTCGGCTCTGGACGATGCGGCAGTTCGCCGGCTTCGGCACGCCGCGCGACACGAACGCGCGATTCAAGTACCTGCTCGCGCACGGCATGACCGGGCTCTCGACCGCCTTCGACATGCCGGCGCTCATGGGCTACGACGCCGATCACCCGATGAGCCGCGGCGAGGTCGGCAAGGAGGGCGTCGCGATCTCGTCGCTCCGCGACTTCGAGATCCTCTTCGACGGCATCCCGCTCGGCGAGGTCACGACCTCGATGACCATCAACGCGACCGCGGTCGTCGCGCTCGCCATGTACGTCGCCGTCGCCGAGCAGCAGGGAGTGCCGCGGGCGAAGCTCGGCGGCACGCTCCAGGCCGACATGCTGAAGGAGTACATCGCGCAGAAGGAGTGGGTGATCCCGCCCGCGCCAGCGGTGAAGATCGTCTGCGACATGATCGAGTTCTGCGCGCGGGAGATGCCGCGCTGGAACCCGGTGTCGGTCAGCGGCTACCACATCCGGGAGGCCGGGGCGACCGCGGTCCAGGAGCTCGCGTTCACGCTAGCGGACGGCATCGAGTACGTGCAGGAGTGCGTCGAGCGCGGGATGGACGTCGACTCCTTCGCGCAGCGGCTCAGCTTCTTCTGGGACGTGCACAACGACTTCTTCGAGGAGGTCGCGAAGTTCCGCGCCGCCCGGCGCATCTGGGCGCGCACGATGAAGGAGCGCTTCGGCGCGAAGCGGCGCGACTCGATGCTGCTCAGGACCCACGCGCAGACCGCGGGCGTGTCGCTCACCGCGCAGCAGCCCTACAACAACGTCGTGCGGACAGCGCTGCAGGCGTTCGCGGCGGTGCTCGGCGGGACGCAGTCCCTCCACACGAACTCGCTCGACGAGACCTACGCACTCCCGACCGAGGAGGCGGTGACCATCGCGATGCGGACCCAGCAGATCATCGCCCACGAGTCGGGCGCGGACCGCGTCGTCGACCCGCTCGCCGGCAGCTACTACGTCGAGTACCTGACGGACGAGATGGAGCGGCGCGCCCTCGAGTACCTCCACCACATAGACGGGCTCGGCGGCATGCTCCGCGCCGTCGAGCAGGGCTACCCGCAGCGCGAGATCGCCGAGAGCGCCTACCGCTGGCAGCGCGAGGTCGAGAGCGGCGAGCGGGTGCAGGTCGGCGTGAACGCGTTCCAGAAGGAGCAGGACGGTTCGATCCCGATCCTCAGGATCGACGAGACCGTCGCCCGCGAGCAGGTCGAGCGGCTCCGCGCGGTCCGGTCCGAGCGGAGCGCGGAGAAGGTCCGCGCGGGGCTCACCGCCGTCGAGCGGGTCGCGCGCGAGGGCGGCAACCTCGTGCCGCCGTGCATCGACGCGGTGAAGGCCTACGCGACGCTCGGTGAGATCTCGGACGTGCTCCGCGCGGTGTTCGGCACCTACCGGGAGGACGCTCGGTTCTGACGCCGCTGCGGCGCCCCGGGCCGGCTGCGCGCCGGCGGTGGACCCCGTGGTAGATCTTGCGCTCGATGTGGAGGCACCTGCTCGCCACCGTCGTCCTCTGGCTCACGCCCGGGCTCGGCGCCGCAGCGGGGCGCGACGCGCCGGCGGACCCTTGCGCGGCGGCGCGGGCGCGCCTCGACGGACGCGCCGCGTCGGCCGTCGGCGAGGCGCGCGCCGAGATCGACGCCTACCGCGCCGCCTGGCGAGACGCGTGCGATCCCGCGCGCGGCGCGGCCGACCTCGCGGAGCTCCTCTCCGATGCCGAGGCGCTCGTCTCGGACGTCCGGCTCGCGCGCGTCGCCGCGGCGCTCGCGCACGCGCTCGAGCCGGACGCGCCGTGGCCGCTCCCTGGGGTGCACCGGTCGGGGGCAGGCGTCGACCTCGACTGGTCCGCCTTCGCCGCCATCGTCCCCCGCGGCAAGGCCGAGGACGCCCGCTTCTTCCGCGGCCTCTCCCGGGCGCTCGCTTCGAGCGGCGAGCCCGTCTGGCTCGGAGCAGCACCCGGCGAAGGCGCGGCGCCATGTCTCCGCCTCGGCGAGACCGCCTGGGTCGAGGTGGCGCGGGGCATCGAGGAGATGGACCGGGCGGACGTTCACGTCTATGCGCGACACGCCGCGGACGTCCGCGCCCGGCTCCTCCAGACCCTGAAGGCGCTCGGGCGAGGCGGGCCGGTCTGCGGCTGCGTGAAGGGGGATCCGCTTCCTGCGCTCGCAGCGCTCGCCGCGCTCGCGCCGGGCGGGCGCGAGCGGTCCGGGACGCCCGAGCGGCGCGCGCTCGTCGCGGCCGGGGCCGCCGCGGCGGAGGCGGTGCGGACCGGCTCGGCCCGGATCTCGTGGCTGCGCGACGCGCCGGACGCGCCCGCGACCGGGTGCGGCGCCGGGACGAGGTGACGTGACGGCTCACTGGACCGAGGCCTACTACGGCGCGCTGTACCTCGACTCCGTCGAGGATCTGCTCACGCCCGCGCTCTCGGCGCTCGAGGCGGACGTGATGGCGGCGCTCTTGCCGCTCGGCCCGTCCGACCGGGTGCTCGACCTCGCCTGCGGCCACGGCCGGCACGCGCTCCCGCTCAGCGGCAGGGTGGGCGGCCTGTGCGGGCTCGATCGCAGCGGCGACTACCTGCGCCGCGCGGCGGCCGCGGCCCGAGCGTCCGGCGGGGCGCAGCGCCCGCGCTTCGTGCGCGGAGATCTGCGCGCGCTCCCGTTCCGCGGCGGAGCGTTCGACGCGGTCTACTGCTGGTACTCGTCCCTGTTCGTCTTCGACGATCCGACGAACGAGGCGTGCCTGCGCGAGGCGGGGCGGGTGGTGCGCCCCGCGGGGCGGCTCCTCGTCCACCACGCGAACCCGCTGCAGCTCGCGCGCGAGCCCTCGGCGGAGGCCTCCCGGACCCTGCCGGACGGCTCCCGCGTCGAGGAGCGGTCGATCTTCGACGTGCCGCAGGGCGTCGACCGGTCCCTCCGGCGGCTCGTCCGTCCGGGCGGAGCGGTGTTGGCGGCCACCGCCGAGTTGCGGTACTACAAGCCGTCCGAGTGGAGCCGGCTCGCAGCCCGCGCCGGCCTCCGGCTGGTCCTCGTGACGAGCACGCCCGACGCGGCCCGCGCGCCGCCCCGGGAGCCCCGACCCGAAGCCCCGGACCTCATCGCACTCCTGGAGAAGCCCGCATGAGCCCCGCGAAAGAGCGCCCCCTCCGCATCATCGTCGCGAAGCCCGGCCTCGACGGTCACGATCGCGGCGCGAAGATCATCGCGCGGGCGCTGCGGGACGCGGGGTTCGAGGTCATCTACACCGGCCTGCACCAGACCCCCGAGATGATCGTCGCCGCCGCGATCCAGGAGGACGTGGACGCGGTGGGGCTGTCGATCATGTCGGGCGCGCACATGACGCTGTTCCCGGCGGTGATCGACCTCCTGAAGGACAAGGGGGCGACCGACATCGCGGTGTTCGGCGGCGGCATCATCCCGCAGGACGACGTCCCGAAGCTGAAGGAGCGGGGCGTCTCGGCGGTGTTCCTCCCCGGGGCGTCGACGCAGGCGATCATCGACTGGATCCGGGCGAACATCCGGCCGCGCGCAGCCGCGGCCTAGCGCTGCGCGAGCCCGATCGGCGCCACGCGGCCCGTCATCCATTCGCCCCAGGCCGACGGGGGGCCGCTCGGGGCGCGCCCCTGCTGGTCCCCGACTCCCGCCCGGCGCCGCCCTACCACGGTCGCCGGAGGTCGGCATGTCGCCTCGGGTGGAGGAGCGGATCGTTGCGGGTGAGCAGGGTGACGACCTCCTCGTCCACCACCTCGTGCTCCACGGCAGCAACCGAGCGATCGGGCGCCACCTCGGCGAGCTCGTGCGCGCGCGCTACGGAGTCCGGGCGCCCTGCGCGGAGGACCCACTGCGCGTGCGCGTCCAGCGCGAGTGGCTGCGGCGCCACTCGCCGGCACTGTTCGAGCGGATGCGCGGGGTCGCCGACGCGCTCGGCGTGGACATCGCCGACGACACGTGCGACGTGACCCGGCTCGGCGCACCCCCCGCGGCTGCGGGCTGCTCCGCGATCTTCCTGCCGCCGCACCAGGCCGCGTCGGGCCACCCGCTCGTGTCGCGCGCCTTCGACTTCGCAGGGCCGCTCGCCCGGCCGCGCGCGGGCGAGCCGCCGGCGGCGAGCCGCCCCTACGTGCTCGAGCTGCACCCCGACGAAGGGCATGCGTCGCTCGCGGTCTGCGCCTTCGACCTGCTCGGCGCGGCACTCGACGGCGTCAACGCCGAGGGGCTCGTCGTCGTCGCCGCGTCGGACATCGAGACCGCCGCGGCGGGCCTCGAGCCGGCGGGCTCGGCCGTGGGGCTCGACGAGCTGCAGGTCGTGCGGCACCTGCTCGAGACCTGCGCGACGGCGGCGGAGGCGCGGGAGGCGCTCCTCGCGATGAAGCACTACTACGCCGCGCACCCGGCCCACTGGCTCGTCGCCGACCGCCACGGCGACGCGTTCGTGTTCGAGATCTCGGCGCTGCGGAACCGCGCCCACCTCGTGGAGGCGGCGGGGCGGGCGCTCGTCGCGACGAACCACCTGCTGCACCGCCACCCCGAGGGCGAGGTCCTCCCGCGCGTCCCCGATCCCGCCGGCACCTTCGCCCGCTTCCGGGCGATCGCCTCGGGGCTCTCGGACGCGGCGGGGCCGCTCGACGACGACGCCTTCTCGGCCATCGCCTACCGCGGGTTCGCGTCCCCGGCGGACGGCGCGCTGCGGACCCTCTGGCACGGGATCTACGACGCCGTCGAGCGGCGGCTGACCGCGCGGTTCTTCCTCGGGGGAGAGCCGTCGGCGCGTCGCCGGCCGGGCTCGGCGGAGGCGCGCTTCCAGCTCTGAGGCGCGAGGCTCACGGGTCGAGCAGCCGCCGGACCTTCTCCACCTCGCGGGAGTCCTCGGATCCCGCCGTGGAGAGGAACCGCTCGTACGCCTGGCGCGAGCGGGCCGAGTCCCCGCGGCCGCGGTACAGCTTGCCGAGCAGATCCCACGCGCTCGCGAGCGACGGATCGGAGTCGACGGCGAGGAGCGCCAGGGACAGTGCCTGGCCCCCGTGGCCGAGCAGCCGCTCGTGGCCGGCGAGGTCGGCGAGCGCGCGTGCGTGCCGCGGATTCGCGGCGATCGCCTTGCGCCAGAGCGTCTCCGCCTCGTCGAACTCGCCCGCGTCTCGGGCGAGGGTGGCGAGCCCGTACAGCGCCTCCGCGTCCCGCGGAGAGGTGTCCAGGGCGGCGCGGAGCGCCCGGAGCTTCCGGGGATCGGGCGGGCGGAGCTGCAGGTCGATGTCGCCGCCGGGGGCGGCGAGGGCGGTGCGCGACGCCTGGGCCGCCTCGTCGAGCCGGCCGAGCGCGCCGAGCGCCTGCGCGCGCGCGATGTGCGCGCCCTGGAACCAGGGGCTCAGCGCGATCGCGCGATCGGCCTCGGCGAGGGCGGCGGACGGCTCTCCGCGCTCGAGCAGGAGGAAGGCGAGGATCATGCGCACGCGGGACGCATCCGGGACCCGCTCCGCCGCGAGCCGGAAGAGGCGGAATTCGTCCCCCCACGCATACGAGTACGAGAGCGTGGCCGCGCAGCAGGCGAGGGCCACGCCCGCGAGCGCGGCCCCGAGCGCGGCGCGGGGGATCCGCCGCGCGAGCAGCGACGCAGCGGCGGCGAGCGCGATCGCGAGCCCCGCGCTCGCGAGGTAGAGGAGCCGCTCGCCGAAGATGACGCCGGTCGGGAACAGGAGGTTCGACGTCGGGAGCAGGGTGCCGAGGTACCACGCCAGCCCGACGAGGACGAGCGGGGTCCGGCGGCGCACCGCGACTCCGACCGCGAGCCACGCACCGAGCGCCGCCACCGTCGCGAGGAGCCGCGGGTCACCCGGAGTCCCGACGAAGGTGATCGCCCGGAAGGACCAGTCGGGACATTGGCCGAGGGGCATGAACTGCAGCGCGAGCCCCTTGCCGATCACGGCGATCGCCGTCATCACGCGCACGGCGCTGCCGACGTGCGCGGCGACGTTGTCGCCGAGCGTCGTCGGCTTCGCCGCCCACGCGACGACCGCGGAGCGCACGAGGAGGTATCCGGCGAGCGCGACCGCGTACCCGGCGTACACGGCGGCGCGGCGGCGGAGCGGGACGGGCGCGCCATCGGGCCGCGGGTGCGTGAGGTCGAGGAGGATGACGAGGCCCACCGCGACGACTCCGCTCTCCTTGGACAGGAGCGCTCCGGCGAACGCGAGCGCAGGCCAGGCGAGGCTCGGCCCGCCGCGGAGGAGCGCCCGCCGGTGCAGGAGGACCGTGGCGAATGCGAGGACGGCGGGGAGGAGATCCTTGCGGCCGACGACGCCAGCGACCGCCTCGACGTGGATCGGGTGGATCGCGAACAGGAGCGCCGCGCCGGTCGCGGCCGCGAGGCTCAGGCCGAACGCGAGCCCGACCCCGACGAGAAGGCCCGAGGCGATCGCGTGGAGGACCACGTTCGTCGCGTGGTAGCTCCAGGGGGACAGCCCGCTCATCGCGTGGTTCAGCGCGTACGTCACGCCGGTGAGCGGCCGGTACATCTCGTGGTCGAGTCCCTTCCACTCGGGCGAGGACACGAGCGCGGGCAGGCGATCCAGCGACCGGATGAGCTCATTCTGGACGACCACGGGGTAGTCGTCGAAGACGAACCCGTAGCCGATGCTCGGGGCGTACACCGCGAGGCTCACAGCCACGACGGCGAGGACGGCGAGCGCCCGGCTGCGGCCGGAGTCGACCGAGGGGAGAACCATCATCCGCCCGTCCCGATCATCGGCAGGAGCTGGTCGGCCTCGTCGTCCATGTGGTGCCGGTCGCGCTTCGCGGCGAGCGCGGCGCGGATGCGCTCGGTCACCTCGCCGTCGCTCGCGCCGGAGCGGAGGAGCTCGGCGAGCGGAAGCCGCTCGCGCCCGCCGAGGCAGGCGCGGAGGGCGCCGTCGGCCCCGACCCGGACCCGATTGCAGCCATCGCAGAAGCTCTCGGTCATGGCGCCGATGAAGCCGACGAGCCCAGCGAGCTGCTCGGCGCCCTCTCGGGAGGTCCCGCGCATGTGGTGGGCCGGCCCCCAGCCGCGCGTCGCGTCGGGCTCGAGCGCGATGCCCTGCGCCGCGAGCAGCGCCTTCACCTCGACGGTCGGAACCGGGCGGCCCGCCTCCCCGAACGGCATCAGCTCGATGAACCTCGGCGTCGCGCCGAGTCGCCAGGCGAAGCGGGTGAGCGCGCCGAGCTCCCCCTCGTTCTCTCCGCGCACCACGACGACGTTGACCTTCACGGAGTCGAAGCCGGCGTGAAGCGCGGCGCCGATCCCGGCGACGATCCGCTCGAGCGTCGCGGCGGGCCCGGCGATCCGGTGGAGCCGCTCGGGGTCGAGCGTGTCGAGCGAGACGTTGAGCCGCGAGACGCCGGCGGCGCGGAGCGGGACCGCGAGCGTCCCGAGCGCGTGGCCGTTGGTCGTGAGCGCGACCTCCTCGACCCCCGGCGCCGCGCGGACGTCGCGCACCACGTCGAGCAGGTCCCGGCGGAGCGTCGGCTCGCCGCCGGTGAGGCGGACGCGGCGCACGCCTGCGGCGGCGAAGATCCGGACGACGCGGGCGAGCTCGCCCCGGGTGAGGGGCTCGCCGCTCCGGTCGGGTCCGGCCGGCGCGCAGTAGCTGCAGCGGAAGTTGCACCGGTCCGTGAGCGACAGGCGCAGGTAGGTGATCCGGCGCCCCTGCGCGTCGGCGAGCGGTCCGGAGGTGGCGCCTACGCCCGCGGTCACTCCGACGTCATACCACCGCGCCGCGACGCCGTGTATGGCACCCTGACCTGACCTGACCTGACCTGACCTGGCCGCGGACATGGCCGTGGACGTGGACGTGGACGTGGACCTCGACCTCGACCTCGACCGTTCAGATCGGCAGCTCGTCCGTTGGCCGCGCGATCTCGGCGAGCTCCGCCTGCGTCATCGAGAGAAACGCCTCGGCGCAGCGCTGGTCGAACTGCGTGCCGGAGCAGCGGGCGATCTCCTCGCGCGCCGTCTCGGCGGAGAGCGCGCGCCGGTAGGGGCGGTTGTTCGTCATCGCGTCGTACGTGTCGGCGATCGCGAAGATGCGCGCGGCGATCGGGATCTCCTCGCCGCCGAGGCCGCGCGGGTAGCCGCCGCCGTCGAACCGCTCCTGATGCGAGAGCACCATCTCGGCGGAGCGCTTGAGGAAGTCGATCGAGCGGAGGATGTCATAGCCGATCTGCGGGTGGCGCTTCATCTCGCGCCACTCGGCGTCGTCGAGCTTCCCGGGCTTCAGGAGGATCGCGTCGGGCACGCCGATCTTGCCGATGTCGTGGAGGAGGGCGCCGCGCCCGAGATCCGGCAGCTCGCGCTCCTCGAGGCCGATGCGGCGCGCGACGGCGATCGAGTAGCGGACGACGCGCTGGGAGTGATCGCCGGTCTCGTGCTCGCGCGCATCGAGCGCCGCGACGAGCGACCAAAGGGTCTGCGAGTAGGTCGCCTCGAGCTCGCGGAGCGCGCGCGACAGCTCCGCCGTCTTCTCGCGGACCCGATTCTCGAGCGAGCGCCGGTACTTCTGCCGCGCGAGCTCGAGCCTTCTCCGTCCGAGCGCGCGCTCGATGGCGCGGATGAGCTCGGTCACCTTCGGCGGCTTGAGCAGGTAGTCGGCCGCGCCGTTGCGCAGGCACTCGACCGCGGCCTCGGTGTCGCCGTAGGCGGTGAGCATCACCACCGCGGTGTCTGGGTGGGCGTCCCTCATGCGTTCGAGGAGCCAGAACCCGTCGCGCCCCGGCATGCGGACGTCGCTGATGACGAGCGAGAACTGGGCGTGGCGCACCGCGTCGAGCGCGGCCTCGACGGAGCTCACCGCGGTACAGGCGTAGCCCTCCTCGCGGAGCAGCACGGTGATGACGTCGCGGACCGACACGTCGTCGTCGACGATCAGGATCTTCGTGGGCTCTGAGGGGGCGAGCTCGACCATGTGTGCGAGCGGGCAGCGCGGAGGGTGGCCCGAGAGGGTCGGGCCGCGGCGAGTATAACATGCAGGTGCGGGCACCGATGCCCAGCCTTCCGGCGAGGGAGCGAGGCGCTTGACCCCACTCCCTCTCGTCGCTACATCGCGATCGACCCCATGTCCCAGCCTCCGCGCGCGAGCCTCCCCGTCCTCTCCGATCCGCCCTCCGGCGGCGCGGCGCTCCCCACGAGCCGCCGCGACATCGCGGAGGACCTGCGCGCCCGCGGGATCCCTCGCGAGGCGAAGAAGCCGGCGTGGCTGCGCGTGCCGATGCCGGGGGGCGAGCGCTATCAGCGCGTGCGCGAAACCTTGCGCGGCCTCTCGCTCCACACCGTCTGCCAGGAGGCGAGCTGCCCGAACGTCGGCGAGTGCTGGGGCGGCGGCACCGCGACCGTGATGCTGATGGGCGACGTCTGCACGCGCGGCTGCCGGTTCTGCCACGTGAAGACCGCCGCGCATCCGCCGGCGCTCGATCCCGACGAGCCGCACCACCTCGCCGAGGCCGTCGCGCAGCTCGGTCTCGACTACATCGTCGTGACGAGCGTCGACCGCGACGATCTGCCGGACGGTGGCGCCTCGCACTTCGCGGACGCGATCCGGCGGCTCAAGGAGATCCCGGGGCTCCTCGTCGAGGTGCTGACGCCGGACTTCCAGGGCGACGGCGAGGCGGTGCGGACGGTCGGCCGCGCCGCGCCGGACGTCTTCGCGAACAACGTGGAGACCGTTCGCCGCCTCTCGCCGGTGGTCCGCGATGCGCGCGCCGGGTACGATCAGACGCTCGGCGTGCTCGCGCGGATGAAGGGCGAGTTCCCTGCGATCGTCACGAAGTCCTCGATCATGGTCGGCCTCGGCGAGACCGAGGGCGAGGTGGTCGAGACGATGCGCGACCTCCGCAGCGCCGGGGTCGAGATCCTGACGCTCGGCCAGTACCTTCGGCCGAGCGCGTGGCACCTGCCCGTCGTCGAGTGGGTCACGCCGGAGCGGTTCGCGGCGTACGGCGAGACGGGGCGCGCGCTCGGGTTCCGGTACGTCGCGAGCGGACCGCTCGTCCGGTCGAGCTACCGCGCAGCGGAGCTGTTCCTGCGCGGGGAGATCGCGGCGCGGAGCGGATCTTCCGAGCCGCAGGGCGTGGTCCCAGCCGGGCGGAGCGCGCGCGAAGAGGGCGGGGCGAGGTGACTTCGGGCCGAGGCGAGCGATGCGGCACGAGCACGAGGTGGTGGGGCCGGTACCGGGGCGCGAGCCGCGGCGCGAGCGCGAGGCGGGGCGCTGGCTGACGGAGTTCCCGCTCCACCGGATGGTCGCGGAGGACGGCACGCTGCTCTGCGATCCGGCGGAGGTGAGGCTCGGCGACGACGAGGTGCTGCGCCTCTACCGCTGGATGGTGCTCGAGCGCGCGCTCGACGAGCGGATGGTGATGCTCCAGCGCCAGGGCCGGATCGGCTTCTACATCGGCTCCATCGGCGAGGAGGCGACGGTGTTCGGCGCCGCCGCCGCGATGGCGCCCGGGGACTGGCTGTTCCCGTGCTACCGCGAGCACGGCGCCGCGCTCTTCCGCGGCATGCCGCTCGCGACGTTCCTGTGCAACCTCCTCGGGAACGCGGGCGACGTGATGAAGGGGCGGCAGATGCCGTGCCACGAGGCGTGGCGCCCCGGCCGGTTCGCGTCGATCTCCTCGCCGATCTCGACGCAGATCCCGCACGCGGTCGGCGCGGCGTGGGCGGCGCGGCTCAAGGGCGACGACATGGTCGCGCTCACCTGGTTCGGCGAGGGCGGCACGAGCGCCGCCGACTTCCACACCGGCCTCAACTTCGCAGCCGTCCGGCGCATCCCGGTCGTGTTCCTGTGCCGCAACAACGGCTGGGCGATCAGCGTACCGCGGGAGAGGCAGACTGGCTCGGAGACGATCGCGCAGAAGGCGATCGCCTACGGGATGCGCGGCGAGCGGGTGGACGGGAACGACCTGCTCGCCGTCCACGATGCGACCCGGCGCGCCCGGGCGCGCGCGGCGGCGGGGGAGGGTCCGACGCTCATCGAGTGCGTCACCTACCGTCTCGAGGGCCACTCCACCTCGGACGACCCGCGCGCCTACCGGTCCGCCGAGCTCGTCGCGCCATGGAAGGAGAAGGAGCCGATCCTCCGGATGCGCAGGTACCTCGCCCAGCGCGGGGTGCTCGACGACGCCGCCGAGGGGCGGCTCCGCGACGAGGTCCGGGCCGAGATCCAGCGGGCCCTCGCGGAGGCGGAGTCCCACCCGCCGAAGCCGCCGGTCGAGACGATGTTCGCGGACGTGTACGCCGAGCCGCTGCGGGCCCAGCGCGAGCAGCTCGCCGAGCTCGAGGCCGCGCTCGCGGCGGACCCGCGCGTAGCGAACCCGCGCCACTCGGACGCGTAGGAGGCGCCGTGCCAGTCCTGAACGTGATCCAGGCGGTGAACGACGCGCTCCGGGTGGAGATGCGGCGCGACCCCGACGTCGTGGTGCTCGGCGAGGACGTGGGGAGCTTCGGCGGCGTCTTCCGGGCGACGCAGGGGCTGCAGCAGGAGTTCGGCGCGGACCGGGTGATCGACACTCCGCTCGCGGAGGGCGGCATCGTCGGGACTGCGGTCGGGATGGCGCTCTACGGGCTGCGGCCCGTCCCCGAGATCCAGTTCGCGGACTTCATCTACCCGGCATTCGACCAGATCGTGAACGAGGTGGCGAAGTACCGCTACCGCTCCGGCGGCCAGTTCTCCTGCCCGATCGTGATCCGGACGCCCTACGGCGGCGGGATCAAAGGCGGTCACTACCACTCGCAGTCCCCGGAGGCGCACTTCGTCCACACCGCCGGCCTGAAGGTGGTCGTCCCCTCGAACCCGCGCGACGCGAAGGGGCTGCTCATCAGCGCCATCCGCGATCCGGACCCGGTCCTGTTCATGGAGCCGAAGCGCGTCTATCGCGCCGCGAAGGGGGAGGTGCCGGCGGGTGAGTACGCGATCCCGCTCGGGCAAGCGGCCGTGACGCGCGAGGGAGGCCAGGTGACGCTCGTCGCGTGGGGCGCCATGTGGCACGAGGCGGACCAGGCTGCGCGCGAGGCGGCAGGGGAGGGGATCGACTGCGAGGTGGTGGACCTCCGGTCGCTCCAGCCGCTCGATCTCGACACGATCGTCGCATCCGTCTCGAAGACCGGCCGGGCGATCGTGATCCACGAGGCGCCGCGGACCTGTGGCTTCGGCGCCGAGCTCGTCGCGCTGATCCAGGAGCGGTGCTTCCTCCACCTCGAGGCGCCGATCGCGCGGGTCACCGGGTTCGACACGCCGTTCCCGTACTCGCTCGAGATGGAGTACCTGCCGCGGTCGCCCCGCATCCTGAAAGCGATCCGCGAGATCGCCGCCTTCTAGACTCGCACCGGGAGCGCACCATGCCCTACCAGCTCGAGCTGCCCGACATCGGAGAGGGCGTCGTCGAGGCGGAGGTGCAGCGCTGGCTCGTAGCGCCCGGCGACCTCGTCGAGGAGGATCAGCCGCTCGTCGAGGTGATGACCGACAAGGCGACCGTGGTGATCCCGTCCCCCCGCCGGGGCCGCGTCGTTCGCCTCATGTTCGCGGTCGGCGACATCGCGAAGGTGCACGCTCCGCTCATCGAGATCGACACCGGCGAGGCGGCGGCGCGAGGCGCGCCGCAGGGGGCGACGGACGCGGCGGGTGGAGCGCGCCGGGCGCCCGCGCAGGAGGCCGCGCGCGAGAGCGCCGCCCGCGAGGAGCCGGCGACTGCCGCAGAGGAGGAGGCCGACGCTGCCTCCCCCGGCGCCGGCGTTCGGCGGAAGGCGCTCGCGACGCCGGCGGTGCGCGCGCTCGCCCGCGAGATGGGCATCCAGATCGACCACGTCTCGGGGAGCGGCCCCGGCGGGCGGGTGACGAAGGACGACCTCGGCGCCGCGCGCGGGCGCAGGAACGGGCACGCGCAGGCCCCGCCCTCGACCTCGGCCTCGACCCCGACCGCGCCCTCGACCGGGACCTCGACCGAGACCTCGATCCCGGCCGGGACCTCGACCGAAGACGAGCGGATCCCGCTCCGCGGCCTGCGCAAGCGGATCGCCGAGAACATGGCCCGCTCGACGCGGACCGCCGCCCACTTCACGTTCGTCGAGCAGTGCGACGTCACCGAGCTCGTGCGGGTGAAGGCGCGGATGGCCGACGCGGCGCGCGCTGACGGCGTGAAGCTCACGTTCCTGCCCTTCGTTCTCAAGGCCGCGGTCGCCGCGCTGCGCCGACATCCGAAGCTCAACGCCACGATGGACGAGGAGCGCGGCGAGCTCGTCCTCCACCGCCGCCACGACCTCGGCATCGCGTCGGCCACCGAAGGCGGCCTCGTCGTCCCCGTCGTCCGCGGCGTCGAGCGGCGCTCGCTCCTCGACCTCGCCGTCGAGATCGAGCGGCTCGCGGCCGCGACGAAGGCGGGGAGGGTGAGGCCCGAGGACGTCGGCCGCTCCACCTTCACCGTCACGAGCCTCGGCGCGCTCGGCGGACTGTTCGCGACCCCGGTGCTGAACCACCCGGAGGTCGCGATCCTTGGGATCCACCGGATCCGGCCGACGCCGGTCGCGCGCGGCGGCGAGGTCGTCGTTCGCGACGTGATGCATGTTTCGGTGACGAGCGACCACCGCGTGGTGGACGGCCACGAGGCGGCGACGTTCGCCTACGAGGTGATCCGGCTGCTCGAGGATCCGAACCTGCTCTTCATGCAGCTCGCGTGACCGCCGGCGAGGGCCCGAGATCCGGGCGGCGCCATCAGAGCCGGTGACAGGCGGTGCAGAGCTGCATCTCGTCGACGACGTGCTTCGGCGTCGCGCTCGCGCCGTCGTGGCAGGTCGTGCACTCGACGCGGCCGTTCACGAGCGGGATCTCGCGAGGCAGGGCCGCCGCTGGCACGTACGCGCCCGGGTGGCTTCCCGCGGCGAGGTCGTAATCGATCGAGACGGGGTGGCTCATCCCGTCGGTGCCGGGGCGCATCTGGAACGCTACGAGGGGTCCGGCGCTGCCGTCGTGGCACGCGATGCATTCGCGCGAGCTCGTCCTGGCTCGGTCCACTCGGGCGAGCGTGCAGGGCCCCTCCTCCCACGAGCGAACGCCCGGTCCGCCGCCCACGGTGAACGCCGCAACCGCCGCGACGGCGGCCCCCCACCACCCCTGCATCGAGACCTCCCCACGCGCCGCTCAGGCGCGTGCCCCGGCGAAAAGCTCGGGCGACGAGGAGGCGCGCGGAAGGGGCCCCTCCGGGCATCGTCTTTTTGCGTTGGTGGGCGGATGCCCTGGGCCCCTATATTCCCGCCACCCTGGAAGGGGGACCGAACGATGGCAACGAAGACCTTCGACGCCGTGGTGATCGGGGCGGGGCCGGGCGGCTACGTCGCCGCGATCCGGCTCGCCCAGCTCGGCAAGCGCACGGCGCTCGTCGAGAAGGAGGCGACGCTCGGCGGCGTCTGCCTGAACTGGGGGTGCATCCCGTCGAAGGCGCTCATCGCCGCAGCGAACCTCGTGGAGGACGTGCGCGGCGCGGCCGAGCGCGGCATCATCGGCGAGGTGCGCGTGGACCTCGCGAAGCTGCGCGAGTTCAAGAACGTGGTCGTGAAGAAGCTCGTCGGCGGCGTCGCCCAGCTCGAGAAGGGGAACGGCGTCGAGGTCGTCCGCGGCACAGGCCGCTTCGTTGCCCCGAACGCGGTCGAGGTGAAGAGCGCCGACGGCGACACGACACGGCTCGAGGCGCCGGCGTTCATCGTGTCGACCGGCGCGCGCCCGATCGAGATCCCGGGGTTCGCCTTCGACGGCAAGGACGTCTGGAGCGCGAAGGAGGCGATCGACCTGCCCGAGCTGCCGAAGCGGCTCGTCTGCATCGGCGGCGGCGTCATCGGGATGGAGCTCGGCACGGTGTACGCGAAGCTCGGCGCGCAGGTGACGTTCGTCGAGGCGCTGCCGCAGATCCTGACCGGCGTCGACCCCGAGGCGGTGCGGCTCGTCCAGAAGGGCATCCGGCAGCGCGGCGGCACGGTGCTCGTGAACGCGAAGGCGAAGGGTTGGGAGCGGAAGGGCGGCGCGCTCGCCGTGCACGTCGAGGTGGACGGGAAGGCGCAGGAGCTCGCGGCGGACAAGATCCTCGTCGGCGTGGGCTTCCGCCCGAACTCGGAAGGGCTCGGCCTCGAGGAGATCGGCGTGAAGCTCGGGCCGAAGGGGTTCCCCGAGCTGAACGAGCAGCTCCGGACGAGCGTACCGTCGATCTTCGCGATCGGCGATCTCGCCGGCCCGCCGTTCCTCGCG
>DASWEI010000071.1:0-9630 GCA_036394835.1 Anaeromyxobacter sp. | reverse complement strand
GACAGAACGACGCGTCGTCGGGGCACATCACCTCGCCCGGGCAGGCGACGGCGCCGGTCGGCTGGTAGCAGGCGTAGCCGCCGTCACAGTACCGGGCCGACTTGTTCTTGAGGCACTTCGTCCCGCCGGGACACGTGGCGGCGACGTCGGGCGGGCACAGGTCGGGATCCGGCGTGGGGCTGCAGCAGAGGTTTCCCGTGCAGCCGGTCGCCCCGCCCGGGTTCGCGACGCACGACGAGCCCGACGCGCAGCAGCCGGCGCCGCACTCGACGCCGCCGCCCGTGCACCCGAGGCAGCAGATGTCCGAGCCGCAGCCGTAGACGTTCGAGGGGTTCGCGACGCACGCGGTGCCGGTCGGGCAGCAGGAGTTGGTCGCGCCGCAGGCGAGGGTTCCGCCGGGGCAGCTCGCCGTGCTCGTGAGGTTCGGCGGGTCGTAGCTCGCGGTGGCCGCCGAGGGCGCGGGGAGACGCGGGACGGGGTTCGAGCTTCCGCCGCCGCCGCCGCAACCGGCAGAGGCGAGCGAGACGGCGACGACGAGGCACAGCGCGGCGAGGCGAGCGGGGAGCATTCGGGAAACCTCCGCCCGCGAACCTCTCACGCTCGCGTTCGCAGCATCATCCCGCGTTCGTGCGTCGCTTCGGCGCGGGAGGCGGCCGTCGCCGCGCACCCACCGTCCGAGGTCACCGCCGCGGCGGCCGCCCGCGGCGACGCCCCGCACACGGGACTACTTCGTCTCCTTCGGCACCTTCTCCCAGTCCGCGAGGAACTTCTTCAGCCCCGCGTCGGTAAGCGGATGCTTCGCGAGCTGGTCGATGACCGAGAACGGGATCGTCGCGACGTCGGCGCCGAGCTTCGCGGCCTCGAGCACGTGGATCGGGTGGCGGACCGACGCGACGAGCACCTTCGTGTCGAACCGGTAGTTCCGGTAGATCTGCAGGATGTCCCCGATGAGGGCCATCCCGTCCTGCGAGATGTCATCGAGCCGTCCGACGAAGGGCGAGATGTAGGTCGCGCCCGCCTTCGCGGCGAGGAGCGCCTGCACCGCCGAGAAGCAGAGCGTGACGTTCGTCTTCACGCCCTCCTGCGCGAGGACCTTCACCGCGCGGAGCCCCTCGACGATGAGCGGGATCTTGACGACGACCTGCGGCCCGTACTTCGCGAGCTGCCGGCCTTCCCTCAGCATCCCCTCCGCGTCCGTCGCGGTCACCTCGGCGGAGATCGGTCCGGGCACGAGCGCGACGATCTCCTTCAGCACGTCGCCGAAGGCCCGCCCGGTCTTGGCGACGAGCGAGGGGTTGGTCGTCACGCCGTCGCAGAGCCCGAGCGCGAGCGCCTTCTTGATCTCGCCGATGTCGGCCGAGTCGATGAAGAACTGCATGTTTCCTCCGGCGGTGGAGAGGGGGAGAGACGCGCGTCCATAGCGCACCCGCGCGCGGTGCCGCAAGGGGCGGGAAAGTGCTATATCCGCGCGCACTGACATGCGCAGCCGGCCGAAAGCACGTCCCCGCAGCGGGCAGCCTGCTTCGAGCGGCGCCGCCGCGGCCGCGGCGCGGGTCGTCCCGCTCTCGCGCCGCGGTGCGGCGCGAGGATCGCGGCGGAGCTCGAAGGACCTCGTCGAGTACGGGCGGACGGTGATCTCCGCCGAGGCGCGCGCAATCGCCGCGGTGGCGCTCGGCGACCCGTTCGCCGAGGCGGTCCGCTGGATCCTCGATTGCAAGGGGCGCGTCGTCGTGACCGGCATGGGCAAGCCCGGGTTCGTCGCGCAGAAGATCTCGGCGACGCTCGCCTCGACCGGCACCCCGTCGCTCTACGTCCACCCCGCCGAGGCCGCCCACGGCGACCTCGGCCGGATCGCGAAGGACGACGTCGTCGTCGCCCTGTCGAACTCGGGCGAGACCGAGGAGATCCTCCGCCTCCTCCCCGCGCTCAAGAAGATGGACGTGCGGATCGTCGCGCTCACCCGCGACCGCGCGAACCCGCTCGCGCGCGGGGCCGACCTCGTCGTGCCGATCGGCAACGTCGAAGAGGCCTGCCCGATGGGGCTCGCGCCCACCGCCTCGACCGCCGTCCTCCTCGCGGTGGGCGACGCGCTCGCGATGACGGTCCTCGCGAACCGGCCCTTCGACAAGGAGGAGTACGCGCTCTTCCACCCGGGCGGGAAGCTCGGCCGCGGCCTCATGAAGGTCCGCGAGATCATGCGGCAGGCGGAGGCGAACCCGGTCGTCCGCGAGGACCAGCCGCTCTCCGCCGCGGTGGCGGTGATGACCGAGACGCCGGGGCGCCCGGGCGCGGCGAGCGTCGTGGACGCCTCCGGCCGGCTCGCCGGCATCTTCACGGACGGGGACCTGCGGCGGCTCGTCGAGCACGGCCAGACCGACTTCGCGCGCCCGGTCTCGACGGCGATGGGGCGGAACCCGCGCACGGTCCGACCCGAGGCGCTCGTCGTGGACGCGGCCCGCATCCTCCGCTCCGCCGCGATCGACCAGGTGCCGGTGGTGGACGCGGACGGCCGCCCGGTGGGGCTCCTCGACGTGCAGGACCTCCTCGCCGCGAAGATCATCTGAGAGCTCCCGCGATGTCTCCGCGACGGCGCACGCTCCGAAGGCCCGACACCCGCCCACGCGCGAGCCCGGCCGAGCGCCGCGCTCGCGAGGAGCTCGTCGAGATCGGCCGGCGACTCCACGCGCGCGACCTCGTCGGCGCCGCGGAGGGGAACCTCTCCGTTCGGCTCGGCGAGGACCGATTCCTCGTCACGGCCTCGGGCGTGTCGAAGGGGCACCTCTCGGTGGGCGACCTCGTCGTCGTGGACGGGCGCGGCGAGCTGCGCTCCGGCTCCGGCCGCCCGTCCACCGAGACGCGGATGCACCTCGCCGCGTACGCGGCGCGGGCCGACGTCGGGGCGGTGGCGCACGCGCATCCGATCACGGCGGTCGCGCTCACGGTGGCGGGCCTTCCGCCCCCGTCCGACCTCGTCCCCGAGGCGGCCGTGACGCTCGGTCCCATTGCGGTCGCGCCGTTCGCGACGCCGGGCACGGACGAGGTCCCCGCCTCGCTCGCGCCGCTGCTCGCGCAGCACGACGTGATCCTGCTCGAGCGGCACGGGGCGGTGGCCCTCGGCCGCACGCTCGTCGAGGCGTTCGAGCGGATGGAGACGCTCGAGCGCGTCGCGCGGGTCGCGCTCGCCGCGCGGCTCCTCGGCAGGTGCGAGCCGCTCTCCGCCGAGGCGGTCGCGCGCGTGCTCGCCGCGGCGGGCCGCCCTCCCCGCCGCTGACGCCGGCGACCCGGCCGGAACGGCCCGGCTCGCTCCGCGGAGGTCAGCGACCCAGCGTGAAATACCCTTTCGGGTGCGTGGTGGGCCCCAACTGGACCGGGCCGCCGCCGGACAGGTATGTCACGCATCGGGTTCACCTTCGGCGCGGCGTCCGCGCCCCACGACGCCCGAGGAGCGCCATGGCCGACGAGACCGCGTCGCCCGCCGTACCCCCACCGACGCGGAGGGTCCGGCTCTCGAAGGACCTGCTCGCAGGCGCGACGCTCATCACCCTCGCGCTCCTCGCTCTCTACGCGAGCGCCGCGCTGCCGGCCGGCACCCTGCGCGCCGTAGGACCCGGCGCGCTGCCGCGCGCGCTCGCGCTCGTCGTGCTCCTCGGCGGGATCGCCTTCGTCGTTGCGGCGCTCGTGCGTGGCGGCGAGGAGCTCGGCCGCTGGCCGCTGCGCGGCGCGGTGTTCGTGACGCTCGCCATCGTCGCGTTCGCCCTCACGATCCGCTCCGCCGGGCTCGCAGTCGCCGGTCCCGCGGTGGTGATCGTGAGCGGCGCCGCCTCCCCCGAGACGCGGCCGGTGGAGCTCGTCGTATTCGCCCTCGTCATGACGGCGTTCTGCATCGGGCTGTTCCGATTCGCGCTCGGCCTCCCCATCCCGGTGCTCGTGATCCCCGGCGTCGTCACGGTCTAGGCGCCATGGACGGTCTGCTCTCGAACCTGTCGCTCGGCTTCTCCGTCGCGTTCACGCTCCAGAACCTGGGGCTCGCGTTCATCGGCTGCTTCGTCGGGACGCTCATCGGCGTGCTCCCCGGGATCGGGCCGATCGCGACGATCACGATGCTCCTGCCGGTGACGTTCAGCGTCGAGCCGACCGGCGCGCTCATCATGCTCGCCGGCATCTACTACGGCGCCCAGTACGGCGGCTCGACGACCGCCATCCTCGTGAACATCCCGGGCGAGGTGACCGCCGTCGTGACTACGCTCGACGGCCACCAGATGGCGAAGCAGGGGCGCGCCGGCGCGGCGCTCGGCATCGCCGCCATCGGCTCGTTCTTCGCGGGCTGCGTCGCGACGCTCGTCATCGCGGCGCTCGCGGTCCCGCTCACGAAGCTCGCGATGGCCTTCGGGCCCGCCGAGTATTTCTCCCTCATGGTGGCAGGCCTCGCCTTCGCGGTCGTGCTCGCGCGCGGCTCGATCCCGAAGGCGATCTCGATGATCGTCGTCGGGCTCCTCCTCGCGACGGTTGGCACGGACCTCGACACGGGCGCGGAGCGCATGACGTTCGGCTACGCGGCGGTCGCCGATGGCATCGACTTCGCGGTGCTGGCGATGGGGCTCTTCGGGTTCGCCGAGGTGCTCCGGAACCTCGAGGCGGTGGAGCACCGCGACCTCGTGAAGCGGGCGATCGGCAGCGTCCTCCCCACGCTCGCGGATCTCCGGCGATCGTTCTGGCCGATCGTGCGCGGCACCTTCATCGGCGCGACCCTCGGGATCCTGCCGGGGAACGGCGCGGTGCTAGGGCCGTTCGCGTCCTACACCACCGAGAAGAAGCTCGCGAAGGACCCGCGCCGCTTCGGTCGCGGCGCCATCGAAGGGGTCGCCGGGCCGGAGTCGGCGAACAACGCGGGCGCGCAGACCTCCTTCATCCCGCTCCTCGCGCTCGGGATCCCGCCGAACGCGGTGATGGCGCTCATGGTCGGCGCGATGACGATCCACGGCATCGTCCCGGGCCCGCTCGTGATGGTGAAGAGCCCGCGGCTGTTCTGGGGGATCATCGCGTCGATGTGGATCGGGAACCTGATGCTGCTCGTCATCAACCTCCCGCTCGTCCGGCTCTGGGTGCGGTTCCTCGACGTGCCGTACCGGCTCATGTTTCCGGCGATCCTGCTCTTCTCCTGCATCGGCATCTACTCGGTGAACAACTCGCCCGCCGACGTGATCATGTCCGCGGCGTTCGCCGTCGTCGGCTGGGCGCTCTCGAAGCTCGACTTCGAGACGGCGCCGCTCCTCCTCGGGTTCGTGCTCGGGCGCCTCATGGAGGAGAACCTCCGCCGCGCCCTCGCCATCTCGCGCGGCAGCCTCGCCGCGCTCGTGCAGCGGCCGCTCAGCGGGGCGCTGCTCACCGTCGCGCTCGTCGTCCTCGCGATAGCCGTGCTTCCCTCCATCCGCCGCGGCCGCCAAGAGGTCTTCACGGAATGAAAAGGAGAGCCGTCATGAGAAGGTCCGTCGCGTCCCTCGCCGTCGCCGCCGCCGTCCTCGCCCTCCCCTCGAACGGGCGCGCCGCCTGGCCCGAGCGGCCCATCACGATGATCGTCCCGTTCGCGGCCGGCGGCCCGACCGACGTGGTCGCCCGCATCGTCGCGGAGAACATGTCGCGCACCGTCGGCCAGCAGATCGTGGTGGAGAACGTCGCGGGGGCGGGCGGCACGACCGGCTCGCTCCGTGCCGCGCAGGCGCCGCCCGACGGCTACACGATCGAGATGGGCCACATGGGGACGCACGGCGCCGCGCCGGGCGCCTACCCGGAGCTGAAGTACGACCCGGCGAAGGACTTCGAGCCGATCGGCCTCGCCGCCGGGACGCCGATCCTCGTCGTCGCGAAGAAGGACTTCCCGGCGAAGGACTTCAAGGAGTTCGTCGCCTACGTGAAGCAGAGCTCGGAGAAGCTCAACGAGGCGCACGCGGGCACGGGCTCCGTCTCGTACACCACCTGCACGCTCTTCAACTCGCTCGTCGGCGCGAAGCCGACGCGGATCGCCTACCGCGGCACCGGCCCGGCGCTGAACGACCTCGTCTCCGGGCAGGTGGACTACATGTGCGACCAGATCGTGAACCTCGTCCCGCAGATCCAGGCCGGGACCATCAAGGCCTACGCGGTCGCGCTGCCGCAGCGCTCGCCGGCGCTCCCCGACGTCCCCACGACGAAGGAGGCCGGGCTGCCCGAGTTCGAGGTCACCGCCTGGAACGCGCTCTTCGCGCCGAAGGGGACGCCGAAGGAGATCGTGCAGAAGCTGAACGCTGCGCTCGTGAAGGCGCTCGACGACCCGAACACCCGCAAGCGGCTCCTCGATCTCGGCGCGGACCTCTCGAACAAGGCAGCGACGACGCCCGACGGCCTGCGCAAGCTCGTCCAGAGCGAGGTCGCTCGCTGGAACAAGGTGCTGAAGACCGCCGGTCCCTCGAAGGAGGCGCCGGTGAAGGAAGCGCCGAAGAAGTAGCGAGCGAGTGCCCTCCCGCTAGATACCCGGATACAGCCCGGCCGGCACCAGGTCCTCCGGCGGGACGAGCGCGAGCAGCTGCGCCACCGTTCGGCCCGTGCCGGGAACCGTCCGCTCGGGGCACAGCTCCGCGAGCGGCGCGAGGACGAAGCGCCGGACCGCAATCGCAGGATGCGGAACGACGAGCTCGGGCCGGCGGATCACCTCGTCCCCGTACAGGAGCAGATCGAGGTCGAGCGTCCGCGCCGCCCAGCGCACGGCGGTCCGGACGCGCCCGGCCCTCCCCTCGACCTCCTGCAGCATCCCGAGGAGCGCCGGGGCCGGCACGTCCACCTCGAGCTCGAGGGCGGCGTTGAGATAGCGCGGCTGCGGCGGTCCGAGCGGCGCGGCGTCGAAGACGCGCGACGCCTGCACGACCGCGATCCGGGGCGCCTCGCGGAGTGCGCGCGCGGCGAGCGCCAGGTTCGCCCAGCGATCGCCGAGGTTCGATCCCGCTCCGACGTACACTCGCACGATCGGAAGGGTAAGCGCGGAGCCGCGCGGCGCGCCAGCGGCACGAGGTCGCGGCGCACGCGCCGCACGGGCGAGCGGTCCGCGCGGCAGCATCCTCTCGTGCTTCGGCTCGACCCGCGATGGGTCGCAGCCCTAGAACGCGAGCGCCACCCGTGCGCCACCGCCGCCGCCGTACGCCTCGATCCCCAGCGCGACGGGCGGCGAGCGCCCCCCGAATCGGAGCCAGGCTCCAGCCGCGAGCGCGGCGGCGCCCGCGCCGCCGATCGCCGCGGCCGTCCACCCGAGCGATCGCGCCGTGCCGCGCCCGGCGGCGAACCCGCCGTAATTCCCCGTGGCGAGGGAGGCGCTCGCGTCGTTCGACGCGGACCAGGCGAGAGCGCCGGTCGCGGCGCCGCCGGCGAGGAGCGCCGCCCCGGTCCCGGCGAGGAGCGTGCCCCAGCGGCGGCGCGCATTCGTCCGAGCGGGAGCGGGGACCTCGCTCGAGGTGGCCCGCGTCGCCTCCGCCGCGGGTCGCGGCGGGGAGGATGGCGCGGCCGCCGGCGGGGTCGAGATCGCGGTCGCCGCCAGGGGAGGCGGCGGGAGCAGCGACGAAGGCAGCGCGCCGGCGGAGAGGACCGGCTGGAGGATGCGGGTCGCGAGCCGCGCCGCGCCGTCCCGCGCCGCCCTCTCCTCCCGCCCCACCGTGTCGGAGGCCTGCCCGCGGATCCGGCCGCGCTTGCAGTCGAGCAGGCGGAGCTCGAGCCGCGCGCCCGGCTCGGCGCTCGTGACGCTGACTGCGAGCAGCACCTCGGCGCCAACGGCGGCACAGGTCGCGATGACGCAGGCGGCGTTCGCCGCGCACGCCGCGGCGTCCGCCTCGGCCGCGGGCGTCGCCCGCGCGACCACCTCCGGCGAGAGCGCCTCCGCGCCGGCCTGACGCGCCGCCTCCGCCGCCGCTCGGGCGGCGGCCGCCGCGGGAGCGCCCCCGGTCGCCGCGAGCACGGCGACGCGCGGCGGCTCCGCGGGGGCGGCCCTGCCCCCCGCCGGCGCGAGCGCGACGGCGAGGAGAAGGGCGGTCCGCCTCGCGCGCCTCATGGCGTCGCGAGGATCGAGACGTCGTCGAGGTACATCCCGGTCTCGTCGTAACCGTACTGGTAGGTCTGGCAGAGGATCCGGACGGTCTGCCCCGCGAGCGAGGTGATGTTCACCGATGCCGTCTGAAAGTACGTCAGGTTCGAGGTCGTGGTGAACAGGGTCGCGAGCGTCGAGGTCCCGGCGGCGTTCTGGATGACGCACTTGCTCGAGTCGTAATAGTAGTAGCTGGTGTACGGGCGATAGGCGACCGACGCCACCAGGCTCGTGTACCCGGTGGGAAGCACGATCGTCTGGATGAGCTGCGAGGTCCCGTACTGTGCGCTGAGCGTGGCGTTGCCGATCCGGGCGGACCACGTGCCCGTCGCGGCGACGGAGGAGGTCGCGAACGGGGCGGTGGCGGTGCTCGTGGTCGACAGGACCGTCGCGGTCCAGCCCGTCAGATCGCCCGTCTCGAAGCCGCCGTTCACGACGAGCTGCGAGATGCTCGTGAGCTGACCGGTCTTCGGGGTCATGAAGTTCCCGCTCGTGTCCTTCGCGCCCGCGATCGTGAAGGGTCCGCGCCCGTCGGTCGAGGCCGGGACGGTGATGTGGAACGTGCCGACCGTGGGGGTCGCGCTCGCGCTCCAGTCGAACGTGTAGGTGAGGGCCGCCGGGAGGGAGATGGTCGGGAGGACCGACGGATCCATGTACTCGTCGAACGTCGCGGTGAGGGTGATCGTCCGCGCGGTGAGGCCTGCGCTGTTGTCCGCCTGGCCGGACTGCGCCGTGAGCGCCCAGGGCGCCGCCGTATCGGAACGGCGGACCGGGGTCGCGCTCGTCGGCAGCGGCGCGTCGCCCGCCGCGTTCACCGCCACCACGGCGAGGTCCACCGCCACGCGGAACGCGAGCGGGGTCAGGAGCGCGTCGGCGGAGTACCAGTCGAACGTCGCGGGGAGCGTCACGCTCGTGCTCGGCGCCGGCATGCTGCCGAGCGTCTTCAGCAGGAGGTAGCTCGGGTTCCGGTTCGTGTCGCGGGCCCACACCTGGTACCCGGCCGCGCTCGCGGAGGCGTTCCAGGAGAGCGTGTACGTCGCGGTGTCGTAGTCGGCGATCGCCGGGGTCACGGTGAGCCCCGTGATAGCGGGCAGGAGCGACGCCGGGACGTCCGCGATGAACGACTTGTAGACGGTGAGGGGATCCCCGTTCGTCGCGAGCGCGTACACCGTGAGCGAGTACGAGTGATACGGAGCGAGCCCCGTCCCACCGGCGGGCACGATCGTCAGGATCTTGCCGGTCCCGTCCACCGAGACCACGACCGCGACGGTCCTCGCCGCGGTCGAGTCGTACAGCGTCACGTCCGTGAGGACCGCGTCGAGCTGGCGGTTGAAGGTGAGCAGGATCGAGCCGCTCGCAGGATGGATGCCGCTCTCCACGTTCGACGTGAGGAGCAGGAGGTCAGCCGCCGCGGCCCGGAGGTCCACGTCGAGGAGCGACGTGGCGCCGGGGTAGGTCGGGACCGTGCGCGCGAGCGCCTCGTAGTCGGCGAGCCCGTCGCCGTTCGCGTCCCACGGCTGCGCCACGAG
>DASWEI010000070.1:0-3651 GCA_036394835.1 Anaeromyxobacter sp. | reverse complement strand
CGAGACCGTGGTCGATCCGGACGAGCGGAACGTGCTGTTCGCACGCGTCGAGGCCGCGCAGAAGACTGCCGAGGCTCTCGTGATCTCCGGCGGTGGCGGGGAGAAGAGCTGGGTCGCGAAGGCGGCGCTGACCTACGTCCGGCAGATCCCGATCGCCCTCGGCTCGGGACAACAGCTGCTGCTCGGCCTCGGTGCCGGCATGTCCCTGAACGTCGTCCCGAGCGCGTTCGAGAGCGCATACGGCATCCGCTGGCCCGTCGGGTTCTCCGTCTTCTTGAGCGCACGGCCTGGACCAATGGCAATGGGGACAGGCATGCAGCACTCGCGGTGATTGCGCCCATGTCGCAGTCGCAGTCCTTTGTGGTGATGACGGAGGCCGTGGCGGTCGAGGCGGCGGGGAGTTACTCGTCTTGGACGGAGGAGCGCGGGGATCGCAGCTCTAGCGACCCACGTGAAGCTCGGTTCGGCGAAGAAGTATCGCGCCGGGGCTCGCGACAGGAGGGGGCATGCAGGACCACCGAGAGCACCGGGGTCACGATCCACATCCTCCGGGCCAGAGCGATCCGGCCCACGGCGGCGCGCCCGCCGAGCCCGGGTACCCGGGACATCCCGAGGTCTCGGCGAGAGAAGGCCGCGATGCCGCGCACGAGCACGCGCTGCCGCCTCGCGGAGGCGTGATGCACGAGCCGCCGGCTCACCGCGATGAGCACGCGGCCCACGATCGCCACGCGGGACACAGTGTGGCGATGTTCCGGCGCCGGTTCTGGGTGACCCTGGTCCTCACGATCCCCACGGTCGTGTGGGGTCACATGCTCACGTCGGTGACCGGCTGGCGCGCTCCGGTGTTCCTGGGATCGACGTGGATCCCTCCTGTGCTGGGGATCCTCGTCTTCGCCTACGGCGGGTGGCCGTTCGTCGAGGGCGCCGCGCGCGAGGTGCGCGCTCGTCTTCCAGGGATGATGACGCTCATCGCGCTCGCGATCGGCGTCGCGTTCGTCTTCAGCCTCGCGGTGACGATCGGTTACCCGGGAATGCCGCTGTGGGAAGAGCTCTCCACGCTCGTCACGGTGATGCTGCTCGGTCACTGGATCGAGATGCGCTCCATCTCTCAGGCGCAAGGGGCGCTGAAGGAGCTCGCGAAGCTCCTCCCGTCCGCGGCGGTCCGGATCATCGGCGGGCGCGAGGAGGAGGTCCCCCTCTCGGCGCTGCGCGACGGCGACACGGTCCTCGTCCGCCCGGGGGCGCGCATTCCCGCAGATGGTCTCGCGCAGTCCGGTGAGAGCACCGTCGACGAATCGATGATCACGGGAGAGTCCCGCCCGGTGAAGAAGCGACCGGGCGAACGTGTCATCGCCGGGACCGTGAACGGGGCAGGGTCGCTCCGCGTGCAGGTGACCGGGACGGGCGAGGGGACCGCCCTCGCCGGAATCATGCGGCTCGTCGAGCGTGCGCAGACGTCCCGGTCGCGCGCGCAGGCGCTCGCGGACCGCGCCGCGTTCATTCTGACGATCGCCGCGCTCGCGGCGGCCCTCCTCACGGCGATCGCCTGGGGTCTCGCGGGAGCGCCCGGCGCGTTCATCGTGGAGCGCATCGTGACGGTCCTCGTCATCGCCTGTCCGCACGCGCTCGGGCTCGCCATCCCGCTCGTCATCGCGATCTCGACGACCCTCGGCGCTCGCTCGGGACTTCTCGTGCGCGACCGGCGAGGGCTCGAGGAGGCGCGCCGCCTCACGACGGTCGTCTTCGACAAGACGGGGACGCTCACCCTGGGCGAGTACCGCGTCGTCGGTGTTCGGGTCGGCGACGGCGTGACCGAGGAAGAGGCGCTCCGCTTCGCCGCTGCGGTCGAGCGGGACTCGGAGCATCCCGTCGCGCAGGCGGTGGTGCGCACCGCCCGGGAGCGCGGGCTCTCGATCCCGCAGGCGCAGGGGTTCGAGGCGATCCCCGGACGCGGTGTGCGCGCTCAGGTCGATGGGCGCGAGCGGCTCGTCGGGGGACCGAACCTCCTCCGGCGGCTGCGCATCGCGCTCCCCGCCGAGCTCGACGAGTTCTCGCGTGCAGCGGCGGAGCGCGGCCAGTCCGTCGTCTTCCTCGTCGAGGACGGGAGGGCGGTCGCAGCGTTCGCGGTCGCGGACGCGGTGAGGCCCGAGTCGCCGGACGCGGTGAGGCGCCTCCACGCGATGGGGCTCGGGGTCGCGATGCTCACCGGCGACTCGCGGGCCGTGGCGGAGGCGGTCGCGAGAGAGATCGGGATCGACACCGTCCACGCGGAGGTGCTCCCGGACCGCAAGGCAGCGGTCATCGAGACATTCCGGCGGAGCGGCCAGCGCGTCGCCATGGTGGGGGACGGGGTGAATGACGCACCGGCGCTCGTGACCGCGGACGTGGGCGTCGCGATGGGCGCGGGCACGGACGTCGCGGTCGAGGCCGGCGACATCGTGCTCGTCAGGAGCGATCCGCGAGACGTTCCGCGCATCATCGCCCTCAGCCGGGCGACGTACCGGAAGATGATCCAGAACCTCTGGTGGGCGGCGGGCTACAACGTCGCGGCGATCCCGCTCGCGGCGGGCGTCCTCGCGCGGTGGGGCGTCCTCCTCGCGCCGGCCATGGGAGCGGTGCTCATGTCACTCAGCACGATCATCGTCGCGGTGAACGCGCAGCTCCTTCGGCGCGCGCAACTCTGATCCTGAGACTCAGCCACCGCCCGGCATCGCGGTGACTCACCGCTCCGCGATGCCGAGCGCGCGAAGGCGCTGGCGGATCTCCTTGAGGCACAGCTCCTCGCACGCGTCGATCGGCCGGTCGTACCCCTCGCGGTGGATGAGCCGGACCCCGATCGCGATCTCGTCGGCGCCGGGAACGACCGTCGACTCGTAGAGCGCCGCATGGAACGGCTCGATCTCGATCCGTGTGGCGCGATCCTCCGACGGCACCGCCCATTCCGCTATACGCCGAAGGTCGGCCGCGAGGTCCCGGCACTTCGAACACCCGGGCAACGCGTGCGCCCCACGCGCGTGCACCGCCCACAGGCGAACCTCGAACCCAACTTTCACGCGGTCGGTCGCCCGGACGACCACCTCCGGCTCGACGTCAAAGTGGACGTGGTGCGCGCGAGCGATCTCGAGGAGCTCGCGTTCCACCTGCTCAAGAGCCATCGCCTACCCCCTCGTGCGATGCTGCGCGCTTCGCACGAGGCGTCAATGAGCGCCCACGTCACGGCTGGACCACCTGCGTCCGCTCGCCGCGGCCCTGCGGGGTGATCACGCCAGCGAGCGCGCCACGGCATCGACCGCCTTGAGACCCTCGCCGAAGCGGGCCATCGACTCCCGATGCTGCTCGAGCGCGCTGTAGGGCAGGTACTTCACCGCGAGCTCGCCGATGCGTCGGAACGCAGGCCGCGTGAGTTGCTTGCGGACGTCATCCTCCCGGGCATCCGGTGCGACGAGATACAGGCCACGGACCGCCTTCGCGGGCCCGGAGGCAAGGTCCAGCATCCGCATGATCCCGGAATAGATGGACGTGGTGTGCTCGACCTCGAAGGCCGCCGCGGCCTGCTCTCCGCCCCGGTCGAGCCAGATCACGTCGATGAGCGGGACCGATTCCACGTCGGCGAGCGCCGGCGGGAGCGCTTCGACGCAGCCGTCGCCCAGG
>DASWEI010000069.1:0-29873 GCA_036394835.1 Anaeromyxobacter sp. | reverse complement strand
CGTCGAGGATGTGCCGGGTGGGCGCGCCGTCTGGTGCGAGGGCCGGATCCTCCAGGGGACCCTCGACCGCGACGCGCTCGCCCGGCGCTTTCCCGGCCTCTCCTTCGACGTCACGAGGGAGCGCGCGGCGGCGAGCCGCGTCGGCGTCACCGAGTTCGACTGGGCGCTAGCGGCGACCGGCACGCTCGCGCAGGACGCGAGCGACCCGCGGCTCCGGCTCGCCTCGATGCTGACCGAGACGCACGTGGCGCTCTTCCGGACCGCCACGCTCCTGCCGGATCTCGAGTGCCTGCTCGCGCGGGTGGACCCGCGGCGCGCGCGGTACCTCGCCTGCGTCACGGGGCCGAGCCGCACCGCGGACATCGAGCGGGTGCTCACCATCGGCGTCCACGGGCCGCGGCGGCTCGTGATCGTCGCGGTGGACTGAGGGCAGGCGAGGAGGACCATGGCACCCCCCGACATCAAGCGGCGAATCGCGGACGCGCTCGACAACGGGCAGCTCGGGGGCGCGCTCGGTCGCTTCAGCGAGGCGTACACCGCCTCTCGCGCGCGCGCCTACGAGGGGATCGACTTCGAGGGGCTGCGCGACCGGCTCGTCGCGATCAAGGACCGTGCCGCGAGGCAGCTCGACGCGCTCGCCGTGCGGTTCGAGGCCCAGGCGACGGCGGCGGGCGCGCGCGTCTTTCGCACCTCCGACCCGGAGGAGGTGCGCCGCTACGTGCTCCGGCTGTGTCGTGAGCGCGGCGTCCGGCGCATCGCCAAGTCGAAGTCGATGGCGACCGAGGAGCTTCACCTCAACGCCCACCTCCAGAAGGAGGGGATCCGCGTCGCGGAGACCGACCTCGGCGAGTGGATCGTGCAGCTCGCCGGCCAGCGCCCCTCCCACATGGTGATGCCCGCGATCCACCTCTCGAAGGAGCAGGTCGCGGACCTCTTCTCGAGGGAGGTGCAGGAGCAGCTCCCCGCGGACATCCCCCGCCTCGTCGAGGTCGCGCGTCGCGAGCTGCGCGAGGAGTTCCTCGCCGCCGAGCTCGGCATCACCGGCGCGAACATCGCGGTCGCGGAGACCGGGACGCTCGTCGTCGTGACGAACGAGGGGAACGCCCGGCTCGTCTCGACGCTCCCCCCGATCCACGTCGTGGTGGTCGGCATCGAGAAGCTCGTCGAGCGGTTCTCCGACGTCGAGCCGATCCTGCGGGCGCTGCCCCGGAGCGCGACGGGCCAGCTCCTCACGAGCTACGTCTCGATGTTCACCGGGCCCGCCCCTGGCGCCGACGGCGCCCCGAAGGAGCTGCACGTCATCCTCGTCGACAACAAGCGGAGCGAGATGGCGAAGGACCCGCACTTCGCGCAGGCGCTCCGCTGCATCCGCTGCGCGTCGTGCGTGAACGTGTGCCCGGTCTACCGCCTCCTCGGCGGCCACGTCTTCGGCGGCGTCTACACCGGGGGGATCGGCGCGATCCTCGCGGCCTGGTTCGACGCGCTCGACGCCTCGAAGGACATCCAGTCGCTCTGCATCCAGTGCGGCGCGTGCACGCAGGTCTGCCCGACCCGCATCGACATCCCGGGGCTCATCGTCGAGCTGCGCGGCAAGCTCGTCCGCGAGCGCGGCCAGTCCTTCCTGCAGAAGACCGCCTTCCGAGTCGTGAACGACCGCCGCGTCTTCCACGCGATGCTGCGCGCCGCGTCGAGGGCACAGAAGCCGTTCGCGAAGGGCGGGATGATCCGGCACCTCCCGCTCTTCCTCTCGGGGATGACGAGCGACCGTTCGCTGCCGGCCATCGCGGACGAGCCGCTCCGCGACCGGTTCCCTTCGCTCCCCCAGGCCGCGGGCGCGCGCGACCGCGCGGCGCTCTACGCCGGCTGCCTCGTCGACTTCGCTTACCCGTCGACCGGTGAGGCGGTGGTGCGGGCGCTCCGGACCGCCGGGGTCGAGGTCGTCTTCCCGCAGGGCCAGACCTGCTGCGGGGCGCCGGCCCGCTACGCCGGCGCGTTCGACGTGGCCGCGAAGAACGCGATGGACAACGTCGCGGCCCTCGAGGAGGCCGGCGCGCGCTGGATCGTCTCCGCCTGCCCCACCTGCACCGTCGCCCTCCGGCACGAGCTCGCGGCGACGCTCCGCTCGCAGGGTCACGAGGACTGGGCGCGCCGGGCCGAGGCGCTCGCGCCTCGGGTCCGCGACTTCTCTTCGCTCATCGACGAGCTCGTCACGGAGGGGCGCCTCGCGGTAACGCCTCTCGCGACCACGGTGACCGTGACGTACCACGACTCCTGCCACCTGAAGCGCAAGCTCGGGGCGCACGTCCCGCCGCGCCGCCTCCTGCGCGCCTCCGGGCACGTCGTGGAGGAGATGAGGGAGAGCGACGCCTGCTGCGGGATGGGCGGGAGCTACTCGCTCAAGTTCCCCGAGATCAGCCGGCCCATCCTCGCGCGCAAGCTCGAGAACGTGCGGAAGACGGGGGCGGCGGTGGTCGCCATGGACTGCCCGGGCTGCCAGCTGCAGATCGGCGGCGGGCTCGATCGCGCCGGGGACCGAGTCACCGCGCGCCACGTCGCCGAGATCATCGCGCCGCGGCTCCTGCCGGGCACTGCGGCCGCCTCGAAGAAGCGGTAAGGCCGCCGCGCACCCGCAGCGCCGCAGCGAAGCCGGCCGGGGCGCCGCCGGCGCCGCATCGCGGAGGCGTCCGACTCGCTGCGCTGGCGCCGGAGCGCCTGCGGCGACGCGGCGTCTCCGGCCGGCAGCAGCGGCTCAGTCCAGCCCCCTCTCCCCGGCCCTCTCCCCCGCTTCGCGGGGGCGAGGGAGAAATGCTGCCCAGTCTCACGCCCTGAGCGCGACGCGGCGTCTCCGGGCGGCGGCAGCGGTTGCTCTTTCGAGCGGCTCGCGGACCGCGCGCCCTAGCGGCGCGCGCCGCCCATCGTCCCGCCGATCTCGAACGCGAAGAAGTTCTTCGCGAGCTTCACCTCGACCGGCGTCGTCGTCCCGACCGCCTGGGTGGCGACGACCATGTCGCCGCCGGTGATCACGTGGTAGGTGCCCGCGAGCCGGAAGCTGCCGAAGTTCACGCCGAGCTGCGGGCAGAAGCCGAACCCGCGGAACGCCCCCGCGCTCTGGACGACCGTGCCGCCGCTCGACGCCGACTGCGAGCCCGCACCGATCCGGTAGAGCCCGAGCCCGAGCCCGACGAACGGCCGCGCCGCCGAGTCCGACAGGTAGTACTCGGCCTTCGCGAGGATTGTCGTCACCGCGCGCGCGCCCTGCGACACGTTCGTCGTCTGGCCGGCGCCGGCGCCCGCGACGGTCACCTCCTGCGTGACGAACCCGGCGGCCTCGAACCGCATGCCCGCCGCGAGCCGGTCGGTGACGTTGAACTTGGGCTCGAGCGCCACGCCGAACCCCCAGGAGGTGGCGTCCGCCGCCGCGTACGCGCCGTAGACGGTGAGGTCCACCCGCACCGGCTGGTAGTTCAGAGCCTGCGCCCGCGCGGCGGGGGCCGCCGCGAGCAGGGCGAGCATGGCGAGGAGCTTCACGGGGGAGCGGGACATGTCGTTCTCCGGTGCGCGCCGGGCGGGCGAGCGTGAGGTGCGTGGGAGCGCGGCGCGCGTACCGCCGCCCAGGTCGACGCACGGTACTACATCCGGAGCGCAGGCACGGGCGTCGCTCCCCGCAGAAATTCGAAGGGCCCCGCCGCCTCTCGGCGACGGGGCCCCGTCAAGTCCGCCGTGTGACGGCGCCGCTACTTGCTCGCGCGCGCCGCGGCCTCGGCGGCCGCGGCTGCGGGATGCGCGGCCTTCCGCGCCGCCCGCTCCTCGAGCCAGATGGTCATCGGAGCCGCGATGAACCAGGTCGAGTAGGTGCCGGACACGATGCCGACGAGCATCGCGAACGCGAAGTCGAAGATCGTTCCGACGCCGTAGAAGAGCAGGCCGAGCAGCGAGAGCGCCGTCGCGAACGAGGTGAGGAGCGTCCGGCCGAAGACCTCGTTGATCGAGGCGTTCACGATCTCGGCGAGCCCCTTCCCCTTGTACTTGGTGGTGTTCTCTCGGATCCGGTCGTAGACGACGACGGTGTCGTTCACCGAGTAGCCGACCACCGTGAGGATGACCGCGATCGAGGTGAGGTTGAACTCGCGCCCGGAGAAGGCGAAGTAGCCGAGGGTGATGACGGCGTCGTGGATGAGGGCGATGATGACGCCCGGGCTGAAGCGGAAGTCGAACCGCAGGCCGACGTACACGACGATGAGCATCATCGCGTAGATGATGGCCTTGAAGCCCTGGTTCCGGAGCTCGCGGCCGACCGCGGGGCCGACGTACTCGACGCGCCGCACCTCGGGCTTCGCCTCGGCGAAGCGCGTGGTGAGGTCGCGCTCGATCTTGTCCTGGATGCCCTGGGTGATCACCGCGAACGACTTCGTGCCGGCGGTGAGCCCCGCCTCCTCGCGCACCTCGCGGACGCGGATCCCCGCGCCCTCGACGGTGGCCTTGATCTCGCCGATCGTGGGCGTGGCGCCCTTGAACTGGAAGTCGATCTTGTCGCCCGCGTCGGCGTTGAAGCTCGTGCTCTCGACGGGGAAGCGCGCCTTCACCGCGTCCTCGACACGCTTCACGTCCTCCGGGCTCATGAGGGCGATGCGGCCGACGCGGACGAGGTAGGTGTGCTCGCTGTCGGGGCCGTAGGTCTGGACGGAGGCGTCCTTGAAGCCGAGCTCCTCGACGCCCTTGCGGATGGCGCCCGGGTCGACCGGCTTCCCGAAGCGGACCTCCATCTCGGTGCCGCCGGCGAAGTCGACGCCGAAGTTGAGCCCGTGGACGAGCGGGAGGGACCACGCGATGACAGCGAGGTTCACGACGACGGAGAGCACCACTGCGATGTGGCGCTTCCCGACGAAGTCGAACTTCGTGCCGTGGGGGATGATGTCGAAGGTCTTGAATTGCATCAGACGCTCAGCCGCGCGGTGTCGTGACGCGTGAAGTACTCCATGATCGCGCGGGTCACGACGATGGAGGTGAACATGGAGGCGACGAGGCCGATGATCAGCGTGACCGCGAAACCGCGGACCGGACCAGACCCGTACTGCATGAGGACGACGCCGGCGACGAGGGTCGTGACGTGCGAGTCGACGATGGTCCAGAACACCCTGTCATAGCCCTGCTGGACCGCCGCCTTCACCGACTTGCCGCCGCGCAGCTCCTCCCGGATGCGCTCGTTGATGAGCACGTTCGCGTCGACCGCCATGCCGAGCGTGAGGACGAAGCCGGCGATGCCGGGGAGGGTGAGGGTGGAGCCGATCATCGACATGATCGCGAGGACGAGCAGGCCGTTCAGGACGAGCGCGATGTCCGCGACGAGTCCGGACGCGCGGTAGTAGAGGACCATGAAGGCGAGGACCGCGAGCAGCCCCCACAAGGCGGCGACGGTGCCCTTCTTCACGAGCTCCGGCCCGAGCGTGGCGCCGACGGTCCGCTCCTCGGAGATGGTCACCGGCGCGGGCAGCGCGCCCGCCTTGAGGACGAGGGCGATGTCGTTCGCCTCCTCGAACTGCCGCTGCCGGTTCGTCCCCGAGCCGAGCGTGATCTGGCCGTTCGAGGAGATCCGCCCCTGGATGTAAGGCGCGGTCTCGACCTTGTCGTCGAGGACCGTCGCCATGCGGCGGCGCATGTTCTCGGTCGTGAGCTTCTCCATGAGGCCCGCGCCCTGCGGCGTCATCTTGAAGGTGACGACCGGGCGGCCCTGCTGGAGCGGGTCGGAGTTGTCGACGCCGACGCCGGCGTCGGCGATGTAGTCGCCGGTGAGCTCGGTCTTCCCACGGAGCAGGTACGTCCGGTAGTAGCGCGCCTGGAATCCGCCCTGACCGGTCTGGACCGTCGCCTCCCCGATGCCGAGCGCGTTCTGCGACGGATCGAGGAGCGGCGCCGCCTTCTCCTGCATGAGCTTGTCGAGCTCGACGCGCGTGTTCGCGACGAGCATCGTCACGGACCGGGCGCTGCCCTTCGGCAGCTCGATCGACTCGGCGGTCCAGCAGCCGCCCTCGGGCAGCGGGACCTGGAGGCCCGCGCGGCCGCCCGGGCACTGCGCGACCGTCGTCCGGAGCGCGTCGAGCACGGGGCTCTCGTCGTCCGTGATCTTGAACTCGAGCTGCGCGGTCCGGCCGAGCAGCTCCTTCGCCTTCTCCGGATCCTTGAAGCCCGGCAGCTGGATCTGGATCTGCGAGTTGGCCTTGCGCTTGATGTCGGGCTCGGTGACGCCCCACTTGTCGACGCGGTTGCGGATCGCCTTCTCCGCCTGCTCGACCGCCTTTCCCTGGAAGTCGCGCAGGACCTGGTCCTTGAACGCGAAGAGGACCGCGCCGTCCGGCGCGCCGCCCGGCGCGAACATCTCGTGGTCGTAGGCGTCGAGCACGACCTTGCGGATCTGGTCGGGCGCCTGCCCCTTCACCTCGATCCGGCGGCCACCGTCCACGGTGCGCGACTCGGCGAACGCGACGTCCTTCGACTTCAGGAAGTCGGCGATCTCGTCGGCACGCCGGGCGACCTTCGCCTTGACCGCGCGGTCGACGTCCACGCCCATCGCGAGGTGGATGCCGCCCTGCAGATCGAGGCCGAGGTTCAGGTGGTGCTTCGCCGCCGGCGCCCAGCGGGGCACCGACTGGTCGTAGACCTCGGTGTTCCGCCGATCGGGCGGCAGCTTGAAGTAGAACCAGCTCGGGACGAGCTGATAGAGCGAGAGGATCGCGACGCCGACGATGAGTCCGACGCGCCAGTACCAGGTCCGTTCCATCTACTTCTTCGCCTCCGTCGTCTCCACCGGCTTCCACTGACCCGAGATCTGCGTCTTCAGGACGCGCAGCTTCGTTCCGCCGCCGACGTCCACCAAGACCGTCCGGTCCTCGACCGCCGTGACCGTGCCGACGATCCCGCCCTGCGTGACCACGTCGTCGCCCTTCTTCATGGCCCCGAGGAACGCCTGATGCTGCTTCGCCTGCTTCTGCTGGGGGCGGAAGAAGACGAAATAGAAGACGAGCGCGATGAGGATGAACGGGAGGAACTGGCCGATCGGGTTCGCGGCCTGTCCCTCCGGCGCCGTCTGAGCGAAGAACGCGTGGAGGACGGGGGACATTCTGGGTTGCTCCTGGTCCGAGGAGATGTGCGGAAAAGCGCTGTTTTCTAGCCCGATTCGCGGGGGGTGTCCAGAGATCCCTACCCTCCGTCGCCCTCGCGCCAGGCGGCGAGGCGCTCCTTCCGGAAGGCGTCGAAGCTCCCCTCCTCGATCGCGCGGCGCGCCCCGTCCATGAGGGACAGGTAGAAGTGGAGGTTGTGGAGCGTGTTGAGCCTGAGCCCCAGGATCTCCCCCGCCTTGAACAGGTGGCGCAGGTACCCCCGGGAGAAGGTCCGGCACGTGTAGCAGGAGCACGAGGGGTCGGCCGGGCCCCCGTCGTCGGCGAAGCGCGCGTTCCGGATGACGACCTTGCCGCGGCTCGTGAAGAGGAGGCCGTTGCGGGCGGTCCGCGTCGGGAGGACGCAGTCGAACATGTCGACGCCGGCCGCCACGCCGGCGAGCAGGTCCTCGGGCGTCCCGACGCCCATGAGGTAGCGCGGCTTCGCGGGCGGAAGGAGCGGCGCGTCACGCGCGACCCCCTCCCACATCGTCTGGGGCGCCTCGCCGACGGCGTAGCCGCCGAGCGCGTAGCCGGGCAGGTCGAGCGCGGCCGCCTCCTCGATGGCGCGCGCGCGGAGGTCCGGGAAGAGCCCGCCCTGCGCGATGCCGAACAGCGAACACGCGGTGGCGGAGGCTGGACCTGCGTCCGCCTTCACGTCCTCCATCGTGCGCCACGCCGCGCGGCAGCGGACGAGCCAGCGCTGGGTCCGCGCGAGCGAGGCCTCGTGGTAGGCGCGGTCGGCGAGCGACGGCGGGCACTCGTCGAAGGCCATGATGACGTCGGCGCCGAGCGCCTCCTGCACCTCGATCGCCCGCTCCGGCGAGAGGAACTGGCGCGAGCCGTCGAGGTGCGAGCGGAACGTGACACCCTCCTCGGCGATCTCGACGAGCCCGGGCCCCGCCCGGTCGCGCCCTGCGGCGCGCTCGCCGAGGCTGAAGACCTGGAACCCGCCGGAGTCCGTGAGGAGCGCGCCGCTCCAGGCCATGAAGCGGTGGAGCCCGCCCAGGCGGCGCACCCGCTCGTGCCCGGGGCGAAGGAACAGATGGTAGGTGTTCCCGAGGACGATCCGGACGCCGAGCGCCTCGAGGTCGCGCGGCTCGAGCGTCTTCACGGTGGCCGCGGTCCCCACCGGCATGAAGACGGGGGTGTCGATCGGGCCGCGCGCGGTCTCGAGCCTTCCGCGGCGCGCGGCGCCGTCCGTCGCGAGCACCTCGAAGCGGATCACGCGGCGGGTTTCCCCCGCGCGCGCTCGGGTGTCAAGGCGCGCTACGCCCCCCGCGCACCGGAGCGCGAGACGGCTTCGACGAGCGTCCGCCACGCCCGGCCCGCCCGGCCCTCGGGCACGACCTTCACTCCGACGCTCCGGTCGCGCTCGGCGCCGGGCTGGTTCCAGCACACGACCGCGCGCAGCGAGCGGTTGAAGAAGCCGTCCTTGAGCCGGATCGTGAGCGTGTCGCCGACGAGCGGAAGCTGTCCGGGCCAGCGCAGGGCGCAGCCGCCCTCCGAGACGTTGATGGTCGTCGCCTCGAGGCCCACCCGGCCGCGCTCGATCTGCAGCGGCCGCTCGACGGACCAGCGCGGCTCCCGCTCCTTGAACGTGACCGGCTCTCCGCGCGCCGCCGCCGCGAGGAAGCCTGCGGCGGCGAGGCTGTGCCGCTCGAGGTGCAGCTCGACCCCCGGCAGCAGCGCGGGCCGGCCCATGCGCCGGACGAGCGAGACCTTGCCGAACAGGGTCGCCCGGATCGCGTGGCCGTAGATGCCGATGCGGACCGCGACCTCGTCGCCGACGCGGGTGTCGGAGAGCGTCGGAAGGAAGAGCGTCCCCGTCTTCTCGCGCCAACCGGCGAGGAACTGCGTCGGCTCGAGCTGGACCGAGACGCTGTGCAATGGCGTGTTCCCCCGCGACACCGATCCTATAGCACAGCCGGACAGGTCCCTTCCGGAGCGACGGATCGCTCAGCGCGAGAACAGCACCATCGCATCGCCGTAGCTGAAGAACCGGTACCCGAGCGCGACCGCCTCGCGATACGCGGCGAGGACCCGGTCCCGTCCGCCGAGCGCGCAGACGAGGACGAGGAGCGTCGAGCGCGGCAGGTGGAAGTTCGTTACGAGCGCGTCGACGGCCCGGAAGCGGTGGCCGGGGCGGATGAAGATGTCGGTGCGCCCGGCGCCGGAGACGAGGCGGTCGCCGTCGAGCGCGCTCTCGAGCGTCCGGACGGTCGTCGTGCCGACCGCGACGACGCGGCCGCCGCGCTTGCGGCAGCGGGCGATCTCGTCGGCCGCCGCCGCGGGCACCTCGTACCGCTCGGCGTGCATCCGGTGGCCTTCGAGCGATTCGCCCCGCACCGGCAGGAACGTGCCCGGGCCGACGTGGAGCGTCACCGCCGTGCGGCGCACTCCGCGCGCCTCGAGCCGGGCGAGGAGCGGCTCGGTGAAGTGGAGCCCGGCCGTGGGCGCCGCGGCGCTCCCCGGCGCGCGCGCCCAGAGCGTCTGGTACCGCTCGCGATCGCGAGCGGACGGCTCGCGCCGGATGTACGGCGGCAGCGGCACGCGCCCGGCCCGATCGAGCGCAGCGAGGAGCCCTTCGCCCTCGCGGTCGAGCGCGACGAGGTAGAAGCCCTCCCCCTCGACCGCCTCGATCGTGGCGGTGAGCCCGTCGAGCTCGACCGTCGCGCCGACGCGGATGGGCTTCGACGCCTGGCCCATCGCACGCCAGCGCCGGCCGAGGCCACCCTCGAGCGGCTCGCAGAGGAGCAGCTCCACCTTGCCGCCCGTGGCCTTGCGGCCGACGAGCCGCGCCGGGATGACCTTCGTGTCGTTGAAGACGAGGAGGTCGCCCGACGCGAGGAGCTGGTCGAGCTCGGCGAACGTGCGGTGGGCCGTGCCTCCGGCGGCGGGCAGGACGAGGAGCCGCGACGCGTCCCGTGGGGTGACCGGCTCCTGGGCGACGAGCGCCTCGGGGAGGTCGTAGTCGAAATCGGAGAGCCTCATCGAGAGCGGTCCACGGCCAGGTCGAAATCGAAATCGAGGTCCACGTCCACGTCCAGGTCCAGGTGCGTCAGTACATCCGGACGATCTCGGTCCCCGGATAATAATGGCCGAGGATCTCGCGGTACCCCTTCCCTTCTCGCGCGAATCCCGCCGCGCCCCACTGGCAGAGCCCGGCGCCGTGCCCCTGGCCGCGCCCCTCGAGGACGAACTCGCCCTTCTCCGCGCGGACGTCGAACGCGAGCGACGGGAGGCGCGAGAAGCCGAGCCGCCGCCGGAGGTCCGCCGCGGCGAGCACGGCGCGGTGGTCGCCGGCCTGGACCTCGATCTTCTCGGCGCGGCCCGTCGGCGTCCGCACCGCGACGCGCGCACCCGTCGCCTCGCCGCCGAGTCCCGCCGCCTTCCCGAGCTCGCGCGCCGTGAGCCGGAGGGTCCAGCGCACGCCGGGCGCGCCCTTGCAGCGGCCGCACTCGACGGGAGCGAGGTAGGGGAGCTCGCGCCCGAGCGCGGCGAGCCCCCCCTCGGTCCGCCCGCCGCAGGCCGCGTGGAAGTAGGCCTCGACCGGTTCCATCTCGAGCGCGAGCACCTCGCCCGCGGTCGCGTCGGCGGCGGCGCGCGCGGCGGGACCCGGCGAGCGCGAGAAGACCTGCGCGAGGACGCCCGCGCCGATGTCCCACGCGCGCCCGGCGGCCTGCGCGTCGATCTTGCGAGTGAGCGCGTAGCTCCGCGCCGCTACGGCCTGCGCCTTCAGCGCCTCCGGCGGGAAGCTCGCGGGCATCTCCCCCGCGACGACGCCTGCGACGTAGTCCTCGAGCCGCAGCTCCGTGACCTCGCGCGAGTCCGCGGAGACGAGCACGCGGATGAGCTCCTCCGCGGAGGCGGAGGCCGCGGACAGCGCGATGACGAGGACGGCGCAGGATCGCGAGCTCACGCCTCGTCCGGCGCCGCGCCGGCGACCTTCGCCGACGCCTTCGCGGCCGCGCCGCGGCGCGCCTCGCGCACCTTGTGCCAGACGAACCACGCGGCGCCGAGGACGAGCGCGAGGACGATCACGAGCTCGAAGCGGTGATACAGCGCCTTCACGCGCGGGTCAGTGTGCCAGGCCTCGCCGAGCTTCGCGCCGACCCAGGCGAGCCCGAGGCACCACGGGTACGAGCCGACGAACGTGTAGACGACGAACTTCCCCATCGGCATCCGCGAGACGCCCGCGGGAAAGGCGATGAACGTCCGGACCACCGGCAGTAGGCGGGCCGCGAGCACGACCCAGTGGCCCCTGCGCTTGAAGAGCCGGTCCGCGAAGTCGAGCTCCTTGTGCGAGACGAGCACGTAGCGTCCGTACCGCTCGATGAGCGGCCGGCCGCCGAACAGGCCGAGGTAGTAGGCCGGGATCGAGCCGACGACACAGCCGATCGCGCCTGCGAGCGCGGCGCCTTGCAGCGAGAACCTGCCCTGGTACACGAGGTACCCGGCGAAGGGCATGATGATCTCGGACGGCAGCGGGATGCAGGCGCTCTCGATCGCCATGAGGAGCATGACGCCGCCGTACCCCATCGCCGAGATGATGCCGGTCGTGAACACCGCCAGCGCCTCGATCACCTTGGAGATCACTCACTCTCCTTCGTCACGCCCGCCCCGTCGCGGGCTGCGTAGTAGACCGCCTCGTAAGGGCAGGTGCAATCCCGCCCGGGCGCCTCCGGATAGAAGTAGCGCTCGCCTCGGAAGTTCCGAAGCCATGCGCCCCCTCCGGCGTCGTCGGGCGCGAGCAGATAGTTTGGCTGCAGCGTCACCTTTCCGCCCCCGCCGGGAAGATCGACGGCGAAGTGCGGGATCGCGAGGCCGCTCGTCCGGCCGCGGAGCGCCTCGAGGATCTCGACGCCCGCCCCGAGCGGTGTCCTGAGGTGCCCGGTCCCCTCCGCGACGTCACCCTGGTGCAGGTAGTACGGCCGCACGCGCCACTCGAGGAGCCGCTCGAACAGGTCCTTCAGGATCCGCGCGGATGAGTTCACGCCGCGCAGGAGCACGGTCTGGTTCTCGACCGGAACGCCGGCGTCGACGAGCGTCTCGCAGGCGGCGCGCGCCTCGTCCGTGCACTCCTTCGGGTGATTGAAGTGCGTCAGCACGAAGAGCGGCGCGTGCCGCCGGAGCATCGCCGCGAGCCTCCCGTCGATCCGCATCGGGCACACCACCGGCGCCCGCGTCGCGAGCCGGAGGATCTTCACGTGCGGGACCGCCCGGAGCGCGGAGAGGATCTCCTCGAGCCGGCCGTCCTCGAGCACGAGCGGGTCGCCGCCCGAGACGATCACGTCCCGGATGCCGGGGTGCGCGCGCAGGTACCCGACGGCCTCCTCGAGGTCCCGGCGGGAGAGCGCCCCGTCCCCCGCCAGCGTGAGGCGGCGGCGGGTGCAGTGGCGGCAGTACACGGCGCAGCGATCCGTCGCGAGGAGGAGCGCGCGGTCCGCGTAGCGGTGGACAAGGGCGCGAACCGGGCGCCGGACGTCCTCGCCGAGGGGATCGCGCAGGTCCCCGGCGCTCCGCTCGAACTCGGCGGCGGTCGGGATCGCCTGGATCCGCACCGGGCAGGAGGCGTGCGCGGGATCGACGAGGGAGGCGTAGTAGGGCGTGACGGCGACGCGGGCGCTCCCCTCGGCGAGGGCGAGGCCGCGCCGCTCGGCGTCGGTGAGCGAGACGTGCGCGGCGAGCGCCTCGGCGCTCCCGAGGGCGTGCCGGAGCTGCCAGCGCCAGTCGCGCCATTCGGCCTCGCTCGCGCCGAACCGTGCCGCCCGGGTGTCCATCGCGGCCGCGCACGCTAGCGGGGCGGTCCCGGCGAAGTCAAACCGGCCGTGCTAGATCAACCGGCATGGTGAGCCCGAACGTCCGCGCGAAGTTCCGGCCGGGCCCGCGCGGGCCCTGGAAGGACCTGCCGGACACGGTCTGGAACGACTGGCACTGGCAGCAGCGCGAGCGGGTGACGCGCCTCGACCAGCTCGAGAAGGTCGTGAACGTAACGCCCGACGAGCGGCGCGCGGTCGTCGAGACCGCGGCCGAGTTCCAGATGGCCATCACGCCGTACTACGCGGCGCTCATGGACCCCGACGATCCGACCTGTCCGGTCCGGCTCCAGTCGGTGCCGACGATGGACGAGGCGAATGTCTCGGCGGTCGACCTCGAGGACCCGCTCGCTGAGGAGCGCGACATGCCCACGCCGGGCATCACGCACCGGTACCCGGACCGCGTCCTCTTCTACGTGACCCACAACTGCCCCGTGTACTGCCGCCACTGCACGCGGAAGCGGAAGGTCGCGGACCCGACGAGCGCGGCGGCGAAGAAGCAGATCGAGGACTCGCTCGCCTACATCGAGAAGCACCCGGAGGTACGCGACGTCGTCGTCTCGGGCGGCGACCCGCTCTCGCTCTCCGACGAGCGGCTCGACTACATCCTCGGGCGGCTCCGAGGCATCCCGCACGTCGAGATCTTCCGGCTCGGGACCCGCAACCTCGTCACCCTCCCGCAGCGCGTGACCGACGACTTCGTCCGGATGCTGCGGGAGCACCACCCGGTCTACGTGAACACGCACTTCAACCATCCGAAGGAGTGCACGGCCGAGGCGTTCGAGGCGACGCGGCGGATCGCCGACGCCGGCTGCCCCATCGGCAACCAGATGGTGCTGCTCAAGGGCGTGAACGACGATCCGGCGCTCGTGAAGGAGCTGAACCACAAGCTTCTCCTCATGCGCGTCCGCCCCTACTACATCTACCAGTGCGATCTCGCGAAGGGCATCGGCCACTTCCGGACGCCGGTCGAGAAGGGCATCGAGATCATCGAGCACCTGCGCGGCCACACGTCCGGTCTCGCCGTCCCGCAGTTCGTCATCGACGCGCCGGGCGGCGGCGGCAAGATCCCGGTGAACCCCCAGTACGTGGTCCGGCACGAGGGCAAGCGCTGGACCCTGCGGAACTACGCGGGGAAGACGTACGAGTACGAGGAGCCGTAGGGGTTCGCGGGGCCGGTGCGGGGAGCGCTCACGTCACGGCGCTCGGCGCGCGGCCGAGAGCAGCACCCTCACCTCGGAGCCCCTCTCGACGGCGTCGGAGGGGATGCTGCTCGATGCCGAGCGAGCGCCGTCCTCTATCGTGCAGGTCCCCGCGATCGTCGCGCCGTTCGCGCCCGTCGCGTACGGGATCCGGAACGTCGCCTCCCCCGCGCCATCGGCGATCCGCCGGGTCGCCCAGCTGAACTCGCGCCCGCTGTTCGTCAGGACGGGAAGCGTCGCGCTCACCATCGCGCCAGGTGCGGCGCCGCTCACCCGCAGCACGGCCCCGGGGACCAGGCCGAAGATCTTCACCCGCTCTTCGAGCAGGGGATGCGCGGGCTGCGTCGAGGCGCTCTCGAAGAGCAGGCGCGAGCCCTCGACCGGTCGCACCGCGGCCCCCGAGCCGTCGCCGAAGTAGAGGCGGAACACGACGAGCTCGCCGTAGCCTGGCGTCGCGTCGACGCGCTCGCCTGCCCAAACGTCGCGCGTCGCGACGAGCGGTGCCGCTGCCGCTGGCGCGTACCCGCTCAGCCCCACGAGCTCATGCGACGGATTCCTGAGGACGAGGTGCGAGACGCCGCGCGCGAGGAGCACGCGCTCGGCCGTGGCCTCGTCCGTCGCGAACAAGAAGCTCGCCCAGTCCGGGAGCGCGCGCGGGCCTGCCTCAGTCCCGAACGGCGACGCGATGACCGGCCGGTCCGAGTAGTACTGCACGACGTGCCCGAACTCCCACGGCGCGGCGACCGTGCTGCGGCCGTCGGGCGCGGGGGGCGTTGCACCGAGCCAGCGGGTCGCCTCTATCCAGCTGTCCGGGATGCGGTCCGCTCCGGAGACGATCAGGGACAGGCCGGGCAGCGCCGGGAGCAACGCCCCCGCGAGCACCGCCGCTGCGATGGCCGCTGCGATGCCCGGCACGCGGCGGACGGGACCGAGCGTCGCCGCGACGACCTCACCGATCCAGAGCGCGCCGAGCGCCGCACCGATCGCGCAAGGGACCGCGAAGTACGAGAAGAAGCGAACTCGAACGAGGGCGAGGGTGAGCATCGTCGCCCCCCACACCGCGAGGAAGAGGAGGCCGGGGCGGGCAGCGGGGTCGGTCCGGGCGCGGCGCAGCCCGGCCGGAACCGCAAACCCCGCGACGAGCGGGAGGAGGCCGAACATCGTGACGATCACGGCGATCTCTCGGGAGACCGGAAACAGCCCGCCGAACAGCGCCCGGTTGAACTCTCGAATGTCCGCGTACCAGGGGTTTCCCGCGGCGAGCGCGACGAGGCCGCGAGCGACCCCTTCGCGGAGCGCGGGCCAGAGCGACAGCATGAGCCCCGCGGGGACCACCAGGGCCGCAGAGACCTCGAGCAGCCGCTTCCCCGCGCGCGCGGGCTGACGAGAGCGCCACGCGATGATGGCCGCGAACGCGGCCACGCCCGCCACGATCGCGACCTGGAGGCCACCGACCGCGAGGACGGATGGGTGGCCGAGCGCGCCGGGGGGGCCGAAGACCACGGCCGAAATCCCGAGGAGGAGCGCGCCGAGGGCCGCCCCGATCGCGAGGGTGCGCGCGCCTCGCGCCGCGAGGTCGTCCATCGCAAAGATGCGGGCCAGCGCGATCGCCGCGCACGGTGCGATGAGCGCGACCGTGCTCCCCATCCACACCCAGAACGACAGCGCGACGGAGACGCCGAGGGCGAGCGGCGCGGCCCAGACGCGCTCCATCTTCAGCCCCACCGTGAACGCGGCCGCGATCGCGGTCGCGAACAGGATCTCCGCGACGTGGTGGTCGATGCGTCCGGCCACGGCGAACTGCGCGAGCGCCGGGATGAGCACGGCGACGGCCGCGGCGGTGAGGCCCGCGACCCGCCCCGCGATGGCGCGGCCGGCGAGCGCGATCAGGAGAACCGACAACAGTCCCAGGACGACGGGCACGTACGCGCCGGCCAGCGCGAAGTCGGCGCGCGTCCTCGCGTCCGCGACCCACGCCGCGGCGACGAGCGAGGCGTCGAACAGCGGGGGCCACGGCACGTCCGCTCCGTTCGGCCAGTCGAGGGCCGGGTCTCGCCACGGCGCCCCGACCGCGTTGCGCGCCATGCGTTCGGCACGCAGAACGTGGTAGTGCGGGTCGGTGTCGGCGAGAAGGCGAACCCCTTCCGTGCGGACGACCCCGAGTGGAGCGAGAAACAGCGCCGCCGCGACCGCCAGCACGGGGACGAGACCCAGCCAGAAGGTCATGCTCGATCTCACCCGCTCGTGCATTCGGCGCGATTCTACGTCACGCGAGCGGCGTCGTCACACCGACGGAGGAGAGCGTAGCGCTCGTGCTTCACCTGGTGTCCCGAGCCGCTCTGGTGAGGCGAGGCGCGCAACCGGCGCGGCCACGGTAGAATCGCCGCCGTGAGCCACGGAACGTGTTCAGGCGGCTGCTGCGGCGGCCCTGAGGTGCCCCCCGCCGCCCTCACCGATCTCGTCATCGCGGAGGAGCGCGAGGCGCGCGCGGTCGCGGACGAGCCCGGCCCGCGCCGGAGGTGGACCGGGATCGACGCCGAGGGCGTCGACCAGGTGAAGCTCGCGAAACTGTGGGCCCTGCTCGCCGGGCGGGAGTTCCGGGACGAGCTGGTCTACGAGTTCGTCCCGTTGCATGAGGTCTCGGAAGAAGGTCCGTGGGTCTTCCGCGTCCCCGACCCCCTCGTGCAGCTCCTCGCGGAGCTCGACGACGCGCGCGCGTTCCCGATCGTGTCCGCGTGGGCCGGCATCGAGGAGCTGGAGCTCGACGGCTGGGAGCCGGAGTCGGTCGCACCGCTGCTCGACGGGTTGCGATCACTCGCGCGCGGCGCGCACGCGCAGAAGAAGTCGCTTTTGATGCGCGTGAGCCTGTAGCGGACTCCCTCGCGCCGCGGAAATGGCGCGCACCGCGCCGGATGAGACGGCGGCCTTCCGGAGCCGCGACGTCACCGAGCCCTGCGCGACGAGCGGCCGCTACGTACATTTCCGTCGGAGCTGGGGAGCGCGATGCCACCAAAAGGCGTGAAGAGCCCGAAGCGAAAGCGGCAGTACGAGCACATCAAGCGCTCGATCCAGAAGCGCGGCGGCGGGCGCGCGAAGGAGATCGCCGCGCGGACCGTCAACAAGCAGCGCCGCCGATCCGGCGAGACGAAGGCGCGAGGCCGGCGCACGTCGACGAGCCGCTCCTCGCGGCGCCGCGCGACGGGGTCGAGGCGCCGGTCGCACTGATGGCGCCACCCGCTTGCGTTGAGCGTCGCGAGGCGCAGGAGCCCGAGCCGAGGTCGGGCGCACGAGGAGCGAGACGCGGAGGCGTAGCCGGAGGCTACGTCGAGCATCGCAGCGACGAGTCCGCCCGAGATCGGCCGGGATCGTGCGCCGCAGCAGCTCAATGCAAGTGGCTGTCGCCATGCGGACGGCGCTCGCCGCCTGACCGGCCTGGCGGCCGCTCGTCGGCGCCGCCGCGAGGCTCTAGCCCAGGACCGCCACGGCGTCGATCTCGACCCTCGCGCCCCGCGGCAGCGCCGCGACCTGCACCGTTGCCCGTGCCGGCGGGTTCTTCGGGAAGCGCCTCCCGTAGATCTCGTTCACCTTCGCGAAGTCGGCGAGGTCGGCGAGGTAGATCGTGCACTTCACGACGTCGTGGAACCCCGCGCCGCCAGCGGCGAGGACCGCGCCGAGGTTCTCCATCACCCGCTCGGTCTGCGCGGCGACGTCGCCCGCGACGAGCTCGCCCGTCGCCGGGTCGAGCGGGATCTGGCCGGAGAGCCAGAGGGTGCGCGCGCCGCGCGCCTCTATCGCCTGGCTGTAGGGGCCGATCGCCTTCGGTGCACCGGCGCTCGAGACGGGCTTCGGCATGGGACGTTCCTTGCGCTACGCGCGCTCGACGGAGGTCACACCGTCGATCCGCTCGATGGAGCGCATCACGGCCTTGAGCTGGGTGAGGTCGCCGATCGTGACCTCGAAGTCGTTCACGGCGCGCTCGCCCGGCGTCATCGTCCGGCAGCTCGCCTGCGAGATGTTCACGCCGGCCTGGCTGAAGATGTGCGAGATCTCCGCGAGGATGCCCGGCCGGTCGCTCGTGACGACGCGGAGCGAGACGGGGCGCTTGAGGTCGCCCTTCACGTCCCAGGAGACGTCGACGCGCCGCTCGGGGTCGATCCCGAGGACCTTGTCGCACGAGGCGGTGTGGACGGTGACGCCGCGCCCGCGCGTGATGAAGCCCACGATCGCGTCGCCGGGCACCGGGTTGCAGCAGCGGCCGTAGCGGACGAGGACGTCCTCGATGCCGCTGATCCGGACGCCGCCGGTGACCGGCCGCCGCGCGACCTTGCGGAAGATCTCGGTGAGCCGGGACGTGGCGGGCGCCTCGCCATCGGGCCGCGGCTCGGCGAGCTTCTCGGGCGGGACGATCTGGCGGAGCACGTCCTGCGGCGACACCTTGCCGTACCCGATGCCGGCGAGCAGGTCGTCCGCGATCCGGTAGCCGAGGGCGTTCGCGGCCTTGTCGAGCGTGCCGTCCTTGTGGATCTTGTTGAGCGTCACGCCGAAGCGGCGGAACTCGCGCTCGGCCACCTCGCGCCCGATCTCGATCGAGCGCCGGTGCTCGGCCTGCCGGGTGAACTGGCGGATCCGCGCCTGCGCGCGGCTCGTCTTCACGAAGGTGAGCCAGTCCTTCGAGGGGTGCGAGTGCGGCGAGGTGAGGATCTCGACGGTGTCGCCGTTCTTCAGCTTGTAGCGGAGCGGGACGAGCCTGCCGTTCACCTTCGCGCCGACGGTGTGCTCGCCGACCTCGGAGTGGATCGTGTACGCGAAGTCCACCGGGGTCGCGCCGCGCGGCAGGCTCTTCACCGCCCCCTTCGGCGTGAAGACGAAGACCTCGTCCGAGAAGAGGTCCACCTTCACCGTCTCGAGGAACTCTCGAGGGTCAGCGAGCTCCTTCTGGAACTCGACGAGCTGGCGCAGCCAGCCGAACGACTCCGCATCCTTCTTCGAGAGCGCCTCGCGGCCCTTCCCGTCGCGCCCCTTCTCCTTGTAGGCCCAGTGCGCGGCGACGCCCTCCTCGGCGATCCGGTGCATCTCGCCGGTCCGGATCTGCACCTCGATGCGCTCGCCCTTCGGGCCGACCACGGTCGTGTGGAGCGACTGGTACCGGTTCGGCTTCGGGATCGCGATGTAGTCCTTGAACCGCCCGGGCACCGGCTTCCACAATGAGTGGATGACGCCGAGCGCCTCGTAGCACTCTGCGACGCTCGCGACGATGACGCGGAACCCGACCACGTCCTGGATCTGGTCGAACTCCACGTCGAGCTCGCGCATCTTCCGCCAGATCGAGTAGACGTGCTTCACGCGCCCCGAGACGTCCGCGCCCTCGAGGCCCGACTCCGCGAACTTGCCCCGGATGATGTCCACGACCTCCTGGACGAACCGCTCCTTCTCGCGGGAGACGACGGAGACCTTCCCCGAGAGGTCGGCCCAGTCCTGCGGCCGCAGGTACTTGAACGAGAGGTCCTCGAGCTCGCTCTTGATCCACTGGATGCCGAGCCGGTTCGCGAGCGGCGCGTAGATGTCGAGCGTCTCGCGGGCGATCCGCTCCTGCGACTCCGGCTTCATCGCGTCGAGCGTCCGCATGTTGTGGGTCCGGTCGGCGAGCTTGACGAGCAGGACGCGGATGTCCTTCGCCATCGCGACGACCATCTTGCGGAAGTTCTCGGCCTGCTTCTCCTCCTGGGAGTTCGCGGCGCTGAACTGCGAGAGCTTCGTGACCCCGTCGACGAGCTCGGCGATCTCCGGGCCGAACAGCTCGGCGATCTCCTGCTTCGTCGCGAGGGTGTCCTCGATCGTGTCGTGGAGGAGCCCCGTCACGACGGACGACTCGTCGAGCTTCAGCTCGGCGAGGATGCCCGCCACCTCCAGCGGGTGCACGAGGTACGGCTCGCCGGACTTCCGGATCTGACCCGTGTGGACCTTCGCGCTGTAGACGTAGGCCTTCTTGACGAGGTCGAGGTCGGGGTCGGGATGGTAGGACGCAACCCGGTCGAGGATGTCGTTCAGTCGAAGCAAGCGTTCCAGCGAGCGTAACGGTTCAGATCAGCGAGCGGCAAGCGCGCCCCCTTGATGCGTAACGCAACGCGCCAGCCGGCGCCAGAACGCGCCCCCGCTTCCCAGCCGCTGCGAGGGTCGCGGCGCTGAGGCGGAGTTGCGAGCGACCCCCCGTCCGGCGGGCGCGTGCGCCTGTTGAGCGCCGAGGTCGCGGCGGGGTACGTTCGGCGAACGGAGGATGCCGTGAAGTGCAAGAGCTGCGGGGCGAACCTCGACGTCACGATGAGCAGCTGCCCCGCCTGCGGCGGGCCGGTGGAGCTCGGGCGGCTCACCGGCATCCTCGGCGTCGTCTGCCGCGCGTGCGACGCCTACAACGAGCCCGGCACCAAGACCTGCATCGGCTGCGGACAGCCGCTCGGCGGCGCTCCGGAGCCGCCCGCGGCCGAGCCGGTCGCGCCCGTCGCGCCTCGAGCGCCCGCCCCTCCCCCGCCGGCGCCCGCCGCCATGAGCTCGCCGGTCGTCCGCTCCTTCCAGAAGCCCGCGGGTGGCTCGGCGACGCGCTTCGTTCCGTCGGTGCTGCGCCCTTCCGTCGCCTCGCCGCCTTTGCCCGCGCCGGGGCCTACCGCGCGCCCCGCGCTCGCCGCCGTGTCGCCGACCGGCACGCCGATCCCGCTCGTCGCGAGCTGCCCGCGCTGCGGCGCCGACGGAGGCCCGGGGCGGTTCTGCGCGCAGTGCGGTCAGGCCCTCGGCGCGCGCGGCACGCAGGTGACGATGAAGCCGCCGGCGCCGGGCCGGACCGCGACGCAGGTCTTCGGCGCGCTCCCGCCCGGCCGGGCGAAGCTCGTGCTCGAGGGCGGCGACGCCTTCGAGGGCGCCACCTTCCGGCTCAACGCCGAGTCGGTCGAGGCGGGGCGGGCGAAGGGGGCGATCCTCTTCCCCTCCGATCCCTGCCTCGCGCCCCACCACGCGACGTTCTTCTACCGGGGCGGCGCGCTCCATGTCCGCGACGAGGGCGCCCCCGGCGGCGTGTACCTTCGCCTGCGCGGCCTCTCCGTCCCGCTGCGGCCCGGCGATCACTTCGTCGTCGGCGAGCGGCTCCTCAGGTTCGCGGGGCAGCTCCCCGCGCCTCCCGCGGGGCCGCCCGACGGGACGCGTCGGCTCGGCGCCCCGCGCCCCGCGCCCCCGGCGCTCGTCATCGAGGAGTGGCTCGAGGGCGGCACGGGCGGGCGGGTCTTCATCCGCTCGGGCCCCTCCATCACGATCGGCCGCGGCGGTTGCGCCGTGAACCTCGGGGACGATCCCCACCTCTCGCAGTCGCACGCCGAGATCGTCGTCGATCAGGACGGAACCGCGCGCCTGCGCGATCTCGGCTCCTCGAACGGCACCTTCGTGAAGGTCCCGCCGCACGGCGAGCGTGAGCTGCGCGACGGCGACTTCGTGCGGATGGGGCACGAGGTGCTGCGCGTCGCCGTCGCCGAGTGACCGATGGCCGTCGTGTTCCTCAACATCGCGCCGCTCGGGACCGGGACGCCGAGCCTCTCGAGGTACGTCGCCCGCAAGATGCGCTCGGTCGAGGACAAGCTCCGGTAGCGCGTCCGCGCCAGGCGGCGCGGCCCTCCCGGCTACTCGAGCGTCGAGAGGATCGCCTTCACGCGCTCGGCGTCCGGGGGCCTCGTCGCGAGGTAGCGCCGGTAGCGGGCGGCGGCGCGCCGCGTGTCGCCCTTCAGCTGGTAGCAGAGCGCGAGCTTCTTCTGAACGTCTGCGAGGTCCGAGTCGGACGCCTCGGCCGCGAGGTAGAGCTTGATCGCCCCGTCGATGTCCTGATCGCCGCGCCGCGCCTCGGCCTTCTTGAAGAGCGCGACCGCCTTTGCCGGGTCGCGCCTCGCCGGAGCGGCCGAGGCGACCTTCTTCGCCCTTCGACTCGGCGCCGCCTCGTCGGCGGCGTCGCGCTCAACGTGAACGGCCTCGGGGGCGACCACCTCCGCCACGCCCGCGGTCGCGGTCGGCGTCGGGGTCGGGGCCGGGGCCGGGGTCGTCGCGGTCGGGGTCGCGGGCTCGAGCGGGGTCGCGGTCGCGGTCGGGTTCGCGGTCTCGGTCGGGGTCGGGGTCGGGGTCGGCGCCGCGGCCGCCTGCGCCTGCGCGGGCGAGACGACGTCCGGCGCACCCTTGCGGCCGGCGGCGTTCTGGCGAGCGAGGAACGTCACCGCGCCGCCACCGATCGCGGCGACGACCACGGCGGCGGCAAACACCCAGAAGAGCGTCCGCGAGCGTCGCGGCGGCTCGGCCGCGGCGGGCGCCGCCTCGGCCCGCGCGGCGGTGGGCTGGGGCGTGCGCGGAGTCGCGGTCCGGGCGGCGGGGCTCGGGGGCGGCGTCGACGACACGGGCGTGGCGGCACGCGGCCCGGGCGGCGGCGAAGCGGTCGCCGCGGCGGGATCGACGGCGAGGAGCGCGTCCCGCATCTCGTCGGCGGTCTGGAACCGGCGCGACGCATCCTTCTCCATCGCGCGCGAGATCACGGCCTCGAGCGCCTCTGAGACGTCGGCCCAGCGCTCCCGCGCCGGCACGGGGATCTCGGCGAGGTGCTTCGTGAGGAACCCGACCGGCGTGTCGGACTGGAACGGCAGCTCGCCCGTCGCGAGCTGGTAGAGGATGACGCCCATCGAGTAGAGGTCGGTGCGCGAGTCGAGCTCCGCGCCGCGCGCCTGCTCGGGGCTCATGTACTCCGGCGTGCCGCAGACGAGCCCCGCCTGCGTGAGCTTCGGCTCGTTCCCGCCCGGCGACGTGATCTTCGCGATGCCGAAGTCGAGCACCTTCACGAAGTCCGGCTCGCCGCGGCGCGGCTCGACCATCACGTTCTCGGGCTTGAGGTCGCGATGGACGATCCCCTGCACGTGCGCCTCGGCGAGCGCGGAGAGGATCTGCGCGCCGATGCGGACGATCCGCCCCTCGCCGAGCGGGAACTCGTCCGCGACGATCCGGGCGAGGTCGCGGCCGGCGAGGAACTCCATCGCCATGAAGAGCGTTCCGTCCTCCGCCTCCCCGAAGTCGAGGACCGCGATCGAGTTTGGGTGGTTGAGGCGCGACGCGGCGCGGGCCTCGCGCTGGAAGCGCTGCACGACCTGCGGGTCGGTCGAGAAGTCCTTGTGCAGCATCTTCAGGACGACCGGCCGGTCGAGCGTCAGGTGCTTCGCGCGGTAGACGCGCCCCATCCCGCCCTGTCCGACGAGCGCCTCGACCCGGAACTTCCCATTCACGACCCGGCCGATCCACGGGTCCGCCGGGGCGTCCTGCGTCGCGGCCGAGGCGGCGCCGCAGTACGGGCAGAATCGGGCGGCGTCCTCGATGGCGTTCCGGCACTCGGGGCACTCACGCATGGGGCCGCATCTTACCGAAGATCCGTCCGTGCCGAGCGTGGCTCGCCGCCAAAGCCGGGGGCGGAGTCGAACGAGACCCGGCCTCTCCACCCGCGTTGACCGTGGCGCCCCCGCGTGGCGAAATGCCGGCATGGCGAAGCCGAACGGGTGCCCGCACTGCGGGCGGGAGAACGACGCGAGCTTCGCGTTCTGCCTCGACTGCGGGAAGCCGCTCGCGCAGAGGCCGGCGGCGCCCGACGCCGGGCCGCGCTGCGCCTCGTGCGGCGCCCCCGTGCAGCCAGGGTTCCGCTTCTGCGGCATCTGCGGGAAGCCCGTCGCCCCTCCCGGCTCGGCGCCGACCCCGCGACACGGGGCGCCCCTCCCGCTCGGCGTCCCGGCGACCGGCAGCCACGCCGTTCCTCCCGCGGCGCCGGCGCACGGCGCGGCCCGGATCCGGCTCGCGGTGGTGCGCAACGACGGCCTCCCGGGCCCGATCTTCTCGGTCGAGAAGGACGAGGCGCTCTGCGGGCGCACCGAGGGCGACGTCCGGCTGCCCGACGACCCGACGGTCTCGCCGCGCCACGCACGCTTCACGATCTCGGGCGGCGTCCTGCGCGTCGAGGACGTCGGCAGCGTGAACGGCACCTTCATCCGGCTGAAGGAGCCGCGCCGGCTGGCGGTCGGCGAGGAGCTCCGCGTCGGACGCCAGCTCCTGCGGCTCGAGCCGCTGCCGCATCGCGCCCACGCGGACGAGCACGGCGCGCGGCCGTGGGGGACGAAGGATCCCGGCTACCGCTTCCGCCTCTCGCAGCTGCTCGAGGGCGGCGGGCTCGGCGAGATCTTCCCGCTGCGCGAGGGGGAGAACGTCGTCGGCCGCGAGGCGGGAGAGGTGACCTTCCCGTCGGACCGCTACGTCTCCGCGCGCCACGCCCGGATCGAGGTCGCTGCGGAGGCGGTGACGCTCGCCGACGCGGGCAGCTCGAACGGGACCTACGTGAAGCTCGGAGGCGCGACGGAGGTCTCCGCGGGAGACCAGCTCCTCGTCGGCGCGCAGCTGCTGCGGGTGGAGTGACGGACGGCGGACGGCCGAGCGACTACCCGAACGACTTCTCCTTCTGCTCCTGCTCTTCCTTGCAGCGGATGCAGAGGGTCGTGACCGGGCGGGCCTCGAGCCGCTTCGCCGAGATCTCCTCCTCGCACTTCTCGCAGATCCCGAAGGTGCCGGTCTCGATGCGGGCGAGCGCCTTGTCGATCTTCGCGAGGAGGAACTTCTCCCGATCGCGCAGCCGGAAGATCATCGACTGCGTGTACTCACTGGAGGCGAGGTCGATCTCGTCGGGCAGATCGTCAGTGTCGAAGCTCGACTCCTCCGTCAGCGTCTTCCTCGCGGACAGGAGGAGCTGCCGCTTCGACTCCTCGAGCATCGTCTTGAACCGCTTCAGGTCCTTCTTGTTCAAGCGACCACCTCGCGTGGACCCGCCGGGGGCGGGAGAAAAAAGAGCGGTGAACCTAGTCCGCGCCCACCGGCCTTGTCAAGGCAACCGGGCTGCGGCCGACAGCGCATAACCCAGCGACACGAAAGCTTTACTAGGCCGCGGGCCGTCGGCAAACTCCGGCCATGCCCGAGGGAAAGTTCGACCGGGAGTTCCTGCGAGGCGCCCTCGCACTGACCGGCCGATCCGAGGTCGATCGGCTCCTGCTCGTCTCGGACCACCCCCTCTCCCCCGCGGAGATCCGCGGCCGCCCGATCAAGAAGAAGCTCGTCTACGCGGTCACCGCCGAGGGGCTCGCGAACCAGCTCAAGGCGAAGAAGTACCTCGCCGTCCTCATCCCGCCCTACGAGTACACCCGCATCGAGAAGATCAAGGTGGCGGTGGTCGCGGCGCAGGCCGCAGGGCTCGTCCGGAACGGCGACACCATCCTCGCGCTCACCGGCCCGGGCGACGGGCGTGTGGTGGACTCGCTCGTGAAGGTGGACATCGGCTCGGAGGACCCGGAGGAGAAGATCCGGGTGGACACGCTCGGCCTCCCGCCCGAGTTCTCCTCGCAGGTCATCGAGAGCCTCATCCACACCGCGATGGAGATCGGCGCGGAGGGGTACGAGGGCCACCCGGTCGGCACGATCATCGTGATCGGCGACTCCACCTCGGTGATGGAGCGGAGCCGGCAGCTCACCCTGAACCCATTCCAGGGGATCAGCGAGGCGGAGCGGAACGCGCTCGACCCGCCGATCCGCGAAGCCGTCAAGACGTTCTCCGCCCTCGACGGCGCGTTCGTCATCCGCGAAGACGGGGTCGTGCTCTCCGCCGGTCGCTACCTCCTCACGATGTCACGTGACGTGAAGCTGCCCATGGGCCTCGGCGCACGCCACAGCGCCGCCGCGTCGATCACCGCGGAGGCGAAGTGCGTCGCCGTCACGGTCTCGCAGACGACCGGCTCGGTCCGCGTCTTCAAGGAGGGCGAGATCGTCCTCGAGCTGCGGCAGAAGCTGCGGCGGGTGTAGCGGAGGGCGTTCACCTCTCCCGCGAGCCGATCGGGCCGCGAAAGGCCCGCCAGACGTTTCAGTCTGACGGGCCTCCGACGCTCGAGCGTGCTGGCGTGCCTCGCGCAGCCTGAGGCTCGCGCTACTGGACCGTGACGCTCCAGCTCGTGAGCGAGCCCATGTTTCCGCCCGCGTCGTCGTAGACGCGGAGCTGCCAGGTGCCGTTCGCGTTCCTCCCGTTCAGCGCGGACAGCAGCCCCTCGGGCCTGTAGGTTCCGGTGAACGGCGGAGTTCCGAGCGTGATCGACGTCGCCGCAGCGTCGTCGAAGATCGTGTTGCTGTAGTTGTCGCCCGAGCCACCGTTGTCGGTGCTCAGCTGGACCTGCGTCCCGTCGGGCGCGATGACGTAGATGTCAAGGTCCCCGTCGTAGCCGTGCGTGATGCTGAGCTTCACCGTCACCTTCCAGAGCGAGGTCGGGCCTCCGCTGACCGCGAGGGACGAGTACGTGGTCGCCAGGTCTGTGATCGACCTCGGGACGTCGACGCTGGAGTAGGTCGTCTGCGTCACGACGTCGAGCGTGTAGCCCGCTCCGTTGCCCCCCGTCGTGGCAACGCGGATGTAGATCCTGCCGGCGGAGGCGACGGTGGCCGTGCAGGCGCCGTTCGCGAAGGCGGCGATCGTCGCCGTGCACAGCGTGCCGCTCGTGAAGTCGCCGTCGTCATCGACGGTCAGCGTCACGCCGGCCGTGGCGCCCGTAACCGTGATCGTCACGTTGCCCGCCGGGCGCGCGAGTGAGTAGTAGCTGTAAGCGGTCGTGACCGAGCCGGGGTCCACCTGACCGGCGTACGGCAGCGCGCCGTCGAGGTTCACCGGAGCGAGGGCGGTGCCCTCGGAGTGGCCCACCTCGTTGTCGCCGTTCTGGCCGCTCACCAACCTCGAGAGTCCGTTGTATTTCGTGTCGCCGCTCGTCGTGGTCCCGACCGAGATGTTGTACGGACGGGTGCCGTCGAGCGCGGCGTCGTCCTGGCCGGTCACGGTCACCTGCTGCGTCGTGTTCCAGTTGTCCGCCGTGAAATAGAGCGTCGTCGACGTGGCGGGCGCTCCCGCGCCCGACGACACGCGCACCTCGCCGCTCGAGACGGCCGGAACGGACACGGGAACCGTGACGGTCTGCATGGGCTTCGAGGCGAGCCTCACGGTGAACGTCGCCGTGCCGCCGCCCTCGCCCGTGACGAGGCCGCTCACCGGGTTGACGACGAGAGCCGCGACATCCACGTCCCGGTTGATTGCCGACACGGTCTTCGACGCGAGCTGCCATCGCGTGTCGGTGCTCGTCGTGGGGCCGACCGTGATGGTGTAGGTCCTGTCCCCGTCGTCGACATCGTCGGTGGGCCCCTTCACGTACACCGTCTGTGGCGTCAGCGCGTCGGCGTTCGTGAAGGTGAGGCCGAGCGTCGCCGTGAACGGCCCGCCCGCCGACGTCGAGATGACCCCCTCCGCCGAGTTCCCGCTGACGACCGGGAGCGTGACGTCCGCCATGGGCCGCTTGTTCAGGACCACGGTGAAGGACGTCGGGGTCCCACCCTCGGTGTGCGAGATGGTCGTCGCCGACACGGTGAAACCGGCCGAGTCCGTGTCCACGGTGGTGACCGTCAGCGAGCTCGCGGGGAGGGCGTCGAACGCCAGGTCCGCGCTCGTCGGCCCGCCCACCGTGAGGATGGAGTTCTGCGCCCCGTCCACGGTGCCGTCGAACTGACCGACGACGGTGACCGTCTGCGGCGTCTGCCAGTCGAGCTGGGTGAACGTGAGGTGGATCGTCTGCTGGGGGATGGAGGGCGAGCTGCCGCCCTGGACGAGTGCCTCGCTGACGTCGCTCGCCGAGACGGGGATGTCCACGCTCGCCGTCGGCTGCTTGTTGATCCGGACGGAGAACGTCTTCGTCGTGACGCCCGTCTCGCTGACGGTCAGCAACGACCCCGGCGGGGGCGAGAGGACGAAGGTCGGAATGTCATTGTCGAGGTTCGTGATGGGCACGGTCTGCGCACCCACCGAGGACGCGTAGACGGGATCGCCCGTGGGGGGCCCGACGGTCACGTTGTACGTGACGTTGTCGCCGGGCACCTGCGTCGACACCTCGTCCTGGCCGGTCACGGTGACGGTCTGGGCCGTGTTCCAGTTCGAGGACGTGAACGTGAGGTTCACCGTCTCGACGACGTTCTGGGTTCCGCTCGAGAGCACCCCCTCCGCGACGTTCCCGCTCGTCACCGGCACGACCACGTCGGTCTCCGGCATCGTGTTGAGCCTCACCGTGAACGTGGCCGTCCCGCCGTTCTCGGTCGTGACGAGTGGCGTCATGCCGGCGGTGACGGTGATCCCCGCGGTGTCATCGTCGGAGTTCGTGACGCTGAGCGTCTTTGCGAGGAGCGTCGCGTACTCCGCAGCTCCGGTCGGCGCGCCGACCTGCACCGTGTAGATCACGTTTCCGTCGTCCACGAGGTCCTGCTGCCCACACACCGTCACGGTCTGAGCCGAGCTCCAGCTCGACGTCGAGAACGTGAGGATCACGGACGCCTGCGCCGATCCGCACGACGCGGAGCTGCCCGCGACGACCTTGCCCTCGGTCACGTCGAGGCTCTGCACCGGGATGGTGACGGTGCCGGTCGGGGCGGTGTTCAGGACCACCGTGAACGAGCTGGAGCCGGTGGCTCCGCCGATCTCGCTCGTCGTCGCCGTCGTCTTGCTGACGGTGAACCCGGGGACGTCGTTGTCCGCGTTCGTCACCGAGATCGTGACGGGCGGGACCTCCAGGTACGTGACGTCGTCGGTGAAGAAGGGATCTACCGAGAGGTTGATCTCGTAGGTGACGTTCCCGTCGCTCGCGACGTCGTTATACGGCAGCACGTAGATCGTCCGGGGCTGCTCCAGTCAGCCATCGTGAACATGAGCGTCACGTAGGAGGAGCCCAACGTCGCCGTCGAGGAGGTCGTGAGCGTTCCCTCTGTCGTGTCGAGGCTCCGCACGGTCACGGCGACCGGGTCGGTCGCGGGTGCGGTTGCGAGCTGTACGGTGAAGGAGACGCGCGCGCCGCCCTCGGCCGTCTGGAGCGACGACGTGCTCGCGACGATGCCCGGCGAGACGGGATGGCTCTCGACACCTTTGCCACCGCAGCCGGCGAGGAGCACGAGTGCGAGGCCTGCGACGATGGAGCGCGCGTGGTTCACGGCTCGGAGCGATCGGCGCGCGCGGATGGACGGAGTGATGACGCGGACGGACAAGGACATCGTGAGTTCCCCCTCAGGAATGCTCGACAGACGCTGCGAGGACACCGCGCCGAGTCTCGAGCGACGACATGCTAGACGAGCGATGGAGGCGATTCGACGTTCAGTCGTTGTTATCGGTATAGCTAGATCGCGATATCGTTATTACTGATCTACTTCCCGGCGCCGCGAGCAACAGGCCGAATACGGCCCGCCCCGTCACGCCTCGACGGACACGCCGAGCCTCGCCGCCTCCGACACGAGATCGTCCCAGGTACCCCGCGCGACCGGGACACCGCTCGCGATCCGCTCAGCACGGCTCGCCACCTCCGGCTCACCCGCGACGAGCACCTGGAGGGCGGGATCGGCGGGAGGCGAGGCCTTCAGCCACGCGACCGTCTCGCGGACGTCGGCCTCGAGCCCCGCCCCGCCGGGGAAGCGAGCGGGGTCGAGGAGCAGGGAGAACATGTTGTTCCCGATGAGGAGGTCCTCGTACGGGACGCGAGAGAGGATCCCGCCACCGGTGAGCGCACCACCGAGCAGCTCGCACACGAGCGCGAGGCCCGACCCCT
>DASWEI010000068.1:0-2073 GCA_036394835.1 Anaeromyxobacter sp. | reverse complement strand
TGCGCGGCACATCTCGCGCACGAGCTGCGGCTCGCGGGAAGCGGCGCGTGTACGCGGCCGACCGCCGCGTTCGTCCCGCGATGACGGGACGGACCCCGCACCGTGAGCATGCGATCGTGCGTGCTAGCTTCGGAGCTGGAGGTGTTACTCATGGTCCGCACCCGCTTCTCGATCGCGACGCTGTCGGTTGCCGCGCTGCTCAGCGCGACCGGCTGCTTCAAGTCCTACGTCGTGGTCTCGTTCCGCGCGCCTCAGGACGCCGGCACCGAGGCGACCGCCTCGGGCACGCCGGTGCTCGACGCGGCGCGCGCGACGCTGCGGACCGTCGCGATCCGCGCGCCTTCCGCCTGCACGCCGGATGCGTCGCTCTCCGCCGCGGGCGGCGGCGTCGCGCTGCGGAGCCGGACGGTGCTCGAGTCGCGCTGCGACACCTGGGTGGGCGAGCTCGAGCGGGCGCTGGCGCTCCAGTACAAGGTCGTCGGCTGGCGCGAGCTCGCGCGGCGCGAACGGGAAGGAGGCGCCGCGGCTGCGCGGGAGGCCGGCGCGGACCTCGTGCTCGTCGTGAAGGAGCTCGTGGCCGAGCCGCTGCTCGTATCGGCCGCGGACAGCAGCGCCGTCGTCTTGACGCGGGCGACGCCGCGCGGCGAGCCGACGCCGGGCTCGAAGGTCGTCCCGCCGAAGGCGGACAGGACGATCCGCACGATCGTCGCGTCGCACTATCCCGACGGCATGCTCGTGGGCGTGCGCGCGACGATCGAGATCGCGGCTGTGCCGGCCTCGGGCGGCGATCCGCTCTGGACGTACCGCGGACGCATCTCCGACTCGCTCACCGGCGCGCTCGAATCCCGGATGCTCCTGCGAGGCAGGCGGGGAACCTGGAGGCCGGTTGCACCGCGCGGCTGGCGAGCGAACGACGCGGCGGCGGCGCGTGCCAGCCCCGCGGATCCGGTGCAGGCGCGGCTGCGCGAGCTCGCCGCCACGATCGCGGCAGACGTCGTCGCGCGCTTCACCACGGCGGGATGAGGAGACGAACGTGCGCAAGGACATCCTGACCGTTTCTCTCGTAGTGGCAGCGGTGCTCGGCGCGGTGGCGCCGGGGCGGGCGAGCGCAGAGGAAGCGCCGACCGCGGCATCCCAGGCGGAGGCAGCGGCACCTTCGCCACAGGCCGCGCCTGCGGCAGCGGCGCCGGCGAACGCGGCGGCGGCGATTCCGGCCGAGGGCGGCGCGCCCGCGCCTGGACCGAGTGCGGCCGCGACGCCACCCGCGAACGACAGCGCGACCGCCCCGGCGAGCACGCCTGCGCCCGAGACCACGACCGCCGCGACCCCCGCCGCTGCGGCCGGCGCCGCCCCCGCGTCGCCGATCAAGGGCACGCCCGCGCTCGCGGTGCCGCCGCCCCGCTCGCCGCCGAGGATCAGCTGGTACGCACCGACGAAGCGCGAAGACTCCGACGCGGCCCGGGGCTGGAACAGCTCCATCCTGGGCGAGTTCGATCCCTGGACGAAGGACAAGGTGACCGTCCTCTTCCAGTTCCAGTCGCTCGAGCTCACGCTCCCGAAGGCGAAGGGGATGACGGAGTACGACCAGCCGGACGGGACGAAGGCGAAGTTCGAATACCCGGAGAGCCATTACACCGCGAGCTACCCGGGCGTGCGGCTGGAGTACGGGAACTGGTCGATCGCCGCCGCGACCGCGAACGGCAAGATCCGCTGGGGAACGGACGATCTCGGGAACCCGTTCACCCTGACCGCCAAGACCTACGAGGCGATCATCTCCCGCGGGTTCGGCGCCTGGGCGATCCTCGACACCGCGAGCGACGTGCGGCTTGGCATCTCCTGGCCCGAGCTCTACGTCCGGCTCGCTTACGGCAAGTTCAAGCCGGAGGACATGGTCGGCGGCGTGACGCATGTCCTCGCCGGCGCCGGCGTGTCGATCCTCGGGATCCGGCTCACGGTCGGCGACCTGCTGTTCGCGGAGGTGCGCGCGGGGGACTACTCGATCCACTCCGCCCTCTCGGTGATCGACAGGGGCGGGGACGAAGACAAGGACCTGCTCCTGCAGTCGGTCCACGG
>DASWEI010000067.1:0-17998 GCA_036394835.1 Anaeromyxobacter sp. | reverse complement strand
GGTGGGACGACGACCCTGCTACGCGGCCGCCGACTCGCGCGTCCGCTCGGAGAGCCGCACCGAGACGAGCTTCGAGACGCCCGGCTCCTCCATCGTCACGCCGTACAGCGTGTCGACGACCTCCATCGTCCGCTTGTTGTGCGTGATGAGGATGAACTGGGAGGCGCGGGACATCTCCTTCACGAGGTCGTTGTAGCGGCCGACGTTGGCGTCGTCGAGGGGCGCGTCGACCTCGTCGAGGAGGCAGAACGGCGTCGGCTTGATGAGGAAGATGGCGAAGATGAGCGAGACCGCCGTGAGCGCCTTCTCGCCGCCGGAGAGCAGGTTGACGCTCTGCAGCTTCTTGCCCGGGGGCTGCGCGAAGATCTCGACGCCCTGCTCGCCGTCGCCTTCGGCGGCGGTGAGGACGAGGCCGGCGCGGCCGCCGGCGAACAGGCGCGGGAAGACCTGCTGGAACTTCTCGTTCACGCGGTCGAACGTCTCCTGGAAGCGCTCGCGCGAGGCGCGGTTGATCTTCACGATCGCGGCCTTCAGGTCGGCGAGGGAGTGCTCGAGGTCCCCCTTCTGCTCGCTCATGAAGGTGTGACGCTTCGACAGGTCGTCGTACTCCTCGATCGCGGTGAGGTTGATCGCGCCCATCCGGTCGGCCTGGCCCTTGAGGTCCTCGAGCTTCTGCCGCTCCTCGTCGGACGGCGGTCGCTCGAGGTGGAACCGCGCCACCTCCCACTTGAGCTCCGCCTGGCACCGCTCGCGGATCTGCTCCTCGAGGTGCGAGAGCGCGAGCGACTGCTCGCGCGCCGTGAGCGACGCCTCGGCCGCGGCGGCGCGGACGCCCTCGGCGCGCGTGCGCACCTCGCGCACCTCGGCGTCGCGCGCGCGCGAGCCGGCGGCGAGCGCCTCGTGGGCCGCGCGGGCGCGCCCGAGCTCCTCGTGCACCTGGGCGAGGTCCTGGGCGAGGCGGCCGAGGTCGAGGCTCGTGCCCTCGATGCGGCCGCGCAGCTCGGCGGCGCGCGCGTTCGCCTCGGAGAGCGCGGCGAAGAGCCGGGCGCGCCGGTCCTCCACCTCGCGGCGCGCGTCGTCGATGCGGCGGAGCGCGGCGCCGAACGACTCGCGCCGCTCCGCGTCCGCCGCCACCTTCACCTTCAGGTTCATGAGCTCCGCGGTGAGCGCGTCGCCGCGGGCCTTCGTCATCTCGAGGCGCTCCACCGCCTCGCGCGCGCGCTCCCCGGCGCGCGCCTGCTCCGCCGCGGCGGTGGCCGCCGCGAGCCGGTGCTCCTCCTCCTCGCGCGACAGCGCCGCGAGCGCCTCCTCGAGCTGGGCGCGCTCCACCTCGAGCTGCCCCATTCGGCCGGCGACGCGCTCGAGCTCCTCGCCGACGCGGGCGAGGTCCTTCTCCTGCTCGAGGAGGGCGAGCTCCTTCTCGCGGCCGTCGCGGTCGAGCCCCTTGAGCGCCGCCTCGAGCTGGAGCAGGCGGGCCTGCAGCGTCCGGTGGCGCTCCGTCGCGAGCGCGAACTCCGCCTCGAAGGCGCGGACCGTCTCCTCGAGCTCCTGCACCTCGCGCCGGCGCTGCAGCGCGCCGTGTCCCTCGCCCTCGAGCGGGCCGCCGGTGACGACGCCGTACGGGTCGAGCACCTCGCCGTCGAGCGTCACGAGCGTGCGCCGGCCCCCCTGCTCCTGCCAGATCTCGAGGGCGGCGGGGAGGTCGCGCACGATGAGCGCGTCGCCGAGCAGGAAGCGGGCCACCTTGTCGTAGGACGGGTCGAACCGGACCACGTCGAGGCAGGGGGCCACGATGCCCGGGTGGTTGCCGAGCGCGCCCGGCGCCGCCTCTTCGCCGGGGCGCAGCCGCGCGAGCGGGATGAGCGAGGCGCGCCCTTCCGCGGCGGTCTTGAGGTAGTCGATCGCCTCGACGCCCTGCGAGTGGCTCTCGACGATGACGTACTGGAGCCGCTCGCCGAGCACCGCCTCGATGGCGGTCTCGTACTCGGCCGGCGTCGACACCACGTCGGCGACGAGGCCGAAGACGCCGCTCTCGCGCGTCTCGCCCTGGCCCGCGCGGGTCATGAGGCTGCGCACGCCACGGCCATAGCCCTCGTAGTTGCGGACGATCTCGAGGAGCGAGCCGAGGCGCGAGCGCTTCTCGGCGAGCTCCTCGCGTAGGGTGATGAGCTTCGCCTCGTTCTGGATGAACTCGGCGCGCGTCCGCTCGAGCAGCTCCTCCTGCGCGCCGCGCTGCTCGTCGAGCCGGAGCTTCAGCTGGCGCGTCTGGCCGAGCTTCTCGACGTGACGCGAGCGCGAGCCGTCGAGCTGGCCGGCGCGGGAGGCGAGCTCGTCCGCCTCCGCGCGGTTCTTCTGGAGGCGGGCGCGGACGTCCTGCCGCTGGCGCTCGAGCTGCGCGAGGTGGCTCGTGTGCGCGGAGGCCTGGGACTGCGCCGCGGCGGCGGTGGCGCGGGCGCCATCGGCGTCGGACTGGAGCGAGCCCTGCTCGCGGCCCGCCTCGCGCAGCGCGACCTCGGCGTCCGCGAGCCGCCCCTCGTCGGCGGCGACGAGCGACACGAGGTCGTCTCGCTGCCGGAGCAGCGCCTCGCGCTCCCGCAGGAGCGCCTCGGCCTGGTCCTTCAGCGCCTCGACCTCCGAGGCCTGCGCGCGCGTCCGCTCCGCGATCTGCTCGACCTCGCGGGCGGCGGCGTCCTGCGACACCTCGGAGACGCGCAGCGCGCTCTCGTGCTCGTGCTCGCGCTCGGAGAGCTCGCCGAGGCGCGCCTCGCCCTCGGCGAGGTGCGCGCGGTCCTGCTCGAGCGCCGCGTCGAGCTCCGCGACGCGCGCGGCGAGCTCGACCTCCTCGGCACGGAGGACCGACTGCCGCTCCTCGGCGGCGCGGCGCGTGGCGGTGACCTCGAGGTAGCGGGCGGCGGCGGCGCGCAGCTCGAGCTCGCGGATCTGGCCCTTGAGCGCCTTGTACTTCTCGGCCTTGCGCGCCTGGCGGTTGAGGCTCTCGAGCTGCTTGCCGAGCTCCTGCACGATGTCCGCGACGCGCGTCAGGTTCTGCTGCGTCGCCTCCATCTTCCGCTCGGCGGCCTCGCGCCGCTTCTTGTACTTCGTGATCCCGGCGGCCTCCTCGACGATCGCGCGCCGGTCCTCGGGGCGCGCCGAGACGATCTGGCCGATGCGGCCCTGCTCGATGATCGAGTAGGCGGTCCGGCCGATGCCCGAGCCGAAGAAGATGTCGTTCACGTCGAGCAGGCGGGCCTGCACGCCGTTCACGAGGTACTCGGACTCGCCCGTGCGGAAGAGGCGCCGGCCGACCGTGATCTCCGAGTAGCCCTGGAACTGCGTCGGCAGCTCGCTCGGGCGGTCGTTCTCGAAGGTGAGGACGACCTCCGCCATCGACAGCGGCGGCTTCGACTCCGAGCCGTTGAAGATCACGTCCTCCATCGACCGCCCGCGCAGCTGGCGCGCCGACTGCTCGCCGAGGACCCAGCGGATCGCGTCCGCGACGTTCGACTTCCCGCAGCCGTTCGGCCCGACGACCCCGGTCACGCCGTCGTCGAAGGCGACCACGATCTTGTCCATGAAGGACTTGAAGCCGACGATGTCGAGCCGCCGGATGCGCATGGTCGGACCCGATATCACGACCCCATGGGCGTTTCAAGCGAAGCCCTTGATCAAAGAGGGTTTTCCACCGATCTCGAGGACGCCGTCGCGGCCGGCTGCGCCGATTTCCCCATGCGAATCGCAGCGTTGCGTGACAACGCATGTCACGCACGTCCGAGACCCCCGCGGGGCGGCTCGGCGGGATACACTGCGCCGCGGATGCGCTTCGTCGGAAGGCTCCTCACCACCGTGCTCGTCGTGGTCCTCGGGCGAGTCCTCGTCGCCTCGTGGATCTACGCGGAGGCGTTCCCGCTCACCGAGCCGCAGCTCGCCTTCCTGCGCACGGCGGCGTTCGGGGCCTTCGCCGTAGAGGCGATGGTCGTCGGGCTCGTCCTCGCGGCCCTCGCGCGGCCGCTCGCGGTCGCGCTCGACGGCCCGGAAGCCGTCGGCAACGCGGGCGCGGCGGCGGCGCTCGCAGCGCACCGGCTCCCCGTCCGCGTGGCGGGGCTCGTGGGGCTCGCCGCGCTCTCGACCGGGGCGGCGATGGTGATGGCGCTCCGGCAGCGCGGCCTCGACGACGACCTCGCGCTCGCCGCCGCGGCGATCGCGCTCGCGGTGACGCTCCTCGCGGCGATGCTCGCGTACTCGCTCGCCGCGGCCGCGGGGGCGCGCGTCGTGGAGGCGCTCGGCGCGCGCGGCGACCTCTCCGCGCGAGGCACCGTCCGCGGCAAGATCCTCGCGGTCGGCTTCGGCCTCAACACCATCGGCGTCCTCCTGTTCGCCTCGACCGGCTACGTCAGCCACCGGGCCGACATCGACCGCGAGTACATCGCCGCCGCGGCCCGCGCGCAGGAGACCGCGATCAACACGATCCGCGGGAAGGCCGATCCGGAGGTCGCCGAGCACGTCTGGATCGCGACGGGGTCTCCGTCCGCGCTCCTCGGCGCCGGCGGTGGGATCGTCGCGCGGTTCGGGCCCGGCGACGTCCCGTACGAGCGCGCGCGCGGCGCACCGCTCGGCGCGGTCCGCCTCGACGAGGGCTGGCTGCTCACCTCGCGCGCGCCCGGCGGCGGCGTCGTCGCGTCCTGGCTTCCCGAGAGATCGCTTCGCGCGCGGCGGGCGGACTTCCTCGACGCGATCGTCAAGATGGCGCTCCTCGTCTACGTCGCCACCGCGCTCCTCGCCTGGGTCGCGGCGCGCGCCATCACCGCCCCGTTCCGGACGCTCGGCCGAGCCGCCGACCGGATCGCCTCGGGCGATCTCACCGCGAGCCCGCCGTCGGTGTCGCGCGACGAGATCGGCCAGCTCGCCGCGGACTTCCGCCGCATGGCGCACGGCCTCAAGGCGCTCGTCGTCGACGTGCAGGGCGCGAGCGCGGGCGTCTCGCTCGGCGCGAGCGAGGCAGCCGCGATCGGCGAGCGGGTCCGCGGCGGAGCCATGGACGAGCACGCCGGGGTCGTCGCGGTCCAGGGTGCGGTCGAGGCGATGGAGGGGTCGGTCCTGCTCGTCTCGCGCGGCGTCGGCGGGCTCTCCGACTACGTCGCGGCGACGAACCGCGCGATGGGCGAGATGGTCCGCGCGTTCGAGGAGGTGACGAAGAAGGGGTCCGAGCTCGAGCGGGCCATGGAGGCCGCGACGCAGGACGTGGACCAGCTCGGCGCCGTCGGCAGCGACGCCCAGGCGCGGCTCGGCCACCTCGAGGCCCTCGCCGGCCACGCCGGGAGCACGCTCTCGGCGGTGAAGGCGTCCATGTCCACGCTCGAGCGCGCCGCGAGCGAGAGCGAGGCGACCGCCGAGCTCGTCGCGGAGATGGCGGAGCGCGCGGGCGACGTCGTCGAGGAGACCGTGCACGGCATCGAGAGCCTGCGCGCCGCGGTCGCCGACGCGCACCGCCGCGTCTCCGCGCTCGGCCAGCGCTCCGACGACATCGACCAGGTCGTGGACTTCATCTCCGAGGTGGCCGGCCGGACGAACCTCCTCTCCCTGAACGCGTCGATCATCGCGGCCCAGGCGGGCGAGCACGGCAAGCCGTTCGGAGTCGTCGCCGACCAGATCCGCGAGCTCGCGGCGCAGATCGCGCGCTCGACCAAGTCGATCGGCGACATCATCCACTCGGTGCGCGAGGACGTGGAGGGGACCGCCGCGCTCATCGATCGCGGGGACGCGCTGGCGGTCGAGGGCGTGCAGCTCGCCCGGAACTCGCTCGAGGCGCTCTCGAAGATCCAGCGCTCGACCGTCCACGGCCGCGACACGGCCATGGCGATCCGGATGGCGGTGGACGCCCACGCCCAGTCGTCGCGCGAGGTCTCGAGCCTCGTCGAGTCGGTGGCGGACGGCTCCCGCGCGGTCACGGGCGCCGTCCTGCTCGTCGGGAGGAGCGTCGGCGCGGTCCACTCCGTCTTGCGCGGCCTGAACGCGATGGCCGACCAGGTGGCGCGCGCGCTCGAGGACCACTCCGGGCTCGGCAAGCGCCAGATCGAGAGCCTCGGGCGGCTCGAGCGGATGATCGCGGAGATCAGCCGCGCGGTGGAGAACCACGATGCAGCCACCCGGCGCGTCCGCGACGCGCTGCAGAACGTGTCACAGACCGCCGGCGAGCACGAGACCGCGGTCGAGGGGCTCGCGGCCGTCGCGGAGCGGCTCGGCGCCGGCGCGCGCGCGCTCGCCGAGCGGGTCCACCGCTTCAAGGTTTGAGGGCGACGGCGACGCGGTCGCCCTCCGCTCAGCGCGCCGCGTACCTCCAGCTGCCCTTCGCCTTCGTCGCCGGGCCCGAGGCGCCGATCGCACTCCAGTCGGGACCGAACTCGCCGGCCTCGAAGGTGCCGTCGAGCGCGCCGGCCTCCCCGACCCGGAGCCGCGCCCGGCCGCAGAGCGGATCCGCCGCCTTCGCCTTCGCGGGCGGCCTCGGCGCCTGCGCGCGCGCACGCTCGGTGCGCGTCACGATCCGCGCGACGGCGGGCCCATGCCGCATGAGGCAGTCCATCCGCCTCTCCTCGGGCAGGGCCTTCGGGTCGAAGAGGTTCGCCTCGAAGCAGCCGGGATCCTCCTCGCGGAGCGCCTGGTACTCGGGATCGCCCGCGAAGGCGCGCAACAGCTCCTGCGCCGGCGTCGCCTCCTCCTCCTCGTTGCCGCCCGGCGCGGGGCGCCTCGCGGCGCCCGGGACGCGGGCGCAGGTGAGGACGTGGAGTGCCCCCTCCTCGAACGCGACGGCCGCCGGCGTCTCGCCGACCGCCTTCCCGCCGCGCGTCACGCGCGCGACGTAGCCCCCGTCCACCTCCGGGTTCCGCGCGCGCGCCGGCTCGACCCGCAGCGCGCGCCCGTCCGCGAGGTCGATCGAGACGGTCACCGGCGCGGACGGGAGCTCCCCGAGCCAGGCGGTCGCCTTCGAGCCGGTGACCGGCTGATACACCGAGACCTCCACCTCGCCGGGCGCCGCGATCGGCGAGACGCGCAGCTCCGCCTGCCAGCTGCCCCTCGCCTGCTTCTCCTTCGCGACCGCGACGTCGTCGCGCTCGACGATGAAGAGCGAGCCCGGGGCGAACGTCCCCTTCGCCCGGACCGTGTACGTCTGGCCGGGCCGCAGCTCCGGACGCGAGAGCTCGATCGAGACGGTCCCGTTCCTCGCGTCGAGCTCCGCCGGGGTCAGCCGGAGGCGGGCGCGCTCGCGCTCGGCGCCCGCGAGGAACCTCTTCACGCGCTCCTCGCGCGGGCCGGAGGCGGCGCGGGCGGCGGCGCCGGCGAGGGCGACGCCGAGGACGAGGGTCACGGCGAGGGCGACGCGGGGAAGGGGGGCGGGCATGTCACCTCCGGGGGCCCGATCCTAGCCCGGCCCGCGCGGGGCGGGGGAGGCTTCGCGCGCGGGTGGCGCGCCCGGAGGTGCTAGCGACCGCCGGTCGCCGGCTGCATGCGCGGATGGCCGACGGAGCCCGTCACCGCGAAGTTCCAGGCGCCGTCGCTCCCCTTCGCCTGCGCGAGCGCTGCGTCGGCGAGCCCCTTGAAGCCCTGCGAGCCGCTCTTCGCCCAGAACGCCTCCTGGACCTTCACCTTCGCCTTGCCGGACACGGGGGCGAACTCCATCCTCGGCTGGACGACGAAGTAGAGCCCGTCCGTCCGGACCTCGGCGTCGCCCCCGGTCGCCTCGAGCTTCTCGAAGCTCGCCTTGCCGTCCGCGAGCTTCAGCGCGGCGACGACCTTCCCGAGCGCGACGCGCGGCAGCGCGAGGCCGCTCGTCATGCCCGGGAGCGGCAGCTGACCGCTCGTGATCCCGGCCTCCGCCACGGTCAGATCGACCCGCCCGGTGGGCCGCTTGTCGGCGGCGGCGGGGAGCGTCACGTCCGCCTTGCCGGTGAGCTTGCCGAGCAGGTCGAGCCCCGAGGCCTTGCGCAGGGGCAGCGCGCGCGAGAGGTCCACGCCCTCCACGTCGAGCAGGACCTGCCGGGCGTCTCCGGAGAGGTCCGCGGTGCCGCGCACGCGCCCGTCGTAGAGCCACGCGTCGAACACGACGCTGCGGCGCCCGGCGAGGAGCGGCCAGAGCCTGAGCGACGCGGTGACGTCCTCCACCGGGATCGCGATCCCGGCAGCGGTCTCGAGCTTGACCCCGCGCGCGCGCACGCCGAGCAGGCCGCTCGCGGAGACCTGCTCCACGTCGATCTGCCACCCGCGTTGCCCCGCCTCCATGATGAGCCGTTCCTTCATCGCCTCGGAGGGGAAGGTCCAGCGCAGCGAGAGCGCGAAGGCGAGGACGGCGAAGACCCCGTAGGCCACGGGGACGCGCGAGCGGTTCCAGTCGATCTTCATGCGGGCCCCGGTTCAGGTCTTGAGCTGGTAAGTGGCGACGAGCAGCGTCGCGTCGACGAGCGCGGGGTCGTCGCTCCGGGTCGTCACGCGGATCCGGCGCACCTTCACGACGCCCGCGCCGCGCTCGAGCGACTGGAGCAGCGCCGCGAGCTTCGTGAGCTCGATGCGGGAGAGGTTCACCTCGACCGCCTCCTCGCTCAGCCCGTCTCCCTCCGTCGGCGCCGTGGTGGGGCGCAGGTCGTTGACGGCGATCCCGAGCGTGGCGCCGGTCTGCGAGATGTGGCTCATGAGCGCGACGGGCGAGCCCTTGAGCTTGGCCTCGAGCGCCTTCCGCTCCGCCTCGCGCCGCCGGTACACCTCGGCGAGCTTGCCGACCTGCGAGAGCACCTTCGTCTTCTGCTCGACGAGCCCCTCGCGCGCGGCGATCCCCGAGCCGATCGCGTGCGAGACGATCCAGATCATGAAGACCGCCACCGCGAGCGCGGCGGCGGTCACCATGAGCCGCTCGCGCGGCGCGAGCATCGCGACCCACGCCTCGGCGTCTGCGCGCAGCTTCTTCCAGGTCTCCATCAGCGCCTCTCCCCCGGCGTCTCGCGCCCCGCCTCGAGGCAGGTCAGCGACGCGTCGATCGAGAACTCGAACTTCCCGTCCGTTCCGCGGCGCCGCGCCCCGCCGGAGCGCGCGTCGGCGAAGCAGCGCGACCCCTTGAGCGACGCCGCGATCTTGTCCACGTTCTCCGCCGCGTCGGTCGTCCCCTGCAGGTGGAGCTTGTCCTTCGTGATCTCGATCCGCTCGAGGCGGACCGGCACGCCCTCGGGGACCTTCTCCGAGAGCTCCGCGAACAGGTCCACCGCGGAGACGCGCGGGAGCGCGGCGCCGACGGTGCCGCGGCCGCGCAGCACCGCCTGCGCCTCCTCGAAGTTCGAGAAGCACCGCCCGATGATCTTCGTCTCCGCGTCGCAGAGCGCCCGGTCGAGCGACGCCTCCTGCCGCGAGAGCGCGAACACCTTCACGCCCGCGGAGAGGATCGCGAGCACGGCGATGAGGGCGGCGTACGCCCCGAGGCGCGCCACCTTCCCCTTCACGTGCTCGAAGTCGCGGGTGAACGCGAGCTCACCGCGGCGCAGGTTGAGCCGCCCCGCCCGCGACCCGAGGTGACCGCGGAGCGCGAGCGCGAGCGCGAGCGCGAGCCCGGGCGCCTCGGCGGCCGGGATGCGGTCGAACGCGGGCGACGCGAGCGCGAGCGGTGCGACGGGTCCGTCGACCTCCGGGGCGAGCACCTCCGGCAGGCCCGCGAGGCGGGCCACCTCGCCGGCGAGCACGAGCCGCACGACCGGACGCTGCCCGGCGCGGGCGCGCCAGGCGCGGAGCGTGGCGCGGAGCTCGCGCACGAGCGGCACGAGGGCGCGGCGGAGCGCGTCGGCGGCGCGGGGATCCGCCGCCTTCTCGGCGAGCGCCGGCGGGAGCGCCGGCCCGCCGGCTTCGGCGGCCACGAGGGCCGTCCCCTCCGCCTCGGAGAGCCCGAGCTCGCGCGCGAGCGCCCGCGCGAGGTGACCCACGCCGAAGGCGAACGTCCGGGCCGCCTCGCAGGTGCCGGCGGCGACCATCGTGACGCTCGTCCGCTCCTGCCCGACGTCCACGATCGCCTCGGCGGGCGCGGGCGTCGCCGCCGCGCCCGGAGCGACCGCGGAGGTGGTCCCGTCCGCGGGGGCGACGGGGGAAGCAGGGGGCGCGGGCGCGGCGAGGGCCCCGGCGAGCCCGAGCGCGGCGTAGGCGGGCCCGGGCGGCACGATCGCGCGCGGGTCGACCCCGGCCTCGCCGAGCGCCGCGAGCAGCGCGGCGAGCTCCTCCTTGCGGACGACCGCCACGAGGAGCTCGGTCTTCCCGTCGCGGGCGCCGAGCGGCTGCCAGTCCCACGCGACGTCGGCGAGATCGAACGGGATCTGCCCCTCGACCTCGAACCCGATGGTCTGCTCGATCCGCCGCGGGTCGGTGAAGGGCAGGGTGACGACGCTCGTCGAGCCGCCGGTGCCGGGGAACGCGACGACGGCCGAGTCGAAGCGCCAGCCGCGCGCCTCGATCAGGCCGCGCACCGCGGCGCCGTACCGCGCCGCGACCTGGCGCCAGGCGACTCCCCCCTCTCCGCCCTGTGGAGAGGGGGGCAGGGGTGGGCTTGGCTCGAGCGGCGCGCGCGCCGTGTCGACGATCTCGAAGCCGCGAAAGGCGCTCTCGACGAGCACCGCCTTCACCGCGCTCGCGCCGAGATCGAGACCGAGGATCCGCTGCGCCATCTTCTACTCCTCCTGCCAGTGGATGACCCGCCCCGGCGCGGCGACCGCTTCGCCCTGCGTCGGCTTCTCCATCCGGACCACGACCTCGAGCGCCGTCTTCACGCTCCCGACGGTGCCGGTGGACCGGATCGAGAAGGTGGTGGACCGGTCCGTGAACGGGTTGTTGGGGTTCGTGTCCTGGAGCAAGTTCGCGTTCACGTGCACCCCGGCCGCCTCGACCGCCTGCGCGAACTCGAGCGGCCCGTACGACAAGATGCCCAAGGCCGAACGCTGGAGGACCCACTTCTGGAGCGCCTCGCCGAAGGCCGGATCGAGGAGCCGCGGCGCCATGGGCGGGTCGGCGATTCTCGCCGCGAGATTGACGAGCGCCTTGCGGTCGAGCTCGTTCACGTTTTGCTTCGCGTCACGGGGCAGGTAGACCGTGAGCTGGTCGCCGAACGCGGCCATGAAGGCGTCGCCCACCCCGGCGACCATGTACAGCTCGTCGAGCGAGTCCATCCGCGCGTTCTTCGCCCGGTAGCGGTCCTCGCCGCGGTCGTACGGCTGGTTCTCGTCGCCGAACGCGTCCTCGAAGGGCGGCGGCGCGACGACCATCGAGCAGCTCGCGCCGCCGAAGGTCGCGCGGAGCGCCGCCGAGCGGTCGTCCTCGTCCACCCAGTCGCGCAGGCGCGTGAGCAGCTCCTCGCGCGTCGTCCGGTTACCGCGCGAGTCCTCGCGCTCGAAGAGGGGATCCCAGCGCGGGTCGCAGACGAGCTGGTAGACGGCCTGGATCTGCGGTGCGAGCAGCAACCCGGGGTTGTTGATCGCCTCGAGCTGGGCGTTCACCTTGCGGCCCTCGTCGTCGATCCGCGTGTCGTAGGTGGCGATCGGCGTCGAGCCGGGGGGGCCGCCGTGCGGGGATCGCGGCGGACCGCCGCCGAACAGCCCGTCGGTCAGCGCCGCGCCGAGCGGCACGACCTTCCAGAGCTGGATGCGCGGCACCGGCAGGGCGCTCCCCTTCGGGAGCAGGTCGTCGAGCTGCTGCTGGAACGAGAGGACGAGCCGGGACGTCGCGACCCCGCTGCGCGCGAGGTAATTCGCGCGCAGCTCGTCCCGGCCGTTCGCCGCGATCTGGAGCGAGACGCGCGCGTCGTAGGCGAGGTCCACCGCGAACGCGGTGAGCACCGCGACGGAGACCATCACGATGAGGAGCGCCGCGCCGCGCTCGCCGGGTCGAGAGGCGCTCACGCTAGAACCCCAGCGGCTTGCGCATCTCGATGCGCGCTTCGGAGACGAACTTCTCGGTGCGGCCGTCCGCGAGCTTGATCTCGAGCTCGATGCGGACGCGCGGCGGCAGCTCCTTCGCGTGCTCGACGGTGCGGGTCGTCCACTCGCGCATCCAGTCGCGCCGCTTCGGATCCCAGTACTGGAGCCGCAGCGAGGTCACGTGGTCCGCGACGAGATCCTTGCGACCGCCGCGGTCGGGCTCGTCGTCGAGGCGCGCCTTCTCGCGGCGAACGAGCACCTTCTCGCCGGACCGGTCCGGGTCCGACTCGACCAGGTACTCGACCACGGCCTGGTCCGACTCCTTCGCGTCGCGGTAGTGCCAGCGCGAGTGGGCGAAGGTCGTGAAGAGCAGCTCGTCCTCGCGCCCGACGAAGAGGGTCGGCGGATCGCGAAACCGCCGCGTGTCGTAGTTGTCCGACAGGAAGGCGACCGTCAGCTCGCGCGAGATGCGCGCGAGGGCGAGCCGCGCGGCGCCGTACCGCTCCGCCTGGCCCCGCGCGATCTCCGACGCGTGGTCGATCCCGCGCAGCGAGCCGATCGTCATGACGGCCATCACCGCGGTGATGGCCATCGCGATGAGGACCTCGACGAGGGTGAAGCCCCGGGCGCGCACGTCACTTCTCCTCGGGCTCGCCGACGACGAGGTGGGTGACGACGTCGAACGACTCGGTCGCCCGGCCGTCCTGCCACGAGACGGTGAGGCGCACCTCGCGGACGGTCTTCTTGAGCTGCTCGCCGATCTGCGTGAGCAGCGCCTGGAGCGTCCCCTTGATCATCCCCTGGAACTGGGCGAGCTGCGGCGCCTGGTCGGGCGGTGGCAGGAGGTCCTCGAGCTTCTTGCCCCCGGCGAGCGCGGCGAGCACGGCGTCGGGGCCGAGCTCGATCGTCGGGCGGCGGACCTCCACCTTCCAGCGCACGTCGGGGTGCCCCTCCTGCTCGAAGGTCCCCTCATCGGACTCGTCGAAGTCACGGAACCCCTTGCGCTCGTACTGGGCCTGGACCTCGACCATCTTGGAGCGGGCGAGCGTCGTCGCAACGTCGAGGTTCCGCGCGCGCACGTGGTTGCGCAGCGCCCCGCCGACCACCTCCGAGATCGAGACGAGCGACGCGGCGAGGATCGCGAGCGCGACCATCACCTCGAGCAGCGTGAACCCGGGTCCACCCCGGTGACTTGCGCTTGGACTTGGTCCTGGACGTGGACCTGGACCTGGACCAACACCAAGTCCAAGACGAAGGCCAGGTCGAGCGGTCAATGTGACCCCCCCGCTCACTCCCTCACCTCGACCGCCCCGACGACCACGCGAGCGCGCCCGGTGAAGGGCTCGACGACGATCGTGTAGACGTAGCTCCCGTCGACGATCGGGACGAAGGCGCGCTGCGCCTGGCCCGCGGGGAAGAAGTAGACGTAGGCGGGCCCGGAGTCGTCGTCGGCGCGACCCTCGACGTGGATCTTACCGAACCCGGCGGCGCCCGGCAGCTGGCGCTTCTGCACGAGCTGATCGCTGAACGCGCCGAACGTCGTGCGCGCGAGGAGCCGCCGCGCCTCCTCGTCCTTCTCGTCGGAGAACCGCTTCGCCAGCGTCTCGTCGTCCTCGCGCTCGCGCGAGTCGCGCGCGATCCCGGCGGGGCCCGGGGCGCACTCCGCCCACCAGGAGCGCTGCGCGGGGTCGAGCGCGATGCGGCAGGTGGCGTGGCGGAGTGCGGCGGTGTCGAACAGGTACCGCATGCCGCCCGCGAGCTTGCCCGCGGCGTCGCGGGCGTTCGCGCCGGTGATCGAGCCGAGCGCGGGCGCGGCGAGGCCCGCGAGCAGGGCTATCGCCGCCACCACGACGAGCAGCTCGACGAGCGTGAAGCCCCGCTCCCTTCCGCGCGCGTTCACCCGTCCTCCCGTCAGTAGTTCACGATGTCCGCGTTCTCGCCGTCGCCGCCAGGCTGGCCGTCGCTGCCGTACGACTTCACGTCGAACGCGTCGGGGTGCGCCTGCCCCGGGTAGAGGTAGACGTACTCGCGTTCCCACGGGTCCTTGAGCTTTCCCTCGGGTGAGTTGGGCTTCAGGAACTTTTCGTCGATGAGGAGCTTCAGCCCCTCCTCGGTCGTCGGGTAGCGGCCGCGCATCACCTTGAAGGCCTCGATGCCATCGGAGGAGATCCGCTGCACGTCGGTCTTCGCGCGGTCGACGCGCGCCTTGCCCGCCTGGCCGACGACGTTCACCGCGACGGCGGTCGCGATGAGCCCGAGGATGACGAGCACGACGAGGATCTCGATGAGGGTCATGCCGCGCGCTGGTCCTCGCGGGGCAATCCTCGTCGGGACGGAGGGAGCAATGGCGGGGACGACGGCATGGGGTGCGGAGCGGGCTTTCACGGCTAGCCTCCTGCGAGGGTGTTGATCTGGAGGATCGGCATCAGGACGGAGAAGACGATGAACGCGACGACGCCGCCCATCACCACGATCATGAGCGGCTCGAGCAGCGACGTGAGCGCGGCCACGGTGGTGTCCACCTGGTCCTCGTAGGCGCTCGCGACGTTCGCGAGCATCTCCTCGAGCGCGCCCGACCGCTCGCCGACCGCGACCATGTGGTGGACGAGCGGCGGGAACTCGCCCGACCGCTTCAGGGGCGCGGCGATGGACTCGCCCTCGCGGATGGCATCGCGCGCCTGCTCGACCACCTCGGCGAGCCGGACGTTGCCGACGACGTTCTTCACGATGTCCATCGCGGTGAGGAGCGGGACGCCGCTCTTGAGGAGCGTCGAGAGCGTGCGCGCGAAGCGCCCGATCGCGATCGTCCGGACGAGCCGGCCGAAGACCGGGACGGTGAGCACGAAGCGGTGCCAGCGCGCCTTGCCCGCGGGCGTCGCGCGCCAGCGCAGGAACCCCCAGATCGACGCGGCGATGATCAGGATCAGCGCCCACCAGAACTGCGTGACGAACCAGGTGAACCCGATGAGCCCGCGGGTCATCCAGGGGAGCGTCGCCTTCGTGTCTGCGAAGATCTTCGTGACGCGCGGGATGACCACGGTGAAGAGGATGCCGAGGACGATCGAGCCGATGACCATCATCGCGGCGGGGTAGGCCATCGTCCCCATGATCTTCGACCGGAGGCGCGCCTGGCTCTCCGTGAACTCGGCGAGCCGGACGAGCACGATCTCGAGCGCGCCGGAGTGCTCGCCGGCGCGGATCATGTTGACGAAGAGATCGCCGAACACGCGCGGGTGCGCGCCGAGCGCGTCGGCGAGGGTGGACCCCTCGTTGACCCGCTGCTTCACGTCGCCGAGGACCCGCTTCAGCTTCTCCTTCTCGACCTGCTCGACGAGCGCGGTGAGCGACTCGACGAGCGGGATCCCGGCGTGGACGAGGACGGCGAGCTGCCGCGTCGCGATCGCGAGGTCCTCGGCGGAGATCCGCCCGACCACCCAGCGGCGGACGTTCACCTCGCGCGCGGCCTGGGCGTCGGCCTGCTTTTGGCCGACGACCTCGGTGAGGAACACGCCCTCGCGGCGCAGCGTCGAGCGCAGCGTCTTCGGCGAGTCCGCCTCGCGGAGCCCCACCACCGCCTTCCCGCCCGAGGTGAGCGCCCTGTACTCGAAGACGGGCATCTAGTGGCGGTCCTCCGCGGTGACCGAGAGGACCTCGGCGGCGGTCGTGATCCCGCGCGCGACCTTGTACGCGCCGTGCTGCATGAGCGAGAGCATCCCGTGGTTCACCGCCGCCCGCTTGATGGTCGAGGAGTCGACGGACTTGAGGATGAGCTGCCGGATGTCGTCGTCGACGAGCATGAGCTCGTAGATGCCGGTCCGGCCCTGGTACCCGGTGTTCTGGCAGGCGGGGCAGCCCTGCGGGCGGAAGATCGTCTTCGGGTTCCCGGCCTGCAGCCAGATCTCCTCGCTGAGCCCGACCTGCGCGCGCTCCTCGGCGGTCGGGACGTACGGCTTCTTGCAGTCCGGGCAGAGCACGCGCACGAGCCGCTGCGCGAGCACCCCGACGAGCGAGGAGGCGACGAGGAACGGCTGCACGCCCATGTCGACGAGGCGGGTGATCGCGCCCGCCGCGTCGTTCGTGTGGACCGTCGAGAGGACGAGGTGTCCGGTGAGCGACGCCTGGATCGCGATCTCGGCGGTCTCGAGGTCGCGGATCTCGCCGACCATGATGACGTCCGGGTCCTGCCGGAGGAAGGAGCGCAGCCCGTTCGCGAACGTGAGCTCGATCTTCGGGTTCACCTGCACCTGCCCGATGCCGCGCAGCGGGATCTCGACCGGGTCCTCGATGGTGAGGATGTTCAGGTCCGGCGAGTTGATCTGCGCGAGCGCGCCGTAGAGCGTCGTCGTCTTGCCAGAGCCGGTCGGGCCGGTGACGAGCACGATGCCGTGCGAGCGGGTGACGAGCCCGTCCATGATCTTGAGCTGCCACTGCTCGAACCCGAGCTGGCCGAGGTCGAGGATGACGTTCGCCTTGTCGAGGAGGCGCATCACGATCCGCTCGCCGTGCGCGGTCGGCACCGTCGAGAGGCGGATGTCCACGTCCTTGCCGGCGATCTTGATGCGGATGCGGCCGTCCTGCGGCAGCCGCTTCTCGGCGATGTTGAGCCCGCCCATGATCTTGATGCGGCTCCCGATCGACGCCTGGTACCGCTTCGGAGGGCGGATGACCTCCCGCAGGACGCCGTCGATGCGGTAGCGGACGGAGATGTCCTTCTCCTCCGGGTTGATGTGGATGTCGCTCGCGCGCTCCTTCACGGCGCGGAACATGAGCGAGTTCACGAGGCGGATGATCGGCGCCTCGTCGTCGGAGTCGAGGAGGTCCGTCGGCTCCTCGAGCTCGTGGGCGACCGTCTCGAGATCCCCCGTCTCGAGGTCCTCCATCAGCTTCTCGTGCTCGTCCGCGGCGCGGTCGTAGACCGCGTTGATCGCGTCGAGCACGACCTCGGGGGGCGTCACCTCGGGGGCGACCGGGGCGCCGAGGAGCATCGAGACGGAGTCCTGCGTCGCCATGTCGAGCGGATCGGCGACCGCGATGCGCACGGCGTCGCCCGTCATCCCGAGCGGCAGCACCCGCGCCTGCTTCGCGAAGTGGATCGGGATCTTCGCGGCGAGATCGCCCGGCACGCTGTCCGGCTCGATCCGCGCGAGGAACGGCAGATCGAGCTGGATCGCGAGCGCGCGGAGGACGTCCTCCTCCGCGACGACTTTGAGCCGCACGAGGATCTCGCCGAGCCGCGTCCCTGCCTGCTCGCCCCGCTGCAGCGCGAGCGCCTCCTCGAGCCGCTCCGGAGCGAGCTTCACGGTCTCGCGCAGGATCTCGCCGAGGGGGCGGCCGCACAGGAACGCGGGGGCGTTCGCGACGAGCGCGGTGCGCTCGCGCGGCTCGGGCTGAGCGAGCGGGACGATCTCGGTTCGGGCTTCGTCGTGCATGGTCGGATCCAGTGAAACCATCGGAAGGGTCCCGCTCATCCCTACTGCCCGGGAGACGGCTGCCCGGGAGACGGCTGCCCGGGAGGCGCGCCTCCCTGCGGCGGCGCCGGCTCTCCCTGTGGCGCCGCCGGTGGCGCCTCGGGCGGAATGGCCGGCGCCGCGGCCGGCGGCGTGGTCGGCGGCGGCCCGCCGGGCAGCGGGACCTCCGGCTGGACGTCGAGCCGGTCGACCGGCGTCCCATCGTCCTGGAGCGAAGGATCGGCGCGCCGCGGCGCGGGCGTCGGCTGGGCGGGAGCGCCCGGCGCGGGAGGCGGGGCGCCGCCGGGGCCGGTGGTCCGCTCGTTCGGCCCGCCGCGTCCGCCGTTCTCGAGCCGGGAGGACTCCTCGAGCACGCCGGCGCGCATGCGCGCGTACGGCCCCGCCTTGCGCGTGAAGTCCACCTCGACCTCGAACCGCGGCTGGCGGCCGTAGAACTGCTCGATGAACTCCTGCTGCTCCTTCCGCTTCTTCTCGTAGATGCGCCGGTAGTCCGCCTCGTCGCGGATGATGTACGGCGTGAGGAACATGAGGAGGTTCGTCTTCGACTTCGTGTTCACGGTGTCGCGGAAGAGCCAGCCGAGCAGCGGGAGGCTGCCGAGGAAC
>DASWEI010000066.1:0-4218 GCA_036394835.1 Anaeromyxobacter sp. | reverse complement strand
GAGCTCCCGCTGGAACGACGCGTAGAGCCGCGACAGTCGCTCGGCGCCCCAGTCCGGATCGACGAGCCGCGAGAGCTCGGGATCGGTGGTGGTCAGGCCGAAGGGGCAGCCGCGGCCTCGTTCGCAGTTCGCGCAGCGGGTGCACCCGAGGGCGACGAGCTCCGTCGTTCCCAGGACGCAGCCGTCCGCGCCGAGCGCGATCGCCTTTGCGACGTCCCAGGCGGTGCGGACGCCACCGCTCGCGAGCACGGTGAGCTCGTCTCGGATCCCCTCCTCGAGGAGGCAGCGGTGCACCCGCGGGATCGCGAGCTCGATCGGCATGGCGATGTTCTTCTTCGCGATCTCCGGCGCGGCGCCGGTGCCGCCGTAGCCACCGTCGATCTCGAGGATGTCGGCGCCTGCGTGATAGGACCCGACGGCGACCATGTCGACGTCGGCGGGCGTCGACACCTTCACCGCGACGAGCGCCTGCGGGTGGATCGCCCTCACCCAGTCGACGTGCTTTCGATGGTCCTCGACGGAGTAGACGCTGTGGAACGGGAACGGCGAGAAGAGGCTCACCCACGGCACGCTCTCGCGCATCCGCGCCACGGCGACCGTCGCCTTGTCGCCGAGGAGGTGGCCGCCGAGCCCCGGCTTCGCACCCTGCGCGTACTTGAGCTCGATGATGGGTGAGGAGAGGATCGTCTCCTCGCGCACGCCGAACATGCCCGTCGCGACCTGGACGATGACGTGGTCGCGGTAATCGAGCAGCGACTCCGGGTAGCCGCCTTCGCCGGTCGACGTGAACGTCCTCCACGCGCGAGCGACCTTCGCGCGGGCGAGCATGATCCGCTCGCTCACCGACCCGTAGGACATCCCTGCTCCGTACCAGGGAATGGGGATCTCGAGCCGTCGCCCGGCTCGGCAGCCGAGCGCGATCGAGGTGTCGACCGTCTCCGCCTTCCCGAGCTGGTTCTCCGCCGGCGGGAAGCCGAAGCCGAGGCGGTCGAATCCGCCGCCAGACCTGCCGATCCGGTGCTCGAGCCCGGCGTCCGGGGCGTGGCCGCTCTCTGCCTGGATCCAGGTCGAGAGGATGAGCTCCGGCGTCCAGCGCGCGTCGCCGAGCGCCGGCGGCAGGAAGCCGAGCGTGGGCCAGACGCGGAAGCCGCGGCGGAGCGCCTCCGTGTGCTTGGCGACCGCGAGGTCCAGGGCCGTCTCACGCGCGCGGCTCATAGCCTCGGATCCCCGCGAAGGCGTCGCGCTCGAGCTCGGACTGGAAGAGGGCGCGGCCGAGCTCGCCCCGGAGCCGGCGCACCTCGCGGAGGCCCATGGCGCCGAGAACCTCGAGGAGCTGGTCCCGCCACGATGCTGCGAGGTTCACGATCCGCTGCGCCGCCCAGCGTGGATCGAGCCGTGGCAGCCGCACCCGGCACGAGCCGCGGTCGCGCGCCTCTCCCTCGAAGCGTCCCTGCAGCGCGACGCAGACGGCGACGTCGAGGGCGCCGGCGTCGAGGCCGCAGATGATGGCCTTCGCGAGGTGCTCGGCGCGAGCGATGCCGCCGCTCCCGAGCAGCGTCACCTCCTCCCGCACGCCGGCCTCGACGAGCTGCCGGTGGGTGCTCCGGATGGCGTCGCCAAAGAACCCCGCGGCGGCGCCGTGATAGTCGGCGACGAGGTGGATGACGCGCGCGCCGTCCCGGACGATCCCGAGCACGTCCGCTTCCGCTGGAACGCGGACCGCGACGAGCGATCCCGGGAAGCGGCGGACCGTCTCGGCGAACCGCACCGGATCCCAGCCGTCGAGCTCGAGCATCCTCGGATGCGGGTCGAGATCGTTCACGGCCCCCCACTCGGGCGGCGAGAGGACTGGCACGACGTGCGGACCACGGAGGGCGGGATCCACCGCCCACCTCGCGGGGACGAGGGCGAGCGTGTCGAGCCTCAGCGCCGCGTCGGCGAGGGAGTGGAGGAGCTCGGGCGATTCGGCAGAGCGCGGCGGGAGGTCGAAGAGAAGAGGGAGCTGGATCGTGAAGAAGCGCGGGACCGAGCCCTGGGGCTCGGCCGCCGCGTCGAAGCGGAGCCACGGCGGGAACGCACCGACGTCGACGTCGGTACCGATCGCCTCGCGTCCGTGAATTCCGTCGCGCGTCGGACGGACGATCTCGGACATGTCGGTCCAGATGCCGTCCCATCCTTCGCCACCGAACCGCCCCCGGTACCCGGCGCCGCGCACCGGGACGCGACCGGTGCGGGACTCGTAGAGGATGGCGTCGACGTCGTCGGGTCCCACGAACGAGTCGCCGGGGCGCTCGCGTTCCGGGTCCGGGTGGATCTGCACCACTTCTGGATACTCGACGGTGCAGCGCAGACAGCCGACGCACAACCGCTCCCGTGGCGCGAAGCCGCCAAGCGGCCCCGAGAAGACTCCGTACACGCACGGTCGGCTCAGGACGACGCCCAGGTTCGCCCGGTACTGGAGGAGCTCCCGGAGGAGGAGGCGGGCGAGCGACAGCTTCCTCACTTCGACGCGAAACCGTGGTGGCCCCGGGACGAGATCCGGGGCGGGAACGCCCTCGAGGTGGTAGCGCGCATACGCGGAAGCCATCGACGCCGCCTGCTCGATCATCTGCTGAAAACGCGATCGCTCCGCAACCACGCCCAACCACGGGCCAATGCGAGTGGCTCCTCGTTCACGATCCGAACAAGATCGTCGGGATCCCGCGAGCCGGAGCACAGGACGGAGAACGGGGCACAGGGGCGGGTCGAGCGGACGCCGGACCTCGCAGCAGGTCCGGCGAGGTGAGGAGGCTCTCTCATGGTGGAGCCCACCGCGACGTCGGAGATCGTTCGGCTCTTCCCGACGTTCGTCTGGAGATCACGGCTCGGGACTGACGCGCGCGCAACGGTTCGCCGCGCGCTCCTTGAGCAGCTGCGCGCGCTGCGCGCCGGCCTGCCCGAGCTCGAGCGGGGAGAGGTGTGGCAGTCGCGACATGGGCTGCACGCGATTCCCGATCTCGCGCCGGTCGTTCATCACATCCGACGGAGCATCGAGCAAGTCCTCGCGGTCCTCCAGGTCGGAACCGCCTCGTGCGAGATTACGGGTCTCTGGCTCAACGTCGCCGCTCGCGGGGGCGCGGTGCGGATGCACAATCACCCGAACAATTTCCTGAGCGGCGTCTACTACGTGCAGGTGCCGCCAGGCGCGCCGCTGTGGGGGGAGCCGTGACGGCCCGCCGCCGCTTCCGACCCGCGGCGCGCCGCGCGCTCGCGAGCTTCGCGCAACTGCGCCGTATCACAGCGCACCACGCGGCTGCTCGCAGGCGTGGTGTACGCACCTGCGGAGCTGCCCGACCTCGAACGGCTTCATCACGACCGCGTCCGCGACTCCGGCCTCGAGAAGGCGCCGCGGCGCCGAGCTGAGCGTGATGACGGGAACGAGATCCGGCATCGCACGCTCCAGCTCAGCGAGGACGGCGCAGCCGTCTGGAATGTCGAGGTCTATCACGATGGCATCCGGCACCATCCCGCGCTTGATCTCGCGCAGCGCGTCAGCGGCGGTGGCGAGGATCGGGGCAGTGTCGTCCGTGGTCAACGCCTCGCCGAGCGTCGCGAGCAGCGAGGGATCGTCGTCGATGACGAGAACGACTGCCTGCATGTCGAGATTCTGGGCACCCGCCCCACCCAAGCGCGAGAGCAGGCGTGTCATGCGGATGACGCACACCCGGGTCCACGCCAGCCCGCGTGGCGACCGACTCGTCGCCGGCGAGGACGGCGGGTCCACATCGCTGGCTCGCACGCACGCGCGCTCCGAACGACAGGGCGCGCGATCCTGCTGACGGGCTCGCGCTCGTCGCGGCCACTCGCGACGGAGGCGGTGGGTGTGCAGCACCTGCTTGGCCTTCTCCTCGTCCGCCTGCCGTAAGGGAATCCGGTAGGACCATGGTCACGCGGGGCCCTTCCCCGCGCGGTAGTTGACCCCGCCTGCGCCGCACGCGAACGCCGCAGCAGGAGCGCGACATGCCCGAGAATATCCGACGGGTCGATTACTTCTATTTCTGGCTCGATGACAGGCCCGGCGAGGGCACCCGCGTGCTGGCGAAGCTGAAGGACGCTCGCGTGAACCTGCTCTCCTTCACCGCGTTCCCGAGCGGCGGCGGGAAAGCTCAGCTGACGATCGTTCCCGAGGACCCGGAGGAGCTGGTGGCCGCCGCAAAGATCGCGGGGCTCCATCTCGCG
>DASWEI010000065.1:0-14515 GCA_036394835.1 Anaeromyxobacter sp. | reverse complement strand
CCCGAAGGGGATGCGGACCCGCCGGCATGAACGGGGTTATATCGCCTCCATGCCCGCCGGCCCCGTCGAATCCGCCCTCGCGCACTACGAGAAGAACGCCGCCATCTACCTCGACGAGCTGAAGCGGCTCGTCCGGATCCCTTCCGTCTCGTTCCACGGGTTCCCCGAGGTCGAGGTCGGCCGGAGCGCCGACGCCGTCGCCGAGCTGCTCCGCCGCCGCGGCTTCACGACCGTGGACATCCTGAAGGTCGAGGGCGCGCACCCCTACGTGTTCGGCGAGCGGATCGAGGATCCGTCACTCCCGACGCTCCTCCTCTACGCCCACCACGACGTGCAGCCCGCGGGCGAGGTCGACCAGTGGCGCTCGCCGCCGTTCGAGCCGACGGAGCGGGACGGCCGGCTCTTCGGACGCGGCGCGGCAGACGACAAGGCGGGCATCCTCGTCCACGCCGCGGCGGTGGATGCCTGGGTGCGAGGCGCCCACGGGACGCCGCTCAACCTCAAGATCGTGATCGAGGGGGAGGAGGAGATCGGCTCCGAGCACCTCACCTCCTTCATCGGCCGCTACCGCTCGAGGCTCGACGCGGACGCGATGGTCCTCACCGACACGGGGAACGTGGACGTCGGGGTCCCCTGCGTCACGGTCGCGCTCCGCGGGCTCGTCACCCTCGACGTCGAGGTGCGGGCGCTCGAGCAGTCCGTCCACTCCGGCATGTGGGGCGGGCCGATCCCGGATCCGGTTCTCGCCCTCGCGAAGATGCTCGCGACGCTCGTCGACGCGGACGGACGCATCGCGGTGCCGGGGATCTACGACAAGGTGCGCCCGCTCTCGGCGGGACAGCGGGACGCCATCGCCGCGCTCCCGGTCACGCCGGAGGCGTTCCGCCGACAAGCGCGGCTCCGGCCCGGCGTGAAGCTCCTCGGCGGCGGGCGTCACCCGCTCGAGCTCAACTGGTGGGAGCCGTCGCTCGCGGTGAACGCGATCCAGGCCTCCTCGCGCCGCGACGCGCGGAACATCATCAACGACGTCGCGTGGGCGCGCGTCGGCGTGAGGCTCGTGCCGGACATGGACCCCGCCGACGTGCGAGATCGGATCGTGGCGGCGCTGCGGGGCGCGGCGCCCTGGGGGGTGGAGGTCGCGGTGAAGGTCGAGACCACGGGCGCGCCCTGGATGACCGACGTCTCGCACCCGGCGTTCGCGGCCGCGTTCCGCGCGCTCGAGCGGGGGTTCGGCCGGCCGGCGCTCGCGATCGGCTGCGGTGGCTCGATCGGCTTCGTCGAGCCGTTCGCGAAGGCGCTCGGCGGCGTCCCCGCGCTCCTCGTCGGCGTCGAGGACCCGCTCTCGAACCCGCACTCCGAGAACGAGAGCCTCAGCCTCGGCGACTTCCAGAAGGCGATCCGCAGCGCCATCCACCTGTACTCCGAGCTCGGCAGCGCCCTGCGGCAGAGGGCGTGAGGGTCGCGGGCGGCCGACCGCTCCGCCTCTGTACCCAGCACGCGAGACGCCCCGAACCGGGCGGGCGATTATGATGGGGCCCCGCCCGACGCGGGCGGCGAGGCGCGGCGCGCCCGCAGCGAGGAGAGCGGATGGTTCCCCCGAGGAAGGGCGGCAGCAGCACGGCGCGCATCGAGGAGGCGAGGGCGCTCGAGCGCGCCCGCGACGTCCCGAACGCGCGCACGGCAGACGACGTCGAGACGCTCAAGCGCGCGTTCGCCGACCACCTTCAGTTCGCGCAGGGCAAGGACGAGCACACCGCGACGGCGCTCGACCGCTACTTCTCGGTTGCGTACGCGGTGCGCGACCGGCTGATGCGCCGCTGGATCGAGACGCAGCAGACCTACTACCGGAACGACGCGAAGCGGATCTACTACCTCTCCCTCGAGTTCCTGATGGGCCGGGCGCTCGAGAACAACCTCCTGAACCTCGGCATCTACGACCCGATGAAGGGCGCGCTGAAGGACCTCGGCCTCGACCTCTCGGACCTGCTCGCGCAGGAGCCGGACGCGGGGCTCGGGAACGGCGGCCTCGGCCGGCTCGCCGCCTGCTTCCTCGACTCGCTCGCGACGCTGCAGTACCCCGCCTACGGCTACGGCATCCGCTACGAGTTCGGGATCTTCGACCAGGAGATCCGCAACGGCTACCAGGTCGAGCGGCCGGAGGAGTGGCTCCGGTTCGGGAACGCGTGGGAGATCGGGCGGCCGGAGTACGTCGTGCCGGTCACCTTCTACGGCCGGACGGAGCACGGGCGCGACTCGACGGGCCGGCTCCGCGTCTCGTGGGTGGACGGCCGCCACGTCCTCGGGATGCCCTACGACGTCCCGATCGCCGGCTTCCGCAACGAGACGGTCAACACGCTCCGGCTCTGGCGCGCGCGCGCCTCGCAGGAGCTCGACCTCGCCGACTTCAACGCGGGCGACTACCTCTCCGCCGTCGAGGAGAAGGACGTCTCCGAGAACATCTCGAAGGTCCTGTACCCGAACGACGTCACGGTGATGGGGAAGGAGCTGCGGCTGCAGCAGCAGTACTTCTTCGTCGCCTGCTCGATCCACGACATCGTCTCGCGCCACCTCAAGATCCACGAGGGGTTCGACGACTTCCCGGACAAGGTCGCGATCCAGCTCAACGACACGCACCCGGCCATCGCGATCGCCGAGCTCATGCGCGTGCTCGTGGACGAGCACGGGGTCGAGTGGGATCGCGCGTGGGAGCTCTGCAGCGCGACGTTCGGCTACACGAACCACACGCTCATGCCCGAGGCGCTCGAGAAGTGGTCGGTCGACCTCTTCGGGCGCGTGCTGCCCCGCCACCTCGAGATCGTCTACGAGCTGAACGCCCGCTTCCTCGCGGGGATGCGCGCGGCGAAGAAGGCCGACGAGGCGGCGCTCTCGCGGATGAGCATCATCGAGGAGGGCCCGGTGAAGCAGGTCCGGATGGCGAACCTCGCCGTCGTCGGATCGAAGTCGGTGAACGGCGTCGCCGCGCTGCACACCGAGCTCCTGAAGCGCGAGCTGTTCAAGGACTTCCACGCGCTCTGGCCGGAGAAGTTCAACAACAAGACGAACGGCGTCACACCCCGCCGCTGGCTCCTCCAGGCGAACCCGGCGCTCGCGAGCGCGATCACCGAGGTGATCGGGCCCGGGTGGATCACCGACGCGTCGCGGCTGCGCGCACTCGAGCCGTTCGCGAACGACGCCGGGTTCCGGAGGATGTTCCGGAACGTGAAGCGAGAGAACAAGGCGCGGCTCGCCGAGATCGTGAAGGCCGAGAACGGCATCACGCTCGACCTCGACTCCATCTTCGACGTCCAGGTGAAGCGGATCCACGAGTACAAGCGCCAGCTCCTCGCGATCCTGCGGATCGCCGCGGAGTACCTGCGCATGAAGGAGGATCGGTCCTACCGGCCCCACCCGCGCTCGTACCTGTTCGGCGGGAAGGCCGCGCCGGGCTACGCGACGGCGAAGTGGATCATCAAGCTCGCGAACTCGGTCGGCGAGGTCGTGAACCACGACGTGGACCTGCAGGGCCGGATCACGGTCGCGTTCCTCAAGAACTACCGGGTCTCGCTCGCGGAGCGGATCTTCCCGGCCGCCGAGGTCTCGGAGCAGATCTCCACCGCCGGCAAGGAGGCCTCCGGCACCGGCAACATGAAGTTCGCGCTGAACGGCGCGCTCACGGTCGGGACGCTCGACGGCGCGAACGTCGAGATCCGCGAGGAGGTCGGGCCCGAGAACTTCTTCCTGTTCGGCCTCACGGTGGAGCAGGTGCAGGCGCTCAAGAAGCGCGGGTACGACCCGTGGGAGTGGTACCGGAACGATCGGCGCCTGAAGGGCGTGCTCGACGCGCTGTCCGGGGACGTCTTCTCGCCACACGAGCCCGGGCTCTTCCGGCCGATCGTGGAGTCGCTCCTGAACGGCGGCGACCCGTACCTCGTGCTCGCCGACTTCGCCGCGTACGTCGCATGCCAGGAGGAGGTCGACAAGGCCTACGCCGACCGGGAGCGCTGGACGCGGATGGCGATCCTGAACGTCGCGCGGGCGGGGAAGTTCTCCTCCGATCGGACGATCCGGGAGTACGCCGACGAGATCTGGGGAGTCACCCCGGTACCGATCGAATAGCCGCCGCGGACGCGCTCCTCACCGCGGACGCGGACCCCGCGTCGATCGTGCCGCCGGGGTCGCGGGCGCGCGGCGGCGCCGGCGCCACCCGAAGCGCGACAGGTCGATCCGGTCGCGGTCGTCGAAGCGCACGCCCTCCCGCTCGAGGAGATCCCGCTGCACGGCCGCGCCGACCGCGTCGAGGAGCGAGATGGCCGCGTGCCCGCGCGGGCGCGCGCCGACGACCCGCTGCCAGGGCACGTCGTGGGCCGCGCCCCGGAGCGCGGCGAGCGCGAACCCCACCTGCCGCGCGGCGCGCGGCTTCCCGGCGGCGAGGGCGACCTCGCCGTAGGTCGCGACGCGCCCGCGGGGGATCTTCCGGACGATGCGGTAGTAGACCGACCAGCCCGAGGGGAGGGGACGCACGGCGTCAATCTAGCGAAGAAGCCCGCGCTCGAGCTCGCGGAGCCTCGCGGCCGTCCGCTCCGCCTCGGCCCGCGCTGCCGCGGCGCGCTCGTGCGCCCGCCTCGCGTGGGTGTCCGCGTCGGAGGCGTCGCGCTCCGCCCGCTCGGCGCCCTTCCTCGCCGCGTCCGCCGCGTCCGCCGCGCGCCGCGCCGCCGCGATCGCGCGCGCCCGCTCCTTCCGCTCACGCCCCTCCCGCTCGCGCGCCTCCCGCTCGCGGGCCTCCCGCGCCCGCGCCTCGCGTCCGTCGCGGGCCGGCCGCTCCTCGCGCACCTCGCGCGCGTGGTCCTGCCGCGCCGCCTCGGCACGCCCGCCCTGCAGGAGCGCGAAACCCCCGAGCTCGCCCGACGCGATCTCCGGCTCGCGCGCGAGGACGCCCCGGCGCAGCGCCTCGCGCGCCGCACCCGATGACGTCGCCGCGACGCGCAGGAGGAGCTCGAGCCGGGCGAGCGCGGTCGGTGCGGCGGGGCGCCCCTCCTCCGCGAGCACCCGCTCACCATCCGACCGGAGCGCCCGCGCGCGATCGCGGAGCTCGGCCTCCGCCTCGCGGAGGTCGTCCGCGCCGCGCCCGGCGACCGCGCGCCGCTGGCCGGCGCGGAGCCGGTCGCCCGCGGCGAGCAGCGCCTCCACCTCGCGCGGCCGCTTCCGCGCGAGACGGTTCAGCACCCAGGCTAGGCCGACCGGACGCGCGAGCTTCCGGACCGCCGCCGACGCGGGGTCGCGCCGGTCCCCGAGCGCCTTCGCGAGCGCGTTCCTCTCCGCGGTGAAGCGGGAGGGAGGGAGAGAGAAGAGCTCCACGGCGGCGTCCGGAATGTCCACGCGGTGACGTGTAAGGACTCCGCGGGCCACGGACCACGACCTCGACCGCGCCTTCGACCCCGACGTCCGCGCACCCTGAGCGTAGCGACGCCGAAGGCGGCGCGAAGTCGAAGGGGATCCCGACCCCGACCTCGAACCCGACCTCGACCTCGACCTCGACGTCGACCTCGATCGCGACCGCGACCGCGACCTCGATCCCGGTCCCGACCCAGCCGCATCAACCCTCCGCCCGAACCCCCCATGCGGTACTCTCGGCGCCCAATGCAGCGCCTCTCACTCACGCTCGCCTTCGCCGCGCTCTCCGCGTGCACGAGGCCCCAGCCATGCCCGAGTCCGCTCGAGGAGTGCGACGGGCAATGCGTCGACCTCCAGTCGGACCGGCACCACTGCGGGATGTGCTTCTCCGGCTGCAGCCCCGGTGAGGCCTGCATCGGCGCGTCGTGCACCGCGGACGTGCGCGCGGCCTGCCCGGACCGGATCGGCGGCGCATTCGTGACGCTCGGTTATTGCGAGGCGTCGGTGAAGCTCTGGCTTCGGCGAACCGAGTTCATCGACGAGGCCCTGACGTTCCTCGGCTCGACCACGACCGCGCCGCGCACGCCCCTCCTCGCGGTGGTCGCCGGCTCCGACTGCGACAGCCAGTGGAGCTGGCACGTGGACGACGTGACGCCGTCGTTCGTCACGACCGTCACTGCGACCGGCTGCGACGTGTGCCCCGCCGACATCCAGGCGGACGTCGCGGCGCACCTCGCTTCGAGCGGGAAGTGGTGCCCGTCGAGCGCGAAGGTCCTCGCAGTGGACGTCCAGTCGCTCCCCTGACCCGTCCGGGCTGCGCGGCGGCGCCACGCGCGGCCATCGGGCTCGCTGCGTGAAATGATCCTTTCCGGGCGCGGGCCGCGGCGCTAGCTTCCTCGCACATGAGAACGAATCGGACGATCCCGCTCGCCCTCGCCGCGCTCGTCGCCGCTGGGTGCGGCTACCAGGCGATCCCGCAGGCGGAGAACGCAGTTGGCGCCGCCTGGGCGGAGGTCGAGAACCAGTACCAGCGCCGCGCCGACCTCGTCCCGAACCTCGTCGAGACGGTGAAGGGCTACGCCGCGCACGAGCGGGAGACGCTCGAGGCGGTCGTCTCCGCGCGCGCGCAGGCGACGCAGGTGAAGCTCTCGGTCGATCAGCTCACGCCCGAAAACTTGAAGAGGTTCGAGGCGGCACAGGGCCAGCTGCGTAGCGCGCTCGGCCGCCTGCTCGCGGTCGCGGAGAACTATCCCCAGCTCAAGGCGAACGAGAACTTCCGCGACCTGCAGGCGCAGCTCGAGGGGACCGAGAACCGGATCGCGATCGCCCGGCGCCGCTACATCGATCAGGTCCGCCACTTCAACGACCTCGTGATGGTGCCGCCGACGAGCTGGACGAACTCGATGGTCTACAAGAAGCAGCCGAAGGCGCAGTTCACCGCCACGACGGAGGGAGCCGAGAAGGCGCCGGAGGTGAGGTTCACGAAGTGATCCGACGAATGACCCGCCGCCTCTCGCTCGCCCTCGCCCTCGCCACGCTGCCTCTCGCGGGCGCCGCCGAGGCGCCCGTCCCGCCGCTCACCGGGCCGGTCGTCGACGCGGCCGGGCTCCTCGACGGCGGCTGGCGGCAGCGGCTCACCGACCTCTCGCGCAGCGCGCGCGCGCGCCAGAGCGGAGAGGGAGTCCAGCTGCAGTACCTCATCGTGCCCTCGCTGCAAGGCCAGGAGATCGAGGACTTCTCGATCCGGGTCGCGGAGGCATGGAAGCTCGGGACGAAGGGGAAGGACAATGGGCTCCTCGTCACCGTCTCGGTCGAGGACCGCGCGTTCCGGATCGAGGTGGGCGGCGGGCTCGAGGGCGAGATCCCGGACGTCCTCGCCCGCCGGATCGGCGAGCAGATCATCCGCCCCGCCTTTCGGGCGGGCCGCTTCGGCGAGGGGCTCTATGACGCCGGTGCCCAGCTCCTCACGCTCGCCGGCGTCGCGACGGAGGAGGTCGCGCGCCACGCGCGCGGGCGGCCGCGCGGAGTGACGGGACTGCCTTCCGGCGCCGGGGCGATCCTCGCGCTCTTCGTCGTGCTCTGGATCCTAGGCAACGTCTTCCGGGGCTTCGGACCTCGGCGGCGGCGCCACCTCTGGTGGGGTGGCGGGCCCTTCATCGGCGGCGGCGGGTGGGGCGGCGGGCTCGGTGGCGGAGGCGGCGGCGGCTGGTCGGGTGGGGGCGGCGGCTTCTCGGGCGGCGGCGCCTCCGGACGCTGGTAGAGGCGCGGACGATCGGCTGGCGGGGGAGGAGACGGCGATGCTCGAGCGGGAGTTCGATGAGGCGGCACGGGCGCGGGTCGCGGAGGCGGTGCGGCGCGCCGAGGCGCTCTCGCGCGGGCAGATCGTCCCGGCGGTCGTCGAGAAAAGCGATCCATATCCGGAGGCGCGCTGGCGCGGCGGGCTCGCCGGCGCCGCGCTCGCGACGATCGCCGCGCTCGCGCTCGGCGTCCCGCTCTCCGCGGCGGAGCTGCCGCTCCTGCAGCTCGCGGCCGGAATCGCGGGCGCGCTCCTCGCGACGTGGAATCCCGTCGAGCGGCTCCTCGCCGGCCGGCGCGCGATGGACGAGGCGGTCCGCGCTCGCGCGGTCCGCGCGTTCCACGAGCACGGCCTGCACCGGACGGCGGAGGGCACGGGCGTCCTCGTCTTCGCGTCGCTCTTCGAGCGCGAGGCGGTGGTGCTCGGGGACCACGGCATCCACGCGCGCATGGGCGAGGACTGGGGGAAAGCCGTCGCGGCGCTCACCGCCGGGCTGCGTGACGGCGATCCGGCGCGCGGGTTCGTGGACGCGATCGCCCTGTGCGGCGCGCGGCTCGCCGAGCACTTTCCGCGCGATCTGGCGTCGCGCCCGCCGCCGAACGAGCTCGAGGACGCGATCCGCGCGTCGCGGACCTAGTCCCGAGCCTGCACTCGAGCGCCCAGGTCCGCGAGGCGGCCTCGAGCGCAGCCGCGAGCGTCACCCCACCGTCGAGCCCCGCGCTCCCCGCCGGCGACCGCGCCGCGCTACTCGTCCTCCTGCCTTCCGAACAAGAGTTGCACGAGTGCCTTCTCCTCGGGGCGCGCAAATACGTACACGTGGTCCCCGGGCTCGAGGATGGTCTGCCCGCGCGGCGGGACGAGCTCGTGGCCGCGCACGATGAGCATCAACGTCGCCCCCTCCGGGAACGGGAGGTCCGCGATGACGGAGCCGGCCACCGCCGACGCGGGCTCGACGTAGAACGAGAGCACGTCCCCAGCGAGCGGATCGCGCGAGACGATCTCGAGCACGGCGCGCGGCGAGGGCGGGCCGGGGACGACGAGGTCGAGCTTCTGCGCGAGCCAGCGGATCGGCGCGCCCTGGAGCAGGGTCGAGACGACGACGACGAAGAAGACGAGATCGAAGATCCGCCGGGCGCCGTCCACGCCCGCGAGTACGGGATAGGTCGCGAGGATGATCGGGACCGCGCCGCGCAGGCCCACCCAGGCGATGAACCCGACCTCGCGCGGCGCGAAGCGGAACGGGAACAGGCAGGGCACGACCGCGGCGGGGCGCGCCACGAACACGAGGAAGAGCGCGAGCGCGAGGCCGGGGAGGGCGATCGCGGCGAGCCGGACCGGGTCGGCGAGGAGCCCCAGGACGAGGAACATCGCGACCTGACTGAACCACGCCATGGCGTCGTGGACGCGGACGAGCCCCGTCCGGTAAGGCAGCGCGCCGTTCCCGAGCACGACCGCCGCGACGTACACGGCGAGGAACCCGCTCCCCCTCAGGATCGTCGCGGTGCCGAAGGCGACGAACGCGAGCGAGAGCGTGAGGACCGGATAGAGACCACCCGCCGCGAGCCGCGCGCGCGGCAGGACGAAGCGGCCGGCGCGGCCGACGCCCCAGCCGACGGCGACCCCGACCGCGAGCTGCAAAGCGGTCTCGACGAGGAGCCCCACCCCCGGCGCGTGGTGCTCGACGATCGCGGCGGTGAAGCCGAGCGTCAGGATGACCGCCATCGGGTCGTTCACCCCCGACTCGATCTCGAGCACGTGCGCGACGCGGCGGCGGAGCTGGATCCGCGCGCCGCGGAGCACCGAGAAGACCGCGGCGGCGTCGGTCGAGGAGACGATCGCGCCGAAGAGGCCCGCGTCCTCCCAGTCGAGGCCGAACGCGCGCGCGCCGAGCGCGGCGAACAGCGCGGTGAGCGCGACGCCGACCGTGGCGAGGACGGCGGAGGGCGCGAGGACGCGCCGCACGCTCGCGACGGGGGTGGAGAGGCCGCCGTCGAACAGGATGAGGACGAGCGCGACCGTCCCGGCGCGGAACGCGAGCCGGTGATCGTCGAAGCGCATACCGGCTGCGCTCCCGGCGAGCATGCCGATGAGCAGGAACAGCAGCGCGGCGGGGATGCCGGCGCGCCCCGAGGTGCGCGACGCGAGCACGCTCGCCGCGAGGAGGAGGCCGGTGGCGGCGAGGGCGATCGCGGTGGGGAGTGGCTCGACGGGCACCCGGGAAGGGAGCGTAGCGCGACGGAGAGGTGGGGGCTGTCGTCACGAGGGGGTCGGGGTCGGGGGTCGGGGTCGCGGTCGCGGTCGGGGTCCCCTTCGACTCCGCGCCGCCTTCGGCGTCGCTACGCTCAGGGTGCGCGGACGTCGAGCTCGCGGTCACCCGCCTCCCGGCCTCCTGAATGGACACTCGCCGCAGATCGGATTCCCCTCCGACCCCTCGACAAACCTCCGGAGCTCCTCGCCCTCCCAGAGCTCCCCGAACCGCCGCTCCGCAGCCGATCCGAACTCCCCGAGCTCGCCGCGCGCCGCCGCGGGATGCGGGCAGGGCGCGAACCGCCCATCGGCGTGGACCCACGCCTCGCGACCCACGAACCGGCACGGCCCGCGGGCCAGCGGCGCGGCGGGATCCTCCGGCAGCGCCACGACGTTCTCGAGCGCGATCCGCTCACCGGAGGGGAGCCTCACCTGCTCCTCCGCCTCCCGCATCGCCGCGACCGCCGCGTTCCAGCGCCGGAGCGCCTCCGGGCTCCGCCGGAGCGAGCGCGCCGCGAGCGCGGGAAACCTCGGCTGGAGGTGGTTCACCTTCACGCGCCCGACCCCGAGCGACGCGGCGAGCCGCACGATCGCGGCGAGCTCGCCGACGTTCGCCTCCTGCGCGGTCACCTGGAACGAGAGCCGGCAGCGGCGGCCGGGTCGCGCGCGTGCGTCGCGCACCGCCGCGAAGGCGCGCGCCGACGCGATCGCCCGGGCGAGGTCGAGTCCGGGCATCACCGCCGCGGCCGTCTCGGGCGTGGCGCCGTTCCACGAGATTTTCACGTCCGACGCGACCGGGACGAGCTTCTCCGCCCATGCGGCCGCGCCGCGCCCCGGGAACGTCCCGTTCGTCGTGAGGTTGAGCGCGAGCCCGAGCTCGGCGCAGAGGTCCACGAGCCGGTCGAGCCCGCTCCACAGGAGCGGCTCTCCCATGGTCGACGGGATCACCTCGGCGAGTCCCGCCACCGCTGCGTCGCGCACGACACGCTCCGCGAGAGCGGGGTCCATGCGGCGCGGCGGACCGGGCCGGCGCGCGGCGCCGCACTCGCACATGTCGCACGCGAGGTTGCAGTCGTCGGGGTTGGTGACGAGGGTGAGACGCCAGGGTCCGCGCGCGGTCGGATGCGTTGACAACCCCTCCGTTGTAGCGGAAAAGATCTCCACCATGAAGAACGCACGCGAGAACCCCCGACGCCGCGGGCGTGCGGCCGCCAGCCCGCCGGAGCCCCGGCCGGCCGAGGGGCGCGACCCTGCCGCGACCGCGCGCGACCTGACTCCCGTCGTCGGCGGAAACCTGCGCCGCCTGCGCGGGCAGCGCGGCCTCTCCCTCGAGCGGCTCGCGCAGGTCTCGGGCGTCTCGCGCGCGATGCTCGGCCAGATCGAGCTCGGCCAGAGCGCGCCGACCATCAACGTGCTCTGGAAGATCTCTTCCGCCCTCGGCGTGCCGTTCTCCGCCCTCATCTCCGCGCGGACGCAGGGCAGCATCCACGTGCTCCGCGGCGTCGAGGCGAAGCTCCTCACGAGCCACGACGGCTCGTTCACCTCGCGCGCGCTCTTCCCGTTCGACGAGCCGCGCAGGGTCGAGTTCTACGAGCTGCGGCTCGCGCCCGGTGGAGTCGAGAAGGCGGACGCCCACAACCCCGGCACGACCGAGAACCTCGTGGTCGCGAAGGGGTCGGTCGAGATCGAGGTGGACGGGCGGAAGGAGACGCTCTCCGCCGGCGACGCGATGGTCTTCGAGGCGGACGTCCCGCATGTCTACCGGAGCCGGGCCGACGCCGAGAGCGTCATGTACCTCGTGATGACCTACGCCGACACGGTCGGCTAGCGCCCCCCGACCGGGGGTCGCCGCGTCGTGGGACTGCGCGCGCCGCTCGGTTCGAGCGACTCTTCGGGTGCACCGACGCGGGGGGAGCGCTGCCGCCCAGGACCGGAGAGCTGATCGTCGCCCGTGGCCTCGCGACCGCCGAGCAGGTCGAGGCCGCGCTCCGCGAATCGCGCGCCCGCGGCGAGCCGCTGTGCTCCCGGCTGCTCGACCTCGGGGCGGAAGAGGGGGCCCTCGCAGGCATCCTCGCCGACAAGCTGGGCATCCCCGGCGTGGACCTCTCCCGCTCCGTCGTCGCGCTCGATCTGCTCGAGCTCGTCCCGCGGGCGGTGGCGGAAGGCGACCTCATCCTCCCGGTCTCGGAGGACGGCGGCCGCATCCACCTCGCGATGGCGCACCCCCTCGACGATCGCGTGGTGTCCGAGGTGCGCTTCGTCACCGGCCGCGAGGTCTCGGCCTACGTCGCCGTCCGGGGCGCGCTCCTCCACGCCATCGGCGAGGCGTACGAGGCGCGGGCGCGCGGCGCGAGCGTCTGGATCGGGCGCGCCGCAGCTGTCGGGACGCCGCACCTCGAGGCGGTCGTCCCGGGCGCCGTCGCCGGCGCGCCGATCGAGGGCGAGCTCATCCCGGACGCAGAGATCGTCATCGAGGTCGACACGACGGAGCTGCCGCCTCCATCGCGCGAGCGTCCCTCGCCGCTCGTCCTCATCGTGGACGACGAGCCGGAGATCCGGCAGCTCGTCGAGCGGATGCTCGTCACGAAGGGCTACACGGTGGCGCTCGCGGTCGACGGGCAGGAGGCGCTCGATCAGGCCGAGCGGCTCGTCCCGGACCTCGTCCTGCTCGACGCGATGCTCCCGAAGGTCCACGGCTTCGACGCGTGCCGCCGCATCAAGGCGAGCCCGCGCACGCGCCACGTCCCGGTCATCATGATGACCGCGATCTACCGGGGCTGGCGCTTCGCCCAGGACGCGCGGGACTCCTACGGCGCGAGCGACTACGTCGAGAAGCCGTTCCGGATGGAGGACCTCCTCGCGCGGATCGAGCACGCGCTCCTGTCGGGGGCGGCCGCGACGGTGGGACCGGTCGCGCCCGAGGGGCAGCACTCGGCGCTCGTCGCGCACGGCAAGGAGCTGCTCGCCTCCGGGAACGTCTCCGACGCGATCGCGGTGCTCTCCGACGCGATCCGGGCCGATCCGCGCGCGCCCGATGCGCAGTTCCAGCTCGGGCGCGCGCTCCGCGCCGCCGGCGACCTCTTCGGCGCGATGACCGCGCTCGAGCACGCCGTGGAGGTGAGCCCGCGCCACCTGCCCGCGCTCCGCGCGCTCGCGGCCCTGTACGAGGAGAGCGGCTTCCGCCGCAAGGCGGCGGAGATCCTCGAGCGCGCCCTCCCCGCCGCGCCCGACGACGGCGCGCGCGGCGCGATCCGCAGCGAGATCGTCCGGCTCATCGCGTAGGGAGCTGTAGGGGCGGACCCTCGCGCGGCTACGCGTCGGGCCGTTCACTCTCGAGGGCGGGCTCGCCCGTCGGCCCGATCGCGGGGCAGCGACGCGCCCGATCCGCTGGCAGCGATCCCGAGTCCGCGGCGCGCTCCGACCCCTGCGCTGCACGTCCCGCGGGCACGGCCTGCCCGCCGTGCGCGCTCCCACCCCCGATCCGGGCCGGGATCGCCGTGCGGCGCGCGGCGGCACGCTCGCTGCAATTCGGCCGCACGAACCTCGGTGCTCGCCGCCTCTCGCGGCGGCGCGCGGGCGCGGCTCGAAACCGAAAGGAACCAAAGCAATGACACCGACCGTGGCGGAGCTGGCGAAGAACCTCGCCGACACCCAGACGGCCCTGAACATCGTCTGGACGATGGTCGCGGCCTTCCTCGTGATGTTCATGCAGGCCGGCTTCGCGCTCGTCGAGACCGGCCTGACGCGCGCGAAGAACGTCGCCCACACGATGGGCATGAACTTCCTCGTCTACGCGATCGGCATCATCGGCTTCTACTTCGTCGGCTTCGGCCTGCAGATGGGCGGCGTCGGCGCGCTCGCCACCTTCGGCGGCGAGACGACGCTCTCGAACGAGTTCGTCCTCCACCTCTTCGGGAAGGACTTCGGCCTCTTCGGGATGACCGGGTTCATGCTCCCGCTCGCGCAGTACACGCCGGCGGTCGCCGCGATGTTCCTCTTCCAGATGGTCTTCATGGACACGACCTGTACGATCCCGACCGGCGCGGCCGCCGAGCGCTGGAAGTTCAGCGGGTTCGTCGTCTTCTCGTTCGTGATGGCGATGCTCATCTACCCGATTTACGCGAACTGGGTCTGGGGCGGTGGCTGGCTCGCGGCGCTCGGCACGAACTTCGGCCTCGGCCACGGGCACGTGGACTTCGCCGGCTCGTCGGTCGTGCACATGACGGGCGGCGTCGCGGCGCTCGTCCTCGGCAAGATGATCGGACCGCGCATCGGCAAGTACTCCGCCGACGGCCGCATCAACCCGATCCCGCCGCACAACATCCCGCAGGTGATGGTCGGCACGTTCATCCTCGCGTTCGGTTGGTTCGGGTTCAACGCCGGCTCGACGCTCGCCGGCATGGACACGCGCCTCGCGATCGTCGCGACGAACACGATGCTTGCCAGCGCCACCGGCGCGTTCGCCGCGTACCTGTACGTGAAGGCGAGGTGGGGCAAGGCGGATCCGTCCTGGCTCGCGAACGGGATGCTCGCCGGCCTCGTCGCCATCACGGCGCCGTGCGCCTTCGTCTCGGCGTGGGC
>DASWEI010000064.1:0-49270 GCA_036394835.1 Anaeromyxobacter sp. | reverse complement strand
GTTCCAGATGCTGCTCCGCGGCTCGAACGCGGTCGGCTACACGAACTACCCGGACAACGTCGTCGAGCGGTTCGTCGAGGAGGCGGCGAAGAGCGGCGTGGACGTGTTCCGCGTGTTCGACGCCCTCAACTGGACGCGGGGCATGACCGTCGCCTGCGAGGCCGTGCGCAAGCAGGGCAAGGTGCTCGAGGCGGCGCTCTGCTACACGGGCGACGTCTCCGACCCGAAGCGCGACAAGTACCCGCTCGACTACTACGTGAAGCTCGCGAAGGAGCTCGAGCGGATGGGCGCGCACTTCCTCGCCATCAAGGACATGGCCGGGCTCCTCAAGCCGTTCGCGGCGGCGAAGCTCGTCCGCGCGCTCAAGGACGCGGTCGGCATCCCGCTCCACCTCCACACCCACGACACCTCCGGCGTCTCGGCGGCGACGATCCTCGAAGCGGCGAAGGCGGGCGTGGACGTCGTCGACGCCGCGCTCTCGTCGCTCTCCGGGCTCACCGCGCAGCCGAACCTCAACTCGCTCGCGGCGGTCCTCGCGGGGACCGAGTGGGACCCGAAGCTCGACGAGGACGGGCTGCAGCTCCTCGCGAACTACTGGGAGACGGTGCGCGAGTACTACGCGCCGTTCGAGTCGGGGCTCAAGAGCGGCACGGCCGAGGTCTACCGGCACGAGATCCCGGGCGGCCAGTACTCCAACTACAAGCCCCAGGTGACCGGCCTCGGCCTCCTCGACAAGTGGGAGGAGTGCAAGGACATGTACCGGAAGGTGAACCTCCTCTTCGGCGACGTCATCAAGGTGACGCCGTCGTCGAAGGTGGTCGGCGACATGGCCATGTTCCTCGTGAAGAACGGGCTCGAGCCGGAGGACCTCTTCACCGAGAAGGGGAAGGACCTCGCCTTTCCCGAGTCCGTGATCGGCCTCGCGCGCGGCATGCTCGGCCAGCTCCACGGCGGTTTCCCCGAGGCGCTGCGGAAGGTGATCCTGAAGGACCAGGAGCCGATCACGCGGCGGCCGGGCGAGCTGCTCGAGCCTGCCGATCTCGAGGGGGAGCGGCAGCGCGCGGCCCAGAAGATCGGCGGCTACGTGGACGACAAGGCGCTCGTCTCGTGGCTGCTCTACCCGAACGTCTTCCCCGAGCTCGTCCGGCACAGGGACGAGTACTCCGACACCTCGGTCATCCCGACGCCGGTCTTCCTGTACGGCCTCGAGCCGGGGCAGGAGACCACGATCGAGATCGAGGCGGGCAAGATGCTCATGGTGCGGCTCGTGGCGGTGGGCAAGCTCGAGAAGGACGGCACGCGCGACCTCATCTTCGAGCTGAACGGCGAGGCGCGGACGCTCACGATCCGTGACCAGGCGGCGGCGCAGACGACCGTGCAGCGGGTCAAGGCCGACAAGGGCAACCCGAGCCACGTCGCCGCGCCGATGCCGGGCAAGGTGCTGAAGGTGAACGTGAAGCCCGGCGACCAGGTGAAGGCGGGCGCGGTGCTCGTCGTCACCGAGGCGATGAAGATGGAGACCAATGTGAAGGCGAAGGCGGACTGCAAGATCGCCGAGGTGAAGTACAAGGAGGGGGAGAAGGTCGAGAAGGAGGATCTGATCGTCGTGCTCGCGTAAGCGGGCCCGACGGCCGACGTGATCGTCGTGCTCGCGTCACGGCCCCGACCGAGAGTAGTTCGACGGCCCCGACCGAGAGTAGTTCTAGATGGCCGGACGGCCCGGACCGACGGACCGACGACCCCGACCGAGAGTACGACTCCCTCCGCTCGGCCGGGGGCGGCTCGTGCGCGAACGATCACCCGCGGGCAGATGCGACGGATTGCCGCGTGCCGCCGCCGGCATAGCCGGCGATGCGGTCGACGCGTTTTCGAGGTCGTCGCGACGCGAGTCGCGGCTATACCGCTTCCGCGCACGGCACGGCGTGCATGACCCGCAGGTGATACGTGCCCTTCGGGAACAAGACTCCGGTCATGCCTGCTCGCATGGCGATCCAGGCGGCGCGGTACTCGCGCAGGAAGTCCGTGAGCCGGGCGATCGCCTCGATCCGCTTCCACTTGTCCGTCGCGGCGACGCGCGGGTTGAGATTGAAGCGGGGCTCGCCGGGAGCGGGCCGCGCCGACGGCTTCTGCGCGAGCACCTTTGCCCGTCCGAGGAATCCGCGCCCCTCGGAGGCGCGCTCGCGCCGGATCTTCTTCTCGAGTCGCCCGAGTTCGGCAGAGAGGCGCTCGCGGAAATCGACTGCAGACGCGAACCCGGGCGGGGGCGTGAGCTCGAGCTCAGCAGTTGCAGGCATGTAGCCATGTTCGCGGAAGAAGAGCTTTGGCCGGATTGCGTGGAGCTTCGCGGACCCGATCTGTTCCGGCGAGCTCCAGAGGCCGGGCCACTCGGCCGCGTCGTGAACGAGACCGGCGGCGACGGGGTTCGCGAGCGTGTAGGCCACCTTCGCGATGACGTCCTCGGAGTCGCCATGGACGACGGCGCTGTAGCTCGTGGCTGCGGCCCAAAAGCCCTCGAACCTGCCGAGGGAGCAGTTCGTTGCGCGCGCGACGAGGGAATCCAGGTACTGCTCGAATGCGGGGAGACAGGCGTCCCGGTCCGTGACGACCAGGTGGTAGTGATTGGATAGCACGCAGAACGCGTGAACCTGCACGTTGTAGCGCTGCGCCGCGATCGCGAGGACGTAGAGAAAGATGTCGTTCGTCACGCGGGACGGCCGCAGGAAGAGTCTTCTTTCCGAGCAGCGGCGCGTGATGAGGTAGGTCGTTCCTGGCAATACCCGACGAGGCGCGGTCATGGGGCGGCGTGAGGCAGACTGCGTGCCACGGCGGAGTACTGGATATCTTGGGGTTGTCGCGTGCTCGCGTGCTCGGACGGTTCGCCGCACGGCCCATCGGCCGACGCGCGGTACTCTCGGTCAGGTCGAAGATCCTCGACGTGCGCTCCCGCCGCGTGCTTTGCTCCCGGTGTGGGTGTTCGGTGTGGGTGTTCCTCTCGCGCCCGCAGGGGGAAGGGATGGCTCCGTCGGTCCTCGTTCCGATCGCGCTGTTCGCTGCTGCCGTCGGTATCGTCGCGACGCTCCGGCAGCTCCGTGCGCAGGGAGCGATGCGCATCCGCAGCGGCGCCTGCGAGGCGTGCGGTCGCTACGGCCCGATCGAGGCGGTCGACTACCGCCAGAACACGGGAATGCTGTACGCGCGGACGTCGCGGTCGCTCGCGGGGACCTTGTGCCGGCGCTGCAGCACCGGCGCCTTCCTGCGCATGACCGGCCACACCGCCGTCCTCGGCTGGTGGGGCGTGATCTCCTGCGTCGTTACGCCGGTCTTCATCCTCAACAACCTCGCTTACTTCCTGCGCAGCCAGACGCTGCCCGGGCTCGCCGCGGTCCACACGCGCGCGCTCGAGGAGCAGCGCGACTACGCGCTCGCCCTCCTCGCGACGAAGGAACGGGACGTCGTCGTGGACGTCCTCGCCCGGCAGACCGGCGCTCCGCCCGCCGAGGTCTCGGCGTGGCTCGTCGCGGTCGCCCGGAACGCCGCGCGCGGCGTCGAGGGGCCGCCGGCCGCGGCCGACTGACGCCGTTCACCGGCGAGACGCTCTCCTCCTCCGAGTGCGCGAGGTGCTCCGCGCGCGCCCGGCGCTCGTCGCCGAGCGGTGACCGTCGGGAACTCCGGCGCGGCGCGCTTGCGTTGCAGGGAGCGTTCGGCCGGCAGTCCCTCGCGGGGCGGCCGGCGTGCCCTGCCCAAGGGGACGCACGCCAAGCGGTGAAGCGCCGCGGGTGGTCCGTTATGTAGAACGGCGCGGGAGCAGGAGGGCCTCGGTGTCGAGGCCGGAACCGACATGGGCGACAACCAGACCTCGACCACACAGCAAACCTCGAAGGCGGCCACGTCCCGCGGGCAGATCGTCAACGACTTCTCCATCCAGGTCGCGACCGCGAACGGCTCGGGGTCGCAGTCGTCGAACACCGTCCTGCTGCGCGCCATCTTCCAGATGGGCGTGCCGGTCTCCGGGAAGAACCTCTTTCCCTCGAACATCGCCGGGCTCCCGACCTGGTACACCATCCGCGCTTCCCACGAGGGCTTCGTCGCGCGGAAGAAGGAGATCGACGTCCTCGTCGCGATGAACCTGGAGACCGCGCGGGACGACGTGCTCTCGCTGCCGCCCGGCGCGGTCGTCGTCTTCGACGCGCCGCTCGCGGTCGGCGCGCTCCGCAACGACGTCGTCTTCTACCCGGTCCCGTTCGACGCGCTCGTGGAGAAGGTCACCGGCGAGCCGAAGCTCCGGAAGCTCCTGCGCAACATGGCGTACGTGGGGGTCCTCGCCCGCCTCCTCGCCATCGAGATGGTCGAGGTCGAGGCGGCCATCGGCCGCCAGTTCGGGAAGAAGGCGAAGGCGCGCGAGCTCAACGTCGCGGCCGCGCGCGCCGGCTTCGAGCACGCCGCGGCGCTCGAGAAGCGCGATCCCTTCTCGATCCGGCGCATGGACGCGACGCGCGGCAAGATCATGGTCGACGGGAACTCGGCGTGCGCGCTCGGCGCGATGTTCGCCGGCGTCACCGTCGTGACCTGGTACCCGATCACGCCCTCGTCGTCGCTCGTCGAGACGCTCATCGGATACCTGAAGCGCTACCGGATCGGACCGGACGGGAAGGCGACCTACGCGGTCGTCCAGGCCGAGGACGAGCTCTCCGCGATCGGCATGGTGGTCGGCGCGGGCTGGGCGGGGGCCCGGGCGATGACCGCGACGGCCGGGCCGGGGATCTCGCTCATGAGCGAGTTCGCGGGGCTCGCCTACTTCGCCGAGGTGCCCGGCGTGATCTTCGACGTGCAGCGGGTCGGGCCGTCGACCGGCCTCCCCACCCGCACGGCGCAGGGGGACGTCCTCTCGACGGCGTTCCTCTCGCACGGCGACACGCAGCACGTCCTGCTCTTCCCCGGATCGGTCGAGGAGTGCTTCACGATGGCGGTGGAGGCGTTCGACCTCGCCGAGCGACTGCAGACGCCGATCTTCGTCATGACCGACCTCGATCTCGGCATGAACGTGTGGATGGCGGAGCCGTTCCCGTATCCGGAGCGGCCCCTCGACCGCGGCAAGGTGCTCTCGAAGGCCGACCTCGACCGGCTCGGCGGGTTCGCGCGCTACAAGGACGTCGACGGCGACGGGATCGGGTGGCGCACGCTGCCCGGCACCGACCATCCGCGGGCGGCGTACTTCACCCGCGGCACCGGGCACGACGAGAGCGCGGTCTACTCCGAGAGCGCGGAGGTCTTCGAGCGCAACATGGAGCGGCTCGCGCGGAAGCTCGAGACCGCCCGGTCCCTCGTGCCCGCCCCCGAGAGCCACGGCGCCGGTGGCGCGCGCATCGGGATCATCGCCTACGGCTCGTCGCATCCGGCGATCGTGGAGGCGCGCGCGCAGCTCGCGCGCGAGCGCGGCCTCGAGACCGACTACCTGCGCGTGCGCGCGTACCCGTTCTCGCGCGCGGTCCACGAGTTCGTCGAGCGGCACGAGCGGGTCTACGTGGTCGAGCAGAACCGGGACGGCCAGCTCGCGGCGCTCCTGAAGCTCGACCTCGCGCCCGAGCTCGCGCCGCGCCTGCGGAGCGTCGCGCACGTCCACGGCCTCCCGCTCGACGCGCGCTCCGTGACGGACGAGATCCTCGGCCTGGAGGGGAGGTAGCCATGGCGACGAGCGCGCCCCCCGCGGGTCCCGGCGGCAAGGTGAACCGGCTCGGCCTCACCGTCGTGGACTACCGCGGCCTCAAGTCAACGCTGTGCGCGGGCTGCGGCCACAACGCGATCTCCGAGCGCATCCTCGAGGCGATGTTCGACCTCGGCGTCGCGCCCGAGCGCGTCGCGAAGCTCTCCGGCATCGGCTGCTCGTCGAAGAGCCCCGCGTACTTCATGAACCGCTCCCACTCGTTCAACGCGGTCCACGGGCGGATGCCGTCCGTCGCGACGGGCGCGATCCTCGCGAACCGCACGCTCCTCGCCCTCGGCGTCTCGGGGGATGGGGACACCGCGTCGATCGGGGTCGGGCAGTTCGTGCACCTCATGCGGCGCAACCTCCGGATCGTCTACGTCATCGAGAACAACGGCGTGTACGGGCTCACGAAGGGCCAGTTCTCGGCGACCGCCGACGTCGGCTCGAAGCTCAAGACCGGCGTCGTGAACGAGCTGCCGCCCATCGACACCTGCGCGCTCGCCATCCAGCTCGGCGCCACGTTCGTCGCCCGCTCGTTCTCCGGGGACAAGAAGCAGCTCTCCGCGATCCTGAAGGCCGCGATCGCGCACGGCGGGACGTCGATGCTCGACGTCGTCTCGCCCTGCGTCACCTTCAACGACCACGAGGGCTCCACGAAGTCGTACGCGTACATGAAGGACCACGACGCGCCGCTGCAGGAGGTCTCGTTCATCCCGGCCTTCCAGGACATCAAGGTCGACTACGACCCCGGCACGACGACGGATGTCACGATGCACGACGGCTCCCACCTGCGCCTGCGGAAACTCGAGGAGGAGTACGACCCGTCCGACCGCGCGCGGGCCGTCGGAAGGCTCATGGAGTCCTCGAAGGGCGGCGAGGTGCTGACCGGGGTCCTCTTCGTGGACACGAACGCGCCGGGGTTCCTCGACGGCATGTCGGTCGCGGACGAGCCGCTCGCGACGCTGCCGCAGGAGCGGGTGCGACCGCCGCGCGCGGCGCTCGACGAGATCGTGGAGTCCTTGCGCTAGCAGCTGCGGAGCGAGCGGCGGGTACGGGGGGCGCGAGGGCGAAGCGCGAGTGTCCCCCGCGCGTCAGACCACCCGGTAGTTCTTGTACTCGCCCGGGCGCCAGCCGGTGAGCCGCTCGACGGAAAGCTTCAGCCGGTCCTTCGTCCGGAGGGGAACGGCCGAGGGATCCCCGGCGAAGCGCCAGTTCATCGCGGCGATCCGCCGCCGCATGACGTCGGGGTGCGTCCCCTCGAACCGGCGGAGCGGCTCCTTCCCCTCGTAGGCGTACTCCGCGACGTCCGGCACGTGCGCCTTCATCCAGCCGTCGTCGTGCCAGTACCTGTTGAACGTCGCCTGCTTGCCCTGCATCGCCGCCGGGTGCTTCACCCAGCCGTAATGGTGGATCACGGCCGGGACCCTCTTCACGCGCAGCTTCTCGTCGGGTCTGCGGCGGAAGCCCTGCGCGTCGCGGTACGAGAAGATCGCCGGATCGTTCCGGACCACGCGGACCTCGCGGCGGTACCAGTGAAGCGCCGCGCCGACGTAGTCGTACGATCCGAAGAAGTGGCGGTAGTCTAGGAGGAGCCCGTCCACGGCGCGGTCGTCGCGCCACCGCGCCATCGCCTCGCGCAGCGCCGGGAGGCCGTCCTCGTGCAGGACCTCGTCGCCCTGGATGTACACGGCCCAGTCCGCGTCCTTCGAGATCGCGCCGAACGCCTTGTCCGTCTCGACCGCGAGGACGCGCCCGCCCTCGCGGAGCGCGTCGTCCCAGACGGTCTCGATGAGCCGCACCTTCGAGGAGCGGATCGAGCGGACGAGCCCGAGCGTGTCGTCGTCCGACCGGCCCACCGCGACGACCACCTCGTCGCAGAGCGGGAGGATCGACTCGATCGCCTCGGCGATCGGGTAGTCATAGCGCAGCGCGTTCCTGACGAAGGTGAAGCCGGAGATCTTGAGCGGGCGAGGGTCGGCCATCTGTGGAGACGGACGTACCCCGCTCCGCGGCGACGGCGCAACCCCGGACCGTCACCGAGCGGTACCTAGCTGCCGAGGAAGCCCAGCCACCACCGCCACGAGCAGGCGGCACTCCCCGTCTGCTGCACGACGGTGCCGTCCCACCCCTGATCGATCCATCCGGTGACGCAGTCCCGCCCTTCCTGGCGGAACGTGATGCGCGCGCAGCGGCGACCGCTCGGGGCGACGAGCTCGATGGCCTGCGTGCAGTCCGGGGAGGGCCGGCCCGCCGGCGGGAAGAAGGCGTAGCCGCGGTTCCCGCGCGTGAAGCGGAACGTCTGGGCGTTGCGCGCCGCGAGCCACGCCGGCGCGGGCTCGCCGGCGGCGCCGACGCGCGGGTAGCGCCGGGTCCAGGCGGCCGCGTCCTGGGCCACGAGGGAGCCGTCGAGGAGCGACTGCAGCGGCACCGGGAAGGTCCCGAACCGGCTCTGCGGGTCTTCGACCGGGTCGCGCGCGGGGGTCCCGTCCGGTCGCAGCCAGCGCAGGAGCGCGTGATCGGCGATCGGCTCGAGCACGAGCGCCTCGCCGCCGCTGGAGACGCCCGCGCCGAGCACGCTGCAACCGACCGCTCCCGGGGTGCGGGCCGCGCCCGCGGCGTCGATCCGCCGAGCGTCGCCGCGGCACCCGTTTCCCGGCTCGGCGACGCCGTTCTGGACGAGGAGCGATCCGCCGAGCGGATCGTCGGCGAGGGTCCACGCCCGCGTGACGAACCCCGTCGGGTCCGCGGGCTCGGCCCGCCGCGGCGAGCCGTCGCCGAAGAACGTGTCCACCTCGACGGTCATCGGGCCACTGAGCGCGGACGCGCGGACGCCCTGCCAGCCTTCGGGGAGCGCCACGATGAGGTCCCTGTGTAGCGTGAAGCGCTCGTGGACCGCTCCGTCGCTCCCGAACGCCTGCCACTCGGTCCAACCCTGGCCGAACCGGGCGGCAGCGGCGACGTGGCCGGCTCCGTCGGACACGGCGCGCCCGCAGCCGCCGCTCGCCGGGTTCGGGTCGATGTGCGTCGTGACCGGATCCGGAACGCGGGTCGGAACGAGTCCGTCGCACTCCGGGTTGTCGTCGAGGCGCTCGACCGTGGCGCCGCGGTCCGGCTCGGGCTCGGGCGCGGGTGCGGGCGCGGGCGCGGGCGCGGGCGCCGGCTCCGGCGCCGGCTCCGGCTGCGCGGTCGTCGGGTTCGCGTTGGGATCCGGGGACGGTGAGGGCGTCGTCGGCGGTGGCGCGGGGGCTGGAGCGGAGCCGGGGCCGCACCCCGACGCGACCGTGACCGTGCCCGCGACGAGGAGGAGCACGAGACCGCGCATGTACCCACGTTCGACACCCGGACGCCGCGTTGCCATCCGCCCGGGCGAACATCACGAGGCGCACGCCGCCCGGTCGCCCTGGCGGACCGCGGTCGGACGGCGCCCGCACGGCGCCACGCTCCAGGGGCGCCCGCACGGGCGCGTGCGGTCCCGCGCCGGATGCGTTAGCACTCGCGCCATGGCGAAGGCGATCCGAATCGAGAAGACCGGCGGGCCGGAGGTGCTCCGGCTCGAGGACGTGAGCGTCGGCGAGCCCGGGCCGGGCGAGGCCCGCGTGCGCCAGAGCGCGGTGGGCGTGAACTTCGTCGACGTCTACCACCGCACCGGCCTCTACCCCCTCGCGCTGCCGACGGGGCTCGGGGTCGAGGCGGCGGGCGTCGTCGAGGCGGTCGGCGCGGGGGTCAGCCACGTCGCGCCAGGAGACCGCGTCGCGTACGTGTCGGGCCCGGGCTCCTACGCCGAGGCGCGGGTGCTCGGCGCCGACCGGCTCGTGAAGCTGCCCGCCGAGATCCCGGACCGGATCGCAGCGGGCGCGATGCTGAAGGGGCTCACGGTCCACGCGCTCGTGCGGCGCACGTACGCCGTGAAGCGCGGGGACGTGGTCCTCGTCCACGCCGCCGCGGGCGGCGTCGGCACGATCATGGTGCAGTGGCTGAAGGCGCTCGGCGCGACGGTCATCGGGACGGTCGGCACGGAGGAGAAGGCGGAGATCGCCCGGAGTCACGGCGCCGACCACGTCATCGTCTACACGAGGGAGAAGTTTCCGGACCGCGTCCGCGAGATCACGGGGGGCGCCGGCGTCGCGGTGGTGTACGACGCGGTGGGCAAGGCGACGTTCGAGGGGTCGCTCGACTGCCTCAGGCCGCTCGGCCTCATGGTGAGCTTCGGGAACGCGTCCGGCTCGGTGCCCCCGTTCGACCTCGGCGTGCTCGGCCGCAAGGGCTCGCTCTACCTCACGCGGCCGACCGTGTTCAGCTACGTCGCGAAGCGCGAGGATCTCGAGCGCGGCGCCGCGGAGCTGTTCGACGTGGTGCGCAGCGGGAAGGTGAAGATCGAGGTCTCGCGGACGTTGCCGCTCGCGCAGGCCGCCGAGGCCCACCGCGCGCTCGAGGCACGCGAGACGACCGGCTCGCTCGTGCTGCTCCCCTGACGCGGGACGCGCCGTGCTGCGCGCGATGCCGCGCCCCGGACCGGCATCCTTGCCCGTGTGCGAAGGCGCGGTAGGATGCTCGCCCTCTGAGCCCGGAGGCGAACGTGACGGTCCCTTCCTACGTCAGCGGCAGCTCGACCCAGCCCCTCATCGGCGAGACGATCGGCGAGAACCTGCGCCGCAGCGTGGAGCGCTTCCCGGATCGCGACGCGCTCGTCGTGCCCTACCAGAAGTACCGCGCGACCTACCGGCAGTTCTGGGAGGAGACGTCGCGGGTGGCGCGCGGCCTCCTCCTGCGCGGGGTGAAGAAGGGCGACCGCGTCGGCATCTGGGCGCCGAACCGCGCGGAGTGGGTCGAGATGCAGTACGCGACCGCGCGCATCGGCGTCATCCTCGTGAACGTCAACCCCGCCTACCGTACGCACGAGCTCGAGTACGCGCTCAAGCACTCCGGCGTCTCGACCCTCGTCCTCGCGAAGGCGTTCCGGCAGGCGGACTACGTGGCGATGGTCCGAGAGGTGTCGCTCCGCTGCCCCGAGCTGAAGCAGACCATCGTCATCGAGGACGAGTGGGCCGACCTGAAGCACGACGCGCAGCGGCTCGGGGAGGAGAAGCTCTCGCACGTCGAGCGCGACCTCCAGTTCGACGAGCCGATCAACATCCAGTACACGAGCGGGACGACCGGGTTCCCGAAGGGCGCGACGCTCTCGCACCACAACATCCTCAACAACGGCTACTTCATCGGCGAGTTCTGCGGGTACACCGAGCAGGATCGCGTCTGCATCCCGGTCCCCTTCTACCACTGCTTCGGCATGGTGCTCGGCAACGTGGCCGTCACGAGCCACGGGGCGGCGATGGTGATCCCGGGCGAGAGCTTCGACCCCCTCGCGGTGATGCGGACGGTGCAGGAGGAGCGCTGCACCTCCCTCTACGGCGTTCCGACCATGTTCATCGCGGAGCTCGAGCACCCGGAGTTCCGCACGTTCGACTTCTCGAGCCTGCGCACCGGGATCATGGCGGGCTCGCCGTGCCCGGTCGAGGTGATGAAGAAGGTGCAGAAGGAGATGCACATGCCGGAGGTCACGATCTGCTACGGCATGACCGAGACCTCGCCCGTCTCGACGCAGTCGCGCCCGAACGACTCGCTCGAGAAGCGCGTCTCCACGGTCGGGCAGGTCCACCCCCACGTGGAGATCAAGGTCATCGACCCGACCACCGGCCGCGTGGTGCCGCGCGGCTCGCCGGGCGAGCTCTGCACGCGCGGCTACTCGGTGATGCTCGGGTACTGGGGCGACCCCCACGCGACGCGCGAGGCGATCGACGACGGCCGCTGGATGCACACGGGCGACCTCGCGACGATGGACGAGCAGGGGTACGTGAAGATCGTCGGCCGCATCAAGGACATGGTGCTGCGCGGCGGCGAGAACATCTTCCCGCGCGAGGTGGAGGAGTTCCTCTACACGATGCCCGGTGTCTCGGACGTGCAGGTCATCGGCGTGCCCGACGCGAAGTACGGCGAGGAGCTCATGGCGTGGGTGAAGCTCCGCGCCGGCGTCACGCTCACGGGTGAGGAGATCCGCGCCTTCTGCAAGGGCAAGATCGCGACGTACAAGATCCCCCGCTACTACAAGTTCGTGGACGGCTTCCCGATGACCGTCACCGGGAAGATCCAGAAGTACAAGATGCGCGAGCAGTCGATCCACGAGCTCGGGCTCGAGAAGGCCGCGGCGATCGAGACGGCCTAGCGCGGCCGCTAGCTCCGCTCCGGCCGGCAGGTCAGCTCGAGGGGGAGGCTGAAGCGGAGCCGCGTCGCGGGGTTCGAGTCGTCGTTCGCGTCGTCGGGCGGTGCGCACTCGGGCGGATCCGGGGCCTGCGCCGCGGTCGTGGTCGCGCCGCCACCGCCGCCCCCACCACCGCCCGCTCCGCCTCCGCCGCCCGCGCCCCCACTACCGCCCGCGCCCCCACCACCGCCCCCGCCGCCTCCCCCTCCACCGCCCGACGGGGTCGAGCAGGCAACGTGGTCGCTCCGGATGTCGTCCCGCGCGTCGAACCGGATGACGAGCTTCAGCTGGTCTCCGGGCGCGGCGCGGATCTCCTCCTCGGGCCTCACGATCACGACGAGGAGGATCGCGCCGTCGCTTCCGACGCAGGTCCGGGCGCCCTGGACCGGGTATGACCGGCCCTCGCGGTCGAGCGTTGCGCTGCGGACGAAGAGCCGGACCTCCGCGAGTGGCCGCTCGTCGCCCGTCTCGTACGTCGCGACGGTCGTGCGGCCGCGCTCGCTGAGGTCGAGCCGGATGGAGGTCCGGACGTCGAAGAAAGCGTCTCCGACGACACACGCCTTGCGGTCCTCCTGCGCCGGGCCGCCCTGACCGAAGAAGAACGCGAACCCCGCGAGGTCGAGGTCGAGGTGCTGGACGTCGCTCCTCGTCCCCTCGCGGTCGAACTCGACGGTGAGCGCAGCCTGGTCGCTTGCGCTCCCACCTCCGCCCCCTCCGCCACCGCCTCCGCCGCCGCCCGCACCTCCGGCTCCGCCGTTGCCGCCGGCACCTCCCGGCGCGGGCCCCGGCCCACACGCGATTGCGACGGCCGCGGCCGCGGCGAGCGCTGCGAGTGAAGGGCGAAGCTGTCGCATGATTCCCCCGGTGGTCCGCAAGATGGCCCGTCCCCCTTGCGGTGGCACGGCGTCGGGCCGGGCGGGTGCCCGCCACGCGTCGCGCCGGGCGGGAGGCGACCGTACGTCAGGCGACGCCGGCGCTTCCGCCCGCGGGGGTGCGACAGGTTGACGCGCGGCGCGCGAAACGTTACATCGGTTCATCCAATGAACCCGGATTCAGGACGATGAACCCCTCTTCACCCGCACCCGCCCGCCTGCGCGACCGCCTCCGCGAGGAGACGGCCCGCGTCATCCTGGGCGCAGCCGAGGAGGTGTTCGCCTCCGACGGGCTCGGCGCCCGCATGGAGCGGATCGCTGCGCGCGCCGGCGTCGCGGTCGGGACGCTCTACAACCATTTCGAGGACCGCAAGGCGCTCGTCGCCGCCCTCGTCCGCTCGCGGCGCGAGGCGCTCCTCGCCAGGCTCGACGCCGCGCTCGCGGCCGCGCGCGGTGCGCCCGCGGCGCAGCAGCTCCGCGCCTACCTCCAGGCGGTGGAGGAGCACGCCCGCGCGCACGGTCCGCTCCTCGCGGTCCTGATGCAGGCGGGCGAGGGGCCCGGCGAGGCCCGCCCGCCGAAGACGCTCGTCGACGAGCTCGTGCGGAGGGCGAACGCGATCGTCGCACGCGGCATCGCGGCGGGCGAGCTCCGCCCCGACGCGGCGAAGGTCTTCGGCCTCGCGCTCGTCGGCATGTCGCGGGCGCTGCTCGTGCGCGCGATCGAGGGAGGGGCCGAGCCGGGCGGCGCCTCCGCGGCCATCCTGGAACTCTTCCTGAGAGGCGCGTCGCGATGACCGCAGCCGTCGGCACCTTCCCCGCCGCCGTCTCCGCACGGCCGGCCACGAACAAGTGGCTCGTCACGATCTCGGTGACGTTCGGCACGCTCATGGGCGCGATCGACGCGTCCATCGTGAACGTCGCGCTCCCGCACCTGCGCGGCGCCGTCGGTGCGACGCTGCAGGAGATCACCTGGATCACGACCGGCTTCGCGATCGCGACCGTCATCGTCATGCCCCTCACCGCGTTCCTCGGCCGGCTCTTCGGCCAGAAGCGCGTCTACATGGCGAGCCTCGTCCTGTTCGTCGCGAGCTCCGCCCTCTGCGGCATGGCGGGCACGCTCGAGCAGCTCGTCGTGTTCCGCGTCCTGCAGGGGTTCGGCGCGGGCGCGCTCCAGCCCACCGAGCAGGCCATCCTTCGTCAGACCTTCCCGCCCGAGGAGCAGGGGCTCGCGATGGCGCTGTTCGGGATGGCCGTGATGATCGGCCCGGCCGTGGGCCCGACGCTCGGCGGGTGGATCGTGGACAACTTCCACTGGTCCTGGATCTTCTTCGTCAACCTCCCGGTGGGCGCGCTCGGGCTCTTCATGGTCTGGCGCTTCGTCCATGAGCCGGAGGACGTCCGCGCCGCGAACGCCGCAGGCGCCGCCGCGCAGCGGCGCAACATGGACTGGCTCGGGATCGCCCTCCTCGCGGTCGGCCTCGCCGCCCTCCAGTTCCTGCTCGAGGAGGGTCAGCAGAAGGACTGGTTCGAGTCGAACCTCATCATCGGGTGCATCGCGGTGACGGTGGTAGCGCTCGTGCTGTTCGTCTGGCGCGAGCTCGTCGCGCCGATGCCGGCGGTGAACGTGCGGCTCTTCAAGGACCCGCTCTTCGCGTCGGGATCGGCCATCGGCGCGGCGATGTTCGCCATCCTGCTCTCGTCCATGTTCCTGCTGCCCGTCTTCATGCAGGAGCTGCTCGGCTTCACCGCCATGCAGTCGGGGCTCGCGCTCATGCCCCGCACCCTCGTCATGATGGCGGTGACGCCATTCGTGGGGCGGCTCTACGGGAAGGTCTCGCCCCGGCTCCTCATCGCGATCGGGATCGTCCTCGTCGCCGTCGGTGCGGTGTGGGTCTCGCACGTCACGCTGCAGACGACCTCGTCGGGGATCGTCCATCCCATCATGCTGCAGGGGGTGGGGTTCAGCTTCCTGTTCGTCCCGCTCACCACCGCTGCGCTCGCGAACATTCCCCGCACGAAGCTCGCCGACGCGACGGGGCTCAACTCGCTGCTGCGCCAGGTCGGCGCGTCGATGGGGCTCGCCGTCTTCGCGACGCTCCTCTCGCGATACGCGGTGCAGGCGAAGGCGGCGGTCGCGGCGCACGTCGCCCTGGACCGGCCGGAGGTGCAGGAGCGGCTCGCGCAGCTCGTCGCCGGGTTCCAGGGACGCGGCCTCGACCCGGTCTCCGCGCGCGAGGCGGCGCTCCGCGCGCTGAATGGCATCGTCGCGCGGCAGGCGATGGTCATCTCGTTCGAGCGCGTGCTCCTCCTGAGCGGGCTCCTGCTCCTCTGCGTGCTCCCGCTCCTCTGGTTCCTCAAGGTGAAGCCGCAGCCCGCCTCGCGGCCGCCGCACGTCGAAATGGAGATGTGACATGACGCCCCCCGACCCGAAGCTCCACCCGATCCCGCAGCCCGCCGCCGAGCCGGCAGCGGGCCCGGCGCCGGCGCGCGGAGGCCGGAAGCGGCGCGTCCTCACCGCGGTCGGCGCCCTCGCGGCGCTCGCGATCGTCGCCCTCGGGGTGCACGCGTTCGTCACCCGCGGCGACGTCGCGACCGACGACGCATTCGTCGAGGCGGACGTCGTCGCCGTCGCGCCGCGCGTCGGCGGGACGATCGCCGAGGTGCTCATCGAGGAGAACGCGCCCGTGAAGCGCGGGCAGCCCATCCTGAGGATCGACGACGCCGACCACCAGGCGCGCGCCCGGCAGGCGCAGGCGGAGCTCGAGACGGCGCGCGCGCAGGCGGCGGCGGCGGACGCGCAGGTGCGCGCTGCCCGCGCGACCGTCTCTCGCACGGACGCCGAGGCGGAGAAGGCGCAGCTCGACCTGCGCCGCGCCGAGGAGCTGAAGGCGGGCGAGGCGATTGCGGCCGACCGCTTCGACGCGACCCGCATCTCGAGCGAGACGGCGCGGGCGGGCGCCGGGGCGAACCGGGCGCAGTACGCCGCGGCGCTCGCGAACGCGGACCTCGCGCACGCGCGCGTGAAGTCGGCCGACGCGGCGCTCGAGCTCGCTCGGCTCCAGGTGTCGTACACCGTCGTCTCGGCCGCCGCGGACGGGGTGGTCTCCCGGCTCGGCGCCCGCGCCGGCCAGATCGTCCAGCCCGGGCAGGTGCTCGGCCAGGTCGTGCCGAGCCGGACCTATCTCGTCGCGAACTTCAAGGAGACGCAGACGGGAACGATCCGGCCGGGCCAGAAGGCGGACGTGGAGATCGACGCCTACGACGGCCGGAAGCTCGCGGGCCACGTCGAGAGCCTCTCCGGAGGCACTGGCGCGCGGTTCGCGCTCCTACCGCCCGACAACGCGTCGGGGAACTTCGTGAAGGTCGTCGAGCGCGTGCCCGTCCGGATCGCGTGGGACTCCTTGCCCGCCGACTTGCCGCTGCGCGCCGGGCTGTCCGCGAGCGTCACCATCCACACGCGCTAGAGAGCGCGACCCGCCGCGCGATCGCGACCGGGGAAGCGCCGCGCCGGCGGCCGCTGCGCCGGCCGGCGACGCTCCTGACAGACAGACCCGCGAGAGGGGCGGCGGCCCCCCGCGCGGTGCGCACCTTCCAGCCGCGGGCACGGTGCCCGGACGAGGAGGGGAAGATGCGAAAGGTCGTTGCAGGGGCGTTGGCCGCCGCCGCACTCGCCTGGGCGAACGGGGCGCGGGCCGAGGACACGAAGGCGGACCAGCAGAAGAAGGCACAGGAGCACCAAGGGGCGAGCGGTCAGCCAGGCGCGCAGTCGGCCGGGACGCAGAGAGGCCGCGAGACGGCCGTCGGCGGCGTCGATGACACGTCTCGGGAGATGCGGTCGGACGCGCGCGCCGACGAGCACGCGGCCATGGGGAAGAACGCGGACGACAGAAAGCACCCGCTCTTCGAGGGAAAGAAGAACTTCGACCTCGACGGGAAGGTGCAGCACGCGTCGAAGGACCAGATCACGATCCAGCGTGACAAGCTCCCCCCGGCGACGCTCCACGTGGCGCCCGGAACGAAGGTCGAGCTGGACGGGAAGGCATCCTCCGTCGACCAGCTCCAGGCCGGCCAGGACGTGAAGGCCTCGTTCAACCTCCGCGGCGGCACCGCCGAGGCAGTCGAGATCAAGGCGAACAAGCTTGGCAAGGACGATCGCAGGGAGATGAGCGAGCAGCGTCGCGAGAACCAGAAGGACGCGAACGAGCGCGCGCGAGACCAGCAGCAGCGCAGGTAGCACGAGCACAGGTCTCACCAGCGCGCGGGGCGCCGGCTGGCCGAGCCGGCCGGCGCTCCGCGCGCGGTCCATCGTCCGGCCCTCCCCGGAATGGTTTCCTGCGGCGCACCTGCGGGCGGGTAGCCTCCTCACCCGCCCCTTCGGGGGGCGCGAGGAGGACGTATGGATCCCAAGCTCACCCGCTGCGAGTTCCTCGGCACGACCGCGGCCGCCGCGGCAGCGAGCGCACTTCCGGTCTCGACGCTCGCCGGCGCGCCGCCCGAGCGGACGTGGAAGTGGGACAAGGCGCCGTGCCGCTTCTGCGGCGTCGGGTGCGGCGTGCTCGTCGCGACCGCCGGCGGCAAGGTCGTCGCGGTGAAGGGCGACTCGGATAGCCCCGTGAACCGGGGCCTCCTCTGCGCGAAGGGGCTCTCGCTCCCGCAGGTCCACGCGGCCGAGGATCGGCTGACGACGCCGCTCCTCCGTAAGAAGGGCGGCCGCTTCGACAAGCAGGGGCAGTTCGAGCCCGTCTCGTGGGGCGAGGCGCTCGACGTGATGGCGCGAGAGTGGAAGCGCCACTTCGCCCGGCTCGGCCCGTCCGGCGTCGGGGTCATGGGCTCCGGGCAGTACACGATCATGGAGGGCTACGCCGCGCTGAAGCTCGTGAAGGCGGGCTGGCGCTCGAACAACCTCGACCCGAACGCGCGCCACTGCATGGCGTCGGCGGTCGCCGGGTTCATGCAGACCTTCGGCATCGACGAGCCGGCGGGCTGCTACGACGACATCGAGCTCGCCGACGACGTCGTCCTCTGGGGCGCGAACATGGCGGAGATGCACCCCATCCTCTGGGGGCGCATCACCGAGATGCGGCTCCGCTCGCCGGCGTACCGCGTCGTGAACCTCACGACCTACGGCAATGCGTCTTCCGATCTCGCCGACGTCGAGATCGTCTTCCGCCCGAACACCGACCTCGCGATCATGAACTATCTCGCGCGCGAGATCGTGAGGCGCGGCGCGGTGGACGAGCCCTACGTCGCCGCTCACTGCGTCTTCGCGGCCGGGTGGGCGGACATAGGCTACGGGATGCGACCCGACGACCGGTACGCGCACCCGCTGGAGCTGTCGACGCGCGGGCGGCAGGCGAGCGTGGTCCTCGCGAAGGAGGACGCGGCGCTCCTCGGCGGCGCGCCGGGGACCGCGATCGAGCAGAAGCACGCGGAGCAGGCGGGGGCGCACTGGCTCGTGTCGTTCGACGAGTACCGGCGGGCGGTCGAGCCGTACACCCTCGACGCAGTCGCCGCGCTCGCGAAGGGCGATCCCGACGAGCCGCTCGATCGGTTCGCGGCGAAGCTCGAGGCGCTCGCCGACCTCTACTGCGATCGCGCGCGCAAGGTCGTGTCCTACTGGACGATGGGCTTCAACCAGCACACGCGCGGCACCTGGGTGAACGAGCAGGCCTACGCGCTCCACCTCCTCACCGGCCGCCAGGCGAAGCCGGGGAACGGCGCGTTCTCGCTCACCGGCCAGCCTTCGGCCTGCGGCACCGCGCGCGAGGTCGGCACGTTCGCGCACCGGCTCCCCGCCGACATGGTCGTGGACGACCCCGAGCACCGCCACGAGGCGGAGGAGGTGTGGCGGCTGCCGCCGCGGACGGTGAACCCGAAGATCGGGCTCCACATCACCGAGATGATGCGGGCGCTCGAGGACGGGCGGCTCGGCTGGCTCTGGGTCCAGGTGACGAACCCGTTCCAGTCGACCGCCAACGCGAACCACTGGATCGAGGCGGCGCGCGCGCTCGATGCCTTCGTCGTCGTCTCGGACGTGTACCCGACGTTCTCGGCCAAGTGCGCGGACCTCATCCTTCCCGCCGCGCTCCACTTCGAGAAGTGGGGCGGGTACGGCAACTCCGAGCGCCGCACGCAGCTGTGGCGGCAGCAGGTCCGACCGCCCGGCCAGGCGCGCACGGACGTCTGGCAGATCATGGAGTTCTCGAAGCGGTTCACGATCCGCGAGGTCTGGGGCGAGCAGAAGGTGCCCGGGCTCGAGGCGGAGGGGTTCGAGAGTGGGAAGCTGCCGGACGTGCTCGCGGCGGCGCAGGCGATGGGGTACCGCCCCGACCAGACGCTGTACGAGGTGCTCTTCGAGACGCACGACGCGAAGGGGTTCCGCTGGCCGGATCCGGTCGCGCGGGGCGCGCCGAACGCCACCGTCGAGGCGGCGCGCCTCGCGTGGTTCCCCGAGAAAGCGCTCTTCGAGGAGTACGCGCGCTTCGGGCGCGGCCACGGCCACGACCTCGCCGCCTTCGACGTCTACCTCCGGGACGACGTGCACGGGCTGCGCTGGCCGGTCGTGGGTGGGAAGGAGACCCGCTGGCGCTTCAACGAGGAGCACGATCCCTACGCGCGCCGCGGCAGCGGGATCGACTTCTACGGCAAGGCCATGAAGAGGCTCCCGGAGGGGACGCTCGCCGGGCCGGGCAAGGGGGAGAAGGTGCCGCTGCCGGGCAAGGCGAAGATCTTCTTCCGTCCTTACGCGCCGCCGCCCGAGGTCCCCGACGCGACCTTCGACCTGTGGCTCTGCACCGGTCGGGTGCTCGAGCACTGGCACTCGGGGTCGATGACCCGGCGCGTGCCGCAGCTCCACGCGGCGATGCCCGAGGCGCTGCTCTGGATGCACCCGAAGGACGCCGAGGCGCGCGGTCTCGGGCGCGGCAATCTCGCGTCGATCGAGTCGCGCCGCGGGAAGGTGCTCGCGCGCGTCGAGACGAAGGGCCGCAACCGGCCGCCGCGCGGCCTCGTGTACCTGCCCTGGTTCGACGAGAGCGTGCTCGTGAACCGCCTCACCCTCGACGCCACCTGCCCGATCTCGAAGCAGACCGACTTCAAGAAGTGCGCGGTCAGGGTCGCGAAGGCCGACGAGGCGCTGTCCCGGAGGACGCCATGAGGATCGCCGCCGTCGCCGCCGTCGCGAGCGTCGCCGTCGCCACCGTCGGGCTCGCCGCCCCGCCCACCCGCCGGACGCCGGAGGACCGGATCGGTCTCGCGAGGGGAGGCCCGATGGAGGTCCTGCCGCCGCCCTCGGTGAAGGAGAACGACAGCGTTCCAGGCGACCGGCCCGTCCGCCCGCGCCCGTTCGCCGGGGCTGCGCCGGCCATTCCGCACGGCATCGCCGACTTCCTGCCGATCACCCGTGACCAGAACGCGTGCGTCGACTGCCACGCCGTGTCGACGAAGAAGAAGGGCGAGCCGACCCCGATCCCCGCGAGCCACTACGTCGACCAGCGCAACGCGCCCGGGAAGCGGGCCGAGAAGGTGGTCGGCGCGCGGTGGAGCTGCACCGCCTGCCATGTGCCGCAGCAGGACGTCTCGCCCCTCGTGAAGGCGCCATTCCCGAGGTGAGGGGAGGAGGCGCGGAGCGCGGGCGCGCGACGCGCCCGTTACGCCTGCTTGATCTCCTGGACGAGCTTCGAGAGCGACTGCTTCGCGTCGCCGAAGAGCATCGCGGTGTTCTCGCGGTAGAACAGGTCGTTCTCGATGCCCGCGAAGCCGGGGCTCATCGACCGCTTCATCACGATGACCTGCTTCGCCTCGTCCACGTTCAGGATGGGCATCCCGTAGATCGGCGACGAGCGGTCGGTGCGCGCGGCCGGGTTCACGACGTCGTTCGCGCCAATGACGAGCGCCACGTCGGCGTTCTTGAACTCGCCGTTGATCTCGTCCATCTCCTTCAGCCGGTCGTACGGGACGTCCGCCTCGGCGAGCAGCACGTTCATATGGCCGGGCATGCGCCCGGCGACCGGGTGGATGGCGTAGACGACCGTGCCGCCGTTCTTCTCGATCAGCGTGGCGAGCTCGCGCACCTGGTGCTGCGCCTGCGCGACGGCCATCCCGTACCCCGGCACGACGATGACCAGCCGCGCCCAAGCGAGCTGGATCGCCGCGTCCTCCGGGGTGACGGCGTGGACCGTGAGGCCCGTCGCGGTCCGCTCGGACGCCGGCGGGGCGGCCCCGAACGCGCCGAACAGCACGTTCGTGAAGGAGCGGTTCATCGCCCGGCTCATGATGATCGAGAGGATGAATCCCGACGCGCCGTCGAGCGCGCCGGCGATGATGAGGACGTTGTTCCCGATCGCGAAGCCCGTCGCCGCCGACGCGAGGCCGGCGTAGGAGTTGAGGAGCGAGATCACGACCGGCATGTCGGCGCCGCCGATGGGCAGGACAAGCGAGACGCCGAAGACGAGCGCGAGCGCGATCATCGCGTAGAACGCCCCGGGGTTCGCTGGGCGCGCGAGGAGCCAGGCGAAGAGCGCGACGGCGGCGCCGAACATCGCGAGTGACATCCAGTTCTGCCCCCGGAAGGTGACCGGGCGCGACGGCAGCAGCTCCTGGAGCTTGCCGAAAGCCATGAAGCTGCCGGTGATGGTGAGCGCGCCGAAGAGCACCTCGAACCCGAGCGCCGCCATGACCGCGCGCCCCACCTCGGCGCCGTGCCCGAGGCGCCAGAACTCGGCGATCCCGACGAGCGTCGCCGCGATCGCGCCGAACATGTGGGAGATCGCGATCCGCTGCGGCATCGCGGTCATCGGCACGTAGACCCCGAGCGGATATCCGACGATCGCCCCGATCGCGAGGCCGGCGAGGATCCACTCGTAGCGGACGATCTCGTGATGGAGGAGCGTGCCGACGATCGCGACGAGCATCCCGAGCGCGGCGAGCTGCATGCCGCGGCGGGCGCGGTCGGGGATGGTGAGGCTCCGCAGTCCCAGGATGAACAGGACGGACGCGAGGAGGTAAGCCACCTCGATGAAGACGGTGCGGGGGCTCACCGCCTGCCGCCCGCCGGCCGGTCGGCCCGCTTGAACATCTTGAGCATCCGGTCGGTGATGATGAACCCGCCCACGACGTTGATGGTCGCGCAGGTCACCGCCACGACCCCGAGCACCGTCGCGAGGGAGCCGTAGTCCGCGCCGGCCGTGACGAGCGATCCGACGAGCGAGATGGCGCTGATCGCGTTCGTCGCCGACATGAGCGGCGTGTGGAGCAGCGCGGGGACCCGGGTGATGGTGAAGAAGCCGACGAACCCGGCGAGGACGAAGACGTAGATCTCGATGAGCTGGAGATGCATCGGCGCGCTCCCGGCGCGATCAGGTCCGGACCTTCCCAGCATGGACGACGAGCATCGGCCGGACGATCTCGTCCTGCGGATCGAGCGCGAGCTTCCCGTCCTTCGCGAGGTGCTGGAGGAGCGTCGTCACGTTCCGGCCGTAGAGCTGGCTCGCGTGGAGCGGAACCGAGGAGGCGAGGTCCACCGCACCGACGATCGACACGCCCCCCTCGACGACCGTCTCGCCGGGGCGGGTGAGCTCGCAGTTCCCCCCCGAGTCCGCCGCGAGGTCCACGATCACCGCACCCGGCCTCATGGTGCGGACCATCGCCGCGGTGAGGAGGCGCGGGGCCGGCCGGCCCGGGACTTGCGCGGTCGTGACGACGAGGTCCATGTCCTTCACGTGCGCGGCGATCGCTGCGAGGACCCGCTCCTGGTCGGAGGCGGCGAGCTCCTTCGCGTATCCGCCCTGCCCCTCGGCGGCGACCTGCGGGACCTCGACGAACGTCGCGCCGAGCGACTGGACCTGCTCCCTCACCGCGGGCCGGACGTCGAACGCGGAGACCACCGCGCCGAGGCGGCGCGCCGTCGCGATCGCCTGCAGGCCCGCGACGCCGGCGCCGACGATGAACGCCTTCGCGGGGGCGAGCGTCCCGGCGGCGGTGGTCATCATCGGGAGGATCCGCGGCAGCGCGGCGGCGCCGATGAGGATGGCCTTGTAGCCGGCGAGGGTCGCCTGCGACGAGAGCGCGTCCATCGCCTGCGCGCGCGTCGTGCGCGGCACCCGCTCCATGGCGAGCGCGTCCACGCCGCGCTCGGCGAGCCGTGCGAGGACCGGAGCCCCCTTCACCGGGGCGAGCAGGCCGACTACGAGCGCGCCACGCGGGAGCTCCTCGACCTCGCGCGCGTCCGGGGCGCGCACCCGCGCCACGACCTCGGCGCCGTCCACGGTGGCGGCATGGCCTTCCGCGAGCTCCGCGCCAGCCGTCTCGTACGCCGCGTCGGGAAGCCCGGCGGCGGCGCCGGCGCCCCGCTGCACGCGCACGCGGTGACCTTGCTTCACCACCCGTGCGACGTTGTCGGGTACGAGCGCGACGCGCCGTTCACCCGCAGCCGTCTCCCTCGGAACCGCGATCCGCATCTCTGAACCCGGCGTACCGCCCCGCGTGCGTGTGAAGAACGACCCACGCGGGTCGCTCGGAGCGGCCGAGGGGCCCGGCGGGCGGGCCGCGCCGCGCGTGAGGGCGTAGTGATGGTGTGGACGCGGTGAGCAGGAGGCGAGATGGCGGACCCGAGACGACCCGGGGAGGAGCCGGAGATCCCGCGCACGCCGCAGCCCGGACCCGAGCTCCCGGGGCGCACCGGCGCGCCGCCAGGGCGCGAGGTGCCGGGGATCCCGCGGCCCGAGCCGGAGCTCCCCGCGGCGACGCCGCACCGCCCCGAGGCGCCTTTCGATCCGAACCAGCCCGGGCAGTGAGCGGCGGCCGCGACAGGGACGCCGCCGGGGACGCCGCGTGCACGGCTACGGCGCCGCGACGGCCCAGAGATTCTTGAACCCCTGGCCCTTCGTCTCGTTCGGCGCCTACCTGCGGCTCGTCGCGGCGCGCCGCTCTCAGCGGCCCTCGATGTACGTCTGGAGCTGCTCGATCAGGAACTGCTTCTCGTCGAGCATGAGCTGGATGATGTCTCGCATGGAGACGACGCCGACGATCTGCCCGCGGTCCTCGACGAGCAGGTGGCGCGTCGAGTGATCGCGCATGAGCGCGGAGCAGTCGGACTCGCTCGCTTCGACCTTCACGCGCGGGATGCCGGTGCGCATCGCCTCGCGGATCGGCCCGTTTGCGTTTCCCGCTCGCGCGAGGACCGCGACCACGAGGTCGCGCTCCGTGACGAGTCCGACGAGCTTCCCGTCCTCCTTCACCCCGACGGAGCCGATCTTCCGGTCGGCCATGAGCCGGGCGGCGTCGCGGATCGGCGAGGCCGCGTCGAGGGAGACGACCTCGCGGGTGACGTGCTTGCGGATGGACGCCATGGGGCTCCTCCTGTGTGAAATGGGCATTAACGGCACGTGAGCGCGGGCGGAAGGCTCCCGATTGGCATTTCGGGGCCCCGCTCCCGGGGGGCGCCTGGCGGGCCGCCGGCGGAACGCCTCCAGGGAGGGCTCAGAAGGCGTTCAGGTCGACGACCCACATGCCGCTCGTGATGCCGCGGTAGCGGTTCACGCACGCGGGCGGCGCGCCGGGGTAGTCCCACACCATCGCGGCGAACGCCGCCTCGACGCTCCCCCAGGTCGCGTTCGAGTGCATCGGATCGCCGAGGGCGTAGTGGCCGAGCTCGTGGAGCAGCTCGGACGCCTCGAAGCAGCCGCCCGACGTGGGCGGGACGCGGACCGACAGGGTCTTGTCGACGTAGTCGGTGCAGCCCTCGCTCTCCGACGCGAGGTAGCAGGGGTGGTCCACGGTGTCGCGGAACTGGATCCGCCACCCTCCAAGGTGCGAGAGCCCCCAGAACGGAAGCTCGCGATCGAGTAGCGCGTCCACGCGGACGTGGGCGGCCGCGAGGTCGGGCGGGTCGGTCGTGAACTCGATGCAGGCGCCGTGGCTCTCAAAGTCGCACCGCCACGGGTCACACGCGGCGAGCGCGGCGAGCGCAGCAGACGCGCACGCGACGCGCCAGACTCCCGCCGCCCTCGCGCCCTCTTCCACGGGCGAGAACGTGCGGCGCGGCCGGCGCCCCGCAAACGCCCTCGTGTGGCGGGCGGGCGGGCGGGCCCCCGGATCGCCGCGCGCGGAACTCGGGCGCGCGGCGGCTGGCGGTGCATCTTCTCTGCGAGGAGGCGGCCCGCGATACGATGGCGACCGTGCAGCGGCGGCGCGCGCAGGAACCGCTCTGGTACAAGGACGCGATCCTCTACGAGACGCACGTCCGCTCGTTCTTCGACTCGAACGACGACGGGATCGGCGACCTGCGCGGGCTCGTCCAGAAGCTCGACTATCTCCAGGACCTCGGCGTCACGTGCCTGTGGCTGCTGCCGCTCTTCCCGTCGCCGCTGCGCGACGACGGCTACGACATCGCCGACTACAAGGGGATCCACCCCGATTACGGCACGCTCGACGACTTCCGCGAGCTCGTCGCGGCAGCGCACGCGCGATCGATCCGGATCCTCGTCGAGCTCGTCGTGAACCACACGTCCGACCAGCACCCGTGGTTCCAGCGCGCCCGCCACGCGCCGCCCGGGTCGGCGGAGCGCGCCTACTACGTCTGGAGCGACACGGACGACAAGTACAAGGACGCACGGATCATCTTCACCGACACGGAGAAGTCGAACTGGACCTGGGACCCGGACGCGAAGCAGTACTACTGGCACCGGTTCTTCAGCCACCAGCCCGATCTCAACTTCGAGAACCCGGCGGTGCTGCGGGAGATGCTCGACGTGCTCGCCTTCTGGGCGGAGATGGGCGTGGACGCGTTCCGCCTCGACGCCGTCCCCTACCTCGTCGAGCAGGACGGGACGAGCTGCGAGAACCTCCCTGCCACCCACGACATCCTGAAGACCCTGCGGCGCTTCGTCGACGACCGCTTCCCCGGGCGCATGTTGCTCGCCGAGGCGAACCAGTGGCCGGAGGACGTCCGCCACTACTTCGGCGCGGGCGACGAATGCCACATGGCGTTCCACTTCCCGCTCATGCCGCGCATCTTCATGGCGCTGCGGCTCGAGGACGTGGAGCCGATCGTCGAGATCATGCGACGCACGCCGCCCATCCCCGAGCCGTGCCAGTGGGGACTCTTCCTGCGCAACCACGACGAGCTGACGCTCGAGATGGTGACGATCGACGAGCGGGACTACATGTACCTCGCGTACTCGCAGGACCCGCGGATGAAGCTCAACGTCGGCATCCGCCGCCGGCTCGGTCCGCTCATGGACAACTCGCGCCGGCGGATGGAGCTGCTCAATTCGCTCCTCTTCTCATTCCCCGGCACGCCGATCGTCTACTACGGCGACGAGATCGGGATGGGCGACAACATCTACCTCCACGACCGGAACGGCGTGCGGACCCCGATGCAGTGGAGCCCGGACCGGAATGCCGGCTTCTCGCGGGGGGACCCCGCGCGCCTCTTCAGCGCGCCCATCTCGGATCCGGTCTACGGCTACCAGGCGGTGAACGTCGAAGCGCAGCTGCGCGATCCCTCCTCGCTCCTGCAATGGATGCGGAACGCCATCGCGCTGCGGAAGCTCTTCAAGGCGTTCGGCCGCGGCACGATGGAGTTCCTCCCGGTCGCGAACCGCAAGGTGCTCGCCTACGTGCGCAGGTTCGAGGAGGACGTGCTCCTCTGCGTCGCGAACGTCTCGCGCTTCGCGCAGCCGGCGGAGCTCGACCTCTCGCAGTTCGAGGGGGCGGTGCCGGTCGAGATCCTCGGGTACACCGAGTTCCCGCGGGTCGGGAAGCTGCCGTACTTCCTGACCCTCGGGCCGTACGGGTTCTACTGGTTCGAGCTGAGGAAGCCGGGCTGAGCCCGCCCGGCCGGGACGGATCCCGCGCGCGTGAATGACGTCCGAGCGGGCGCCGGGGCGGTTAAGCTCTGCCCATGACGCAACGATCCGCGCCCATCCAGAGCCACGCCCTCGCCTTTCTCGTCCGGCTCGTCGTCTCCGCCCTCGTGCTCTGGTTCGCGGTCGGCTGGGTCGCGCCCGGGAACCCCTGGAACACCTTCGGGCGCGCGGTGCTCGTCTCGATCGTGCTCTCGATTGCGTACTACGTGACGCTCGCGAAGTTCCTCTGGTTCCTCGTCGTGCCGTGGCTCGTCTACGTCATGATCTGGCTCTTCGTCGTGATGAGCGCCTACGGGATCGGCTTCCTGCGCGCGCTCCTCGTCGCGGTGGCGCTCGTCTTCCTCTCCTGGCTCGTCTCGGAGCTGTTCGGCGTCCGGACGTTCCGCTCCGCGTGAGCACGGCTCAGCCGGTCGTGTTCAGCCGGTCCTGTCGTAGATGCGCGCGAGCTCGGCGAGCCGCTCCGCGTGCTCCGGCCGGAGCGCCTCCTCGCGGAAGCGCCAGGTCCAGTTCCCGCCGAGCGTCGCGGGGCGGTTCATGCGCGCCTCGCTCCCGAGCCCGAGCACGTCCTGAAGCGGCACGATGGCCGTCTCGGCGACCGAGGCGAGGAGCGCACGGATCATCACCCAGTTCATCTCGCGGCCGTCGGTCGCGAGGTACGCACGCGCGAACGCCTTCTCCTCCGCCACGTCCGCGGCGGTGCGCGTCGAGTCCGCCGCGCCCCCCTCCCACCAGCCCATCACCGTGTCGTTGTCATGGGTGCCGGTATAGGCGACGGTATCGCGCTCGTAGGCGTGCGGCCGGAACGCCGGCGCCTGCGGATCCTTGCCGAACGCGAACTGGAGAATGGCCATGCCGGGCAGGCGGAACCGGCGCCGGAGCGCCTCCACCTCCGGCGTGATGACGCCGAGGTTCTCCGCGACGAGCGGGAGCGGGCCGAGCGCGCGCTCGAGCGCGCCGAGCAGGTCCGCGCCCGGGCCCGGCATCCAGCGGCCGGCCTCGGCCGTGGGCGCGTCCGCGGGGATCTCCCAGTACGCCTCGATCCCGCGGAAGTGGTCGAGCCGGACGCGGTCCACGAGCGCGAGCGTGGCGCGTACCCGCTCGATCCAGAAGCGCCAGCCGTCGCGGGCGATCGCGTCCCAGTCGTAGAGCGGGTTGCCCCAGCGCTGGCCGGTGGCGCTGAAGTAGTCGGGCGGGACGCCGGCGACGGCGAGCGGACGCCCCGCAGCGTCGAGCCGGAAGAGATCGGGCCGCGTCCAGACCTCGACGGAGTCGTGCGCGACGTAGATCGGCAGGTCGCCGAGGAGGAGGATGCCGAGTGCGCGGCAGTGGTCGCGCAGGGCCGCCCACTGGCGCGCGAAGCACCACTGCGCGAACTCCTCTGCGAAGATCGCCAGCGCGTGGCGCGCGCGTGCGGCGTCGAGCGCCGCCGGCGAGCGGCGGGCGAGCGGCGCTGGCCACTCCGTCCACGGGAGCCCGCCGTGCACGTCCTTCAGCACCGCGAAGAGCGACCAGTCGCGGAGCCACTCCCCCTCGCGCGCGCGGAAGTCCTCGAGCTCGGCGGAGGCCTCGGCGCTCGCGCCCGCGGCGAACGCCCGCGCGGCGCGGGCGAGGCGCTCGCGGCGCCACACCCCGGCGCGTCCGAGCTCGGCGCGGTCCGCGTCTCCGCCCGGGGCGACGGCGAGATCGGCGTCGTCGAGCCACCCCTCGCGCTCGAGCACCTCGAGCGAGACGAGGAGGGGGCTCCCGGCGCGCGACGAGAGCGCCTGGTACGGCGAGTCGCCGAACCCGGTCGGTCCGAGCGGCAGCACCTGCCAGAGCCGCTGCCCCGCGAGAGAGAGCCAGCGCGCAAAGCGGTGCGCGGCCGCGCCGAGGTCGCCCGCGCCGTGCGCGCCCGGCAGCGAGGTGGGATGGAGCAGGATCCCGCTCCGCCGGTCGCGCGCCTCCACGCCCGCCTCCTTCACAGATGGTGGATCCGGTCCTCGTCCGGCGTCTCGCCCGCGCCGTCCTCCGCCTCGCCGCCTCGCTCGAGCGCCCGCGCGACCGCGCCGCGCGCGCCGAGCCCGACCGCGAGCGCCGTCGCGAGGACGAGCCCACCCACCACGATCGTGAAGGCGATGGTGGGGAGCGATCCCCCGATCCCGACGTGCTGGAGCGCCATCGCCGCCGCGAGCACGAACACGATCCACTTCACCGCCCACGCGACGAGCTTCGCGCGGCGGATCCCCTGGTTCACCGCACCGATGAGCACGCCCCGCTCGACGAAGCGCCCGGCTCCGATCCCGCCGAGCAGCACGATCGCGCCGACCACGAGGCGCGGCAGGAGTCCGAGGAGCGAGAGCCCGAGGAGGCTCGTCGTCGAGGCGCCGAGGACCGCGAGCGCGATCGCGAAGCCCGTCGCGACGACCACCCAGAACGCGCCCCGCGCGACGAGCCAGGAGGGCTCGTGGTGCGGCTCGATCCCGCGCCCCGTCGTCATGCCCCACTCGCGGGCGCGCCGGTCGAACCCGACGCGCGCGAGCGAGAAGCGGAGCACCGCGCGGACGAAGAAGGCCGCGACGATTGCCCCGAGCACGACGACCAGCATCGCCACGATGCCGGGCAGGTCCGCGGCGAGCACCGCCCCGAGCCTGCCGAACGCCTCGTCGAACACCCCCTCGACCCGTTCCCACATGGCTCCGCTCCTACGGCGCGAACCGGTCCGGCCAGCGCCACCGAGAGATGAGGTACGGCTTCTCCGCCTCGAACGCCTCGCCGAGTCGCTCGACCCGCTCCTCGGCGGCCGCCGCATCGAGCGCCGCCACCTCGTTCACGTAGGACGCGACCCAGCCGAGGTAGAGCGGCGTCAGAGAGCGCAGGAGCTGCTGGCGGTCCATCGCCTTGACGCGCCAGCCTACGGCGAAGTCGTACACGACGCGGGCCCAGAGCCGGTCGGGAATGCGGAAGCCCTCGGGCGGCTCGCGCGGAATCCGCTGGAGCGCGTAGAGCGCCTGCGGCGGGAGCACCGGCCCCCATACCCGCCGCAGGTCCTGCGCCCCGCGCCCGAACGCCGCGACGAGCGGCCCTGGCGCGGGTGGGTGAGCGGCGTCGTCCGGCAGGTGCTCGTCCCCGTAGGTCGCGACCGCGCACGAGCCGCGGACGCGCTGCCAGCGCGGGGCGTGGAGCGCCATCTCGTGGAACATCGTCCCGAGGACGTTCGCGAGGGCGTCGGAGACGTCGGGCGGCTGCGTCTGCGGGACCGGGCGGGGCCCGAGGAACACCTGCGCGCAGCGGCACTCGCGCACGAGTGCCTTCGTGATGACCCACAGGTCGGCGCCCGCGTGGCTCGGGTCCGTCCGCCATTCGTCGTCGCGGGAGAGGTGTTCGGCCAGCCGCCGCGACATCGCCAGCTCGCGCCCGAGCGGCTGGCGGATCCGCTGGCCGAACAGGGCGCGCGTGAGCGGGTAGACGAGCCCCGTCACGAGGACGCCGTCGAAGCGCCGGCGTGCGTAGGACGGAGCGACGAGGTCCGCGTCGCCGCCGAGAACCGGATCGAGCAGCGCACGCAGCCAGCCCGGGTCCGCCGGGCGCGGCATCGGCTCGAGGAGCGCGCACGCGGGCGCGCCGAGCGACAGCGCCACCTCGAGGAGCGTGTGGAGCGCCGCCTCCGGGTACGAGCCGCCGCCGGTGTGGATCGCCGGAGCGGGCGCGCCCGGCTCGGGGATGGAGATGGAGGCGCCCGGCGGGAGCGTCCCCTCCGCATCGCCCGCGAGCACCAGCGCGAGGGCGGTGCGGCCCGGGAACGCGGCGCGGAGCCCCGCCTGCACTGCGAGCGCCGCCTCCGCCGCGGCGGTGCGATCGCGCTCCGCGGGGACGCCGATCACCACGTCGGCGCCGAGCGCCTCGTCCGCTCTCGACGGTTCGAGCACGATCGCAACGTAGGAAGGCGCGGCCCGCGTCGCCGTCCGTAAAGGGGGCCGGGCGGACGGGGCGTGCGCGGGCGTCCGGGGGCTCGACCGCCGTCCCTGGCCCGTGCGTCTCGCCCGACGAGCGGCGGCCGTGCGGACGTCTAGGGTAGCTCGGAGGGGTCGACAGGCGGGGGTCGGGGATGGCGATCGGCGCGCCGGGCCGCGCCCCGCCCTGCGCGGCGCGCGACGAGCGCGAGCGCCGCCGCGACGGTAGTCGTCGACCCGAGCAGGATCCACCCGGCGGGGGCGCTCGGGCTCGCTGCCGCGGCCGCGGCCCCCGTCGGGTGACCCGGCAGGACCCACCCGAGCGGTCCCGCGACGAGCGCGACGGTCGCGCAGATGCCGGCGAGGAGCGCGACCGAGCGGCCCGCGGTGCGCAGGAGCACCTCGCCCTCGCGCCCGGCGATGCCGGGGATCCCGGCCGACGCGACCGCCATCGCCTGGGGCGCCACCATCTGCGCGCAGACCCCGCCCGCGACGTTGGCCGCGACGGCGAGCAGCGGAGCCATCCCGACGTGCGCCGCGGTCACCTGCTGCAAGGGGACGAAGAGCGCGTTCGAGGAGCTGATGGCTCCGGTGAGGAGGACTCCGATCGCGCCGACGAGCGGAGAGAGCGCGGGGAACGCGCGCCCGGTCTCCGCGAGCACGCCCCCGAGCGCCACCGCCATCCCCGATGCCTTCATGAGGAACGCGAACGCGAGAACGAGGGAGATGGTGAGGACCGGGCGCGCGAGCGCCGGGAAGGCGCGGCGGATGACCAGGCGAACGTCGCGGCGCGTCGCGCCGAGCGCCGGCATCGACATGGCGAGCGCGCTCACCGCGGCGGGATCGAGCCCGGAGACGCGCCCTGCGACCTCCATGCCGATGCCGAGCGCGCCGAAACCGACCCCTGCCGTGTTCGCGAGGAGCGCCACCGCCGCGGCGAGGACGGGCGGGAAGCCGAGAGCGGCGAGCATCGCTCCGGCTATCGCGACCGGCGTGCCGAACCCCGCCGCACCCTCGAGCAGCGCGCCGAGCCCCATGGCGACGAGGAGCGCCTGCAGGCGTCGATCGGAGGTGACGGAACCGAGCGCCGCCTTCACCACGTCGAGCTCGCCCGTCGCGGCGACGAGCTCGTAGAGGAGCACCGCGCCGCCGACGATGCCCGCGACGGGCCAGAGCCCGAAGGCGAAGCCGTGCAGGGCGGAGAGGAGCGCGAGCGGCGCCGGCATGCGGAAGGCGAGGGTCGCGACGACGAGGGCGATGCCGAGCGCGCCCGCCGCTGCCGCGTGGCCGCGCCAGTGCCGCACCGCGAGCGCCCAGAACAGGAACAGGACGGGCGCGGCGGCGAGGAGCGCGAGCACCGCGGAAGGATCGCCGAAAGTCGGGCGTGGGGCGAGGGTGGCGGGGCGGGGTCGCGGTCGGGTTCGAGGTCGAGGTCCACGTCCACGTCGGTCGTCACCGCCGATGCGCTTCGCGCCCTTCGCGCAGCACCCGCGCCCACCAGACGAGATCGTCGAGCATCGCCTTCGCCTTCTTCGCATAGAGCGGATCCGCGGGGAAGCCCCGCTCGTCCGCGGCGTAGCCGACGAGCCGCACGTTCACCTCGTCGCGGATGGGCGCCATGCGCAGCTCGATCGCGACGAGCCGGAGGTGCTCTGCCGCGCGCGCGCCCGAGGCGAAGCCGCCGTACGAGACGAACGCGATCGGCTTGTGGCTCCACGGGGCGTAGACCGCGTCGAGCGCGTTCTTGAGCTGCCCGGGGAAGGAGTGGTTGTACTCGGGCGTCACGACGACGAACGCGTCCTGCGAGTCGATCTTCGCCCTCCACCGCCCCTCGAGCGAGTCCGGCGCGTACGCCTTCTCTGCGACGTTGGGCGTGTCCTTCCGCGCGTACGCGGGGAGCGCCCACTCCCGCAGATCGAGGAGCTCGACGAAGAGCCCCTCGCGCTCGGCGGCGAGCGCATGGATCCAGCGCGCGAACGGCTCGCCGCGCCGGCCGTCCCGGACGCTCGCGAGGATCACTCCCATCCGGAGCGGGCCTTCCATGCGTCCTCCGCGCTACGAGAGCTCCTTCGCGAGCATCACCTCGCGCAGCTCGTGATCGAGGAGCTGCCCCGCGAGCTCGCCGCTCTGGCGCACGAGATCGGCCTCCGGCCCGTTCCCCTTCGCGCGGTCCGCGAGCCCCTGGAGCGCCGAGAGGAGCTGGCGGTGCTCCTGGGTCATTCGCTCGATTTCCCGGCGGTGGTGCCAGGTCGAGCCGAGCAGGCCGTACAAGCCCTTCGCGTGCTCCTCGTGGGCGAAGTGCTCGGTCAGCATGGAGCGGAGCTCGTCGAGCGACGCCGACAGCGCCGAGACGTCGTTCGACGACCGGACGCGCGCGAGGAGCCCCTCGAGACGGCCGTGGTCCTCGTCGAGCGCCGCGCGGACCTGCTCGGCGGCGTGCGTCTCGCCGCCCTTCCCAGCCGCGGTGAACTGCGCCGCCTCGGTCGAGCCGTCGAGCGCGAGCGTCGAGGCGGTGCCGCCCGACACGATCGTCGCGACCGCGTCGAAGTAGCCGACGCCCACCTCGCGCTGGTGTCGGGTCGCCGTGTAGCCGTGCTTCTCCGCGGCGAGCTCCGCCTGCTGCAGCTCGGCGTAGGCGGCCATGCCGCGGTCGCGGTAGCCGCGCGCGAGCTGGAACATGGCGTGGGTCAGAGCGTGGAACCCGGCGAGCGTGACGAACTGGAACTTGTAGCCCATCGCGCCGAGCTCGCGCTGGAAGCGCGCGATCGTGGGCTCCTCGAGGTGCTTGCGCCAGTTGAAGCTCGGCGAGCAGTTGTAGGCGAGGAGCTTGCCCGGGGACTTCGCGTGGATCGCCTCGGCGAACCGCCGCGCGAAGTCGAGCTCCGGCATCTGCGTCTCGCACCAGATCACGTCCGCGTGCGGCGCGTACGCGAGGCCGCGCGCGATGGCGGCGTCGAGCCCGCCCCGGAACCGGTAGAAACCCTCGGGCGTGCGCCCGCCGCGCTCGATGAACGGCGCGTCGTGCGGGTCGACGTCGTTCATGATGAGCGAGGCGCTCTCCGCGTCGGTCCGCGCGACGAGGAGGGTCGGCACGCCCATGACGTCGGCAGCGAGGCGCGCTGCGGTGAGGGTGCGGACGAACGTGGAGGTCGGGACGAGCACCTTCCCGCCGAGGTGGCCGCACTTCTTCTCGGACGCCACCTGGTCCTCGAAGTGAACGCCGGCGGCGCCCGCCTCGATCATCGCCTTCATGAGCTCGAACGCGTTGAGCGGCCCGCCGAAGCCAGCCTCGGCGTCGGCGACGATCGGCGCGAACCAGCGCGTCCCGCTCCGCCCCTCGGAGTGCTCGATCTGGTCCACCCGCTCGAACGCCGCGTTGATGCGGCGCACCACCGTCGGGACCGAGTCCGCCGGGTAGAGGCTCTGGTCCGGGTAGGTCTGCCCCGCCGTGTTCGCGTCGGCGGCGACCTGCCAGCCGGACAGGTAGATGGCCTTGAGGCCTGCCTTCACCATCTGCACGGCCTGGTTGCCGGAGAGCGCGCCGAGCGCCGGCACGAAGGGCTCCGCGTGGAGGAGCTCCCAGAGACGGCGCGCGCCGAGCTGCGCGAGCGTGTGCTCGACCCGGACGGAGCCGCGGAGCCGCTCGACATCGGCCGCGGAGTAGCCGCGCACGACGCCCTCCCAGCGGCGCGGATCGGGGTGCGCGGGCGCGGCCGAGTCGCCCGCCACGACCGGTCCGCCCGCGAGCACGCGCGCCTTCTCGTCGTCGCTCGCCTCGAGCAGCTCGTAGGCGGGGAGCGTGATGAACTCCACGAACTCGGGCTGCGTGCTCATCCGCTCGAACAGCGTGCGCGCCTCCTCGAACCGCCCCTCCTCGAATCGCGGGTCGCCGACCTCGAGCCGGATCCGGTCCATCTCCTCGGCGAGCACGGTCCGGAAGCGCTCGACGGTGAGCGGCTTACCGTCGGTGAGCGTCACGCCGTGATGGATCCACTGCCACGCGATGGAGCGCGAGATCTCGACCGTCGCCGCGTCCTCCATCAGGTTGTAGAGCGGCACGCAGCCCTGGCCGCGCAGCCACGCCTCGAGGTACTGGACCGAGACTCGCACGTTGTGCCGGAGCCCCGACTCGGTGCGCGCCCCGTCGGGCACCTTGAGCAGGTCGCGCGCGGTCACGTTCACGTCCTCGCGCTTGCGGTGGAGCTGGTTCGGGGTCTTCATGTGCTGGTCGAAGATCGCCTTCGCGATCGGCACGAGGCCCGGGTGGGCGACCCAGGTGCCGTCGTGTCCGTCGGTCACCTCGCGCAGCTTGTCCGCGCGCACTTTCGCGAGCGCCGCCTCGTTCGCCTCGGGGTTGTCCCTGATCGGGATCTGCGCCGCCATGCCGCCCATCGCGTGGACGTCGCGGCGGTGGCAGGTCCTGATGAGGAGCTGCACGTAGGCGCGCAGGAACCCCTTGTCCATCCCGACGAGCGCGCGGTCCGGGAAGATGTGGTTCGGGTCGGCGCGGAAGCGCTTGATCGTCGAGAACTGGTAGTCCCAGCGCCCGCAGTTGAGGCCGGCCGAGTGCTCGCGCAGCTCCCAGAGGATCTCGTCCATCTCGAACGCCGCCGGGATCGTCTCGACGAGGACCGTCGCGCGGATCGTGCCGCGTGGGATCCCGACCCGCTCCTGCGAGAACACGAATACGTCGTTCCAGAGCCGCGCCTCGAGGTGGCTCTCGAGCTTCGGGCAGTAGAAGTAGGGGCCCGTGCCCTTCGCGACGAGCGCCTTTGCGTTGTTCCAGAAGAAGAGGCCGAAGTCCCAGAGCGCGCCCGGCGCGGGCTTCCCGTCCACGAGCACGTGCTTCTCGGGAAGGTGCCAGCCGCGCGGTCGCATCATGAGCGCCGCGGTCCGGTCCTTGAGCCGGTAGCGGCTCCCGGTCTCCGGCGCGACGTACTCGATCGTGCCGGCCACCGCGTCCTTCAGGTTCATCTGCCCCTCGACGATGTTTCGCCACGTCGGCGAGCTCGAGTCCTCGAAGTCCGCCATGAACACGTTCGCGCCCGAGTTCAGCGCGTGGATGATCGTCTTGCGCTCCGTCGGGCCGGTGATCTCGACGCGGCGGTCCTGCAGGTCGGGGGGGATCGGCGCGACGGTCCAGTCGGAGGCGCGGATCTCCTCGGTCGCGGAGAGGAAGGCGGGCCGCTCCCCGGCGTCGTACCGCTTCTGCATCTCCCGCCGCCGCTCGAGCAGCTGGTCGACGCGCGGGCGGAAGCGGCGGACCAGGTCGACGACGAAGGCGAGCGCGTCGGGCCCGAGGACCTTGTCGCCGTCGGGGGGGAGGGCGCGCCGCAGCTCCAGGCCGGAGGGAGCTCGAAGCTGGGGACCGTCGGTAGGGGGCATCGGCATGCTCCTCCTGTTCGTCCCGCAATATTGTGCTGATTTGGATCAAGCTCCACTCCGCCAGGGATTTCGCGCAGTTAACCTGTCACTCGGTTGTGAAGCTCGCGCCGTCAACAGGTCAACGTTGAAAATGACGTGTTGCGTCCATAGTTTGTTTCCGCGTCCGGGGGCACGGTCGGAAGCCCGCCCCCGCGAAGGAGGCGGCGGTGCAAGAGCTTTCCCCTCTCGGCGCCAAGGTCCGGGCGCTGCGCCGGCAGAAGTCCATGACCCAGACGCACCTCGCGGAGCGGCTCGGCATCTCCGCGAGCTACCTGAACCTCATCGAGCACAACAAGCGCACGCTCTCGGCGGCGCTCCTCATCAAGGTGGCCGAGGTCTTCGGCCTCGAGCTGCGGGCGCTCTCCTCCGAGAACCACGCGCGCGTGATCGCCGACCTCATGGAGGTCTTCGGCGATCCCATGTTCGAGGCCCATGACGTCACGAACGCCGAGGTGCGCGATCTGTGTGTCTCGACGCCGGCAGCCGCGCGCGCGGTGCTCGCGCTGTACCAGGCGTACCGCGCCGCGCGCGAGGCGTCGGACACGCTCGCCGCGACGCTCTCGGACGGCGACCTCGAGGGCGTCGACTCCTCGCACCTCCCGACGGAGGAGGTCTCGGATCTCATCCAGCGGAACATGAACCACTTCCCCGAGCTCGAGGCGGGTGCGGAGGCGCTCTGGCGCGACGCGCGGCTCGACCGCGACTACCTCTACACGAGCCTCGTCCGTCACCTCGCCGAGCTCGGCGTGCAGGTGCGGATCATCCGCACGGCCGAGATGCAGGGCGCCGTCCGGCGCTACGATCCCGACTCCAAGGTCCTCTTCCTGTCCGAGCTCCTCCGGCGCGGCAGCCGGAACTTCCAGCTCGCCCACCAGGTCGGGCTCCTCACGCACGCCACCGCGCTCGACCGGGCCGCGGCGGACCCTCACCTCACGAGCGAGTCGTCGCGCGCGCTCGCCCGCGTTGCGCTCGCGAACTACTTCGCGGGCGCCGTCCTCATGCCCTACCAGCCGTTCCTCGAGGCGGCCCGCGCGGAGCGGTTCGACATCGAGCTGCTCGGCCATCGCTTCCGGACGAGCTTCGAGCAGACGTGCCACCGGCTCACGACGCTGCGCCGCCCAGGCGCCGACGGCGTGCCGTTCCACATGGTGCGCGTCGACATCGCCGGGAACATCTCGAAGCGGTTCAGCGCCTCGGGGCTCCGCTTCGCCCGGTTCTCCGGCGCCTGCCCGCGCTGGAGCGTGTTCGAGGCGTTCACGACGCCCGGCCTCATCCGCACCCAGCTCTCGCAGATGCCCGACGGCGCGACGTACTTCTGGGTGGCTCGGACGGTGCAGCGGGAGTACGGCGGGTACCACGCCCCCCGCTCGACCGTGGCGATCGCGATGGGGTGCGAGGCCTCCCGCGCGCGCGAGCTCGTCTACACCGAGGGCATGAACCTCGAGAGCCGCGAGGCGGTCGTGCCGGTCGGGCTGACCTGCCGGCTCTGCGAGCGGACCGACTGCGAGCAGCGCGCGTTCCCCCCGCTGCAGCATCCGCTCAAGGTGAACGCCAACGTCCGCGGCGTGTCGTTCTACGCCCCGGTCGCGGGGCGGTGAAGGCACCCCCGCCGCGAGGCGCCACGCGGCTGGGCGCGCCCGCCGGGCGACCGCTCGCCGCGGCTCGACGCAGCCCTCTCGCCCAGGCGGGAGTTGCCATATGATGCGCGCCCGTGAATCGGAAACTGCTCTGGGCCGGCCTCGCCGCGCTCCTCATCGCGACCTTCGGCGCCTACGTCCCCTCGATCGACGGCGAGTTCCAGTACGACGATCAGGAGATCGCGAAGACCACCTGGGTCCGCGATCACACCTGGTTCCTCGGCGACTGGGGCGAGATGCCGCGGCCGCTCACCGCCGTCACGTTCTCGATGAACCACGCGATGAGCGGGTTCCGGCCGCGCGTCTGGCACGTCACGAACATCCTCATCCACCTCTCCGTGGTGGTCCTCGCCTGGCGGTTCTCGCGCCAGATCCTCGCGCGCGCAGGGCTCGGCGGCCTCGCGGCGGCCGGCGCGGCCGAGGGCGCGCAGCAGGACAAGTGGAAGGGAAAGGGGAAGGCGAAGCGTGCCGCTGCGGCGGCTCGCGCGGGCCTCCTGGTGCCCGAGTGGACGGCGCTCGCGGCGGCGGCGCTGTTCGCGGTCCACCCGCTCAGCACCGAGGCGGTGAGCTACATCTCGCAGCGCTCCGAGGCGCTCGCGTCGGCGTTCTACCTCGGCGGGCTCCTGGTCTTGTTCTCCTGGGACCGCGCGAGCGACACCGGCCGCAGGGGTCTCCTCCTCGCGGCCGCGATGGGGTTCCAGGTGCTAGGCCTGAAGGCCAAGCCGATCGCCGCCACGATGCCGTTCGTGTGGCTGCTCGCCGCGATCGTGTTGCCGCCGCCCTTGGAGCGCGACCTCCCCTGGACCGAACGCCTGAAGCGCCGGATCGGCTGGGCGCTCCCGCTCGTCGCCTACACCGTGCGCGACGCGTACAAGGCGGTCGCTCAGGTCGCGGGTAGCGGCCATGCGGGGTTCGATCTCCCGTTCGTGACGCCGCTCCAGTACGTCGCGACGCAGATGCGCGCGCTGCCCATCTACGTGCGGCTCGTCCTCTTCCCCTCGGGCCTCAACGCCGACTGGCTGTTCCCATTCTCGCGGAGCTTCCTCGAGCCCGGCGTGCTCGCCGGGGCCGCGTTCGTCCTCTCGCTCGTCGCGGCGGCGGTCCTCCTCGTCCGCCGCTTCGGGCGCGCCGAGGGCGAGTGGCCGGCGGTGGCGCGCGTCGCCGCGTTCGGCTGGCTCTTCTTCCTCGGGATGCTCGCCACGACGTCGCTCGTGCCGCTCCGCGATCCGTTCGTCGAGCACCGGCTCTACCTCGCCACGCTCGGGCTCGTGCTCGCGGTCACGGCGACCGTCGCGGTGGCGCTGCGGCGGCTCGGCCCGGTCCGCGGCCGCGTCGTCGGCGCCGTCCTCGCGCTCGTGGCGGTCGGGGGCCTCGCCGCGGCGACCGCGGTCCGGAACGAGGTCTGGCAGAGCGCGCTCGCCCTTTGGGGGGACGCGTCCAAGAAGGCGCCGGAGAAGCCGCGCATCTGGGTGAACTACGGCACCGCTCTCCACTTCGCGGGCCGGTTCGACGAGGCGGTGAAGGCGTACGACAAGTCCCTCGCCCTCGGCTTCGACCCGACCGTCCCGCTCGAGCTCGTCGTCCGGAACACCGCCCTCGCCCTCGTCCGGCTCCGCCGGTACGACGAGGCGCGCGCCCGGCTGGTGACGTATCTGCAGCGGGCGCCGCGCGACGGCGCGACGCTCGTCATCCTCGCGCTCGTGGAGGTGGACACGAACCGGCTCGACGACGCGGAGCGCGCGGCGCGGCAGGCGCTCGCGCTCGACCCGGGGGCGTCGCGGCCTTATCAGATCCTCGGGCAGGTCCAGGAGAAGCGCGGCGACCTGCAGGGCGCCTACGACGCCTTCACCAGAGCGTCGCGCGTCGATCCGTCCGACCCGCTGCCGGTGTTCTCGATGGGGCGAATCGAGGAGAAGCGCGGCCGGATCGCCGAGGCGTGCACCTGGTACGCCCGGGCGACCGACGCGCTCGCGCGCTCGAGCGCCGCTCGGAGCGCCGCCGACGCGTACCGGCGGCTCTGCTCGAACCGCGGCGCGCTGCCCTGATCCCTCCGTCCGGCGGTCACGGCCGCTCGAGGGGGAGCTGCGTCTCGCGTGGATCGAGCCCGGCGAGCACCGCGACACCGTGCCGCCCGGCGCGCGCGCAGGCGTCCGCGAGCGGGAGCCCCGCGGCGAGATAGAACGTGAGCGCGGCGGCGAAGCTGTCGCCCGCGCCGTACGCCCCGCCTCCCGGCGGCGGCGGGGGCGGAGCGGGGAAGCGGGCCGTCCCGCTCGCGGTCTCGATCCGTCCGCCCTGCGCACCCTCGGTGAGGACGAGCGCGCCGGGCGGGGTGGGGTACTCGGCGAGTCTCGAGCGCTCTCGCGCGTCGGAGGCGCTGCCGACGACGACGTCGGCGCGGACGCGCGCGGCGGCGAGCACGCCGCGGCGGCGCGCGGTCGCGACGAGCACCCGCGCGAACCGCGCAGCCCGAAGCGCAGCCGGGTCGTCCGCGGTGAAGTACGCGGCGTCGCAGCGGGCGAGGACGTCCCAGGGCAGCGGGTCGTCCCCCCGCGGGTGGTGGGGCTCGCCCACGACGACGATCGTGCGCTCGCCGTCCGGCCCGATCATCGCGATGCAGCGGGTGTGCGGCGCGCCGCGGCGGTGGACGACGTGCAGCCTCGGGCGCCCCGACCGCCCCGCGCCGGCGTGCGAGAGCGCCGCCGCGACCTGCGCGCCCGCCTCGTCGTCGCCGAGCGCGGTGAAGAGGTGGACCTCGGCGTCGCTCCTCGCGAGCTGGAGGAACGCGACGCCGCCCCCGCCCCCCGGAAACCAGCGCGGCGACGCGACGTGGACGATCTCCCCGGCCCGGGGCACCGCGGAGACGCGCCCGAGGGTCACGTGCTCGACGTGGCCGACCACCGCGATCCGCAGCGGCGGCCGCGCGCTCTCCTCGTCCATGCGCCACTCTACCCCGCGACGCCGAGCCGCTCCGCCGTGACGGCGGACTCGACGCGCGCGCGGGCGGGCCGCTCGAGCGGCGCGTGCGCGCGCTCCGCCGCGAGCCGCACGTACAGGTAGCGGTCGAGCTCGAGGGCGCAGGCGAGGCCGTCGGAGAGCCGGTCGAGCCGGTCGGCCTCCGCGCGCGCGGCGAGGTCCGCCCGCCGCTCCGCGGCGATCGCGGCTCGGTTGAGCTTCCGCAGGCGGCGGCGTGCGAGCGCGCGCTCCGCCTCGATCCCGGCGAGGTCCGCCGCGGCGCGCAGGCAGAGCTCCTCGCGCCGGCCGCGCTCGATGGCTTCGCGCGCCCGGTCGCGGTCCCAGGCGAGCGCCGCCTCCGCGGCGGAGGCCCGCCGCGCATCGAGCCCCGCCGCGGCACGCCAGAGCGCCGCGCCCGCGAACGGCACCGTCGCGAGCACTGCGAGCTGGCCCCACTCCTGGGGCGCCGCGGCGGCGGCGGTGACGGCGGGCACGAGCAGCGCAGACCCGGTCGCCGCGACGCAGAGGAGGCGCTGCCGGACACCGGGATCGGCGGCGGAGGCCGCGTCGAGCGCGCGCGCCACGGCGAGCCCGGCGAAGGTGAAGGCGGCCGCGGCGGCGCCCACCGCGAGGGCGAGCGCGAGCGCGGCGGGCAGGGGGGAGGCGCGGAGCGCCGCCTCGAGGCCGTCCGGCGCGACACCGGACGCGGCGAGGACCGGCCCGGAGAAGCGCCACGCCTCGGCCGCGAGCAGCGTCGCCACGAACAGGCGCAGCGCGTGGATCGGCGCGGAGGAATCGACGGGCGGCCGCCCGAGCTGCTCCGCGGTCGCCTCGACCGCGGGGCGCCCCACGATCTGCCGCGACGCGAGGGCCTCCGCGAGCTCGCGCTCGACCGCGTCCGCCCGCGCCCATGCCGCGGCGGCGCGGGCGTCGAGGCTCTCCAGCTCCGCCTCGGCGTTGACGATCTCGCGGGCGGCCCAGGGGCCCTCGCGCTCGCCGAGAGCGCGGGCGGTGGCGGCGGCCTCGGGTCGCGGTCCGTGCAGGCGCGCCCGAGGCCGCGGCCGGACGACGGCCTCGCCGCCCTCGACGTCGAACGTGACGGGCAGCCCCTCGAGCGGCACCGGCAGCCGCGTCGCGTACCGCGCGAGCCGGTGGCGCAGGAAGTCGTCGAGCCGGACGCCCGAGCGGACCGCGAGCCGCGCGTCGAGCGCGGCGACGAACGTCGAGCGCGGCACGCGCGGGACGACCCCGAGCCGGGCGGCCGCCTGCGCGCGGCGCTCCGCGCGGCGCTCGCGCCAGATCTCCACCGCCGCCTCGAAGGCCCTCTTCAACGAGTGACCCCGCGCCCTGTCCTCGGCCCCGCGGACCATGCTCGAATGCCTCCACCCCACCCGACGCGGAACCTAGGGCGGCGCGGAAGGTCGGAGTAGCGGGCTCGGAGGGGCGGCAGGCGGGCGGGTCGTCGCGGGCCCTCTCGGGATGCGCGCGCGGAGGGGGCGCGCGGCGCATCTGGGTTTCTCGTGGTGCCGCCGCGGGGTAGGGTGCACCGTGCGTCCCCGCATCGTCGCCGCCGCCGCGGTGCTGGTCTCGGGGGGCGCGCGCCGCCCGGGTGTGCCGCGCCGAGCTGTCTCGTATTCGGGTGGCCTCGAACGAGCCGCTACCGCCGCCCGGAGGCGCCGTCCGCGCCCCGGCCGGCTTCGCTGCGTGCCTGCGTGCGCGCGAACTGGTCGATCTAGCCCTTCGCGTACTGCTCGAGCGCCGCCGCGCACGACGCGCCCGGCTTCGGCCCCTTGCTCTGCTTCGCGAGCCCCTGCTCGAGCGCGGCCAGCACCGCGAGCACGTTCTCCTGCTTCGCAGACTCGCCCATGAGGCCGATGCGCCAGACCTTGCCGGCGAGTGGCCCGAGGCCGCCGCCGATCTCGATCGAGTGTTCGGCGAGCAGGTACTTCCGCACCGAGGACTCGTCGATGCCGGCGGGGACCTGGACGCAGTTGAGCGACGGAAGCCGGCGCCCTTCCTGCGCCTGCGGCGCGCAGCCGAGCGCGGCGACGCCGGCCATGAGCGCCGCGGAGTGGCGGCGGTGGCGCGCGAACCGCGCCTCGAGCCCCTCCTCGAGCACGAGCCGGAGGGACTCGCGCAGGGCGTAGACCATCGAGATGGGCGCCGTGTGGTGGTAAACGCGCTTCCCCTCGGCCCAGTAGTCCGCGACCATGCCGGCGTCGAGGTACCAGCTCTGGACCTTCGTCTTGCGCGCCTTCACGGCGTCGAGCGCACGCGCCGAGAGCGTGAGCGGCGCGAGCCCGGGCGGGCAGGACAGGCACTTCTGCGTCCCGGAGTAGACGGCGTCGGCCTCCCAGCCGTCCACGTCGACCGGGACGCCGCCGAGCGACGTCACGGTGTCCACGATGAGCAGCGCGCCGTGCTGATGGCAGAGCTTGCCGAGCCCCTCGATCGGCTGCTGCGCGCCGGTGGAGGTCTCGGCGTGGACGAGCGCCACCGCCTTCACCTTGCCCTCCTTCTTCAGGGCGTCCTCGATGTGACCGGGATCGATCGTCTCGCCCCAAGGCACCTCGAGCTTCACGAGCCGGCCGCCGGCGCGGCCGACAATGTCGGTCATGCGCACGCCGAACACGCCTGCCACGACGACGATGACGGCGTCGCCCGGCTCGATGAGGTTCACGAGCGCGGCCTCCATTCCCGCGGAGCCGGTGCCCGACACGGCGATCGTGAACGGGTTCTGAGTGCGGAAGACGGCGCGGAGCTGCGCCTGCACCTCGTTCATGATCTCGAGGAACTTCGGGTCGAGGTGTCCGAGCAGCGGCGTCGACATCGCGCGGAGCACACGCGGATGCACCATGCTCGGTCCGGGTCCGAGCAGGAGGCGCTGCGGCGGGACGAGCTCGGGGACGTTCGGGACGGTCATTGCGGTCGGCTCCGGAGGCGTGTCGCGGGGAGGGGGTGGAACCGGCATTGTAGCGATCCCCCAGCCGGTGCGAAGCGACACCTCGTGGGGGCCGCCGGAGACGAACGGGCGCCTTCGCGAGGATCACACGAAATGACCCGGCTCCGGGCGGGCCGGGGTCGCTGAATACGGCCGGGCGGCAGTCCGTCTCCGCTCGCGGGAGTTGACCCGTTCGGGGTCGCCCTGAGAGCCTGTCCCGGTCCAGCACCTGAGGAGGAGTCCGATGACTCGTTCGACCTTCGCGGCCCTCGCGCTCGCGATCCCGCTCTTCGCCGCCGCCCAGAGACTCGATCTCCAGCGCGGCCTCGTCGCGTCGTACCGCCTCGCCGGCGACGCGATGAACGACGTCACGCGCATCCCGGCGAACGCGATCGGCACCCGCCCGGTGGAGGGCCACGACGGCGCGCGGAACGGCGCGCTGTGGTTCGACGGCGCGCGCGCGATGGTCAATCTCGGAGCGCAGCTTCAGCCCGAGCGGTTCACGCTGACCGCGTGGGTCCGCCCGGAGGCTGCCGATCACCCCCAGGTGATCGTCTCGAAGGTCCGGAACCTCCCCGGCCACTATCAGAAGAACTTCGAGCTGCGGCTCAACCCCGGTGGCCGGCTCTTCCTGTACGTGCCGAGCGGCGCGGGCTGGGACGGGGTCGAGGGGCAGCGGCCGCTCCCCCCCGGCCGTTGGACGCACGTCGCCGCAACCTATGACGGCGCGCGGGCGCAGCTGTTCATCGATGGGATCCCCGACGGCGTCCCGCTCGCCGTCCGGTACGAGCAGACGACCACCGAGACCTTCATCGGCGCGCGCCCCGAGGGTGGCGGCTCCGACGGACGGCGGCCAGGCGGACCGACGTTCCTGTTCGCGGGCGGCATCGACGACGTCCGGATCTGGGACCGCGCCCTCGCCGGCGAGGAGATCCAGATCGCCTCGGGGCGCATCCCGGCACCGCCCGAGCGGGTCCGGCCGCCCCCGCCGCCGTACGCGCAGCCCGCGCCGCCGCCCCACGGGCACGGCCAGCCCCCGGCGCCGCACGCCGGCGCGGCGCTCCTCGCCCGCTTCGCCCTCGACGGCGACGCGCGCGAGTCGGTCGGCGGCGCCGACGGCGCGCTCGTCGGACCGCGGCCCGCCGAGGACCGCGACGGCAACCCGCGCGGCGCCCTCGCGTTCGGCGGAAAGGACCACGTCGATCTCGGCGCGCGCATCGAGCCCGAACGATTCAGCCTCGCCGTCTGGATCCGCCCGGCCCGCGCCGAGAAGGAGCAGGTGATCTTCTCGAAAGCGACCACCGCTGCGAACGTCCGGGAGAAGAACCTCGAGCTGCGGCTCGACGCGTTCGGCCGGCTCCTCCTCGTCGTCCCGAACGGGAGTCCGTTCGCGAAGTCGGTCCAGACCGAGCAGCGCATCCCCTCGGGCCGCTGGACGCACGTCGCCGCGACCTACGACGGTGAGACCGGCGCGCTCTACGTGGACGGCGTTCCCGCGGCCGAGGCGCGCATCGATCCGTTCGAGGGCTCGCGCGGCGCCGCGTTCGTCGGCGCGCGGCCGGACGCGAGCGGCAAGCGGAACCGGTTCTCGCCCGGGTTCGCCGGGCGGATGGACGAGCTGCGCATCTATCGCGGCGCGCTCTCGCCCGTCGAGGCCGGCGCGCTCGCGCGCGGCGCGGGCGACGTGGCGACCCCGACGCCGCCGCCGCGTGGCGGACCCGGGTACGGCGACGACGACGACCTCGGGCAGAACGAGGTCCTGCTCGTGCGCGTTGGCCAGCTGCTCGTGCGCCACGACCTGGCGTGCGCGCGCGGTGACGTCGAGGCGCTCGGCCGCGTGCAGGGTAAGATCGTGGCGCTGCTCCAGGACGCGGAGCGGAACGCGCGCAACGACCGCGAGCTCGCGGACCAGCTCCGCCGCGCGGCCGCCGAGGTGCAGCGGCTCAAGGGCCGGACCGACGCGATGAGCCTCGACCGCGTTCGCGACGCGCTCGCGCGGCTCACCGACGGGCTCTGGAACGATCTCGCCCGCGAGCTCGACGACTCGGGGAGCCGTCCCCAGCCGGTACCCGCGCGGCACGACTGGTAGCGGTGGAGCGTCGAAGTCGGAGCCACGAGGAGCTGCGACGGCCCGGGCCGCGAGGGCCCGGGCCGAAGCGTCGGTGTTTGCTCACGGGCCGGTCGACGCGGGGCGCAGGGCCACGCCCGCGGAGCGAGCGACCTCGTCGACCACGCGCGGGTCATCACCTATGACCATCGCGTTCCGCCTCGCGCTCTCGAAGGCCCGCGCTGCGTCGGCGTGGCGCCCTGCCCCCGCGTGCATCACCCCGAGCCGTGCTTCGGCTCGCCAGTACAGCGGATCGAGGCGAAGCGCTGCCCTGTAGCTCCGCTCCGACTCGGCGTCGCGCCCGAGAGCGGCGTACACGTCCCCGAGTTGATCGAACGCCCTCGCACTGCGAAAGCCCGAAGCCACCGCGCGCCCGAATGATTCGAGCGCTCCCGCCCGATCACCGCGGCGCTTCCGGAGGAGTCCCAGGTTGAAGTGAGCCTGCGCGCAGCCCGGATCCCGCGACAGCGCTGCCGCGTACTCGAGCTCCGCCCCCTCGAACTCGCTCCGCTCGTGCAGCAGGACCCCCAGATTCAGGGGGCCGTCAGGGACCTCCGGAAGGGCCCGGCTCAGCGCCTCGAACACCGATCGTGCTTCATCGACGCGGCCTGCCGCCTTCAGCCCTGCTCCAAGATTCGAGAGCGTGACGCGGTGCGGGGGATTGACGCGGGCGGCATGCCCGAAGAGCGTCACGGTGTCGCGCCAGAGCTGCACTTGCGCGTGAGTGCGGGTCGCGAGCACCAGGACGGCAGCGGCGAGCAGCGCGACCGGGACGCTCTTCCCCAGACGGAGTCGCGGCACGAGAGGCGCCGCGATCCAGACGACCGCGAGGACGGCCCCGATCATCGGAGTGTACGCGAAGCGATCTGCGGTGCCCGGCCAGAGGCCGATCCGGACGACACCGGAGAACGGCACCAGGGCAGCCAGGAACCAGAGGCAGCCCACCAGGGGGCCGAGAGAGAGCTGCCGACGTGCGCTCCACAGCACCGCGATCGTCGCGACGAGGCCTGCGGCGGCCGCGGCCGCGTGCCAGGCCGGCGTGTGGAGCGGAACCGGGTAGTACGGCGCGAGCCCCGCTGGCCACGCGATCTTCTCCAGGTACCACCAGGTGCCCGTGAGCGCATTCGCGAGGCGCTCCGCGATCGGCACCGCCACGCTGCGGGCGTCCGCCCGTGAGAACACGGCTATCGAAACGACGGCGAGCGCGGCCCCGACGAACCCCACCTTCTCCAGCGCGAGCGTCCGGAGCGGCACGGGGCGCCAGCCCACCCCGGCCTTCGCGGGGGCAGCGAGTGACGTTCGCCCGAGCGGCCACACGTCGAGGAGAACCAGCAGGAACGGGAGCGGGAGGAGCTGTGGCTTCGCGAGCAGGCTCGCCGAGAACAGCGCGAGCGATGCGGCGTACGACGCTCGACGGCCCGATTCGACCCAGCGGGCATACGCGAGCAGCGCGCCCATTCCGAGCGCGCCGGAGAGCACGGCCTTCCGCTCGACCGCCCACGCCACCGCCTCCACCTGCAAAGGGTGTATGGCGAACACGAGCGCGACCGCCGCGCTCCGCCATCGCGCACCCGTCATCCTCGCGAGGGCGGCGAACAGGAGCAGCGCGGCCGTGAGGTGCAGGAGCACGTTCTCCGCGTGGATCGGCTCTGGCCGGACGCCGAAGAGCTGCACGTCGGCCATGAGGGAGAGCCAGGTGAGGGGGTGCCAGTACGTCGGAGCGTCCGGAGCCGGCGCGAGTGCCCAGCGCGCGCCCTCCAGCGTCAACCCCTGCCGGACGTACCCGTTCGCGGTGATGTACTCCGCGTCATCGAACACCTCGACGAACCCGTTGTCGAGGACGGGGGAGAACGCCGCGAGCGCCACGGCGAGGCCGGCAGCCGCGATCACCCAGCGCCCGCGTGCCGTCGCGCCACGCAGGAAGCGGGCGGCCCGGTTCACGCCGAGCGGCTCGGACGGACTCGACGAAAGCACGCGCGCATTATGCCCCGCCGCCCACGGCGCGGTCGAGGCGGCGCACCGCTGCCCCGAACCCCTCTCGCACAGACGTCTCGGGCCGTCAGCGCGACGCTACCCACCGTGCTCCGCACTTCGGGCAGACGTAGCTCGTCATGTTGCCGACGGCGTGCTGGACGACGCCTTCGGTGCCGCACTTCGGGCACTTGTTCGTGGGCTGGGTCGGCGCGGGAACGTGGACGGGCATGGGGTCAGTCTACCGGGTACGCGTGCTCGAGGCCGCGGTCGCGCTGCGCCGCCCGAGAAGTCGGGTCTCGGGCGTCACACCCTACCTGTATTCTTCGACGAGCATGAGCGAGAGCAACGACCGGAAGCCGTTCGAGTCTGCCTGCCGAGACTGCAGCGCGCGCATCGTGTGGGCGAAGTCCACGCGCAAGGACGGCACGCCCTGCAACATGGCATTCGACCCCGATCCCTCGGAGAGCGGCAGGTACGCACTCATGCACCCCGGCGGGGACCGGACGAAGCTCGTCGCCCGCTACCTCAACAAGGGCGACGATTGGCCCGAAGGCTCGGTGCCGAGGACTCCGCACTACATCACCTGCTCGGCGAAAGGCAGCCGGCCACCGCCGGGCGGGGCAGGGGGCTGAGCGTCACGCCATTCGGCGCCGCTCCTCGGGCAGCGAAGCCGGTCGGGGTGCCGACGGCGCCGCATCGCGGAGGCGCCCGACACTCCGCGATCGTTCGCCGCGCGGCTCACCCCGCCGCGTTTGCGCCGCGAGACCGCTTGGCGTGGCGCTCGAGAAGGAGGTCGACTCTGTCGCTGAGGCCCGCGCGTTTGGAAGTGAAAACGCAGTTCACGATCGCATTCGATCTGACTGTGAGGCGGTTCCTTGAACGGGCGCGGAACGAGGAGCGGGCCTCGAAGTGGCCGTTCTATTCGTCCTTCGCAAGCAGGGCGTTTACTGCGTCGAGATCCGGTGGCTTGGGGACATGGGCGTCGAACCCGGCTTCTCGAGCACGCTCCCGGTCCTCGGGCTGGGCATACCCGCTGAGCGCAACGAGCCGCGTCGCGCGAAGTGTCTCGTCGGCTCGCAACGCGCTGGCGACCTCGTAGCCGCTCAGGTCCGGCAGCCCGATGTCGCAGAAGACGAAGTCCGGTCTGACCCTGCGCACGAGGTCCATCCCGGAGCGCCCATCCAGCGCGACCTCCACCTTGTGTCCGTCGAGCGTGAGCACCTCCGCGAACGTCGATGCGGCGTCCGCATTGTCCTCGATGATGACGACCGAGCGCGGCGGCGACCTCCGGATCGGCGCCGCTGCGTGCGCGGCGGGAGGGGGGGCGAGCGGCAGCGACACCACGAACTCCGAACCGCGCCCGAGTCCGTCGCTGCTCCCGGTCACGGTCCCGCCGTGCAAGTCCACGAGGCCTTTCGAGAGCGACAGCCCAAGGCCCAGCCCGCCCTGCGGCCTGGCCAGACCGTTGTCGACCTGCGCGAACGGCTCGAACACCCGACCGAGCTGCGCGGGCTCGATCCCGATCCCGCTGTCACGCACGCGGATCTCGGCCCGGCCCAGGACGGTGCTCACGGTGACGCTGGTCACGCCACCGGAGGGCGTGAACTTC
>DASWEI010000063.1:0-12802 GCA_036394835.1 Anaeromyxobacter sp. | reverse complement strand
ATCCCGCGCTCGGCGCGCGGCCAATGCGGTCCGCGGTGCAGCGGCTCGTCGAGGCGCCAATCGCGGAGCGGATCCTCGCGGGCGAGTTCGGCCCTGGCGACGAGATCGCGGTGGACGCCCAGGACGAAGCGCTCTCGTTCCGTACGACGGCGTGATGGCCGTTTCCGGACGGCGGCTCAGGGGCGCACGCGACGACACTCACTTACTGACCCCTGCCGCGACGAGCACCTCCCCTGAGAGGAGGACCGTCGCGGTGTTGGGCTCCGTCGTTGATGTCCAGGGCGGCCCGATGCTCGAGAACCTGCGGCTGACCCAGCCATCCGCTTGACCGCGCCGCCGCGGGACGCCACGCTCCCCGCGTGAATGCCCCGCCGCCCGGCCTGTCGCGGCGCCGCCGCCTCCTCGAGGTCGCGCTCGTCTTCGGCCGGCTCGGCGCGACCGCGTTCGGCGGCCCCGCCGCGCACATCGCCCTCATGGAGGACGAGCTCGTCCGCCGGCGTCGCTGGGTGACGCGTGAGCGGTTCCTCGACCTGCTCGGCGCGGCGAACCTCATCCCCGGTCCGAACTCGACCGAGCTCGCGATCCACCTCGGCTGGGTCCGGGCCGGCTTCCCTGGCCTCGTCGTCGCGGGCGCGGCGTTCATCCTCCCCGCCGCCCTCTCGGTCACCGCGCTCGCCTGGGTCTACGTCCGGTTCGGCGCCCGGCCCGACGCGGCGGCGATCCTCGCGGGCGTGAAGCCGGTCGTGCTCGTGGTGGTGCTGGAGGCGCTCTGGAAGTTCGGCCGGACGCTGCTCACCACCGGGCGCGTCGTCGCCGTCGCCGCCGCGGCGACGCTCGCGGTCGGGCTCGGCGCGGGCGAGCTCGCCGTGCTCCTCTCCGCCGGGCTCGCCTCCGCGGCGTTCCGTTCGCGCCCGCGCCCGGGCCACGCCGCCTCCTCCATCGCGCCGCTCCTCGCGCCCGCGCTCGCGCTCGCCCCGGCCGCAGCGAAGGCGAGCAGCGCCGGCCTGTTCTGGGTCTTCCTCAAGATCGGCTCGGTCCTGTACGGCAGCGGCTACGTCCTGCTCGCGTTCCTCCGCTCGGACCTCGTCGTCCGACTCCGCTGGCTCACCGACGCGCAGCTCCTCGACGCGATCGCGGTCGGTCAGGTGACGCCCGGGCCGGTGTTCACGACCGCGACGTTCGTCGGCTACCTCGTCGCGGGCGGCCCGGGTGCCGCGGCCGCGACGATCGGGATCTTCCTGCCCGCGTTCGTCCTCGTCGCGCTCTCGGGGCCGCTCGTGCCGCGCCTGCGCGCCTCCGCCGCCGCCGGCGCGTTCCTCGATGGCGTCAACGCGGCATCGCTCGCGCTCATGGCGGTCGTGACGATCCAGCTCGGGCGCGACGCGCTCGCACGGCCGGCATCGATCGCGATCGCGATCGCCGCGGCGGTGCTGCTCCTGCGCTTCAGGGTGAACTCGGCGTGGCTCGTCGCAGGGGGCGCGGTGGTGGGGCTTGCGCTCGCGCTCGCGGGGTAGGCGAGCCGGCCCTGGACTTGGACCTGGTCTGACCCCAGCTCTGTTCAGCTCACGACGGCGACCATGACCACGTCCACGTCCACGTCACTCGCCGCCACGGCGACTAGCGGTAGAGACCACGCTCCTCCACGTACTCGCGCACCTTGCTCGGCAGGAGCCCGCTCACGTCCTCGCCTCGGGCGATGCGGGCGCGGATCTCGGTCGAGGAGATCGCCGGGAACGACGGAGAGCCCGGGACGGGAGGGAACCCCTCGCGCCCGACGACGATGAGGCGCGCGAGCGCCTGCACCTGGTCCCAGCGGTACCACTTCGGCGTGTCGGGCAGGACGTCGGCGCCGACGACGAGCGCGAAGTCGTGGTCGGGGTGCTTCGCGACGAGGTGCTCGAGCGTGCGCGCGGTCTTCCCGACGTGAGGGTCGTCCGCGAGCTCGCGCTCGGCGCCGCAGACCGCCACGCCTCGGGTCGCGCGCGCGGCGAGCTCGCACATCCGCACCCGATCGTCGAACGGCGCGAGGTCCTTGCCGAACGGGTGGCGGAACGACGGCAGGAGCCACACCTCGCGGACGTCCTGCGTCGCGAGCGTCCACCAGGCCACCATAAGGTGCGCGACGTGCGGTGGGTTGAACGAGCCGCCGAGGATCGCGACGGCCTTGCGCGTGGGGGCGGCGCCGGCGGAGGACGCGGGAGACATCAGCGCACCGTCATCTTGCCGGACGACCCGAGCCGCACCCGGTCCTGCCGCAGCTCCGTGCACTGCTCCGAGAAGACGGTGAGCACGAGCTCGTGCTGCGTCACCTCGGCGATCGCGAACGTCGCGGGCCGCCCCTCCGGCGCGGACGCACGGAGGTGCCCCGGCGTGACGAAGCAGCGCGGCCCGATCTGGACGATCCCTGCCGCGGCCGAGTTGCCGTGGAACAGCAGGGCGGCGTTCGCGATGTCGTCGCGCGAGAGGTCCGCGCGGTCGTGCACGAGGCACCCGATCCAGCCCTCGAGCAGATCCACCTGCTTGCGCGCCACCTTCCCGCTCTCGTACTCGGGGCACGCGCGGCTCGCCACCCGGACGATGTGGCCGTCGAGCGGGTCCCGCGTGGCGAGGGCCTGCCGGGCGAGGGCGCCGCGGACGGCCGTGAGGAACTCGCCGTCGGTCTGCGGGATCGGCGCGCGGCGCGATCCGCCGCCCCGGCGCGCGAGGACCGCGTCGACGTCGGCGGCGCGACCCCCGAGGAAGAAGACGCGATCCACCTGAGCGCGCTGAAACTGCTCGAACGCGCGCTCGAGCGGGTCGACGTTCCCGTAGCTGTCGCTGGCAAGTCCGATCCGCACGCGTGCACCCGGCGTCACCGAGCGTACCTCACCCGTCGTAGCGGAGGTAGGGCGTGCGGCGCCGATCGAACGCCCGCTCCTCGGGCGCGATCGCGCGGGAGAGCTCGGCGAGCGTCGCCCCTGCCTCGATCGCCTCTCGCTCGCGGGCCGACCCGCAGAGGAGGTCGAAGGCGAGCACGCCCGAGACGAACTCGTACGTCTCGGTGCGCCACGCGAAGCGCGCCGGCGCCTGGCGCCGCGCGTGGAGCACCGCGGCGAGCCCCGTCCGGAACGGCAGGAAGCGCGCGGCGTCGGCGACGTGGAGCTCGACGCCGTGGCAGCGGATCCCCGCGTGCTTGTCCCAGGTCGGCACGAAGCTCGCGGGCCGGAAGAGCACGCCCGGCAACGACTCGCGCGCGAGGTCCGCCGCGAGCCGCGCGCCGTCGAGCCACGGCGCGCCGAAGAGCTCGAACGGCCGGGTCGTGCCGCGCCCCTCGGAGAGGTTCGTTCCCTCGAGCAGGCACATCCCGGGGTAGACGAGCGCGGTCTCGGGCGTCGGCATGTTGGGTGACGGGAAGACCCACGGGAGCCCGGTCTCGCGGAAGGTCACTTTGCGGCGCCAGCCCCGGCACGGCACCACCTCGAGGTCGAGGTCGAGCCGGCGCTCGGCGCGGAACAGCAGCGCGAGCTCGCCGATGGTCATTCCGTGGCGGACGGCGAGATCGTGGAGCCCACAGAAGCTCTCGAAGCCGGGGCGCAGGCGCGGCCCCTCGACCCGGACGCCGCCGATCGGGTTCGGCCGGTCGAGGACGACGAAGCCGAGCCCGGCCTCGGCGGCGGCCTCCATGCAGAGCATCATCGTCGCCTGGTACGTGTAGTAGCGCGCGCCCACGTCCTGGACGTCGAAGACGAGGAGGTCGAGGCCCTCGAGCTGCTCGGGCCTCGGCTTCAGGGACGCGGGGGTGTCGCCGTACAGTGAGTGGGCCGGGAGCCCGGTGCGCGGATCGGCCTCGCCGCCGACGGCCGCCATGTACTGAGCGTCGCCGCGGACGCCGTGCTCGGGCCCGAAGAGCGCGGCGAGCCGGACGCCGGGCGCGGCGTGGAGGAGGTCGGCGGCGTGGACGAGCGTCCGCGTGACCGCGGTCGGGTTGCAGACGAGGCCGACCCGCGCCCCGGCGAGTGGCCGGAAGCGGCGCGCCGCGAGGACCTCGAGCCCCGGGACGACGCGGGCTGACGCCGCCCTAGCGCCGGAACGAGAACGCGAACGTGAAGCGGCCCGGCTTGGCCTTCGGATAGACGGCATCGCGCAGGTTCCAGTAGGCGCAGGCCCGGACGTCGCTGTCGTGGATCGTGTCCTCGAGCAGCTCCACGAGCGTCGCCTCTCCGGCGGGGTTCACCGTGACGCGCACCTTGAGGTCGCCCGTGAGCGAGGGCACGTCGACCGCCCGCGCCCGGTAGGTCCGGTCGACGAGCGTCTGCACCGCCTTCTGGAGCTGGCCGACGTCGGGGCGCGTGACGCGGTCGAGGTTGAGCTTCCGCTCGAGCGCGGCGAGGTCGGTCTTGCCCGCGTCACCGGCGACGCGGAGCACCGCGACCGCCTCCTGCAGCTCGCCCCGGCGCAGGTGGATCTTGCCGAGCCCGGCGTTCGCGACGGGATCGCGCGCGTCGCGCGCGAGGGCGCGCCGGAGGGCCTTCTCGGCGCCCTCCCAGTCCTGGGAGGCGAGCCGCATCTCGCCGATGCGGCGCCACTCCACCGCCGACGGGTCGAGCGCCGACAGCCGCTCCACCGCCTCGATCTCGGTCCGGGGGTCGTTCGCCGCCCTCGCGGCGTCGGCGAGCAGCCCGAGCACCTCCGCGTCCTCCTTGAGCACGAGCGCCGCCTTGAGCTGGTCGCGCGCGGGTCCCGCCTTCCCGCCCATGCGGTAGAGCTTCGCGAGCGTGAGCCGCGCCTTCCGGTCGCGCGGGCTCGCCTCGACGACCTGCGCCCAGCGGTCCGCGGCGCCTTCGCCGTCGCCCGCCTCGACGGCGAGGTCGGCGAGGAGCGAGAGCGCGCCGACGTGCCCCGGCGCGCCGGCGAGCGCGGCCTCCGCCTCCTGCTTCGCGCGGTCGGCCTCGGCGTGCTTGCGCGCGACGCGCGCGAGCCCGAGGTGCGCCTCCGGGTTCGCCGGGTCTGCCGAGAGCACGGTGCGGTAGTCCTCCGCCGCGAAGTCGAGCCGCTCGCGCTTCTCCGCGGTCTCCGCCCGGTAGAGGACGGCGAGCCAGTTGTCCGGCTCGATTTCGAGCGCCGAGGTGATCGCCTTGTCCGCCTGATCGAGGGTGCGCCACTCGACGTAGACGCTCGCCATGCCGATCTGCCCGAGCGCCGAGTCCCGGAGCTCGCCCGCGAGCTGCTTGAACCCGCTCCAGCGGTCCTCGCCATGCGGCTGCGCGTAGATCGCGAGGAACCGGGCCGTCGGGTCGAGCGGCTTCGCGTCCGCCGCCGCCGAGCGCTTCTGGCGCTCCACCAGGATGTCGTCTCCGCGCCGCTCGGCGGCGTCGATCGCGACGAGCGCCCGGGAGACCGGGACGAGATCCGGCCGCGGCCGCACGATCTCGCGCGGCCCGCGCCCGGACGTGGCGCAGGCGGCGAGCAGCGCGAGGGCGAGCGTGGGGACGTGCTTCATCGGATCCCTCCCGGACTGTGAGGTCCCGTTCTACCGCGCTTCCCGGCCGGCGCGAAGCGCGGCGGCGCGGGGTCACGCCTTCGGCGCCGAGCCGGCCTCGCGCACGAGCACCCACGCGCCGATCGCCGCCGTCGGGGCGAGGTGGACGACGTGGAGGAGGAGCGCGAAGGCGAGCGCCGGCTCGCGCGCGACGCCGAGGCCGGCGAGCGGGAGCATCGCGGCGAGCTCGAACGGGCCGGCGTTGCCGGGCGACACCGCGACCGCGTTCGCCGCCGCGGTCGCCACGACGACGAGCGCGGCGAGCGCCAGGGTCGGCTCGAGGCCGACGGCTCCGAGCGTGAACCACGCGATGAGCAGCTCGGCGCCCCACCCGGCGAGCCCCCACGCGAGGCAGCGCGCGAGCGCGAGCGGCTCGCGGACCGCGCCGAGGCCGCTGCGCAGCCGCGCGACGAGCCCCGGGGACCCGGCCGCCTCGACGATCTCGGCGGGGGTCATCCGGTCGGGCCGGAGCATGAAGACCAGCGCGACGCCCGCGGCCGAGCCGATCGATGTGACGAGGAGCGCGTGGCGCGCCCAGTCCGGCAGCGGCGTCGCGACCCCGAGGAGCACGATGAGCGGGACGAGCGAGGCGGTGCCGACGACGTAGTCCACCGCCGCCGCGCCGACGATCGACGCGGTGGAGAGCCGCGCCCTTCGCGCGAGGAGGTGCGAGCGGACGAGGTCGCCCGCGCGCGCCGGGACGGCGATCCCCACGGCGAACCCCGCCACCATCGCCTCGAACACGTCGACGAACCGGACCCGCACGCCGGGCGGCCGGACCACCGCGCCCCAGCGCGCGGCGTGGAAGACGAGGTTCAGGACGTTCGCGGCGATGGCGAGCGCGAGGAGGCCGACGTGAGCGGCGGCGATCGACGCACCCACCCGCCGCAGGTCCACCTGCGAGGCGGCGGCCGCGGCGAACGCCGCGACGACCGCGAGGCCGGCGAGCCGCAGCACGCGCCTGCGGCCCGGCCGCTCCTCGGGCGGCACGGCGAGCGCGCGGAGCTGCTTCCAGAGGCCGGACATGGGCCGCGCAGGATACCCGACGCGCGCTTCTGCGCGAAGGGAGGGACGTGGACGTGGGCGTGGTCGTAGAGGTGGACGTGGTCGTGGAGGTGGACGTGGTCGTGGAGGTGGACGTGGTCGTGGAGGTGGACGTGGTCGTGGAGGTGGACCTCGACTTAGACCTCGACCTAGACCTCGACCTCGTCAGTCAAAGTCCAAGTCGAAGTCGAACTCGAAGTTCAAGACCACGTCCACGACCACGTCGACGACCACGACCACGTCCACGTCCACGTCTTCAGCCCCGCACGCCGATCGAGCGGTAGAGCCCCAGCACCTCGCGCGCGACCGACGGCCAGGCGTGGCGCTGCGCGGCCATCCGGCCGCGCTCACCGTACGCCGCCGCCCGGACCGGCTCGCGCGAGAGTCGGACGAGGGCGCGCGCCCACGCGCCCGGATCGTCCGGGCTGAGGAGCTCCCCCTCGCGCCCGTGCGTCACGACGTCGCGGTACCCCTCCACGTCCGACGCGAGGATGGGCTTCCCCGCCGCCATCGCCTCGAGGAGCGTGACGCCGCCACTCGGCCCCTGCGCCGGCGCGCAGAACACGTCCGCCGCGGCGAACCAGTCCGGGCGGTCGTCGCCGGCGCGGCCGGCGAACACGACGTCCTCGGCGAGCTCCGACGGCACCATCGCGCGGCAGCGGGCGAGCCGCGGCCCGTCGCCGAGCACGACGAGCCGCGCGTCGATCTGCTTCCAAGCGCGGTGGAACGCGGGGATGAGCAGGTCGAGCCCGTTCCTGCGCTCGACCCGCCCCGCGAAGAGCACGTTCAGCTTCCCGTCGTCGAGCCGCCCGAGCCTGCGCCCGCGCGAGAACCGCTCGACGTCCACGCCGCCTGGGATGATGCGGACGTCGGCGGGTTGGCGCGCGCCGAGCGGCGCGAGGCACGCGCGAGAGACCGCGACGGACGCGTCGAGCCGGTCGAGGTAGCGCTGCTGCGCGCGGCGCGCGAGGCGGAAGAGGAGCCCGGGACCCGCGTGGGCGTGGAAAGACCCGACGACCGGGATGGTCGCGTGGTGGAGCGCGAGGAGCGGGAGCACCGGGGTGAGCGGCGCGTGCACGTGGAGCACGTCGAACCGCTCGCGGGCGAGCACCTCGCGCAGCGCGGCGCCCACCCAGGCGCCGCCGGTGACCCGGCCGACGCCGCCGGTCCGGAGCAGGGCGCGCGAGGCGCCGATCCGGATGACGTCCTCGGCCCGGTCCTCGTCCGGGCGCGGCGAGCCGGGCACCGACCCGGTGATGATCTTCACGACGTGGCCGAGACGGCGCGCCTCGCGGGCGAAGCCGTGGACGTGCTCCGCCACCGCTCCGTAATGCGGGTAGTAGTCCTCGGTGACGACGCCGATGCGCACGGGGGCTTCCCCCCGTCAGCGCGACAGCGCCTTCTGCCGCGCCCGCTCGAACGGGATGACGCGCGCCTCGCGGGGCCGGAGCGGCCGGAGCCGGACGCCGACCGGCGCGTGGCGCAGCACGAGCGGGAGGAGGGCGAGGGCGGCGAGCGTCCAGGCGAACAGGGTGAGCAGGACGAGGGCGACGGCGCCGGCCGCGGCGCGGAGGAGGAGCAGCGCCCGGCTCTCGGCGACGCGGCGCCGCTCGACCGAAGGACCGGCGAGGCGCAGGTGACCGCGCGCGGCGGGGGGACCAGGATGCGACACGGGGTTCCGACCTCCGGGACGGAATCTAGACACCGCCCCCCGAGCCCGGCACGCGACCAAGACGTGTGCGAGGCGGTGGCGGGGCTCCCCCGACTCCTGCTACACGTCGCTCCGTGGACGGCGAGACGACGCGAACCCGGGTCTTCGTCGCGACGGCCCTGGCGGGCGCGGCGCACCTGGTGCTCGATGGGCTGGCGAGCCGGCTATCCTGGACCACGCCCCCCTACCTGCTCCTCGATCACGCGAGCGAGACCTTCCGGGACCTGCTCAACCTCGACCGGACGACCATCCTGGTCACGGTCTCGGTGATCTCCGCCGGGGTGAACGGCGCGATCGCAGGGCTCTTCGCGGCCGCGATGGACGGCCTCGAGCGGCGGACGCTCAAGCTCGGGATCGCCCTCTCGGCGCTCTGGATCTTCTCGGGGGGCCTCATGACGCTCGTCTACCTCTCCCCCCCGCTGGGCGTCGTCCTCGGCAGCCTCCTCGCGGGCATCCCGCGCTCGTTCGCGGTCGCCTGGCTCCTCGGTCGGGCTGCCGTCCCGCGAGAGGTCCGGACGGCATAGGTACGTCGCGCCCGTCAGCGCCTGGAGGGGACGAGCGGACGGAGCGTCCGGTCGGGGCGCGCCCCCGCGGCGCGGGCGCGTTCGCTCGCCTCTCGGGCCTCCCTCCGGCGGCCGACACGCTCGTAGAAGCGCGACAGCCGCTCCCACCCCGCGGCGCGGCCCGGCTGCGCCTCGGCGAGCCAGCGCAGCTCGACCTCCACGTCGGCGGCGCGCCCAGCCGCCTCGTACCGCTCGGCGAGCCGCGCGTGCACGACGCCGTCGTCGGGTCGTGCGGCGCGGACCCGCTCCAGCTCGGTCGTCGCCTCGTCGGCGCGGCCGACCCGCTCGAGCGCGAGCGCCCGGCGAAGGCGCGCGTCGGGATCGTCCGCGTCCGCGGCCGCGAGCGCGACGCCGTACTCGGCGGCCGCGTCCACGTCGTCCGCGCGCGCCTCGGCGAGCCGGGCGCGGACGAGGTGGACCGAAGGGTCCCCCTCGCCCACGCCTGCGAGGAGGTCGGCGGCCCGCGCGAGGTCGCGCCCGTCCGCGACGAGGAGGTCCGCGAGCTCGATCCGGACGTCCTCTGCGGCGGGGGCGACGGCGAGGGCCGACTCGAGCCGCGCCTGCGCGCCGGCGACGTCGCCGTCCGCGCGCAGTGCTCGCGCACGGGCCACGAGGACGTCCGTGCGCGGCGCCACGGGAGGGGGGGCGGGGGCGACGGGTGGCGGAGCCGAGGAGGCCGCGGGCGGCGCCCGCCGCCGAGCGGAGCTCCCGCATGCGGCGAGAGCGAGGAGCGCGAGGACGCAGAGCCGGTTCACGCGCGGATTCTAACCGGACTGTGAGGAAACCATTCCCCCGCGACCACGCGACCCGTACCCGAATCCCGTTCTCCCTTTCCGTCTTGGCCCGTGCCCGTGCCCGTGCCCGTGCCCTGCCCTGCCCTGCCCGTGCCCGTGCCCGTCCTTTGCCGCCCGCTCCGCCGCATTCGGCCCTGGTGCCCTGCCCGTGACCGTGCCCGGTTTCTGGAGTAAACCCGGCCCAACCGATGTCCCCGAACCGAACGGAAACAGAGCTCGGCTGGCCCGAGATCCTGTCGGCCCTCTCCTCCCGCTGCCGGACCCCCTTCGGCCGCCGCCGCGCCCTCTCCCTCCCCTTCCAGCCGACGTCAGCCGACGCGCGCGAGGCGCTCGCCCGCGTCGGGGAGGCCCGCGCCCTGTCCGAGGCGGCGATCGCCCTGCCCCTCGGCGGCCTCGCGGAGGTCGAGCCGCTCGTCGACCGCGCCACGCGCGGCGGCGTCCTCGAGCCGCTCGCCCTCCGCGAGTGCGCGGCGCTCGTGCGCGCCGCGGTGCGGACGCGCGAGGTGCTCCGGGCCCGCGCCGCGGAGGCGCCCCGCCTCTGGGCGGTCGCCGAGCCGCTCACCGAGCACGCGTCGCTCGCGGACCGCATCGAGCGCGCGATCGAGCCGTCGGGCACCGTCTCCGAGCGCGCGAGCCCGGCGCTCGCGCAGGCGCGGGAGCGCTCCCGCGGGCTCCACCGCGCGCTGAAGGTGCAGGTCGAGACGCTGCTCGGCGATCCCGAGATGGAGCGCCACCTCCGCGACCGCTACTTCACGATCAGGAACGAGCGCTACGTGCTCCCGGTGCTCGCGAGCGCCCGCTCCGCCGTGCCGGGCATCGTCCACAACGCCTCGCAGTCCGGCCAGACGCTCTTCGTGGAGCCGGACTCGATGGTCGAGCTCGGCAACGAGCTCTCGATCGCAAACGCCGTCGCGCTCGAGGAGGAGCAGCGGATCCTGCGCGAGCTCTCCGAGGCGCTCGGCCACGCGGGCGCGGCGCTCGCGCAGGATCTCGGCGCGCTCGGCGCGCTCGACGTCCTCGAGGCGTCGGCGCAGCTCGCCTCCGATCTCGACGCCCACCCGCCGGACGTCGCGCCCGTCCCCGCGGGGTTCGAGCTCCTCTCGCTGCGTCACCCGCTCCTCGTCCTCCAGGGAAAGAAGGTCGTCGCGAGCCACGTCCGGCTCGCGCCGCCCGAGCGCGCCCTCATCGTCTCGGGCCCGAACGGCGGCGGGAAGACCGTCGCCATCACCGCGGTCGGCCTCTCCGCGCTGATGCTCCGCGCCGGCCTGCCCGTCGCGGCGGCCGCCGGCTCGCGGCTGCCGTTCTTCCTCGAGGTGCAGGCCGCGGTCGACGAGCGCGGCGATCTCGCGAAGGACCTCTCGACCTTCACCGCGCACCTCGCTGCGGTGCGCGAGATGCTCGCCGGCGCGATCCCGGGCTCGCTCGTGCTCGTGGACGAGATCGCCGCGGACACCGATCCGCGGGAGGGCGCGGCGCTCGCGGCGGCGATCCTCGAGTCGCTCGTCGAGAAGGGGGCGGCGGTGCTCGTCACGACCCACCTCGACGAGCTGAAGGCGCTCGCCCTCACCGACCCGCGCTATGCGAACGCACGCGTCGGCTTCGACGCGGAGAAGCTCCAGCCGACCTACCAGCTCCACCTCGGGACGCCGGGCAGCTCGTCGGCGATCGAGGTCGCGGCGCGCGTCGGGCTCCCGCCTGCGGTCGTCGAGCGGGCGCGCGCCGCCCTCGGCGGTCAGGGCGGCGCGCTCGGCCAGGCGCTCCGCGCGCTCGACGAGGAGCGCGCGCGGCTCGCCGCCGAGCGGCGGGCCGCCGAAGCCGCGCACGAGCGGGCGCGCGCCCTGGAGGAGCGCGCGCGGGCGGCGGAGGAGGAGGCGCGACGGGCCGAGCGAGAGGCCGCCTCGCGGATGGGCGCGGCGCTCGCGGACGACATCGAGGCGGCGCGGACGGAGGTCGCCGAGCTGCTCGCGGGACTCCAGGCGAAGCCGTCGGTCAAGGCGGCGACCGAGGCGCAGCGGCAGCTCGAGACCTGGCGCGCGACGGTGGCGGGCGCCGCCCGCACCGCGCAGGCGCGGGCGGAGGCCGGGCCGGAGGCGGCGCCCGGCGCCGAGTTGAAGCCCGGCATGCGCGTCCGGATCGTCTCGCTCGGCCAGGAGGGCGAGGTGGTCGAGGTGGACGGCGAGAGCGCGCTCGTGCGCGCCGGCGCGATCAAGGTCCGCCGTCCGGTCGCCGACCTCCTCCCGCTCCGCGGCAAGGCGAAGGACGTCGGGCTCGCGAAGACCCGCGCGGAGCGGCTCAGCGCGGCGGCCGGTGCGCGGCCGGACGCGCCGCGCACGGCGGAGACGCGGCTCGACGTCCGCGGGCTGCGGGTCGAGGAGCTGCTGCGCGAGGTGGAGCGGTTCCTCGACGGACGATACGCGGACGGAGAGGCGGAGTGCCTCATCCTCCATGGTCACGGGACAGGCGCATTGAAGCAGGCGCTCCGAGACCACCTCTCGTCCTCACCATACGTGGGAGCCTTCCGGGCGGGGGACAGGCACGAGGGCGGAGACGCGGTGACAGTGGTGACTTTGCGGCGATGATGGACCTCTTCGGTCCTCGACTGACCCCCTCACGGGCTGCTCGATGGAAGTCATTGATGTCGCGGCGGAAAGTACACGTCGCCGCACCCCCGTAAGGGTGCAAAGTTTGCTCCGGCGGGGAAGATTTTTGCGCCAGGCAAGCGGTCGTGTGGTAGACAGCTAGCCTACCCGTCCGGGCGCGTCCCCACGCAACTCCCCGGACCTACCCGCGCAAGCAACACCTCTCCGGAGGACCTGCATGACGTCTCTGAAGAAGCTCATCGCTGTCCTGGCAGTCTCCCTGCCGCTCGTGGCGTCTGCACAGGCGCCCGCTGCGACGCCTCCGGCGGCAGCGCCTCCGGCGGCAGCTCCTCCGGCGGCGGCGCCGGCACCGCTGTTCTCGATCTACGGCACCCTGAACCTGAACTTCCAGTTCGAGGAGGCTCCGGCCGCCACGGTCCCCGGCCAGAGCATCAACGGCCGGTTCGGCGTCTCGGCTGACTCGTCCAACATCGGCATCCGCGGCGCGCTCGACACCGGCCGGTTCGGCCTCGGCGTCGTGTACCAGTGCGAGACGGGGGCGCAGCTCGAGGGCACCGGCAACGCGGCCCTCT
>DASWEI010000062.1:0-41682 GCA_036394835.1 Anaeromyxobacter sp. | reverse complement strand
CTGGGTGGCCAAGGGGCGCGAGATCAGGCGGCGCGTCGCGCCCAAGGCCATTGCGGCGATGAAGGAGCGGGTCCGGGAGATCACCGCCCGGAACGGCGGCCGGTCCATGGATCGGGTCTTCGCCCGAGCCATCAGGACCGCGAGCTGCTCGCGCGTCTGCCGCCCGTAGACCCGCTCCAGCATCCGGGTGTCCTTGTGACCCATGGCCTGGGCGATCGGGTAGAGCGGTACGCCGGCCTCGACAGCCCAGCTCGAGAACGTGCGGCGAAGGTCGTGGGGGCTGCAACGTGCGATGCCGGCACGCTCGAGCCCGCGCCGGGCTCTTGGCCGCGACCGCCTCCTCAGACCGAGTCATCGCGCGAGTGGTTCAGGAGCAGCCGTAGCTGGCCCATCACAACCCGTCCCGTACTTGTGACCGACGATGGACGTCGGGGAGTCGCGGGGGTCCGCGGCGCGCGCCGGAGGCGCGCACGCGATGCGCGCCCCCGCGTCCGCGGCGGGGCGCGGGCAGGCCGCCCGCGCCCCCGGGGAATCGCTATGGCCGGCGGCGCAGGATCGCGCCGGTGTACCCGGTGTACCCGGTGGTCGATCCGCCGATCGCCCATACGTCGCCGGCGGCGGTTCCCCACAGGCCGTTCAGCTGCGAGGCCGACCCGCTCGCCACGTTCGACCACGCGCCGCCGTCCCAGTGGATGAGCGCGCCGTTCATGCCCGCCGCCCAGACGTCGTCCGCCGCCCTCCCCCAGATGCCGCGCCACGAGCCGGGCGGCCCGGCCCCCGCGACGCTCGACCACGCGGTGCCGTTCCAGTGCATGAACGAGGTGGTCCCGTACCAGACGACCGCCCAGACGTCGTCGGGCGCGCTGCCCCACAGCCCGTTCATGGCGCCCGTCGTCCCGGTGGGCACCTGCGTCCACGCGGTCCCGTTCCAGTGGAGCGCCACCCCGCTGTACCCCGTCGCCCAGACGTCCGTCGGCGAGCTGCCCCACACCGCCACCAGCGTGGCGTTCGTGCCGCTCCAGACCTGCGACCACGCCCTGCCGTCCCAGTGCAGGATCGCCTGGCTCGCGACGGCCCAGACGTCATTCGCGGCGGTGCCCCACACGCCGTACACCCAGATCGGCGGCCTCGGCACGCTCGACCACGCGCGCCCGTCCCAGTGCAGGATCTCGCCGCCGACGGTCCAAACGTCGTCGGGCCCGCTGCCCCACACCGAGTACAGGGTCGAGGTCGTGCCGCTCGGCACGGCCGACCAGGCCTGACCGTCGTAGTGGACGATCGCGCCCACGGCGCCGACCGCCCACACGTCGGTCGGGGAGCTGCCCCACGCGGCATAGAGCAAGTTGGACGCTGGCCTCGCGACGCCCTCGAGCACGACGTCGTCCCAGTGCAGGATGGTTCCGTCGTAGCCCGCAATCCAGACGTCCGCGCGCGACGTCCCCGCGACGGCGTTCAGGTTCGAGTTCGCGCCGGTCGGCACGCGCGTCCACGCGACGCCATTCCAGTGCAGCAGGCTGGAGTTCCCCGCCGCCCAGATGTCGTCCGGCCCGGTGCCCCAGATCGCCATGAGCTGCGCGAACGTCCCGCTCGGCGTGCTCGACCAGGTGGACCCGTTCCAGCGCCAGATCCAGCCCGAGTTGCCCACCGCCCAGACGTCAACGGCGGACGTGCCCCAGATCGCGCTCAGGCTCGTGGGCGCGCCGGCGACGGAAGACCACCGGAACCCGTCGAAGTGCAGCGTCGCCCCGATGCCCACCGCCCAGACGTCGTTCGAGGCCGTGCCCCACACCGAGGTGAGGGTGGCCGCCGTCGTCGTGTACGTAGGCGACCACACGAAGCCGTCCCAGTGGAAGAGCGCGCCGGGCTGCCCCACCGCCCAGACGTCGCTCGCGGCGCTTCCCCAGATCGCCCGGAGCCCGTTCGTGGCGATGAGCGCGTTGGTCCAGCCGGTGCCGTCCCAGTGCAGGATGGCGGCGCCGGACGTTGTCGAGTACGTCGGGTCCGCGGTGACCGCCCACACGTCACTCGGCGACGAGCCCCACACGCCGAAGAGGGCGCGCGTCGTACCGGTCGGCGCCTGGACCCACGCGTTCCCGTCCCAGTGGAGCGCGGTGCCGGCGGCGCCGACGAACCAGACGTCCGTCGGCGAGACCGCGCACGCCGCGTTGAGCGCGTTGCCCTGCGGTGTGGGCGCCTCCCAGCACCACCCGTCGGCGCTGCACGAGGGCGCGTACGAGAGGACGGCGCCGGTGAAGTCCTGCCCGGGCACGTCCCCGCTGCGCAGGTCGACGTCCCGGGCCGCGGGCGAGAACCGGTAGCCGGGCTTCGCGGCGCTGACGGTGTACTGGCCCGCGGGCGCGGTGACCCGGTACGCGCCCGAGGCGTCGGTCGCGCCGACCAGCCCGGGCGGACCCGTAGGGCCGGTGCTGCCGTTCGACGCGGTGAGGAGCGACGCGGTCACGCCCTGCAGCACCGCGCCCGCGACCGTCCCGGAGACCGTGTAGTACGCGGTGGCGCTGAAGCTCACGCCGCTCACGTTGGCGGTCGTGACCGTCACCGTGCGGCTCGTCGGCGAGAAGGCGTAGCTCGCCTTGGACGGCGTGACGGTGTAGGAGCCGCTCGTCACCTCGGCGAACGCGTACTGGCCCGCCGCGTCGGTGACCGTGGTCGTGAGGACCGCGGACCCGCTGGAGAGCGTGAGCGTCACGGCGGTCGCACCGGTCACGGTGCCCGAGACGACGTACCGCGGCGTCGATGAGGTGAAGTCCACGCCGGTCACATCGGCGCCGCTCACCGCGACCGCGCGGCTCGCCGGCGAGAAGACGTACCCGGTCCGCGACGGCGTCACGACGTAGGTGCCGTCCACCATGGGATCGAAGCGGAACGCGCCCACCGCGTCCGTCGTCGCGCTCTGTAGGAGCGACCCCGAGCGCGACAGCGAGAGGGTGACGCCCTGGATCACCTCGCCCGCAACCGTCCCGGAGACGACGTGGAGCGCGGCGGCCCAGAAGTCCTGCCCGCCGACGTCGGCGCCGCTCACCGCGACGGTGCGGCTCGCGGGCGAGAAGACGTAGCCGGGCGCCTCCGGCGTTACGAGGTACGCGCCGTCCACGACGCCCGCGAACGCGAACCTGCCGGCGGCGTCCGTGGTCGCGACCTGGTGCGTCCCCGTGACGCTCGACGAGAGCGTCACCGTGACGCCCTCCGCGATCGCGCCCGACACCGTGCCGGACACCATATAGGTGGGAACCGCAGAGACGAAGTCCTGCTCGCCCACGTCCGCGCCGCTCACCGTCACCGTGAGGCTCGGCAGCGAGAAGACGAACCCGCTCCGCTCGGGCGTCAGCGTGTACGTGCCGTCGGCGATGCCGGTGAACGCGTACCGCCCGGTCGCGTCGGTGAGGGTAACGACCGGCGCCGCGCCCGTCGTCGAGGCGAGCGTCACCGCGACGCCCTCGGCGACCGCGCCGGAGATCGTACCGGACACCGCGTGCCCGAGCGCCGAGACGAAGTCCTGGCCGGTCACGTCCGCGCCGCTCACGGTCACGCTGCGGAAGGCCGGCGAGAAGACGTACCCGGCGAACGAGGGCATCACGGTGTACGTCCCTGCCTGAAGCCCCTTGAACGCGTACCGGCCGCGGCTGCTCGTCGTCGCGGAGGCCGTGACCGCGACGCCGGCGGCAGTCCGGCCGGACAGCGCCACCGTCGCGCCCTCCACGACCGCGCCGGTCACTGTGCCGGAGATCGCGTAGGTCGCGGCCCCTCCTCCCCGGACCGCGAGGGTCACCTCGGACGTGGAGGCGGGATCGCTCGAGCCGCAGCCCGCGAGGGCGAGCGCGAGCGTCGCCGCGAAGGCGAATCGCTGCGTAGCGTGCATGGGGTTCCCCTTGCCGGCGCGGCCGGCTCAACCCTGAGTTGCTTAGGACCCGAAGCAAAACCGACGCGAGTCGACGTGTCACGCCCAATCGCTGCGCGCGGCATGTGACGAGTTGTCACATCCTATCGAGGGGCCGGCGCGGACCCGTAGCCGACGAGCGCGAGGAGGCGCCCGGGCTCGGGATCCTTCGGATCCAGCGCAGCCGCGCGGCGCAGCGCGGCGCGCGCCTCGTCGAGGCGCCCCAGCAGGAGGAGGAGCCGGCCCGCGTCGAGCGGGTTCCGCGGGTCCTCCGGATCGAGCCGGGCCGCGACGGCGAGGTCGGCGAGCGCTCCGTCCAGATCGCGGAGCTCGACGAGCACCCCGGCCCCCAGCCGCCGGAAGCCCGCGTCCTCCGGCGCGACCTCCCGCGCGCGCGCGAGCGCCTCGGCCGCGGCGCGATCGTCGCCGAGCCGGTGGAGCGCGAGGGCGCGGTTCACCCGCGCTCGCCAGTACCCGGGCGCAGCGCGGAGCGCCACGTCGAGCCGCTCCAGGGCGCGGCGCTGATCGCCCCCGGCGCCGTACTCGACCGCGAGGTTGTTGTTCACGACCGGATCGCGCGGCGCGTGGCGCAGCTCCGCCTCGTAGAGCCGCGCCGGCGTCCGCCAGTCGGCGGCGCGGTGCAGCGAGAGCGCGGCGAGGATCGCGATGACCGCCGCGCCGAGCGCCACCGCCGCCTGCCGTGCGCGCGCGCCGCGCGCGCGCTCGCGCCACGCCGCCGGGAGCTGGCCGGCCCACAGGCAGGCGCCCACCGACGGCAAGTACAGGAGCCGCTCCGCCATGAGCGCGCCCATCGGGACGAGGTGCGAGACGGGGAGCAGGGCGACGAACGTCCAGAGCACGGCGAGGCCGAGGAGCGGCGCGCGTCGCGCGGAGGCGACCCCGGCCGCGAGCACGGCGGCCCACGCCGCGGTCGCGAGCGCCGTCTCGATCCCGAGCGTCGCCGCGAACGGGATCCGCGCCGCGTACCCGAAGTCGGTCATGAGCGGCCAGGGGACGGCGAGGATCCGGAGGTACTCGGCGAGGACGCGCGTCATCGTGGCCCCGACGACCGCGGGGGGCTGGCCCTGGAACCACCGCGCCTGCTCGGGCACCGCGGCCCCGCCGGGCTTGAGGAGCAGGTACGGCAGGAGCGCGAGCGCGAGCGCGCCGGCTATCGCCGCCGCGGCGCGAAGCGCCCGGCGCCGCTCCGGAGTCGCGAGCCCGGGCCGCGCGGCGAGGCCCGCCGCGGCGGGCAGCAGCGCGGCGACGACCACGTAGAGCAGCGGCACGGCCGCCGCGGTCTCCTTGCAGAGCATGGCGGCGGCGAGGAGCGCGCTCGCCGCCCCGATCCGCCGGCACGGGCGCGGCGCGAGCGCGAGCCGCAGCGCGGCGAGCCCGAGCGCCGCCGCGAGCAGGTCCGCGCGCCCGACGAGGGGCGCGATCGCCTCGACGTGGGCCGGGTGGACCGCGAAGAGCAGCCCCGCCCCGAGCGCCCCTGCGGCGGCCCGCGCCGGCGCGGCGGCGACGAGGATGCGCCGCGCGAGGAGCACGACGAGCGCCGTCGCGGCGGCGTGCAGCAGCACGTTCACGGCGTGGAACGGCAGCGGGGCCGGGCCGTGCAGCGCCCGCTGGAGCGCGCAGGTGAGGGTCGCGAGCGGCCGGTACGTGCCCGCGACCGTCGCCCCTCCCGCGTACCCCGAGTGCTTGGCGAAGATCCGCGCGACGTCGAGGCTGCGGACGAGCGGGTTCTCGAGGACCGCCCACCCGTCGTCGAGGACGGGGCGGTTCGCGAGCGTGCCCGCGAAGACCGCCGCCGCGAGCGCGGCCGCGAGGAGCGCGGGGTGGCGCAGCGGCCATGCCGCCGCGGCGGAGGTCACGCCCTCGGGCGGTGCGGTGCGTGGCGCGGGCATGCCGCCATGATGCCCGGTTCCGGATCAGCGCGGCGGCTGGACCGACAGGAGGCAGAGCACGGGCTGGTACGCCCAGTTCGCCGCCCGCGTCAGGACGAGCGGGCGTCGGGCGGCCCGGCCGAAATACCCGTCAGGCGTCGGTCGTCGCTCTTGCGTGCAGGTGCCGTGTTTCGCGACCGGTTCCTCCACACGCCTCTGCTCGCTGCGGGCTTCGTTCAGTTTGGGCGCCCCGACACCGTCAACTACGACCCGGTCTGCTTCGACTTCAACCGGAGGACCAACGACGGCGAGTGTCCGGTCGTGCAGCTCGACCATAAGGCTGCGCTGATCTCGGGACGGGTGCAGGTCGTTGCGGAGCTTGCGAAGTCGTTCCTGGCGCTGGTGGGCTCGAAGCAGGAGCCCCCCGCGCCCGCCCCCGGTCTTCGCCGCTTGTGACTCCGTGGTGGCCGTCTGGAGTCGGCTGACGTTCACGTTCGCGTGGGCGTGGTTGGCGTTCAAGGTCTACGGCCACACCTGGTGAGCGATTGCGGGAGCAGTCGCGATCCCGGGGCGGTTCTCCGACGTGTGACTCTCACCCGGTGGACCTTCGACCTCGTCGTCGGGCTAGAAGCGAGCGCCCCGCAGCCTCGGCATGAAGAACGAGATCGGCCCGGGAGCGGGTGACTCCGAGAGCTGTTGCAGGCCCCCGCAACCAAAAGCCACGGCCCTACCAGCGCTTGCTGGTGGGGCCGTGTCCTATGGCACCCTGCTGCAACCAACTGCGTCCGAAACGCGTCCGAACTCGACGGTCCTGTCCTGTCGGACAGGTCCTTGGCCGCTCCCGCCTCGATCTGGGCTTGATCGGGTTCGGTGGACAGGTTGATCACGCCGCGGAGTCGAAGTCCTTCAGTGCGCGCGCCTTCCCGACGCGAGATAGGCGACCGCGTCGAACGGAACCGGACCGGAGCCGAACCGCGCGACGAGGTCCTGGAGGATCTTCCCCTCGAGCTCCCGGGATGCGTCGGCGCCAAGCCTGCGCCGCAGGAGGGCGAGCGGCGCGGTCGAGCGCGCGATCGACGTCCACGCATCGTGCATGCTCGCGAACTCGTGAGCGACGGTCACCTCCTCCACCTGGACGTCGTTGAGACCGGCGGCGCCGAGCTCGGCCCTGATCTCGGCCGGGTCGCCGAGCGGAGGGCGCCCGCCGGCGAGCGGGAACCCGGGGAGGTGTGCACGGAGTGATCCGAAGACGGTCGCGAGGATCGGCGCGCGATCGAGCGGTGGCCAGCTGGAGACGACGGCGCGGCCTCCCGTCGCGAGCACGCGCGTCATCTCTCGGAGGCCCCGGGCGCGATCCGGGAAGAAGATGACGCCGAACATGGAGAAGGCGGCGTCGAACGCGGCGTCCGGCAGCTCGAGGGCCTGGCCGTCGCCGACGACCGCCCGGACGGTCGCGACGCCATTCGCGGCCGCGCGTCCGCGCAAGCGCTCGATCATGCCCGGCGAGAAGTCGACGGCCGTCACCTCCGCGCCCCGTTCCGCTGCGACGAGCGCGAGCGTGCCCGGACCCGCCGCCACGTCGAGGACGCGCGTGCCGGGTCCGACCGACGCCAGATCCAGCGCGCGTACCGCGAAACGCTCGAACACGGGGACGAGCTCCTCCATGTACCCGTCTGCGACGAGGTCCCACGCGAGCGGCTGCCCGAGCGGGTTCGGGGACTCCGGCGTGGTCGACATGCGACCTCCAGTCGTCGCCGCGGCGCGCGAAACGCAGCGAGCGGACGTGGTTCTCCCGGAGCGCTCGCGACCGAGGTCGCCCCTGGCCTCGCCCTGGATAGGCGGCGGACGAGCTCCGGTCAACGCCGCGCCCCGGGCATCGCCGCGGCGGCGCACGTACGTCGTGACGCGTCCCGACCGGCAGCCCGCGCGGGGCGGCTCGGCCGCAGCCGCTCGTGCGCCCGTTCAGTCGAGCGGCAGGTTCCGCCCGAGCAGGGTGGAGAAGCGGTGATCGCCGCGGAGCGGGCGCAGCATCGGCGTTTCGGCGACCCCTACACGCGCAGTCACGCTCCCGGCGAGCGATACCGGACCGATTTCGCCTTCCCGAGGGCACCCATCAACTCCTCGACACTGAGCAGGACCGTCGTCTCCAACGAGCTGAGCGCGCCCCCTGCACCGATGGCGAGCGCAACGGCTGCCATCGACATGTTGTCCGGTGCCTCCCACAACGTCCAGCCATCGTGCTCACCGAACGCGTACCAGAAGCCGTGCAGCTTTCCACCCACCGACTCGATGTACGAGCGCGCGGCGTCGCGTCGGTCCTCGGGGTGTTGGATCAAGCGTGCCCACGTCTCCGGCGTGTAGCTGAAGCGCGACAGATACATGGCCATAGGTTGCCTCCTCGTCCGGCCGCTTCTAGCGAATGCAGTTAACCGTTGGCGACACCGATCGCGACACCGATCGCCAAGACCTGTATGAGCCGCGACGCACGCGGGCGACCAGGCGCAGGGTAGCCGACGGCGAGGAGCGTGAGCGGGTTCACCGCCTCTCCCGTAGCCTGCACGGGTAGCGAGCCTCTCGCGCCGGGCGGAGCGATGCCCGCACTCAAGGGCGCGCGACGAAGCCTTCAGAAATGGTCACCATCGTGCCCCCGATTTGAACCTGGGACCCCACGTCGTGCGATGGCGGGATCGCCGCGATCGTTCATCGCGCCGAGATGTCCGCGCTGAAGGCGAAATCCGCGCGGAATCGGTGCTCGCCGCTCCCCTGTTACAAATGCGTTACAGCCCGGGTCCTCGCCGCCTCCGAATCGTGGGATTCCGCGGCCTTGGCCAGCTCCGCACCAGGACTGAAAATCCTCGTATCGTTGGGCTCGATTGCGCAACCAGGAGCGAGACGGGGGAGGGCGCGTCCAAGAGCGATGGGACGATCTGGGCCTGGGGCCTCGATAACATCGACCAGCTTGGAGATGGCGGGGGCAACGCGTACGCCCCTTTGCAGGTCCAATAGCGCGCCGTCCACGCCCCAGGGCAGCCCGGAGCAGTGCCGGGGGTCAGCGACCCGAAGTCTAGTTCCCGAACGCCCTGCGCGGTTGAAGGTCACGACGCGGCGCTCAGCCACGACGATTGGCTGGCCCAGTGGCTCGCGCTCGGACGCTGCCGACGAGGCGCTTGTCTAAGCCGTTCGTCGGAGGCGGATCGCGACGGACGCGCCGCTCGTGGAGGGAAACCGCTTGCCGTGACCGTCGGCAGGAGGCGATTGCGGTACTCCCCGCGCGTGCGCCGACCTCCACGGCTCCTGCACCGCCAGCAACGTGTCCATGTGGACACTTTGAGTCGCCGACTTTCGAAAGAAGTTCCAGCCCGGCGCCTGGGATCGCCCTTCACGGATTCAGAGCAGATCGCGGCCCGCCCTACTGCCGGGTGGCGGACGAGGGTGAGCTGCTGCCCGTTCGGCATGCCTGCGGTAGACTGTGATCGTGCGGAGCATCAGCGAACGCGGCTCGCGAACCCCCGCGTGGCTCCGCAGGCTGCTGAGCTGCGAGACGGTGCGCCATCAGAGCAGGCCTATCTCGCTGCTCGTCCTCCCTCTCGTCCTTGCGGTGGTGGCTTACGCGCGGGTTCTCGGCGGACCTTTCCAGTTCGACGATACCGTCGGCATCGAACAGAACGTGGCGGTGAAATCCCTCGCCACGTTCCTGCGCGAGACGTTCTGGTCGCAAGCCATCGCCGGAGGGCGACCTGTTACGAATCTCACCTTCGCCTTGAACTACGCGGTAGGAGGGCTCGAGACCTGGAACTTTCACCTGACGAACGTAGCGATCCACCTCGCCGTCTCGGTCCTCGTCTGCGCCTTCACGCTTCGGGTCGCGCGCCTGGCCGGTGCGGCTCGCGCGGAGTGGCTCGCTGTCGCGGTGGCGGGGGTTTTCGCGCTCCACCCGATCCAGAGCGAGGCAGTGAGCTACATCGTGCAGCGGGCGGAAGTGCTCGCGTCGGGCTTCTATCTCGCCGCGCTCCTGTTGCTTCTCGCCGCGGAGCGGCACGGGTGGTCGTGGCGAGGCGCCATCGCGTGGGGAGGCGCATTCACTGCGTTCGCGTTCGGGCTGGGAGCGAAGGAAATCGCCCTCACCCTGCCGGCGGCGTACCTCCTCCTGGCGGGCGCCGTCGAGGGAACCGTCGAAGCGCGCCGGGCGCTCACGACATGGCGCCGCCGGCTCGGGTTGATCGCGCCCTTTGTCTTCCTTGCCGCGATCGTCGCGGCGAGAACACTCCGCGCTCTCGAAAAGAGTCCGAGCGCCGGATTCAGCGTGCCGCATATCTCGCCGCTGCGGTATCTACTCACCGAGGCGCGCGTACTGATCGTGTACCTGCGGCTCCTCGCGGTGCCAATCGGTCAGAACATCGACTGGGACTTTCCGCTCTCGCGCACCCTCGCGGACCCGGCGGTCCTCGCATCGACGATCGTGCTCGTTCTCCTCGGCGCGACCGCGCTCGTGCTCCTCGTGAGAGGTCGCGCTCATCCCGACGAAGCAGGCGCGGCGGCCCGGATCGGAGGATTCGGGATTGCGTGGTTCTTCCTCGTCCTGTCGGTGACGTCCAGCTTCGTGCCGCTGGCCGACGTCGTCGCGGAACACCGAGTCTATCTCGCATCCTGGGGGGTGTTCGCCGCAGTGGCGGTCGCGCTCGAGCGGGCCGTCGCGCGTCTGTCCCGGAACCGCCGAGCGTCGGCGGCTTCCTTCGGCGCGGTCCTGCTTCTCTGGGGGACGCTCGCAGTGGCCCTTCATCGCCGGAACGCGGTGTGGGAGTCACGCGAGGCGCTGTGGCGCGACGCGCTCGCGAAGTCGCCGGACAAGCCCGGGGTCCGGCTGAGCCTCGGCTTCGCCTATCGCGTTCAGGGCCGCTACGACGAGGCGGTGGCGCAGTACTTGGCGGGGCTCGAGCTCGCCCGCGGTGATGCGGGAATGGAAGTCACTCTCCTGCGAAACCTGGGGGCCGCATGTGCCCATGCGGGGCGGTTCGACGCCGCGATTGCCGCTTATCGGAACGGGCTCGCGAAGGACCCTGATGATCCGGACCTCCTCGTGAACCTGGCGGCCGCGCTTGCCTCCAAGCACGAGTTCGCCGCCGCGGAGCCATGGGTCCGGCGGGCACTCGCGATCTCTCCAGGGCACCCGACGGGATGGAATACGCTGTCTGCGATCATGCTCGAGAGAGGAGATCCGCAGTCCGGGCTCGACGCTGCCGAACGGGCCATCGCTCTCGATCCTGACATGGCGGTTGCGCACTTCCACCGGGCCGACGCTAGCGATCGCCTCGGTCGCGGCGAGGATGCGTGCGCAGCGTGGCGGCGAGCCCTTGCGCTGGGCCTCACGCCCGGCCTGCAGGCGCATGCCGAACGCAACGTCGAGAGCCGGTGCGGTCGCTAACGATATCGCGGGTCGCTGTCACAGATGCGCTACAGCCCCGGTTCGCGCCGCTTCCGAACCGCCGGATTCCGCGGGCTTGGTCACGTCAGCACCAGGACGTGAAAGTCCTCGTATCGTTGGGTTCGATTGCGCAACCAGGAGCGAGGCGGGGGAGGGCGCGTCCGAAGCCGTCGCTGACCATATGCGCCGATTCAAATCGGCGCGGGGAGTCCGTTCGCTCGGAGATGGGGCCGCGGCGTCGCCGTCCGCGGCGCGGGGTGCGTCTGGCTGGCGCGAACCTCCGCGCCGGAGCGCGTCCACGCCACTCGCGCCCACTGACCCCTCCCCTCAGCTCTCCCGGAGCGACGCGATCTGGCCGGCGAGATCCTTGTTCTTCTGCACGTACCGGGCGACCTCGCCGTTCAGGAAGTCGTTCTCGCCGCGGAGGTCGTCGACCTCCTCGGAGAGCTTCTGCGTCGCGGCCTTGAGCTTCGCCACCTCGACGGGATCGGCCGCCGCGGACGCCGGGCGCGCCTGCACCGCGCGCTCGAGCTCCTGGACCCGCTTCTTCAGCGCCAGCTCCGCGCGGGCGCGCACCTCGAGGTGCCGCTCGAGATCCACCATCGCCGCCTTCAGGCGGGTGACCTCGGCGACGTGCCGCTGCTCCGCGTCCGACGCCATGCCGGCGAGGTGCTTGCGCCGCGCCTCCGCGTCGAGACCCGCCTTGCGCAGCGCCGCCTCGCGCGCCGCGCCGTCTCGCTCGAGCTCCTCCACCTTGCGCCGCGCGCCGACGATCTCCTGCTCGAGCCGCGCGACGTGCGCCTGGAGCTTCCCGCCCTCGACCGCGAGCCGCTCCTCGACGCGGCCGCGCTCCGCGCCCGCGACGTGGGCGGCGCGGGCGGCGGACTCGGCCGCCTGGGTGCGCTGCTGCACGAGCTCCTTCAGCGAGACGAGATCGCGGCGCAGCCGTGCCGCCTCCTCCGCGACCGGCTCGAGCTTCGCGAGGCGCGCGACCTCCGCCTGGAGCTGCTGGGTTCGGTCGCGCTCGGCCCTCGTCTCCGCGCGCGCGGCCTCGGTCTCCCGGCGCGCGCCCTCGATCTCGCGGCCGAGCTGATCGCGCTCGGCCTGGATGCGCGCGGCGCGCCGCTCGGCGTCGCCGCGCGCGGTGTCGACGCGCGAGAGCTCGCCCCGCGTCCCCTCCACCGAGGCGCGACCCTCGTCGAGGGCGGCGGCGAGGTCGCGGATCCGCTGCTCGGCCGCGGCGAGCTCGGCCGCCTTCGCGTGGAACACGTGCTCGCTCGCGACCGCCTTCTCGTCGTACGCCTTCGCCTCGCCGCGCGCCTGCCTGAGCTCCTCCTCGAGCGCGCCGCGCTGATCCGCGGCGTGGAGCCCCTCCTCCTCGAGCGCGGCGACCCGTGCCCGCGCCTCGGCGAGCTCCTCCTGCAGGGCGTCGCCCCGGCCGGTCTCCTCCTCGATGCGCGCGCGCAGCGCGGCCGCCTCGTCCTCGGCGGCGCCCTGGCGGAGCACAGCGGCCTCCTCGAGGGCGACGGCGCGCTCGCGCGCCTCCTCCTCGCGCCTGGCGAGCTCGGCCTGGAGCCGGTCGCGCTCGACGCCGAGCGCGGTGATCCGCTCCTCGGCGAGCTGGAGCTTCGCCGTCGCGTCGGCGCGCTCCTTCTCGCGCTCCTCGCCCTCCGCCGCGAGCGCGCGCGCGTGGGCCTCCTCGGTCTCGGCGCGCGTCGCCGCGGCGCGGGCGCGCTCGTCGGCGCGGTCCGCCTCGAGCGCCGCGACCGCGCGGGCGTGCGCCTCCGCCTGCTGCGCGAGCTCGGCCTCGAGCCGCCCCCGGTCGCCGTCGGCTTCGGCGATGCGCGAGGACCACTGCTGCTCCGAGGCCTCGTTCTGCTGCATCGTCTCGGAGAGGACGTCGGACAGCGACTGCCGGGTCGTCTCGCTCTCCTCGAGCTGCCGCCGGAGGTCGTCGATGCGCGCGACCTGGGCCGCCGCGTCCTGCCCCGCCTCCTGGAGTCGCGCCTCGAGCTCGAGCGCGCGGGCGCGCTCCTGCTCGAGGTCCTTCTGGAGAAGGTCGCGCTCGCCGCCGAGCTGCGCGTGCGTGGCCTTGAGCTCCCCCATCGCGTCGCGCACCTTCGCGAGGAAGCCGTCGCGGGCGCGGAGGCGGTCGCGGAAGTACTCGAGCTTCTCGTCCGGGGTCCCCTTCGGCGGCGCCGGGTCACGGGGCCACTCGTCCATGACGAGGAACGGGTCGCGCGCCGGGGCCGCGGGCTTCACGCGCCCGAGCGTCTGCGTCCGGTGCGGCGGCATCGGCGGGGGCACCTGGGACGGCGCGGCCGAGCCGGCGGCCGCCGGCGTCGAAGCGGGCATGACCGCGGGGAGGTCCTGGCGCGAGGCCGTCCTCGGCGCGGCGGACGGAGAGGGCGGCGCGGGGGGCGAGGCCGCCTGGAGCGCCGTGAGGCCGCGCGCGGCGACCTGGCCGGAGTCCACGCGCTGGAGCACCGGCGGGACCTCGGCGTCGGCGGGGGGCGCGCGCCGGCCGTCGGGGCGCGGCGCGGCGGGCGGCGCGGCGGGCGGCGGCGGCGGGCCCGGCTGGTCCGCGTGGAGGAGGGCGGCGGCGCGCGCGAGGAGGTCGGCGACGTCGAACGGCTTCTTGAGGTAGTCGTCCGCGCGCGTGCGGGTCGCGCGGTGAGCCTCGATCGCGGCCTCCGTCGCCTCCGCGGTGTAGAGGACGAGCGGGACGGACGAGAGCGCGCGCTTCAGCCGGTTGCACACGGAGAAGCCGCTCATGTCGGGCAGCTCCGCCGCGAGGAGGATGAGATCGGGCGCCGCTTCCTTGCATTGCTCGAGCGCCGGCTCGCCGGCCTGGAGCGCAGTGACCGCGAAGCCGAGGGGCGCGAACGCCCGGCGGATCTCGTCCGCGAGTCCGGCGTCCGGCTCGACGAGGAGGACATGAAAAGCCATCGGGGTCGAATCGTACCCCGCCTCCCCTTCCGGCACGAAATCGGCGTGGATTCGATATCGACGCCCACGCTGTTACCATCCACGCGATGCCCACCTGGTCGCTCACGCTGGAGACGGACGCCCCCCTCGCCGAGGAGCGGGCGGCCGAGCTCTTCGAGCTCGGCGCGAGCGGCGTCGAGGTCCGCGACGGGGAGGGGACGCCGATGCCGGGCACCCCGCTCCCGCCGCCCGGTCGCGCGCTCCTCGTCGCGTGGTTCGCGGAGCGGGTCGCTGCGGAGGAGGCGCGGGCCGGACACGGCGGCGACCTCGCCGAGGTGCCGGACGAGGACTGGGGCGAGGGGTGGAAGAAGGACTTCAAGGCGCTCGACGTCGGGCGGGTGCGGGTTCGGCCGTCCTGGATCGACGCGGCGCCGCCGCCCGGCTCGGTCGAGGTGGTGCTCGATCCGGGGATGGCCTTCGGGACGGGGACCCACCCGACGACCTCCCTCTGCCTCGCCGCGCTCTCGGACCTGCTCTCGGCGCGCCCCGGCGCGTCGCTGCTCGACGTCGGCACGGGGTCCGGGCTACTCGCCATCGCCGCGCGCAAGCTCGGCGCGGGGCGGGTCGCGGCGAACGACGTCGACCCGATCGCGATCGACGTCGCGCGCGAGAACGCGGCGCGCAACGGCGCCGCTCTGGAGCTGACCGGGGCGCCGGTCGAGGCCATCGCGGGGACGTTCGACGTCGTCGTCGCGAACATCCTCGCGAACGTGCTCGTGGCGCTCGCCCCCACGCTCGCCGCGAGGGTCGCGCCCGGAGGCGTGCTGCTCCTGTCCGGGATCCTCGGCCCGCAGGAGGACGAGGTCCGGCGCGCTCACGTCGCGGCGGGGCTCGAGCCGGTCGAGGGCGGCGACCGCCGCGACGGCGAGTGGAGCTTGCTCGCGCTGCGGAGACCTTCATGACCTTGCGGCGGCTCCACCTCGCGCCCGAGCGAATCGACGGCGCGCGCGGGTTCCTCGGGCCCGAGGCGCAGCGCTACCTCGCGGACGTGCTGAGGCTCGCCCCGGGCGCGTCGATCGAGGTGTTCGACGGGCGCGGCGGACGCTACGCGGCGGCCATCGAGGACGGGTTCGAGTCGGTCCGCCTCGGCGCGCGGGAGGTCTCGCCCGCCCCGGGCGCCGAGATCGCGCTCCTCGTCGCGCTCGCCAAAGGAGAGAAGATGGATCTCGTCGTCCAGAAGGCGACCGAGCTCGGCGCCGCCCGCGTCCTGCCGTTCGAGGCGGAGCGGTCGGTCGTGCGGCTCGAGCCGGCGAAGGGCGAGGAGCGCGCCGCGCGCTGGCGTCGGATCGCGGAGGAGGCCGCGCGCCAGTGCGGTCGCGCCGACGTGCCGGAGGTGCGCCCGCCCGCGTCGCTCGCGCGCTCGCTCGCCGATCTCGCGCCGGGGACGCGCGCCTTCGTCTTCCACCCGGGCGGCGCGAGCTTGGGCGCGGCGGCGGCACCGGCGTTCGCGGCCGTCGTCGGTCCGGAGGGCGGCCTCACGGATGACGAGGTGCACGCGTGCGAGACGGCCGGAGCGATCCGCGCCTCGCTCGGGCCACGCGTCCTACGCGCCGAGACGGCGGCCATCGTGGCGGTGGCGTTGCTCCAGGCGCGCTTCGGAGACCTGACCTGATGCGTTGCCCGCGATGCGATCGAGAGTCGCCGAAGACGATGTCGTTCTGCACCGGGTGCGGGGCGCCGTTGCTCCTGCAAGACGACCGGCCGCCGCCTCCGCTCGACGCGCCGCTCGACCTCGACCGGCGCGGGCGCGGCGAGCCCGGAGGCGACCCCGCCGCGACGATGCACGGCGTCCTCCCGCCGCGACTCCCCGGGCCGGCGCCGCACGCGGAGGAGCTCGCCGCGCTCGAGCGCTCGCACTGGGATCTCGGCGGCCCCGCCGCGCCCCGCGCGGAGCCGGACCCCGGCGCCCCGCCACCGCTCCCGAGCGCGGCGGCGACCCCGCTCCCGCCCGCGCGGACCGTGCCCGTGCCGGCGCGCGTCCCCGCTCGGGCGCCGTTCCTTGCCGCCGCCGCCCACGCCGTCGCCGCGGAGCGGGGCAGGGCCGGGCGGGCGGAACACGCTCTCCCCGATGCCGAGGTGGACGCGCTCGAGGTGCACGTCGCGCGCGCGGAGAGCTGGCGCCGCGCGCTCGCGTGGGCCCTCGACGGGGCCCCGTTCGTCGCGGCGGGCGTCGCGCTCGCGCGGAGGTTCGTGCGCGAGGCGGGCGCGGGGCTCCCCGCCGCGTCCGAGGGGATCGACGGGTTCCTCGACCTCCTCGCCCGCGAGCGGGTCATCGCGCTCTCCGTCGCGGGCGCGGTCGCGCTCGCCCTCGCCGTGTACGCGACGCTCGCGCACGCGCTCGGCGGCGCGACACTCGGCAAGCGGCTCGTCGGAATCCGCGTCGTCGGCCCGGACGGCGCGCCGCCTTCGCCCGCGCGGAGCGCGATCCGCTCCGCGCTCGCGCTCCTGTCCGCGGGGCTCCTCGGCCTCGGCTTCCTGCTCGCGCTCTTCACGCGCACGGGGCGCGCGCTGCACGATCTCCTCGCGCGGACCTGGGTCGTGAAGGCTCCTTGACCCTCGGCCTGGGGGGCCCTAGAACCGACGAGTGCCGAAGGATCTCGCCGCGCTCCTCGTAGAGGATGGAGCGGTCCCCGCCGACGTGGTGGAGCGCGCGCTCACGCGCCAGCGCGAGGCCGGCGGCGCGATCGACACGGCGCTCCTCGAGGTCTCCGCGCTCCCCGAGGACCGCCTCACCGCGTACCTCGCGCGCGCCGCGGAGCTGCCGCCTGCGCCCGCGAACGCATGGGGGGGCGGCGACGCACGCGCGCGGCGGGTGTTCCCTTCCCGCGTCGCCGAGCGGCACGGCCTCGCGCCGTTCGCGCTCGACGGGCGCGAGCTCTCGCTCGTCGCGACCTACCCGGTGGACCTCGGGCTCCTCGACGAGATCAGCTTCATGCTCTCGCTCCACCTCACGGCCCACGTCGGCCCCGAGTGGCGCGTCCGCGAGCTGATCCACCGCATCTACGGCAGCGCGCTCCCGTCGCGGCTCGCGGCCCTCGCCGAGGCGGCCGGCGGCGCGCACGCCGAGGAGCCAGCGCCGCAGGACGAGCCCTTCCCCGAGGCGCGGCTCCACCCGCCGACCACCGCGGCGGCGCTCGCCGGGTTCTCGCGCGACGAGTCCGAGCCGCTCGAGCCGCTCGCGGCCGCGCTCGCCGAGGCGCTCGAGAGCGCAGATTTCCCGTTCGACGAGCCTGAGCCGGAGCCGGAGGCCCGCCACGCGGCCGCGGCAGAGGAGCCGCCGGTCGGGGACGAGCCCGTGCCGGAGGCCGAGCCGGAGGAGCCGAGCGCTCCGCCCGACCGGACCGCGCCCCCCCACTGGAAGCTCGAGGACGCGAGGGCGGCCGTCGGCGCCGCGCGGCATCGCGACGAGGTGGTGCTCGCGGCGCTGCGCTACGCGCGCGACTTCTTCGAGTTCGCCGCCATGTTCGCCGTCACCCGCGACGCGGTGGCGGGCCACGACGCGCTCGGCGGCGAGGACGCGCGCGACCACGCCCGGACCGTCGCCATCTGGTCGAGCGACCCCGGCGTCTTCAAGACGGTGATCGGAACGCAGAGCCCTTACCTCGGGCCGGTCGCGCCGGGCGCGGCCGGGACCGACGCGGTCCTTCACGGCCTCGGGCGAAAGCCGCGGACGGTCCTCGTCTACCCGGTGATGCTGCGGGAGCGTCCAGTCTGCATCCTCTACGCGGACAACGGCGAGGCGCCCGTCTCGGCGCGGCGCCTCGGAGATCTCCTCCTGTTCCTCTCGACGGTCGGCGGCGCGTTCGAGCGCATCATCCGCGCCCGCAACAAGCGGCGGCGCCGCGCGGCGCGCGAGCCCGCGGGCCCGACCGAGGCGGCCCCCGCGCCGTCGCCCGCTCAGACGGACGAGGCTGCGCCCGCGCCCGCGCCCGCGCACGCTGCCGTAGCCGAGGCTGCGCCAGCGCCTCCGCCTCCTCCTCCACCGGACGAGGAGCCCACGGTCGCCTTCTCCGAGCTCGTGAGCGACCCCGCTGCCGAGCGCCCTGGAGGTCCCGACCAGCGGCCCGCTGCGAAGGGGCCCGCGGTGCGACGCGGCGGCACGGCGCTCGAGTGGCCGGCGCTCGCTTCGGAGGCTCCGGGCGAGGTGCCGGTCGGTGAACGGGCTGCGGCGGGCATGAGTCCATCGAACGCGGCCGCCGCCCCCTCGCGCGGCGCAGACGACGCGCGAGCCGAGCAGGCTCCCGCAGCGGGGGAGCGCGCGTCCTCGACCGCCGACTCGCTCGCAGCGCTCGAGGACGAGTTCTTCTCCCAGGGCGGAAACGAGGCCGCGCCCGCCACCCGGGACGTCCCGGCGGCAGCGGCGCCCCCTCCCGCTCCCCCGTCTTCGCAGCGGCCGGCACAGCCCGCGGCGACCCCACTGCCCGCCGCGACCCCGCCGCCCGCCGCGACCCCGCCGCCCGCGGCGACGCCGCCCGAACCCGCGACGCTCGCGGCGATCGCCGACCGCGCGCTCGACGGCGATCCCGCGGTCGCGTCCGCCGCCTGCGCCGCCCTCGGCAACCGCCGCCGCGACCCCGCCATGCGCCAGGCGACCGAGAGGCTCCGGCGCGCCCTCCTCTCCGGCATCTCGGCGCGTGCGAGCCGGGCCGCCCGCGCCATCGGTGCGGTCCGCGACGCGGACACGATCCCGCTGCTCATCCAGGTGCTCGAGACGAGCGAGCCCGAGACCGCCCAGGCCTCCGCCGACGCGCTCGCCGCGATCACCCTGCAGCGGCTCGGGCCGGACGCGCGCCGCTGGCTCGGCTGGTGGAAGGAGAACCGCGGCCGCGGTCGCGCGGAGTGGCTCTTCTCCGGGCTCACGAGCGCCGACCGCGAGACGCGCGTCGCCGCGTCGCTCGAGCTGTCCCTCGCCGCTCCACCGCCCGTCGTCTACACCGCCGACATGCCCGCGGCCGATCGCGAGAAGGCCGCGCGCACCTGGGCCGGCTGGTGGTCGCGCTCCGGCCACGTTATCTGACGGTGAAAGAGCCCATGCACGAACCGACCGATCCCGATCCGCGGCGCGCCCAGCTCGATAGGCGGAACGCCGACGCCGAGAAGGGCGGCGGCGAGACTCGCGTCCAGAAGCAGCACGAGGCGGGGAAGCTCACCGCGCGCGAGCGGATCGACCTCCTGCTCGACCCCGGCTCGTTCGTCGAGCTCGACAAGTTCAAGACCCACCGGTCCTCCGACTTCGGCATGGCGGGCCAGAAGGTGCTCGGGGACGGCGTCGTCACCGGCTACGGCCTCGTCGAGGGCCGCCAGGCCTTCGTGTTCGCGCAGGACTTCACGGTCTTCGGAGGGTCGCTCTCCGGCGCGTTCGCCGAGAAGATCTGCAAGGTGATGGACCTCGCCCTCGAGGTCGGCTGCCCGGTGATCGGCCTCAACGACTCGGGCGGCGCGCGCATCCAGGAAGGCGTCGTCGCGCTCGCCGGCTACGCCGACATCTTCCTCCGGAACACCCTCGCCTCCGGGGTCGTCCCGCAGATCTCGGTGATCCTCGGCCCCTGCGCGGGCGGCGCCGTCTACAGCCCGGCCATCACGGACTTCATCTTCATGGTGAAGGACACCTCCTACATGTTCATCAACGGCCCGGACGTGATCCGGGACGTGACGCAGGAGGAGGTGACGCGCGAGGACCTCGGCGGCGCGAAGGTCCACGCGACGCGCTCGGGCGTCGCCCACTTCGCCCATGACTCCGAGGAGGCGACCCTCAAGGCCGTGCGCGAGCTCCTCTCGTACCTGCCGCTCAACAACCTGGACGATCCGCCCGCGCAGCCGTGCTCGGACGATCTCGGGCGGCGCGACGACGTCCTCCGCACGATCGTGCCGGACTCGCCGAAGAAGCCGTACGACATGCGCGAGGTGGTGCGCGCCACGGTGGACGATCGCCACTTCTTCGAGGTGGCCGAGAACTTCGCCGCGAACGTCCTCGTCGGATTCGTCCGGCTGAACGGCCGCCCGGTGGGCGTCGTCGCGAACCAGCCCGCCGTGCTCGCGGGCGTGCTCGACGTCGACGCGTCGCTCAAGGCGGCCCGCTTCGTCCGGTTCTGCGATGCGTTCAACGTCCCGCTCCTCACCTTCGTCGACGTGCCCGGGTTCCTCCCCGGCACCGGCCAGGAGTGGGGCGGCATCATCAAGCACGGGGCGAAGCTCCTCTACGCGTTCGCAGAGGCGACCGTCCCGAAGGTCACCGTCATCACCCGCCGCGCCTACGGCGGCGCCTACGCGGTGATGGCCTCGAAGCACCTGCGCTCCGACGTGAACCTCGCCTGGCCGACCGCGGAGATCGCGGTGATGGCGCCGGAGGGGGCCGTGAACATCGTCTCGCGCAAGGAGATCCAGGCGGCGAAGGACCCGATCGCCGAGCGCGCGCGGCTCGTCCAGCAGTACCGCGACGAGTACGCGAACCCGTACAAGGCGGCCGAGCTCGGGTACGTCGACGAGGTGGTGAAGCCGGAGGAGACCCGCCCGAAGGTCATCCGCGCGTTCGAGATGCTCCGCACGAAGAGGCGGGAGAACCCGCCGAAGAAGCACGGGAACCTGCCGCTGTAGCCGCCTACACCGGCGGCGGCGCCTCCGCACCGGTCCCGACCTCGGCGATGGCGCCGAGCGCGCCGCGGTCCACCCGCTGCCGGCCGGACACCGCGCGACCCCCGCGCGACAGGAGCCAGCCGAGCCCGCGCACCGCGTCGCGCGCGAGCCGCCCCGGCGCCTGCGCCGAGAAGAGCGCCGGCGCCTCCGCCGCCGCGCCCCCGAGCGCCTTCACCCCCGCGCCGTGCGTGTAGACGAGCTCGCCGCCGAGGTAGGCGGTGTAGAACGACGCGGCCGACGCGACGAGCCCCGCGATCGCGGACGTGAGGGACGCGCGGTGGCTCGCGCGGTAGGCCGCGACCCCGAACGCGGCGAGCACGAGGGTGAAGTTGCCGATGCCGTGGAGGAACATCATGTCGCGCGCGCGGGTGTCGCCGAGCTCGATCTCCTGCGACGCGGCCATCCCGGTGAGCCCGACGAAGAGGCTCCCGCCGGCCGTCGCCCACCAGAGCCGCCGCGCGACGCGATCGAGCCGGCGATCCAGCGGCCGCAGCGCGGCCATCAGGTCGAGGACCGCGGTCGCAGGCAGGAGCACGAGCGGTGCGTGGACGATCGACGGGTGTAGCTCATGGGTGCGCAAGGCCATCGGGAGACCCCTCCGCACGTCACGCTGCGGCGCCGAGGGTGGCCCCGCAACAGGGACCGCCCGTCGTGGCCCGGGCGGCGTAGTATCGACGGCGCGAGAACGCCCATGAAGAGGAAGCGCCTTCCGAGCCTGCCGGAGACCGGCCGTCGATATCTCGACGAGACGATGCGCGCGCGCCTCGCGAGCCCAGGCGTCGAGCGCTACCCGCGGCGCGCTGGCCCAGCGGGACGCCTCGTCGTGGCGGCGCTCCTCGCGACGGCGCTCGTGGCGCTCATGCTCCTCCTCGCCTGACTCCCCGGGCGGCGCCGAGACGAGAAGGGCCCGGCCCCTCGTCGGAGGAGCCGGGCCCGAGAAGCGTCGCCGCTCGGCGACTAGGCCTTCTTCACGTTCGCGGCCTGCGGGCGCTCGGTGGCGGTCCGCGGCGCGGTGCGGCGGCGAATCGCGCTACGCGGCGACCTCGCGGAGCGAGGCCGCGACGATCGACTTCGAGGCGGGCTCGAGCCGCTCCTCGAGCTCGGCCAGGATCTCGGCCGCCGTCGGGAGCTCCTCGAGGGTCCGCTCGCCGATGCGGACGAGGCTCTGCCCCGTGTAGAAGAGGCCGTTCTCCTTGTCGCCGTGGACCGCGGCAGCGAGGAGCGCGTCGGTGATGCAGAAGCTCTCCTTGTAGCCGCTCGCGCGACACAGGCAGAGGTTCTCGGCGAGGCACTCGATGCAGGCCTTCCGCCGGCCCTTGTAGCCTTCCTTGCCGTACCACCACGCCTTCGAGCGCGGCGGGACCGCCTCTCCGCGGGCGAGCCGGTCGGTGAAGGCGTTGCGGACGGCGCGCGCCTTCATCCCCTTCACGCAGCTCGTGATGATCGCGACGTCCGCCGCGGTCTTGCCGAGGTGCATCTCCTTGAAGTTCGGGTGCACGTCGCCGTCGCTGCACGCGAGGAAGCGGGTCGCCATCTGCACGCCCGCGGCGCCGCCGGCGAGGAAGCGCTGCACGTCCGCCGCGTCGACCCCGCCCGCCGCGATGACGGGGAGGGTGGTCGCGCCGAGCACCTCGGCCGTGAGCGCCGGGAGCGGGTGGCCGATGTCGCCGATGTGGCCGCCAGCCTCGGCGCCCTCCGCGACGATCCACTCGGCGCCCCACTTCTCGTACATCGCGGCGAGCCGGCCCGAGGAGACGATCCCGACGAACGGGATGCTGGCCTCCTTGCACCAGCGCACGATCTCGCGCGAGATCCCCGCGCCCTGGACGATGAACGAGACGCCCTCCTCGATCGAGACGCGCGCGTGCGACTCGAAGTCGCCCTTGTGGATGGCGGCCATGAGGTTCACGCCGACGTAGCCGCCGGGGGCCTCGGCCTTCGCGCGCCGGATCTCGCCGCGCAGGTGGTCGGGGGTCTTGAGGACGGCGGAGATGGTGCCGACGCCCACGAGCCGCGCGCCGCGGTGCGCGGCGACCTTGCCGGCGATCCCGTCCGAAGCGTGGATTCCCATCCCGCCCTGCACGAGCAGGCGGCGGCCCGACGCGAGGATCGCCGCGATCGCGGCGCGGTCGAGGCGGGGCGCAGGGGCGCTCGCGTCGGGGAGGACGGGATAGGCGGTCAGCATGGGATTCTCCAGGTGCGCCGGGGAGACGCGAGGCCCGAGCGTACGATCCGACTGTCATCCCTATGTCACGGGCCACTGCCGCACCGCGGCGCACCTCCGACGCGGTGCGTAGCCCCGGGAGGGACTGCGATATCGAGTGAGCGAAGAGGCGAAAGACGGGCAGGGGCCCGTGCCCCTGCCCGTGCGCGTCGTCTCCGTTTCTCAGACTGCCGCGATGAACATGCGTGCGCGGTCCTCGGCGTCCACGTCCTTCGGCTCGATGTCGTAGAACTTCTCGCGCGGGGACATGACGACTGCCTTGAGCAGCTCGGCCGTGCGGGTGCGCCGCTCCTTGTCCACCTTCTTCGGATCGACCGCCTCGAACTTCTCGTCCGGCGTGATCTTGAAGAGCGGCTGGCCCTTCTGCACGACCGTCCCGTCCGTCCCGGTCATGATCACCTTGTCGATCGTGCCGGTGAACGGCGCGCGCACGGTGTTGAACATCTTCATGACCTCGATGATGTAGAGCGCCTGGCCCTTGTCGAAGTGCTGGCCCTCGACGACGAACGGCGGCCGCCCCGGCGCCTCCTGCCGGTAGAACATGCCGCCGTACGGCGCGACGAGCTCGTCGGCCTTCGTCGAAGGCGGCGGGCTGAGCACCTTCTTCATCCGCGCCTGCAGCTCCGGGTCGTGGAGGTGCTGCGGGATCACCACCTCGAGGTTCGGCTCGACGCGGAAGTCGAAGAACTTCACGCTCTCCGCGAGCATGAACAGGAGCCCGAGCAGCTCGTTGCCGGCCTCGAAGCCGAGGTGCGCCGACCGGATCTTCTCCCAGCTCGCCTGGTCGTAGCCGCCCTGCGGCGCCTCGGTCTTCAGGACCTCGGCGAGCTTGTAGAACTCCTCCTTGCGCAGGCCGAAGGTCTTGCGCAGGTCCTGGTAGAAGCGGATCGCGCGCTGGAGCAGCTCGTTGTCGTGCTGCCAGATGACCTCGGCGGCCGGCGCCTTCGGGTCCCAGCCCATGTTCAGGTACTCGTACGTGTCGTTGAGCACGCCGAGCGGGTTGCGGATCCAGACGATCTTGCCGTTCTCGAGCTTGAAGTTGCGGCGGTTGAGGCTGAGCCAGCCGGACAGGAGGTGCGGGTCCTCGAGGAGCCGGTCGATCGCGCGGGTGAGGAGCGTGAACTTCCGGTCCATGACCTCGGACATCGCCTTCACCGCCGACGGGTCATTGGGCGCGTCCGCCGCCATCTGCGCGACGTAGTGCTTCTTCATCTCCTGGAACGCGACCGCGGTGTCGAGCTTGTTCCCCTCGTCCTTCAGCTGGCCGACGAGCGTGAGGTACGGGACGACGAAGCGGGTCGTCGGCTTCGCCATCACGTTCTGCCCGATGAACCAGTTGACGAGCCCGTAGTGGAACTGGAGGTTCGTAGCGAGGTTCACGCCGCGCAGGCTCGTCTTGCCGAGCACCTTCGACAGCTGGATGTAGCTCGCGAGCCGGTCCTCCCCCTTCGTGAGCAGGAGGGCGACGTTCGAGTCGTACGCGCCCGCGACGAGGTAGCGCATGAACATGCCGGTGTCGGGGTTCGGCATGCTGATGCCCTGATCGTCCCGGATCTCGCCCTCGATCGGCTTCGACCAGTAGCGGATGAGGCCACCCGCGTGCGGCGACAGCGACGCGTCGGTCGCGTTGAGCCGGGATTCGGCGGACGCCGTGAAGCGCGGGACGCGCGTCGGCTTCGGCAGCCGCTCCTTGTGCCGCGCGAGGAGCGCCATCGCCTCGACGAGCGACTCGACGACGAAGGAGTCCTTCGCGTCGTCGGGGTTCGTGAAGCGCAGCGAGTAGCAGAGCTCCGTCACCCGGTGCTCCACCTGGATCCGGGTGTTCACCTCCATGAAGTAGTAGCGGTCGCGGTCGACGATGCACTCGAACGTCGAGGCGGAGTCGAGCCCGACCGCGGCGCCGAACCGCGCCGCGTCGTCCTCCATCCGCTTCAGGATCTCGAGATCGGTCTTGAGCGCGGCCGCCTCCTCGGCCTTGCCGGCCTTCTCCGCCTTCGCGATCCCGGCGGCGAGCGCCTCCTGCGTCACCGAGATCTCGAGCAGCTTCTGCTCGTGCATCTGGAGCGAGCAGTCGCGGCCGCCGAGCGAGATGCACCACTTCCCGTTGCCGAGGAGCTGGATCTCGTTGTGGCGGGTCTGCTCGATGTTGAGCTCGATGAGGACGTTCTTGTTGTCGCCGACGCCCGTCGCCTTGACCTCGTTCAGCACCTCGCGCGTGAGCGCAGGCGCGTCGGCCGCGGCCTCCTCGATCTGCCGGGGCGTCGCGCTCTTCACCGCGAGCAGGCTCCCGCCGAGGATGCGCTGCCCCTTGCCGCCGCCGCCGCCGATCGCCTTGAGGCGGACCCGGCTCTGCGGGAACTTCCCGAACATCTCCGCGACCTCGCGCCGGACCTGCTCGCCGAGCTCGTCGATCGTGTAGAGGTCGAGCCCCTTCGCGTAGGACGCCGTGAGGACGTGGTCGGCGAGGTCCTCGAGCGAGAGCTTCGCGTTCCCGACCACCTTCGCGTCGAGCGCGAGCTCGTGGGCCTTGGCGACCGCCAGGATCGCGTCGCGCGTCTTGTGCTTCGCGACGAGCGTGCGGGCGGTGACGTTGTTCACGCCTGGGGTCGTCGAGACGCCGACCGCCACCGCGGTCCGCTTCGCCTCGTCCTTCTTGCCGGCGCGGGCCTGCGTGCCCGAGTTCGGGCCGATGAACTTGAGCCCTGCGCGCTCGAGCGTGGCGACGAACTCCTCGTCCTCCGCCATGAAGCCGTAGCCGGCGAAGACGGAGTCGTACCCGTTGTCCTTCGCGATCTGGACGATCTGGTTCATCCGCTCGACGCGCTCCTCCTTCGAGGCGCCGGTGTAGTCGGGCACGCGGTGCACGCGGCTCGTATCGGTGAGCTGGCGGAGCTCCGGCGCGAGCGCGTTCGCGAAGACGATCGAGTCCTTCTCGGAGAGCAGGATCCCGTAGTGGGTGATCCCCATCTCCTCGAAGACGTCCATCGCCTCCTTGCGGATCGGGCCGCGGCAGACGACGAGCGGCTTCAGGTCCTCGCACGCGAACGTTCGCGCCCACGCCGAGGCGGTCTTGCCGAGGCGGCGGTCGCGGTGGGTCAGCGGGTTTCCCTTGTACCAGTCCATGGTGATGGCCATCGGTCTCATCTCCAGTGCGGGTGGCGGCTGCCGGCCTAGTGGAACTCGCGCTGCGGGCCGCTCATCGGCGACGGCTTGTAGTGGCGGAGGAAGAACTTGATGTTCTCGCCGAGCACCTTGCGCAGGTCGGTCGGCATGACGAGCGAGGAGATGGAGCCGAGCGTGAGCCCTTCCTTCGGGTTCATGAGCTCCTTCTCGTAGCGGCGGTTGAGCGCGGCCTCCTCGGCCTTGAGCCAGTCGGCCGCCTCCTTGTCTGCGTCCTTCTTCGCGGCCGCCGCGTCCGTGCCGGCGGCGGCGCGGGTCGCTGCGCCCTTCTTCGCCATCTCGGCCGCCTGGGCGCGGAACTTGCGAAGCTCGTCCTTGTAGACGAACTCCTTGCCGGCAGGCCCCATCACGGCGAGGCGCGTCGTCGGCAGCGCGAGCACGAGATCGGCGCCGGTCGGGTAGTTGTTGTACGAGGCGTACGCACCGCCGAACGCGTTGCGCAGGATGAGGAGGATGCGCGGCGTGCGGACGTCGACGATGGCGTCGAGCATCGAGCGGCCCGCCTGCACGATGCCGCGCGTCTCCTGCTCGCGGCCCGGGAGGAAGCCGGTCGTGTCCTCCATGAAGATGATGGGGATGTTGTAGATGTTGCAGAACCGCACGAACCTCGCGATCTTCACCGCGGAGTCGCAGTCGATCTGGCCGGACGCGACGGCGCTGTTGTTCGCGACGAAGCCGACCACGTGACCGCCGACGCGGCCGAAGGCGGTCACGACCTCCTTCGCGCGCTCGGGCTGGAGCTCGAAGTAGTCGCCGTAGTCGCAGACTTGCTGGATGACGATCGACACGTCGAAGGGCGTGTTGAACCCGGTCGGCGAGTTGAAGGCCTTCTTCAGCAGGGTGTTGATCTCCCAGGTCTTCCGGTCGATCGGGTCGCTCGTCTCCTCGAACGGCGGCGCGACGGAGTTGTTGTCCGGGAGGTAGGCGAGCAGGCGCACCGCCTGGCGGAGCGCCGCGAGCTCGTCCGCGACGGTGAGATCGGCGACGCCGGAGGCGCCGTGGATCTTCGGGCCGCCGAGCTCCTCGGGCGTGATGTCCTCGCCGAGCACCGACTTCACGACGCCGGGGCCGGTGAGGCCGAAGAACGTGTCGTTCGGCTGGATGACGAAGCTGCCCTGGCGCGGCAGGTAGGACCCTCCGCCGGCGTTGAAGCCGAACATGCACATGATCGACGGGACGACGCCGCTGATCTTGCGGAGCGCCGTGAACGCCTCGGCGTAGCCGTCGAGGCCGCCGACGCCTGCCGGCACGAAGGCGCCGGCGGAGTCGTTCATGCCGATGAGGGGGATGCCCTTCTCGCCGGCGAGGCGGAAGAGCCGCGCGAGCTTCGAGCCGTTCGTCGCGTCGATGGAGCCGGCGCGGACGGTGAAGTCGTGGCCGTAGCACGCGACGTCGCGCCCGTTGATGTTGAGGATGGCGGTGACGAGCGAGGCGCCGTCTAGATTCTTGCCCCAGTTCGAGAACAGGACGTTCGGCTCCTTGTCCGTGAGGACCCGGATCCGCTCCCACACCGTCATGCGGCCCTTCGCGTGCTGCTTCTCGATCTGGTCGATCGAGACCGCCCGCATCGGTCGCTGCAGGAGGTCGTACCCCTCCTTCATCGCCTCCTCGTACGCGCCAGTCGTCCGCGAGATCTCGCCGGGGATCGTGAACTCGACCCTCTCCGGGGCATCGAGCGGGTTCGTCAGGATGGGCTTCATCGCTTTCGTGGACATGGGCTCGTTCCTCGTCGGGAAGTGATGAATCTCCGCTGCGGCGCGGCCCCTTCGCACCCTGCTACCCTCTCGGCGGGCCGAGCTCGGAACCGGAGTGGACGGGTCGAAAAAAAGCGCCAGATTCTGACAAGTTCCCGGGCCGCCGGCAAGGGGATCACCTCCGCGCGGCGCGGCAGAAAATGACGCGTCACGGCAGCTGGGATGCCGTCGCAGAGGATCGGCGTGCAACCGCGGGGTCGGTGGGAAAGCGTCCGTTCGAGCGGGCGCAGGCGCGCAGGTGCCTAGGAGCTCCGGCTGCGGCCGCGGCCGCGGCCGAGGCGCAGCGCGCGCCGCGAGAGGTCCGCGATCGTCTCGTGGCGGAGCGCGGAGAGGAGCCCACCCGCGGCCGCGTCCGCCGCCTCGGCGAACGCGCGGCGCATGCCGGCGCCCACCGGGCAGCGGGGGTTCGGCTCGGCCGGGCTCGCCGCGAGCGGCCCGTCGCGCTCGACGGCACGGTAGACGTCCGCGAGCGTGATCTTCTCGGGCGCCCTCGCGAGCCGGTAGCCGCCGGAGCGCCCCTCGCGCGCATCGACGAGCCCCGCGGCGACGAGGTCCCCGAGGATGCGCCGCAGGAAGACCGCGTGCGTGTTCACGCTCGAAGCGACGTAGGCGGAGGGATAGCCGTCGCGCGACTGCGCGAGCACCGCGAGTGCGTGCGCGGCCATCGCAAATCGTCCGGAGCCCACGAGCCACGTCTAACCCTGCGAAGATCGGGCGTCAACGTGGCTTGCTCTGCCCGGGCCTCCAAGCGACGATGCGCGCCGTGCAGCGGGCCTTCTCCGTCGTGTACTGGGCGTTCTTCGTCCTCACCCTCCCGGTCCTCTTCGCGATCGCGCTCGTCGTGTTCCTCGCGACCGCCGCGTTCGACCGGCGCCGCGTCGCGTCGCACCTGTTCTCCTGCTGCTGGGGCACCTTCTACGTCGTCGCGAACCCGCTCTGGCGCATGAGGGTACACGGGAGGGAGCGCCTGCCCTGGCACGGCGCAGCGGTCCTCGTCGCGAACCACCTCTCGCTCCTCGACGTGCTCGTCCTCTACGGGCTCTTCCGGCCGTTCACGTACGTCGCGAAGGGCGAGCTGTTCCGGATCCCCTTCCTCGGCTGGAACATGGCGCTCAGCGGCTACGTCCCGGTCTGGCGCGGCGACCGGGAGTCGGTCCGGCGCATGATGGACGAATGTCGCGCGCACCTCGCGCGCGGGACCCCCGTCCTGCTCTTCCCGGAGGGGACGCGCTCGCCCGACGGCCGACTGCAGCCGTTCAAGGACGGCGCGTTCCGGCTCGCGCTCGACGCCGGGTGCCCGGTCTTTCCCATCGCCATCTCGGGGACCGGGGACGCGCTGCCCAAGCACGGGCTCGTCCTGCGTGGGCACATGGAGGCGGTCGTCCGGGTGCTCGACCCGATCCTCCCCGCCGCGCACCCGAGCGTGGAGGCGCTCAAGGGCGCCACGCGGGACGCGATCGCGGCGGCCCTGGCGAGCTCGTAACGGGCCGCTCGTCGGTGCACTCGCCGGCGGCCCGTCCCTCCGAGGGCCGTCCCTGGCGCGGCGCCGGGCCGGGGACATCTTTCCTCGCGCATGGGCGACGCGTATCGCATTCGGGGCGGCGTCGGGCCGCCGCTCCCGGGCATCGTCGGACCGTCGGAGCTCGACGCGCGCACGGACTGGATCCCGGTGCGGCGGACGCGCGAGCTCCTCGACGTGCTCGCCGCGCGGCTCGGGTCGGAGGTGGACCTCCACAAGATCGTGCTCGGAGTGCTGTGCCCGCTCCGCTCGGCGCTCGACGGCGCGCCGCTCGGCGCGCTCGTGGCGCGGCTGCCGCTGTCGCTCGCGCGCGAGCTCGCGGCGGGCGGCGTCGCCGTCGGCGGACGCGTCCGATCGCCGACGGGCGCCGGCGACTACCTGCTCGAGGTCGCGCGACTCGTGCTGCTCCCTCCCGCGCGGGCGGCGACCTACGTGCGCGCGGTGTTCGCGGCGGCGCGCGCGGTCCTCTCGCGCGAGGAGTCCGACGCGATCGCGGGGCGGCTCCCGGGCGACCTCGCCGACCTGTGGCGCAGGGCGTTATAGCGGGAGGTGGCGCGGCCGTCACGCGGCGCTCGGCTCGCCTCTCCCGCGCGGCAAGGTCACCATCACGAGCGTCTCGGTCTCGTCGGCCCGTGCGGAGATCTCGCCGCCGTGCCCGCGCACGATTTCGCGCGAGATGAAGAGCCCGAGCCCGAGGCCGGAGGCCTTCCGGCTCCGCTCGTCCGGCGGCCGCGAGAACGGCTCGAAGAGGTGGGCGAGCACCTCCGGCGGCATCCCGGGGCCCGTGTTCAAGACCGTGAGCACGACGTCCCCGGGGCCGCCGGTGATCACGACCCGGACCGCCGTCCCGGGATCGCCGTGGTCCACCGCGTTCGAGACGAGGTTCGACGCGACCTGCTCGAGCCGGTCGGGGTCCCAGTTCCCGGCGAGGTCCCCGTGCGTCTCGACGACGATCTCGCGATCCGGGTTCGCCGCCCGCAGCTCGTCCACGACGCGCCCGACGACCCCGCCGAGGTCCGCCTCGCGCCGCTGGACGGGGATGCCGGTGCCGAGGCGCGTGCGGGTGTAGGTGAGCAGGTCCGCGATGATCCGGCCCATGCGTCCCGCGGACGAGCGCATCCGCTCCACCGTGCGCGCCTGCCAGCCCTCGAGCCCGCCGCGCTTCTGCAGGAGCGCCGCGGACATGTGCACCGCGCCGAGCGGGTTTCGCAGGTCGTGTCCGACGATGCCGAGGATCGTGTCCACCGCGCGCCGGCGCCGCTCGACCTCCTCCTCGACGCGCCGGGCGGCCTCGATGGCGCCGGCGAGCTCGCGCGCGAGCCGGTCCCGCTCGAGCAGGAGCACGATGCGGTCGGCCGCGGTGCGCAGCAGCAGGAGCGCGCCTTCGTCGAGCGGATCGCCGCGCGTCCCGACGAAGAGCGCGCCGCGCGTCGCGCCGACGCTGAACGGGGCCGCCGCGCCGAGCCGCGTGCCGGCGGGGAACGGCGGCCCGGGATCCGGGGCGAGCCGCACCGCGCCCGCGGCGAGCGCCTCCGCGCAGAGCCCGCCCTCGAACCGCTGCGGCGCCCTGTCGTCGAGCCCCACCCCCACGGCGAGCGCGAACGCGTCGCCGTCGTCGACGAGCAGCGCCGCGCACGAGGCGGCGGGGAGCGCGTCGGCGAGGGCGCCCACGAGCCGGCGCGGCGCGCGCTCCTCCGGCTCCACCGCCAGCAGGCGGCGGAGGGCTTCGGGGAGCGCCCCGCATTCGGTCGCGCCCGCCGCGACGTGCTGGACCGCGTCGTCGGGCATCCCCGCATCGTGGGCGCGCCGGGCGGGCACCGGAACCCCCCGCGCGGCGCGCGCGACACCCTTTCCCCGCCTCGACGCGGTCCGGCAAAACTGGCCGGAACTCGGGCGGATCCGGCGAGGAATGGGCTGCGCGGATGCTGGACGGCGCGCGTGCGGCGCGGGTATGGTTGCGACCCTCGCGTGAGCCCGACAACGCCGATCGCAAAGGTGCTGGTCGCGAACCGCGGCGAGATCGCCGTCCGGGTCATGCGCACGTGCCGCGAGATGGGGATCGCGTCGGTCGCGGTCTATTCCGACGCGGACCGCGGATCGCTCCACGTGCGCTACGCCGACGAGGCGGTGCACGTCGGCGCCTCGCCCGCCCGCGAGAGCTACCTCGTCCTCGACCGGATCATCGACGCCGCGAAGCGCACCGGCGCCGACGCGATCCACCCAGGCTACGGCCTCCTCGCCGGGCGCGCCGACTTCGCGCGCGCCGTGGCGCGCGCCGGGATGACCTTCGTCGGCCCGTCCCCCGAGACGCTCGACCTCGTCTCGCTGAAGACCGCGGCGCGCCGGCGCGTGAGCGACGCGGGGATCCCGACGGTGCCCGGCTCGGAGGCGCCGATCGCCGACGACGCCGACGCGCGCGCGTTCGCGGATGCGCTCGGCTATCCCGTCGTGATCAAGGCGGCGGTGGGCGGCGGCGGACGCGGGATGATGCGCTGCGACCGCGCCGAGGACCTCGACGCGCTCTGGGAGGCGGCTCGCCGCGAGGCGGCCGCCGAGTACGGCGACGACCGGCTCTACCTCGAGAAGATGCTCGAGCGGGCGCGCCACGTCGAGGTGCAGGTCCTCGCGGACGAGCACGGCGGCGTGATCGCGCTCGGGGACCGCGAGTGCTCGGTGCAGCGCCGCGAGCAGAAGGTGATCGAGGAGGGGCCGAGCTGCGCCCTCGACGGCGAGGTGCGCCGGACGGTGGCCGAGGTCGCGGTGCGCGCCGCGCGGGCGGTGGGCCTCGTCGGCGCCGGCACGGTCGAGTTCCTCGCCGACGCGCAGCGCCGCGTCCACTTCCTCGAGCTCGACGCCGGGCTGCAGCCGGAGCACCCGGTCACGGAGATGGTCACCGGGCTCGACCTCGTCCGCCTGCAGCTCGAGATCGCCCGCGGCGGAGTCGTCCCGCGCCCGGAGGAGGTCGTGCGGCGCGGCCACGCGATCGAGGCGCGCATCTGCGCGGAGGACCCCACGAAGGGGTTCGAGCCTCAGCCCGGGAAGATCACCTACCTGCGCGTCCCGGGAGGCCCGGGCGTCCGCGACGACTCCGGCGTCTACACCGGGTTCGTCGTCCCTCACCACTACGAGCCGCTCCTCTCGAAGCTCGTCGCCTGGGCGCCGACGCGCGCGCTCGCGATCGACCGGCTCGTCCGCGCGCTCGGCGAGTACACGGTCCACGGCGTCGCGACGAACGTCGCCTGGCTCGGGGCGGCGCTCGCGCATCCCGCGTTCCGCTCGGGCGACTACGACACCTCGTTTTGCGCTCGCCACGCGCAGGAGCTCCTGCGCCCCGCGGATCGGAGCTTCGAGGAGGTCGCGATCGTCGCGGCGGCGGTCTCCGCGTTCAAGCGGGACCACGCCGAGGCCCAGGCGTTCGCGGCGCGCGCGGGCGCCGCCGGCGCGGACCGCTCCACCTGGGCGCGAGTCGGCCGGGCGCGCGCGCTGCGGGGAGGGCTGAGGTGAGCACCTATGTCGCCCGGCTCGACGGCGGCGAGCGCGAGGACGTGGTCGAGGTCCGCCGCCTCGGCGGCGGCCTCTACGAGGTGAAGCTGCGCGGCAAGGTGCACGTCGTCGACGCGTTCCGCCACGACTACGGCACGCTCTCGCTCGTCGTGGACCAGGCGAGCTACAGCGCGATGCTCGACTGGCGCGAGAGCAGGGTGAACGTGCGGCTGCGAAACGCGGTCGTGCCGCTCGAGCTGCTCGACGAGCGGAAGCTGAGGCTCAGGCGCGCCGCGCCGCGGCTCACGATCGAGGGGAAGCAGGCCGTGCTGGCGCCGGTGGCGGCCGTGGTGCGAAAGGTGCTCGTGAAGCAGGGCGAGCGCGTGAAGGCGGGCCAGGCGCTCGTCGTCGTCGAGGCGCTGGAGATGGAGAACGAGTTGCGGTCCCCGAAAGACGGCCAGGTCGTAGAGCTCCACGTGCAGGAGGGGCAGGCCGTGCCGGGGAACGCGAGGCTGTGCGCCGTCGAGTAGCGCGGCGCCGAGCGGGACTCACCGACGGAGGGAGTCACCCATGGCGGACAAGAAGAGCTGGCTCGAGGGGACGTACGGGAAGGCCGTGAAGAAGGCGCCCGAGCGGCGCGCGAGGTTCGAGACGTCCTCGGGCATCCCGGTGGACCCCGTGTACGCCGCCGGGGACGTGAAGCCGGGGCTCGAGGAGCGGCTCGGCCTCCCGGGCGACTACCCGTACACGCGCGGCGTTCAGTCGACGATGTACCGCGCGCGCTTCTGGACGATGCGCCAGTACGCCGGCTTCGGCTCCGCGGAGGAGTCGAACAAGCGCTACCACTACCTCCTGAAGGCGGGGCAGACCGGCCTCTCCGTCGCGTTCGACCTCCCCACGCAGATGGGGCGCGACTCCGATCACCCGCGCGCGCGCGGCGAGGTCGGCAAGGTCGGCGTCGCGATCGACTCGATCGCGGACATGGCGACCCTCCTCGACGGCATCCCGCTCGGCGAGGTGTCGTCGTCCATGACGATCAACTCGACGGCCGGCATCCTGCTCGCGCTCTACCAGGCGGTGGGGGAGAAGCAGGGCGTCAGCCCCGCCGACCTCCAGGGCACGATCCAGAACGACATCCTCAAGGAGTACGCGGCCCGCGGGACGTACATCTACCCGCCCGAGCCGTCGCTCCGGCTCATCACCGACATCTTCGCGTACACCGCGAAGGTGATGCCGAAGTGGAACCCGATCTCGATCTCCGGCTACCACATCCGCGAGGCCGGCTCGACCGCGGTGCAGGAGGTCGCGTTCACCCTCGCCGACGGCATCGCCTACGTGGACGCCGCGGTGAAGGCGGGGCTCGACGTCGACGTCTTCGCAGGCCGCCTCTCGTTCTTCTTCAACGCGCACAACGACCTCATCGAGGAGGTCGCGAAGTTCCGCGCGGCGCGCCGGCTCTGGGCGCGCATCATGAAGGAGCGCTTCAAGGCGAAGGACCCGCGCTCGATGATGCTGCGGTTCCACACGCAGACGGCGGGCTCGATGCTCACCGCGCAGCAGCCGGACAACAACATCGTACGCGTCACCATCCAGGCGCTCGCGGCGGTGCTCGGCGGCACGCAGTCGCTCCACACGAACTCGCGCGACGAGGCGCTGGGGCTTCCCACCGAGGAGTCGGCGCGGATCGCGCTGCGCACGCAGCAGATCATCGCGAACGAGGCGGGCGTCGCGGATGTCATCGACCCGTTCGGAGGCAGCTACGTCGTCGAGTCCATGACGGACGAGATCGAGGGGCGCGCCCAGGAGTACATCCGGAAGATCGACGAGATGGGCGGGATGGTGCAGGCGATCTCGAAGGGCTACGTGCAGCGGGAGATCCAGGAGGCCGCCTACGCCTGGCAGAAGAAGGTCGAGGCGAAGGAGCAGGTCGTCGTCGGCGTGAACGCCTTCAAGGCCGACGATCCGCCCGTCACGGTGATGAAGGTGGACCCCGCGCTCGAGGCGCAGCAGATCGCGCGCCTCCAGGCGTTCCGCGCCGCGCGCAGCGCGACCGCGGCGAAGCAGGCGCTCGACGCGGTCCGCGCCGGCGCGAAGGGGAAGGAGAACCTCATGCCGACGATCCTCGCCGCGGTGAAGGCGCAGGCGACGCTCGGCGAGATCTCCGACGCCCTGCGCGAGGTCTTCGGCGAGTACCGCGAGACGGTGGTACTCTGATCGTCCGGTGAGCGACGAGAAGCCGAAGCCCCCGCCCGCCGCGCGCCCGCTGGCGCCCGCCGCGATGCCGCCGAAGCTCGACCGCGTCCCCACGGGTTACCGGCCGCCGCCGGTTCGGCCCCCGGCCGCTGGGGCCGCGCCGGCGACGACCCCCCCGCGCGCGCCGGGCTCTTCCTACGGCATGGCCGCGCGCGAGGTCGGCGCGGACGCCGCGATCGCGGCGGGGCTCGCCCACCAGGGCACGCTCGGCGCCGAGAGCGCGCTCACGATCTTCGGGCTCGCCGCCGCGATGCAGGCGACCGGGCGGCTGACGCTCACGCCCGAGGGGCGCTCGTACGCACTCAGCTTCCGGCGCGGCGCCGTCGAGCACGCCGCGTCGAGCGATCCGGCGGACGACCTCGGACGGTTCCTCGTCCAGAAGGGCGCGCTCCGCCCCGAGGCGCTCGCGAACGCCGAGGCAGCGAAGGCGCGGCTCGGCGGCGATCTCGTGTCGGCGCTCATCGCCGAGCGGATCGTGAACCCCGCCGACGTCGCCGCGTTCCTGCAGGAGCACGGGGCCCAGCTCGTCCAGCGCGCGCTGGCGGTCGAGGCGGGCGGCTGGTCCTGGACCCCGCAGGCGCCGCCGCCGCCCGGCGCGTTCCCGCTCGGCGCGCCATTCGCCATGCTCTCCGGCGCGGCGCGCGCGCTCGACGCCCCCGCGCTCATGCGCCGGCTCGGCGAGCGCGAGCACCGCGCCGCGACGCGTGTCGGCGGGCGCATCCGGCTCGAGGAGCTTCGGCTCACGCCGCAGGAGACGCGCGCGGCCGGGCTCTTCGACGGCGCGCGCAGCCCCGCCGAGCTCGCCGCGGCGAACCCGGGCGACGCGCTTGTCGTGCTGCGGCTCGCCGTGCTCCTCGGCGACGTGCAGCTCCTCGCGTTCGGCGCCTCGCGCAAGGGCGCGACGCCGCCGGCTCCCCAGGCGCGGCCCGCTTCGCCCCCGCCCACCCCCGCCGCCGCGACGCCCCCGGTGACCCGGGCCGCCCCGCCCGTGAAGCCGCCGTCCGCCGCGACCGCCCCGAAGCCCGCCGCGCCCGCTGCCGGCGCGAGGCCGCCCGGGATGCCGCCGGCCACCGTGAAGCCCGCGCCGCCGCCCGTGCCTCCCGCGAAGGCGCCCGCGCTCGACCGGGCCTCGCTCGAGGCGCTCCACGCGAAGCTGAAGGGCGCGGATCACTTCGCGGTGCTCGGGATGAAGCACGACGCGCAGGGCGCGCAGATCAAGCTCGCCTACTTCCAGCTCGCGAAGTCGTACCACCCGGACGCGGTGCCGGGAGACGCGCCGGCCGACGTGAGGAAGCTGTGCGCGGACGTCTTCGCGAAGGTGAGCGAAGCGTGGTCGGTGCTCGGCGACGACTCCGCGCGCGCCGCCTACGCCGAGAAGCTCAGGACGGGCGGCGTCGCCGAGCTCGACGTGATGAACATCTTCCAGGCCGAGAACCTCTTCGAGGCCGGGACGCTCCTCGTGAAGGCGCGCAAGTACGACGACGCGCTCAAGAGGTTCGACGAGGCCATCCGGCTCAACGCCGACGAGGCGGAGTTCGGGATGTGGAAGGCCTGGTGCGAGTTCCTCCTCGCGGACGATCGGAAGAAGAAGCTCGTCGTCGCGTCGTCCAGCATCGAGGTCGGCCTCAAGAAGAACCCGCGCTGCGCGCAGGGGTACCTCTTCCTCGGCCAGATGGCGAAGCTCGCGGGCGACCTCTCGCTCGCCGAGAAGCACCTCAGGCGCGGGCTCCAGGTCGCGCCCGAGCACGCAGACCTGCAGCGCGAGCTCAAGTACCTCAGGAAATAGGACGGACATGCCCGCCCCGACGAGCCCCAAGAAGCGCGCCCTCATGCCGTCCTCGAAGCTGCGCAAGACGCTCCGCGCGGCGGGCCACCACCTGTCGCCCATCGTGCAGGTCGGCAAGGAGGGCGTGACGGACGCCGTGCTCCGGCAGCTCGACGACCAGCTCGGCGCCCACGAGCTCGTGAAGGTGCGGATCGGGACCGAGAGTCCCGAGGACCGCTTCGAGGCGGCGGAACGGCTCGGCTCGGCCGTCGGCGCCCAGGTCGCGCAGATCCTCGGGCGGACGGTGCTCGTGTACCGCAGGCACCCCGAGAAGCCGAAGTTCGAGAAGTAGCTGCTCTACGCTAGTGCAGCTCGCCATCGCCGCGGACGTCCGCAGGCGGGACATCGTCGCCGAAGCGACGGCGCGCCGCCTCGAGGTCCTCCTCGTCGGCGAGCCCCTTGTCGAGGAGGACGAGCTCGGCGACTTCCGTGCGCGCGAGCGCGCCGGCGGCGTCGTGCTCGGTCGCGTCGAGGCGGGCGGCGAGCTCCGTCACCCGGCCTGACAGCTCCGCGACGTCCACGAGCAAGGCGCGGACGCGGCGGGCGAGGAGGAGCGCGGCGACCGAGAGGCCTGCGAGCGCGGCGGTGGCGAGGACTTCCATCCGGCGTGCATGCTAGCGGCCCCGACCGGGGCGTTCAAGGGAGGGCGCCGCGACGCCGCGCTCGTCCCCGGCCGTGCCCGCCGGTATCCTCGTCCCCGGTGGTCCGGCCCAACGTGACGCTCGCAGTGAAGCGCCTCGTGCGCGACGTCGCGGCGCGCCTTCCGGAGCTCGCGCACGTCCGGGCGTCGCGCGTCCTCGTCGTCGCCGGAGAGGCGCGGCGGGCGTCCCGCGCGACCATCCGCCCGGCGCACTTCAAGGACACGCGCGCGCGAACCGGCGCCGGCGCGCGCGTGAAGCCGCTCATCCGCGTGAAGGGCCGGAAGATCCTCTACGTCGTGACGCTGCGGCCGCTCTGGTTCCTCGAGTCCAGCGCGCACGAGCGGATCGGCACGATCCTCCACGAGCTCTACCACGCGTCCACGCGCTTCGACGGCACGCTCCACCGCGGCCGCCTCCACTCGCGGCTGCCGCTCGCGAAGTACAACCGGAAGATCCGCGCGCTGCTCGACCGCTACCTCGCCGTCGCGCCGGACGAGATCGTCGCGCCTTTCTCCGCGGACGGGATCGTCCGCGCGCGGATGTGGCTCGAGCGGCCGGCGGGCTCCTACCGCGGCGACGAGTACCGCGGACGGCGCGTCTACACCGAGCGGCAGCTCTTCCACGGTCCGGTGCGGATGATCACGCGCCGGCGCCGGAAGAGCCGGTAGCCGGCTCCTCGCCCACGAGCTCGAGCGGCGCGTGCAGCGTCGCGCCGTGGGCGTCCATCGTGACGACGGCGGGGAAGTCCCGCACCTCCACGTCCCACATCGCCTCGGTCACGCCGAGCTCGTCGAGCAGGTGGACGCCGTTCACCCGGATCACGCGGCGCGCGAGCGTCACCGCGAGCCCCCCGACCGCGTGGAGGTAGACCGCGCCGTATTCACGCAGCGCCGCGAGCGTCCGCGCGCCCATGCCGCCCTTGCCGATCACGCCGCGGACGCCGTAACGCGCGATCACGTCCGCCTGCCAGGGCTCCTCGCGGAGCGACGTGGTCGGCCCCGCGGCGACGAAGCGCCAGGTGCGCGTGGCGGGGTCCTGCGCGACGACGGGGCCGCAGTGGTAAATGAACCGCCCCTCCACGAGCGCTCTCGCGCGAGGGTCCGGCGCCTTCACGAGGTGGCGGTGAACCGCGTCACGCGCGGTGACGAGGCGCCCGGAGACGAGCACCTCGTCGCCGACGCGCAGCTCGCGGACCCGGTCCGCCGTCACGGGGAGCTCGATCTGGATCGCCACGGGCACCTCTGGGCGCCTCGCCGGGTCGTCTGGCGGGCGGGCTCATGATCACACCTTCCGGGCCTCCTCGCGGCGTCTCCCCGGCCGAAAGCTTCGTTGCGCCGATGGGAGGGCGCTGTCTATCTCCAGGCGGGGCATGCGGGAGGTCCGGTCGAGATGAAGGTTGCGATGCTGACGGGCGGCGGCGACTGTCCAGGCCTGAACGCGGTCATCCGCGCGGTGGTCAGGCGGGGCGAGAACCACGGATTGGAGTTCGTGGGCGTCCGGGACGGGTGGCGCGGCCTCATCGAGGGGAACCACTTCCGGCTGAACCTGCAGTCGGTCTCCGGCATCCTCCACCTCGGCGGGACGATCCTCGGCACCTCCCGGACGAACCCGTTCAAGCGCCAGGGGGGCGTCGAGGCCGTCTTCCGGACCCTCGAGCAGAACAACATCCAGGCGGTCGTCGCCATCGGCGGAGAGGACACGCTCGGCGTCGCGAAGAAGCTCTACGACAAGGGGATGAAGGTTGTCGGCGTCCCGAAGACGATCGACAACGACCTCTCCGGGACGGACTACACGTTCGGGTTCGACACGGCGGTCTCGATCGCGACCGAGGCGATCGACCGGCTCCACACCACCGCCGAGGCTCACAGCCGCGTCATCGTCTGCGAGGTGATGGGGCGGCACGCCGGACACATCGCGCTCCACAGCGGCCTCGCCGGCGGCGCCGACGTGATCCTCGTCCCGGAGCGGCCGATCAACCTCGAGAAGGTCTCGCAGTACGTCCTCTCCCGGCAGGGGCGCGGCAAGCGCTTCTCGATCATCGTCGTCGCGGAGGGGGCGCAGATCGAGCGCGGCAAGGACGAGACCGTCGCGGCGGAGCTCGACGAGTTCGGCCACGTGCGGCTCGGCGGCATCGGCGCCTTCCTCGCGATGGAGCTCGAGCGCCGGACGAAGATCGAGACGCGCGTCACCGTCCTCGGGCACATCCAGCGCGGCGGGACGCCCACCGCCCGCGACCGCGTGCTCGGGACGCGCTACGGCGTGTTCGCCGCGGACCTCGTGCGCGACGCGCGCTGGGGCATGATGGCGGCGCTCCACGGCGACGCGATCGTGGCGGTCTCGCTCGACGAGGCGACGAAGGAGCTGCACCTCATCGACCCGAAGCTTTACGAGATCGCCGAGGTCTTCTTCGGGTAGCCTCCGCTCCGTGAAGCACGACCTCCGCCTTCCGCTGACCGTCCAGGGGCGGCTCGACCGCGCCCTCGCCGATGCGCTCGGGCTCGGCCGCGCCGCGGTCAAGCGCGCCTTCCAGCTCGGTGACGTGCGCGTCTCCGGCCGCCGCGCGCGGCCAAGCGATCCCGCCGTCCCGGGCGCGAAGGTGGAGCTCGAGATCGAGCCGCCCGTAGGGCCGCCGGCGCCGGAGCCGAGCGCGCCGCTGCGCGTCCTCCTCGAGCACCCGCGCCTCGTCGTCGTGGACAAGCCGGCCGGCGTCGCCGTCCACCCGCTCGCGCCGGGCGAGGGCGGTACCCTCGCGAACGCCGTCGCCGCGCGGTACCCGGAGTGCGCCGAGGCCTCCCCGGAGCCGCGCGAGGGCGGCGCGGTGCAGCGGCTCGATCTCGAGACGAGCGGGTGCGTCGTGTTCGCGCGCGACCCGGAGGCGTGGGCGGAGATCCACGAGGCGCTCCGCGCGCGCCGCGTCGAGAAGCTCTACCTCGCGCTCGTCGTGGGACGGGTCGCCTCGGGCGGCGTGCTCTCCGTCCCGCTCGCGCAGCGCGGCGGGCGGGTGCTTCCCGCGCCGGACCCCGAGGCGGTCGAGCGGCTCGCCGCGAAGGGGGCGACCCCCCGCCCGGCGGAGACGCACTACGACGTCGAGCGCGCCTTCGAGCACCACACGCTGCTGCGCGTGCGGATCGTCACGGGCGTGATGCACCAGATCCGCGTCCACCTCGCCTACATCGGCTACCCGGTCGCGGGCGACGTCACGTACGGCGGCGCGGCGGCGGCGACGCCTGGCCTGCCGCGCCAGTTCCTCCACGCGTGGAAGATCGCGCTCGACGCGCCGGGCGGCGAACGCGTCGCCGTGGAGAGCCCGCTGCCAGCGGAGCTCGAGCGGTTCCTGTCGCAGCTTCGCTGAAGCCGTGGACGTGGTGGACCTCGACTTCGACTTCCAGTCGACCGCGCTCGAGTCACCAGCCCTCCGGCTGCCCCCAGCGCGCTAACATCATGAGGCTCTGGCGCTCACGCTCGCATGCGGAGTCTCTGCGGTGTGGCCGGGTTCGGGCAACGAGGAGTGCGGCGGCCGAGGCGTGTCCGTGAAGAGGAAGCGCCGTGACGAGATCGGCCTCCGGCCACCTGGATTAGGAGGATGGGTGACAGTTCACTGAAGTTGCGCTGATCCGGACCTCCTTGCCGGGATGATCGCGTTCGTGGGCTCGAAGACCTTCCGGGTCGCGCTGGCAATGGCCCGTCGACGGAGGCGGCGTCTGCGGCTCCACTCATCAAGTCGAGCTCGATCACGTGGTGCCGCGGGGGCGGGGCGGGCCGACGACAATCGAGAACACGAGATGCCTCTGCAATTCCACAACCAGCTCGCCGCGCGCGAGGTCTACGGCGACGCGTGGATGGACAGGTTCACGGTGCGCCGCGCAAAGCGGCGCGTTCTCAGCGGGATGAAAGGAGCCCGCCTCGAATGAATCGAGCATTCGGGTAGCGAGGTCCCCTGCGTGTCGCCGCGAGGCGACCAGCAGAAGCGGGGCCA
>DASWEI010000061.1:0-52605 GCA_036394835.1 Anaeromyxobacter sp. | reverse complement strand
TCCGCGAGTTCGGCGCCAGGACGCGTGACGCTCTCGACGAGGCGATCCGCCGAGCGATGGACCTCATCGACGGTGCGGACGCGGCGGCCTGGTTCAGACATTGCGGCTACTCTGGTCAGCACAAGTGATCAGCGCTGTGAGACGCTGGTTCCCCCTCGAAATGCCGTCGCCACCGGCGGGCGCAAGGAATTTCCGGAACAAACCGGAGCCCGGCCCGCCGGTTCACTCGCGGTACGGTAGGACCGGACGCGTCCTCACGCATCGTATCAGTTGGGCGCCCGCCTTGGGGTTGACTCGCGCGAAGGAGATCCTGATATACGGCGAGCGCGATCACCGCTTCTGGCTGCACGTCGCGGAGCGAAAGCGGACGGAGGCGCTCGGGGCGTGACCCTCAACGCGCCGTGCGCGGGAGAGCGGCGCAGCCCTGTGCCCCGGGGACTGCGGGAGCTCACGGGTGATGAGCATTTCATTTCGGCCCCGGGAACGCGCCTGCGAGCGCGTGCGTGGCTGGACAGCCGCTTTTCCCGATGGTACGCATGGTCATCTCTCGCGCGGCCCGCATCCGCAGCCGGCGAGCCGCGACCGCCGCCCGCCACGTCCACCGCGAGGAGCCGCTCCCGCATGCGTTCCGTAGATCTGGTGCTCATCGCGCGCAACGAGGAGGCGGGCGTTCGCACCCTGCTGGATCGCATCGATCGCAGCCTCTTCCGGTCCGTCCTCGCCATCGACGGCCACTCCACCGATCGAACGCGGGAGCTGCTCGAGGCGGCGGGGATCCCCGTGCACGTCCAGCGCCGGCCCGGCCTCGGCGCGGCGATGCTCGAGGCGCGCGAGCTCGTGTCCGCCGACGCGTTCGTGTTCTTCCATCCGGACGGGAACGAGGACCCGGCGGATCTGGGACGGATGGTGGCGCTGCTGGCGAGCGGGCACGAGTTCGTCGTCGCCTCCCGCATGATCGCGGGCGCCTGGAACGAGGAGGATCATCTGACGTTCAGGTGGCGCAAGTGGGCGAACCAGGGGTTCGCGCTCCTCGCGAACTCGCTGTTCGCTCACGGAGGCAACCGCACGAGCGACGTGACGAACGGGTTCCGCGGGATCGCCTGCGCCACGTTCGATCGCATGCGGCTCACGTCGACGGATCTCACGATGGACTACCAGATGGTCATCCGCGCGCTGAAGCTCGGGCTCCCCATCACCGAGTTCCCGACGAGGGAGTCCGTGCGCATCGGCGGCGAGACCAACTTCCACAGCGTGGCGACAGGGATCGCGGAGCTGAAGCTCGTCTGGCGCGAGGTGAGGAATGGGCGGCGCGGCATCTGAGCGGGCGGGCCGGTGCGCCGGCGATCCGTGGATCGTCGTCACGACCATCAACCCCCCGACGCGGGCGATCGAGCGCATCGCCGGCATGTGCCGGCGCGGCTGGCGCGCCGTCGTCGTCGGCGACCTGCGCACGCCCGACGGGTGGCGTGCGGAAGGCATCGACTACCTCTCCGTCGAGCGGCAGCGGCAGGAGTTCGGCGAGCTCGCGGACGTGCTGCCTTACCGGCACTACGCGCGGAAGAACCTCGGCTACCTCCATGCGCTGCGCGAGGGTGCATCGCTCATCCTCGAGACGGATGACGACAACATCCCGTACGACAGCTTCGGAGAGGCGCTGCGACCGCAGGTCTCGGGGAGACTGATCCGCCGCGCAGGATGGGTCAATGTCTACCGGCAATACTCCGACGCGACGATCTGGCCGCGCGGGCTCCCGCTCACCGCGATTCACGATCCGGGCGACGACGCGGGGCGGGTGGAAGGCGCCTCGTCCCCGATCCAGCAGTACCTCGCCGATTCCGATCCGGACGTGGACGCGATCTACCGCCTCGTGTTCCCCCAGAACGTCACGTTCGCGCGCCTCGGCGAGGCCGTCGTCCTCGAACCGCACGCGTGGGTGCCGTTCAACTCGCAGAACACGTTGTTCTTCCCGGCGGCATTTCCCCTGCTCTACTTGCCATGCTTCGTCAGCTTCCGCATGACGGACATCTGGCGCTCGTTCGTCGCGCAGGCGGCGCTCTGGATCCACGGCCACCGTCTGGCCTTCCAGGACGCCACGGTGGAGCAGGCCCGGAACGCTCACGACCTCATGAAGGACTTCGAGGACGAGGTGATCGGATACCGGCGAAACGCGGAGATCGGGGCGCTGCTCGAGCGCGCGATGGCGGACCTGGCGCCGGCGGAGCGCGCGTCGATGGGCGACACCGCACGCGCGCTGTGGCGCGCGCTCGCGACCGCCGGGATCGTGGAGGAGCGCGAGCTCGTCGCCTTCGAGCGGTGGCTCGCGGCCGCTACGGCTTTCGTACGAGCAGCCTGACCGGCGCCGTGGGGTCGCCCGCCAGCGGCGAGTAGTTGGCCGCGAGCCAAGAGGCGCAGGCGCGCGCGAAGTCGTCGCCGAACTCGCGGAAGCCGAACTCGCTCATGTCCTGCCTCGTCCAGACGACGACGTCGGGAGGGTTCGCCTGCCAGCGGGCCAGGACGCGCTCCTCGGCGTATGCGCCGACGAAGTCGGGTGGCAGGTGCGAGAACATCCCGTCCGCGGCCTCGAGCCCGCTGAAGAAGACGAGCCCGTCTCCCTGCGGGACCGTCAGGACGCGCGTCCCGCGAGGAAACGAGGAGAGGGCCTGCACGACGCCCGCCTCGAACTGCGTGAGCAGCAGCAGCCGGCCGCGTGGCGTCGCGAGCTCATGGATGTGCTGGTCGTACATCTTCGCGGACTCGCCGAAGTGCAGCACCGCGGCGCCCACGAGGAGCCCCGCCCCGGCGGAGCGATACGCGCGCCGCCTCCACTCGGACGCCGTCGCGAGCCGCGGCAGGTCATCGAGCAGGAGGAGCGCGAACGCGACGATCGGAACCGGGAGGAGAAAGAACCCGTAGTGCTCCACCGTCGAGTTGAGCGGGATGCGGGCGAAGCTGGCGAGCGCGAAAGCCCACACGGGGAGGCGCGGGACCATCCGTGCCCGATCCCCCCCGGTGCGCCACGCTGCCACGGCGAACGCGACGAGGGCCGCCGCCGCGACGAGCGGCAGGATGCGAAAGGCGATCGCGAGCGGGAGGCGGCGATAGAGCTCGAGCGTCGCGCCGAAGGCCGCCGCGCACGCGATCCAGCGCACGAGCGCTCTTGCCCGCGCCGCGCCGGCCACGAGGGCGGCCGCCGCGCCGACGCCGCCCGCCACGGCGAGCGCGACCGCGGAGGCTCCCATGTGGCGCAGGGACAGCGCCGGATCGTCGAGGCCCATCACCCAGCGCCGGAAGCGCTCGTTCGCGACGTTGAGCGGGCCCCCGAGATTGTCGAGCCAGAGCGTCCATCCGACCCGGGCCGTGAGGAGACCGTACACGGCGACCACCGTCGCCGCCGCGATGCCGTATCCGACGAGGCGTGCTCGGGTGAACCGGTTCGCTCCGATCGCGCCCGCGATCCACGCGACGTGCGCGGCCCCCGCGGCGACGAAGAGCTCGACCTTCGCGAGCGACGCGAGGACGAGGAACGCGGTCGAGGCGACGAAATCCGCCGTCCGCCCGCCTTGCGCGTGCCGGATGAGGAAGAGGAGGCTGGTGGTCGCGACGAGGCTCCCGTATGTCGCGGCGTAGGAATACGGGAGCGCGAACGTGAACGCCGGGTTCCAGCCGAGGTGCGGGAACGCGCAGACGTACACGAATACGAGGGCGGCCACGGTGGCGGTGGGCCGGTCCACGAACCGGCGTGCGAGCAGGTAGAGGACGAGCGTCATGAGCGCGGCGCTCGCGATCCCCGCGGCCACGAGGACGTCCGCGTGGACGCCGAAGAGCCCGTAGAGCGCGGCGTTCACGTACGGCGCGAGCGGTCCGTAGTAGCAGCGGAGATCGGAGTAGAGCGCTTCGCCCTGCAGCAGCCGGCGTGGAAGCTCGAGCTCGCGCCCGCCGTCCACGAAGATGTTGCCCCACTTGCGCCAGCTCGTCGCGAGCGTGTGTGCGAACGCGGCGGTGATGACGAGCGCCGGCAGCGCCGATGCCGCGACGCGGCGCCAGGCCCACGCTCCTCCTGCCGGGACAGCCGCTCGCATCTCGAGCACCTCGAGCTCCATCCCCGTCCCTTTGCGCAGTGTCGCGTCGCTCAGCGCCGTCTCCCGAGGGGCCACAATAGCGAACGCGACGCTCGGCGCAATGTGCGGCGGAAGACTCGGGCCGGCATCACCATCTCGCCGACCGCGCACCACCGACCACCACCTGTGCACCGGTCGCGTTCGGCGACCCGGTTGGAGATTGTCTGGGTCGCCACGCATGCGGAAGTGAGCAGTGGTGCGTGCGCGCGAATGAAGACAGGCTGAGGAGCGCCAGGTGAGCGACGTCTGGGCGGTCGGGGCCGCATACGAGTCCTACGTCGGACGTTGGAGCCGGCTCGTCGCACGCGAGCTCGTGAGCTGGCTCGGGGTGCCGTCGAATTCCCGCTGGCTCGATGTCGGCTGTGGCACGGGTACGCTCGTGGAGACGATCGGGGAGCACGCCGCGCCGCGAGCCGTGCTGGGAGTCGATCGCTCGAAGGGCTTCGTCGCGCACGCTCGCGCCCGCGTGACCGGCGCGCGGATCGCCTTCCATGTTGGCGATGCGCAGGCGCTCGCGGTCGCGGACGACAGCTTCGACGCGGTCGTCTCGGGGCTCGTGCTCAACTTCGTTGCCGGACCCGGCGAGGATGGTGGCCGAGATGGCGCGCGCGGGTCGGCCGGGGAGCGCGATCGCCCTGTACGTGTGGGACTACGCCAGCGGGATGGAGCTGATGCGGTGCTTCTGGGACGCGGCGAAGGCGCTCGTTCCGGCGGCGTCCGCCCTCGACGAAGGGGTCCGTTTCCCAGGCTGCGCCCCAGCACCGCTCGAGGCGCTGTTCACGGCGACGGGGCTCTCCGGGGTCGCGCGTGCCATCGACGTGCAGACCCGATTCCGCGACTTCGACGACTGCTGGTCGCCGTTCCTCGGAGGACAGGGCCCCGCGCCAGGCTATGCGATGTCGCTGCCCGAGGACCGGCGCGTCGCGCTGCGCGAGGCGATCCGCGCGTCGCTGCCGATCGCGTCCGACGGGTCGATCCAGCTCACCGCCCGTGCATGGGCGGTGCGCGGGTCCAAGGCGGACATCACGGCGCCGCGGTGAGCAAGAGCGGGTACGTCTTCTCTCCGGCGAGCCTGGCGGTCACCGTCGAGGGCGCCGCGGTTGCGCCGGCCTCCACGGCGAGCGCGTGCAGCGCCGACGGCTGGTGCTGGGAGAATCCGCTGTCGCAGGGGAACCCGCTCGAGGCCGTCTGGGCGAGGTCGGCGACCGATGCCTGGGCGGTCGGCACGGGGGGCACCGCCCTGCACTGGGACGGAAGCGCCTGGTCGAAGGTGACGAGCGGGACGACCGTCTACGAGCTCCGCGGGATCTGGGGCACCTCGGCGACCGACCTGCGGGCGGTCGGCGACTTTGGGATGGTCCTGCGCTACCGGCCGTGACGCGGGCCGCGAACGCGGACGTCTGCGGGCCGGGGCGCGCGATGCTCGCCGGCGACCCGCGACTCGTCGAGACCTATCTGGGCCTCGCCGGGCGGACCTGACGCAGCCCCCGCCCCCACGCCAGGGTGCCATACTCGGCGCATGCGTCCTCCGGGCCGCAGCGAGGTGTTCCGCGCGGAAGGGTACGAGATGCGCGTCGTCGGCGTCCCGCGCGCCGGCCTGCGCGATCTCTACCACTGGCTCCTGCGCGTCCCGTGGTGGGCCGCGCTGGCGGTCATCGTCTGCGGGTACCTGCTGCTCAACGCCGCGTTCGCGGCGGCCTACCTCGTCACGGGCGGGATCGCGAACGCCGCTCCCGGCTCGTTCCCCGACGCCTTCTTCTTCAGCATCCAGACCATGGGGACGATCGGCTACGGCTCGATGTTCCCGCTGACCCGGGTCGCGAACGCGCTCGTCGTCGCCGAGTCGGTCGCCGGGCTCGTCGTGACCGCGCTCGCCACAGGGCTCGTGTTCGCGCGGTTCTCGCAGACCCGCGCGCGCGTCGTGTTCTCGTCGCGCGTCGCGATCGGCCCCCTCGACGGGGTCCCCACCCTCATGATCCGCGTCGGGAACGAGCGGCGCGGCCGCATCGTGGACGCGACGTTCCGGCTCACGCTCATGCGCACGACGCGCACGCAGGAGGGCGTCGCGATGTACCGCGTCGTCGATCTGCCGCTCGCGCGCGATCGCGCCCCGGCGCTCAGCCGGTCGTGGACGCTCCTCCACCCGCTCGCCGCAGGCAGCCCGCTCGCCGGGGAGTCGCCGGAGTCGCTCGCCGCGGCGGACGCCGAGCTGACGCTCGCGGTCTCGGGGACCGACGAGACGTCGCTCCAGACGGTCCACGCGCAGCACACGTGGATCCACCGGTCGGTCGTCTGGGGCGCTCGCCTCGCCGACGCGCTCTCGGAGACGCCGGACGGGAACGTGCTCCTCGACCTCACGCGCTTCCACGAGCTCGCGCCGACGGCGCCGATGCCTCGGTTTCCGTACGGCGAGGCCGAGCGCCGCGATCCGCCGCCCGAGGCCTGATCTGGCCGGGCGTCCGGCGACGAGAGCGACCCAGACCATGTGCGATGCGCGCCTACCTTGGCCGAGGCGTACGCGCAGTATGGTCGCACGCTGGGTCGTTGTCGTGCAGGCCCCCGACGGCAATGTGGATCGCGAGCTGCGGCAACTCGGCCGGTGCACCCGCGCTCGCCCCCCTCGCCGCGCTCGCCCTCGCCCGCGCACGCCGGCGCCGGCCGGCCTGAGCGCCTCCGCCGCGAACACGTCGAACGACCGCAGGTGAAGGCACACCCATGGTAACGATCGGCCTTCAGGTCGCAGCTCGGCCGCGCACTTCGCGTGGCCGGCGCGACCACGTCTCCGGCCGACGCGCCGGATGGGGGAAAGATCATGAGGCTCGACGGAAGCTTTGGAAGGATCTTCATCGCGTGCGCGCTGGCGCTCGCCGCTGTGCGCGCGGAGGCGGCGACGCGGTACGTCAACGCCGCCAGCGCGAGCCCGAACGAGGATGGCTCGCAGGCAAACCCGTACCTCACGATCCAGCCCGCCATCGAAGCCGCGACCGCGGGCGACGAGGTCCGCGTGGCGCCCGGCGTCTACTACGGTAGCGTCGAGCTGAAGGGGAGCGTTCTCCTCGTCTCCGAGAAGGGGCCGGACCAGACCATCATCGACGGTCTGGGGGCGCCGAACGACGTGCTCATCCGGCCTCCCGAGCTCGGCGCGACCGCGCTCGTCGACGGGTTCACGCTGCGCAACGGCGTGAACGCGATGTTCGTCGTCGGCCGGCCCGACGCGTGGGCGTACAACCAGACGTACGTGAAGAACTGCGTCGTCCGCGACGTGGTCGCCGGCTTCACGGTGACGCCCATGGCGTTCCTCTCGCTCGAGCACACCGCCATCTCGAACGTCCTGACCGGCGTCGGCAAGTACTGGGGGGTCGGGGCGAAGCTCACGAACGTCACCATCGACAGGGCGGACGCGGCGGTGCGCCTGCACGAGACCGGCCTCGACATGAGCAACACCACCATAACCAGCAGCAACGCCGGCATCTCGGGCGGCGGGTACTACTCGTCGATCGTGAGCGGCGCGAACAACAACTTCTGGAACAACGGCGTCGACGTGCAGACGACCTGGGCGGACCTCCCGACGATGAACGTGACGGGCTCGATGGCGGTCGATCCCGCGTTCGTGGATCGTGCGCTGGGTGACTACCACCTGAGCCCCGGCTCGCCCCTCATCGACGCTGGCGCCCCCATTGGCCTGCCGTTCGTCGGCGCCGCGCCGGACGTCGGCGCGTTCGAGTACGGCGTGGCAGGCCCCACCGACCATGCGGCGACGCTCGCGGAGTCGTTCGCGCGAGTCCCGGTCTCCGCGTATAGGAACGCGGCAGAGCAGCGGAGCCAGGCGCTCCAGAAGAAGCTGTTCGCCCTCGTCGACTTGCTCGATCGCGCGAAGGAGCTTCCGCCGGCGGACGCGCTCGCGCTCTGCCAGGAGGCGCTCGACAAGCTCGAGCACGACGTGTGGGCGAAGGCGGACGGCTTCTTCGGCGGGAATCCGGCGAACGACTGGATCCGGACCCAGTCGGAGCAGGCCGGGCTGCACGAGAACTACGTCGCGCTCCGCGACGCGATCCTGGCCGAGATCGCCCGGCTCGGCTCGACCCCGTAGTTCTGGTCTCGGACACCCGACGGGGACCCGACCCGGGAACCCGACCCGAGGATTCGCGAACCACTCCGGGGTCGGGCTTCCGGTTCGGGCCGCCGCGTCCGCGACGCCGCCCGTCGAGTTGCGGGGGCGGCCGGCTGCGGGTATATGCCCGTAAATGGACCCGGTCGTCTGTCTGTGCTCGAACGCCCGCCGCGCCGCGCTCGCGCTGACGTCGCTCTACGACGCGGCCCTCGCGCCCCACGGCATGAAGGTCACGCAGTTCTCGCTGCTGCGCGCCATCGAGCGCCACGGCGATCCGAACTTCACCGAGCTCGCCGAGGCGACGGGCCTCGACCGGAGCACCCTCGGACGCAACCTCAGGGTGCTCGAGGGGCTCGGCCTCGTCGCGCTGTCGCCGGGCGACGACCTGCGGGACCGCCTCGTCGAGCTGACTCCGCGAGGCCGGACGAAGGTCCGGGCGGCGGCGAAGGCGTGGGAGCGGATCCAGCAGTCCCTGTCGAGCGCCCTCGGCACGGACGCGGAGCGGCTCGTCGCCGTCGCGCGGCGCGTGACCGAGCTCGCGAGGAGCGGCCCGCAGCGCTCGGCGGCGAAGACGTGATCGGAGGTGCCATGGGCAGGACGGACGGACGTGGTTGGCGGAGCCCGGCGGTGATGCTCGCGGCGGGCGCGGCGGTCCTCGCGATCTCCCTCGGCATCCGGCACGCCTTCGGCCTCTTCCTCGCGCCGATGACCCGCGACAACGGCTGGTCTCGCGAGGTCTTCGCGCTCGCCATGGCGCTGCAGAACCTCGCGTGGGGCGCCGCGCAGCCGTTCGCGGGACGCCTCGCCGACCGCTACGGCGCGGGAAAGGCGATCTTGGGCGGCACCGTGCTGTACGTCGCAGGGCTCGTCCTCATGGCCCAGGCGCACGGCACCGCTGCGCTCGTGTGGTCGGGCCTGCTCGTCGGCTTCGGACTGTCGGGCACGACCTTCCCGGTCGTGTTCGGCGCGATCGCCCGCTCGACGGCGCCGGAGCGGCGCAGCCTCGCGATGGGCGTCGCCATGTCGGTGGGGTCCCTCGGCCAGTTCGCGATGCTCCCCGGCGCGCTCTCGTCGATCGAGGCGGTCGGATGGGCGAGCACGCTCATGATGCTCGCAGCGCTCGGCGCGACGATGGCGCCGCTGTCGAGCGCGCTCTTCGAGCGGACGGGGACGGGGACGTCGAGCGAGCCGCCGATGAGCTTCCGCGACGTGCTCGCGGAGGCGCTCGCCCACCGCGGGTTCTGGCTTCTGTCGTTCGGCTTCTTCGTGTGCGGCTTCCACGTCGTCTTCATCGCCACGCACCTCCCCGCCTTCCTCGTGGACCGGGGGCTCGGCGCGAAGACCGGCGCGATCGTGCTCGCGCTCGTGGGCCTCTTCAACATCGCCGGCTCCTACCTCGCCGGGCACCTCGGCTCGCGCCTGAGCAAGCCCGGCGTCCTCGTCGGCATCTACGCCCTGCGCGCGGTGGTCATCGCCGCGTTCGTGGCGCTGCCCGTGACCCAGGGGTCCGCCTACCTGTTCGGCGCGGCGATGGGCCTGCTGTGGCTCTCGACCGTGCCCCTCACGAACGGCACGGTCGCAGCCGTGTTCGGCGTGAAGAACATGTCGATGCTGGGAGGCGTCGTTTTCTTCTTCCACCAGCTCGGCGCGTTCTTGGGCGGCTGGCTCGGCGGACGCGTCTACGTCGTCACGGGAAGCTACGACGTCGTCTGGTCGCTCTCGATCGGGCTCGCGGTCGTCGCCGCGCTCCTGAACGTACCGATCCGGGAGGTCCCTGTCGCGAGGCTGGACCTCGAGCCGGAGGCCGCGAGCTGACCGCCTCGATCACCAAGGCGTGCGTCGTCGCGCTGCTCCTGCTCGTCGCGCTCTGGGCGTTCGTGTCCTACCTGCAGCCCGCGTTCACGGGCGAGCAGGCCGCGGAGCTCCTGCGCTGCGGCCGGCGCCCGCCTCGGCGCCGCGGGCCGACCCCTCCGCGGCACCCTGGTCTCCGCGCGCGGAACGCCTTATAAGATAGGAGTTCGTCCGGAGTTCGACTTCCCGGGCGCCCCACGCCTCTTCACCGCGTCTGCGGGACCGCGGCTCCGTCGCCGTCTCCTTTCTTCCACCGGGCTCGTCCTTCGAGCCCACCGGATCACCGCCGGGCGCTTGTTTCGAGCACCTCGACGATGGACCGGCCGCCAGCAGGGAATCTCACGTTGAACAGACCGCAAAACGAGAACCGCGGATCCGACCGCCGGGGCCGGCGCCGGCAGCGGCGCGGACCGGCCACCGAGCGCCGCGAGCCGATCCGTCTCACGAGCGAGGGCGTCCCCGCGGCGACGCCGGACGCGCCGAAGACCTCGGCCGTCGTGTCCGTCTCGGCGGAGAGCCGCACGCTGTACCCATGGCTCCCCGGCCGCGTCATCGCGGGCAGCGTGTGGCGCGGCCCGAAGCACGAGCGCATCCAGGTCGACGAGACCGGGAACGCTGCGCCGTGGCGAGCCGGACCCAGCAAGGTCAGGCGCCCCGACCCGCAGTGAGAGCGCGGGCGGCGGCCCGTCCGCGCTCTCGCTCGGTCCGCTCAGGACGTGGCGAAGCCGATCGCCACGTCCCTCGCGCTACTTCGTCGTCCGCTCGGGAGGAACCTGCGCGCCGCTGCCCGTCCCCGGAGTCGCGGGGGTCTCCACCGCACCGCCGCTCGCCGGGGGTGGCATGGGTTGCGCGCCGCTGCCGGTCCCCTGCGATCCGGGCGCCTCGGTAGCGCTCCCGGTGCCCTGCGACGCGGATCCCGCGGCGCCGCTCCCGGTCCTCTCGGAGCTCGGGGTCTGCGCGCCGCTCGCGGTGCCCTGCTGCGACTTCGCCATCATGTCGCCCCAGCCGCCCTCTGCCATCGTCTTCACGCGCCACTTGCCGTCTCGGCGGACGAGGAGCGAGGAGCTGCGCGACGTCACCGTCTTCCCGCCCATCGTCATCGTGGAGACGTCGTCCACCGAGGCGAGCGAGTCGCTGAGGAGGAAGATCGTCGGCTTGTGGGTGATCTTCACGTCCTTCATCGGCTTGTCGTAGAAGGGCTTCATCACCTCGGTCCAACGGTCGCGGCTCCACGGCTCGCCCATCGCTTCGCCTTTCGAGTCGTCGGTCATCATCATGACGGGGAAGTCGACGAGCGCCGCGGCCGCGTCGAGGTCGCCCGTCCGGCCGGCGGCATCCATGGCGTGGAGCAGCGCCTGGATCTCCTGCTTGTCCTTCGACGCGTTCGTCACCTTGGGCGGCACCCAGTTCGCCATCGGGTCACCGGACGACGGCGCGGCCGTCTTCTCCTCCGCAGCGAGCGCGAGCGAGGGAACGAGCAGCATCGCGAGCAACAGTCTCTTCATGGCATTCCTCCCGGGGTCATGCAGCCGAGGTTCAGCCTGCGAACGCCGGCGCGTTATGGCGATCCCGCGGATGCTGGAATCGGCCGCGCGCGACCCATCGTGGCGCGTCGGGGCCTCCCGGCCGGTATCGCCGGCCGTGCGTCGATGCAGGCGGGCGCGCACCCGGTGGGCGGCCGGCTGGCCGCCGGGGTCTCGCCGCTCCAACGAGGCAGGCGCCGGCGCTCCCCCGCGGAAGCGGGAGCACCGGCGCCTGAAGTGGAGCCCCGCTCAGCGGCGAGCGAGGATCTTCTGCTCCGCGTCGTCGACCCGCTCCCCGAGGCAGCGCGACCGGAACCAGCCGCCGGTCTTCTCGTCGTCCGCCTTCGCTTCACGGAGCGCCGCGACGGCACGCCGTGTCCCGATGGTCCCGAGCTTCTCGACGGCGGTCCGCCGCGTCTCGCACTTCGACGAGTCGAGATCGAGGATGTACGCCGTCTCCCAGTACGCCTTGCTGCCCTTTTCGAGCCGGTCGAGGGTGTGGACCGCGCCCCAGCGGACGCCGTGGGTCTTCGACTTCGCGAGCGTCCGCAGCCCGTCCTCCGCGGCGACGAGCTTGTTCTTCCAGATGAGCGCCTCCGCTTCGCGCTGATTGCGGCCGCCGAACGATGCGAGGAGATTGGCGATGGTCTCGCCGTCCGCGACGGTCGCGTCGAGCGCAAGGGCGCGCTCGTAAGCCTGGACCGCTGCGTGGCGCCTCTTCGCGGCCCACAGGGCGTGGCCGAGCGCGCGCTGTGCGGCGGCGTCGTTCGGGCGTGCGCGCGCGTCGGCGCGCGCGGTCGAGACCGTGGCCGGGGCGAACGCGTTCAGCGTGATCTCTGGCACGACGTCGTACGCGATCGCGGCGCCTCCGGCGGCCACGGCTGCGATGACGACGACGACGACCCCCACGAGCACCGGGCGGCGGCGCACGCGCTGCCAGAGGCGGCGCGCGGAGTCCGCGAGGCGGAGCCGGCGGATCTCGAGGAACGCCCGCGGGCCCGCGAGCGGGCGGCGGTTTGGCACGGGGGTCGGCGCGGCCTGGGAAGGCAGCGGAGGGGGGCGCTTCGCGTCGGTCTTCTGGATCTCGGGCACGCTTCGTCCTCCTGAGCGCGTCCCACGGTCCGGGGACAACGAGCGCCCGGAAGCGGTCCACGCTTTCTGTTTCGTGAGCGCGGGACGCTGCCAGACCTCGAGTCGCCGCCGCAAGGATTTCGGGAGCGCCACCTCAACCCATTGCCACACCAAGACCTTTTCCGGGCCCCGAAAGGGTTACCCTGGAGCGCGCCATTCACCCGACGTGAATGGCGATGAAGGGCGAGGTGCGCAGCGGCCGCCGGCGTACGCAGAAGTGCGCGCGGGCTCTTCGTCCCCGCCGCTCGCTCAGCGCTCCGGCTCGCGGAGGGCCGCGAACGCCTCGCGCCTCGGCGCCCGGAGCGGCACCTGCAGCGGGTCCTCGCGCGCCGACGGCGGTCCGCACACGGGGCAGTCCTCGCTCCGGCGCGGCGTGAGCCAGACGCTCTGGTAGGCGCCCTGGCCTGGCGTCTCCCCGAACACCTGCGGATAGAACCAGTAGCCGGACACGGTCGAGAGCGTGAGGTACGGCATGCCCGACGAGAGCACCTCCTCCGCGAACGTGCGGAGCGCGGCCTCGCTCCCCGCCGGCAGGAGGAGCGAGAGCGCGAGCTTCACCGCGGCGGACGCGACGTGCTGGATGTCGGCGCCGAGCGCGACCTCCCCCCGGAGCCGCCCCGTGCCGTAGTCGAGCGCGCGGGCGACGCGTCCTCCGGCGCGCTCGAGCTCGTGCCTGCTGCGGGTCGCGCACAGGTAGCAGGCGGTGCGCTCCGGGAAGGTGAGGATGACCTCACCGCCCCGCGCTCCCGCGTACAGGCCGATGAACAGCGCCGGCTTCCCGCGGGCGTAGGCGAAGCGGTCGAGCGCGCGCTGCGCGCCGGGATCGTCGGTCGCCGCGACGACGAGGTCGGCGCGGCGGACGAGCGCGTCGAGCGCGGCGGGGTCGAGCGCCTCCACGGCGCGCGACTCGAGCGCGAGCTCCGCGGCAGGGTCGATCCGGAGCAGCCGGCGCGAGAGCGCCTCCGTCTTGAGCCGGCCCACGTCCTCCGCCGTGTAGACGGTGCGGGAGAGGTTCTCCGCCTCGACGGTCTCGGGATCGACGAGCACCAGCCGGCCCACTCCTCCGCGCACGAGCTGCTCGGCGACGCAGGAGCCGACCGAGCCGCACCCCACGACGAGCGCGGTCCGCTCGCGGAGGGCCCCCGAGAGCAGGCCGGCGCTCCGGGAGAGGAGCGCCGCGCGCCGCTCGACCGCGCGCGCGTCGACGTCTTCGCTCGTCAGCCGCGCCTCCCATCCGGCGAGGCGAGCCCTCTGCGCGTCCCGCGTGAGCGCGGGCCCGCCGCGAGGACCGTGCGCGCGCCGGAACGGCCCACGGCCTTCGAAGACGCAGCGCAGCGCGGCGACGAGGCGCTCCTCCTCCGGCGCGGCGAGCGCCCACGAGATCTCGAGTTGCTCGGACTCCTGCCCTGCCGCGCCGAGCAGCACCGCCGGCGGCAGCGCGGGGTAGAGCTCGCTCGCGAGCACGATGAGCTCGAGCCCTCCTGCGAGCCGCAGGCGGCCGCCGAGCGCCGGGGCGCCGCCCGCCTGCGAGAGAAAGGCCTCCGGGCGCCCGCCGCCGAGCTCTTCCGCCGCGCGCTCGAGGTCGCGCAGCAGCGGCACGAGCCTCGGCCGCACCGGGCGGATCTCCGTCCCCCCTTCGCGCGTGCGGCGGGCCGCGAAGAACGACAGCTTGCCCGACCGGAGCGGCAGCTCGTGCGCACCGAGCTCGTCGCAGGGGCCGCCCGACACGATGGGTCCGGCGTAGGTCGCGAGGTGTGGGTTGAGCCGGAGTCCCGTCGCGAGCTCGAGCGCGTCCTGCTCCGAGGGCCGATCGAGCCCGTCGCGGTGCGAGTGGACGACGCCCTTGAGCTCGAGCTCCGCACCGCGCTCGAGCTCCTTCACGCGCGAGGCGAGATCGCGCGACGGCTCGTAGGTGGCGGGCGTCGCAGCCGCGCCGGGGTCCGGGACGAAGTGCGTCAGGACCGGCCGCTCGCGCGGGCCGAGCAGCGCGCCGCCGCGCTCGGGCGGATGGCCGCCGAGCTCCGCGTCCATGGCGCGGAGCACCCAGTCGGCCAGGAACACCACGGGTCGGCCCCGCGGTCAGGCGAAGACCGCCGGGTGCACCTCGGAGAGCATGCGATCCTCGCCGGGCTCCACCTCGTCCCCGATGACCACCCGCCCGCTCGGGGTCACGTAGACCCGACCGCGCGCCGGCCTCGGCTGGGCCGAACCCTTGCGACGCTCGTCGAGCACCACGTCACGGACTCGGTCGAGAACGGTCTGTGCCATTTCTGCCTCCTCGGGGCTCCGCGCCATGCGCGCTAGAAAGGAAATTGCGCATCGCGCAGGAATACGCTGAACCCGTTGCACCACAGGACGCTCCGCGCGTAGGCCGCTTGGAGGGAGGCCAGCCCGCGCCCCGCCTCGTTCGAGAGGCAGATGCGACCATCGGGGTGTACGTGGCAGGCGTGCGGATCGAAGCGGCCCTCCACCTCCGGCTCGACCACCCTCACCTGGTAGCCCGCGCCGTCGAAGTAGACGAACAGCCGGAACGCGTCGCCGAGCTCGGACGAGACCGGGTAGAGCCATCCGCGCACGCCGTCCACCTCGACGTAGCGCGTGGACGCCGGGAGCATTCCCTCGACCTGCGCCTTGTCCCGCAGCACACGCGAGAACCCGTCGGCGAAGCTGGCGAGGCCCATACCGTCTCCGGGGTCGAGTCGAGCACCCTCAGATAGGAGTTCGACCGTCGGGCATCGCGCGCAGCGCCCCGTCGGGAGCGGCCCACGGAAGAACGGGCGCCCGCTCCCCGTGTGACCGAGCGTCAGTCCACGGGCACTCGATCCGCGCCCCGGGCCATCGCGCACGCGATCCCGCCGGCGGCGCGGATCCCCTCCCGGATCCGCTCCGACCAGAACGCCGCGCTCACGCGGATGCAGCTCCGGAAACGATCGCCCGTCGTGAAGAGCGGCCCCGGCGCGACCGCGATGCCCTTTCGCAGCGCCTGCTCGTACAGCGCGAACGCGGCTGCATGGCCCATGACGTCCGGCTGTTCCTGCGGGAACGCGGCATCGCCTCGGAGGGTTTCGCGATCGCCGCCGAGGCGGAGCCCACGCCCGACGAGAGCCGGCTCGCGCGCATGACGTCTGGATCGACCTCGGGCGGACGACGCTCGACGAGGCGGGGCGGGCGGCGCTGCTCGTCCAGGCTGAGCGGTGCAAGATCCACAACACGCTCAAGGCCGCGTGCCCGGTGAGCCTCGCGATCGGGCGGAAGGAGCCTGCGGACGCGCCGCCGGCAACGAAGCGGGGCGGGTGCGCCTGAGCTCGAGGCGCTCTCGCGCGCGCGGGTTCGACCCCTCGTGCGCGGAGCGCCCGCTCACTCCAGCAGCCGCTCGAGCTGCGCCAGGTCCGCTGGCTTCGCGAGGTGGGCATCGAAGCCCGCCGCCACGGCCCGCCTCACGTCTTCGGGCAGCGCGTACCCGCTCAGGGCGATGAGCTTCACTGGGCTCGGTCCCTCCGAGCCCGCGCGGAGCGTCCGCGCGACCTCGTATCCGCTCATCCCCGGCAGCCCGATGTCGCAGAGCATGAGGTCGAGGCCGCCCCGGCGCGCCCGCTCGACCGCGCTCGGCCCGTCGAACGCGACCTCCACGTCGTGGCCGAGCATCCGGATCAGATCCGCGAGCGACTCGGCAGCATCGGGGTTGTCGTCCACGACGAGCACGCGGCGCCGCGGCGCCGGCGTCGCCTTCTTGCCCGCGCGCACGGGCGGCGCCGGTCCCGGGGACGTGACGAGCGGCAGCCGGATCGCGAAGTCGGCGCCGCGGCCGGGCCCTTCGCTCGTCGCCTCGACCGTCCCGCCGTGGAGCTCGATGAGCCCCTTCACGAACGCGAGCCCGAGCCCGAGGCCGCCCTCCGTCCGCGCCAGCGTCTGCTTGGCCTGCGTGAACGGCTTGAACAGGTCCGCGAGCAGCCCCGGCTCGATGCCCGCCCCGGTGTCGCGGACGTGGAGCTCGGCCGAGCCGCCCGCTCCCGCGAGCGAGATCGACACGCTCCCGCCCGCGCCGGTGAACTTCGCCGCGTTCTGCAGGAGGTTTCCGACCACCTGCACGAGGCGCGTCGCGTCGCCGTGGACGATGACCGGCGCGGGCGGCGTGTCGAGCGCGAGGCGGATGCCGCGCGCCTCCATCAGCGTGCGATGGTCCTCCGCCGCGTGGCGAACGAGGTCCGTGAGATCGAGATCGGTGCTGTGCAGGTCGATCTTGCCGTGCGAGATGCGGGTCACGTCGAGGAGGTCGTCCACGAGCCTCGTGAGGTGCCCGATCTGGCGGTTCGCGACTTCTCGCGCGCGGCCCGCGTGCTGGCTCGCGGGATCGGAGCGATCGAGGATGTGGATGCTGTTCCGGAGCGCCGCGAGCGGGTTCCGCAGCTCGTGCGAGAGGATGGCGAGGAACTCGTCCCGCGCGACGAGCGCGTCGCGGGCCGAGAGATAGAGCCGGGCGTTCTCCACGGCGAGCCCCGCGCGCTGCCCGAGCCCTTCCGCGGTCGCGAGATCCTCCGCGCCGTAGCGCCGGCCCGGGGTCCCGCGCACGAGCGAGATCGCGCCGATGACTCCCTTGCGGCCGCGCAGCGGGACGGAGAGGTAAGACCGGGCGCCGAGCTCGCGGAGGAACTCCGGGTGCTCCGCGCCGAGCGCCGCCGCGAGCCAGGCGGCGTCCTCGAGCTCCGGGTAGAGCAGCGGCTTGCCCGTCCGGACCACCCAGCCGACGCCTCGCAGCGGGTCGGCCTCTGGCCCGAACCGCCGCCGCAGCGCCCGCGCCCGCTGCTCCTTCTTCGGGTCCACGTGCGCCGCCGCCGCCTGGCGGATCGTGCCGTCAGCCTCGGCGAGGTCCACGATGCACCAGTCCGCGAGGCGCGGCACGACGAGGTGCGCCAGCGCGGCGAGCGTCGCCTCGTAGTCGAGCGACTCGGGGAGCATCGATGCCCCCGCCTCGTTCAGGAAGCGCTGCGCCTCCTCGGCCCGCGCCCGGGCGCGCTCCTCCTCGATGCGGCGGCGCTCGGTCGCGTCCTCGACGGCGAGCACGATCGACCGGCCCTCGTCGACGGCGGCCGGTACGACTCGCCCCGCCACCACGGCGAGCCTGCGCCCGTCGCCCGGGACGTCGTACTCCAGCTCGACATTCTGGAACTGCGCGCCGAGCTCGACCGCCTCCCGCAGCCGTGCCGCGAGGACCCCGTTCCGCCACGGTCCGGCGCCGAGATCCGTGAGGGCCTTTCCCGCAGTCGCGGCGGGCGACGCCCGAAACTCCTCGTAGAAGGCCTGGTTCGCCGACGTGACCCGCAGCCTGGCGTCGAGGACCAGCACTGGCACGGGGACGGTCTCGAGCGCGGCGGCGACGAAGTCGCGCGCGTGGCGCGCCTCCGTGACCGCCCGCTTCAACGCGTCCACGTCGACGAGCGACACGACCGCGCCTTCGATGCGCCTGTCGGCCGTGTGGTAGGGGCGGATCTGGAGGCGCTGCCAGCGTCCGTCGCGATCCCGGACCTCGACCTCCTTCATGGCGACGCTCTCGATGACCTCGGCGATCCAGGCGTCGAGCTCGGGCGCCTCCACGTTCGGCCGGATGTCCGCGATCGCGCGGCCGAGGTCCCCTGGGATGAGGTTGAACGCGCCCCGCGCGTTCGGCGTGAAGCGCCGCACCTTCCGCTCGCGGTCCACGATCACGATCGGGATGTCCGCGCTCGTGACGAGGTTCAGGAGGTCGTTTCCGAGGTCGTTCACCTCCTGGAAGCGCGCCTGCAGCTCGTCATTGATGGTCGTGAGCTCCTCGTTCGTGGACTGGAGCTCCTCCTTCGCCGTCTCGAGCTCCTCGTTCGCGGACTGGAGCTCCTCGTTCGTCGCCTGGAGCTCCTCGTTGGACTCGGCGAGCGCCTGGTTCGCGACCGCGTACTGCTCCATGACGGTGCTGACGTAGACCTTGCTCGCCGCGAGCTCCTGCCGCAGCCCAGCGAGCCCGTCCGCGTCGGGCGCGGTGCCGGCCCCGCGCGCCGGCTCGGGCGGCGCCCCGCGCTCGCGGAACACCACGAGGAAGTGCCTACCGGCGAAGGCCGCGCCCTCGACCGGCGCGACCTCGAGGTCGACCCAGGTGTCCGCGCCCTCGCCATGGAGCCGGACCCCGTCCTTCCGGACCGGTGCGTTCTGCGTACGTGCGCGCTGGACGAGCTGAGAGAGGTCCGCCGCGAGGCCGTTGCGGGCCATCTTGAGCAGGCTGAGGCTCGCGATTCCTGGAGCGGGCTCGAGGTACGGGCCGGTCTTCCCTCGCACCTGCACGATCTCGAGCGCGTCGTTCACGAGCACCGCGGGCGGCACGTAGCGGGAGAGTAGGAGGACGTCGAGGGCGCGGTGGAGATCCTGGACCCCGCGCCCCGCCAAGCCGGCGCCGGCGCCGGCGGCCATGCCGCGCTCGAACCCGACCAACCGCGGCGACGCCGCGCGGGCCCGGCCCGCACCGGGCCGACGCGCGTAGATCTTGTGCTCCTGGTCGACGACCGAGAAGAGCTCGCCGAACGCGGGCAGCGACTCCGTGCGGCCGACGAGCAGGAACCCTGGCTCGTTCAGCGCGTAATGGAGGAGCGGCATCACGTGCTTCTGCAGCACCGCGTCGAAGTAGATGAGCACGTTCCGGCAGGACACAAGGTCGATGCGCGAGAACGGAGGGTCGGCCGTCAGATCGTGCCGCACGAAGACGCACGCATCGCGGACGGACCGCACGATCCGGTAGCCCTTCGAGGTCTGCTCGAAGAAGCGCCCGAGCCGCCCCTCCGAGACCTGCTCCGCGATCGAGGCGGGGAACTCGCCGGCGCGGGCAGCGCGGATCGCCCGCTCGCTGATGTCGCTCGCGAACACCTGGAGCCGCACTTCGCTCCCGCGACGCTCGAGGAACTCGAGCGCCGCGATGGCGAGCGAGTAGGTCTCTTCACCGGTGGAGCACCCCGGGACCCAGAGCCGGATCGGCGCGTCCTTTTCGCGCCCCTCGAGCAGCGCCGGGAAGACGTGCTCCTCGAGGGCGGCGTAGACGTCGGGATCACGGAAGAACCTCGTCACGTGGATGAAGAGGTCGTCGTGGAGCGCGTTCAGCTCGTCCGGATCGTCGTGGACGCGGCGCAGGTACTCGGGCTCGCTCGGGACGTGGGCGAGCGCCATGCGGCGCGCGATCCGGCGCCGCAGGGTCGTCGGCTTGTAGTGCGCGACGTCCACCGCGGTCCGCACCTTCAGGAGATGCAGGATTTGCCGGAACGCCTCCTCGGCATCGGGCTCGTGCGCGCGGTCCCCGTCCGACGGCGCCGGCTCGCCGTAAGCGAGCGCCATGAGGTCCGCGGCGATCGCCTCCGGCGGCAGGATGAGGTCCACGACGTCCGCCGAGATCGCGCTCCGCGGCATCCCGTCGTGCGCCGCGGTCGAAGGCTCCTGCGCGTACGTCCTGCCGCCCGCCCCCCGGATCGCCGCGAGCCCTTGCGTGCCGTCCGAGCCCGTGCCCGACAGCACGATCCCGACGGCTCGTGCGCCACGCTCCGCGGCGACCGACCGCATGAAGGTGTCGATGGGCATCGGCGGTCGGGCGGCCTCGTCGCGGCGGTGGAGGCGGAGGCGGTCGCCTTCGAGAACGAGCACCGTGTTCGGCGGGATGACGTGCACCTGCCCCCCCGCGACCGACATTCCGTCGCGCACCTCGACGACGCCGAGCGGCGACACGCCCTGGAGGGCCGACGTGAGCAGGCTCTCGTGGGTGGGCGACAGGTGCTGGACGACGACGACGGAGAGGTTCGCGTCCTTCGGCAGGACGCTGAGGAGCCGTTTCAGCGCGTCAACCCCGCCCGCGCTTGAGCCGACGGCGATGACCGGCGCGCCGCTCCCTACCTTGCCGGGGGACGGGGCGCCGTCCGCGCGGGCCGCCGTCTGCTCGTCCCCCGTGAGGCGAGGGCGAGCGTCGCCGCTGTCGCCCGTCGGAAGACTCATTCAACCCCCGTAACCCATCCGTGGGTAGCTATTGTTCCCCGACTTCACCTCGAGGCCAAGGCCGAAGTGGGGCCCTTGGTGCGACCCGAGTCTGGGGGTCAGGACGTCAGGGGTCAGGACGTCAGGAACTGACGGCGCCCTCCTCGTCGCCACGGATGTCCCGGAGCCGCGCCGCGCGCGCGTCGGCATTCCGTGCCTCGGCCTCGGCACGCCGGGCCTCCTCTTCGTCGTTCGACGCTTCACGCTCCCAGATCCGGGCATGGCGCTCCGCGAGCTGCGCGTGGCGCCTCCTGAACGCCGCGTCCCGACCGTCGGGGGCTGCTTCCGCCTCGAGCAGATACGCCCGCGCGACCGCGCGGACGGCGCGCGCCCGCTCGCGCGCCGCCTCCGCCTGGGTACGAGCGACCGCCGCCTCCACCCGCAACGCACTGGCGGTCGCGCGCGCCGCCTCCTTCGGGTCGTTTGCATCGGCCACGAAGCAACCTAGTACCAGCGCGGGCGGGAGGCCTCGACCCGGTCGCCTCCTCCGGACACTCGGTCGCGGGCGGTTCGCGCTTCTTCGCGAGCGACGAGGTGCGGTGGCGCCATCTCCGGCGCCTTCCCAGGCGGGGGCGAGCTGCGGACTAGTCGAGCAGCAGGCCACACCGGACGTGGAGGGCGGATGCACGCCGAGACGCCGAGCGACGCGAGGAGCCCGCGCGCAAGAGCTGGAGAACCCCGGCTCGCCGCCCGACTGCGGCGCGAGCTGAAGGGCGAGGTGCTCTTCGACGCGTTCTCGCGCGGCCGCTACAGCACCGACACCTCCATCTACCAGGTCGAGCCGGTCGGCGTGGTCATCCCGCGGGACGAGGACGACGTCGTCGCGGCCGTCCAGATCGCCGCCGACGAGGACGTGCCGCTGCTCGCCCGCGGCGCAGCGACCTCACAGTGCGGCCAGACCGTCGGCGCGGCGCTCGTGCTCGACTTCACGAAGTACCTGACCGAGGTCGTCTCGCTCGACGTCGCTGGGCGCACCGCCGTCGTCCAGCCGGGGCTCGTCCTCGACCAGCTGAACGCGCGGCTCAAGCCCCACGGGCTGTTCTTCCCCGTCGACGTCTCCACGTCCGCGATGGCGACCCTCGGCGGGATGGCCGGCAACAACAGCTGCGGCACGCGCTCGCTGCGGTACGGCAACATGGTCCACAACGTCCGCGCCATCGACGCGGTGCTCGCGGATGGCACCCGCGCTCGCCTCGACGAGGGCGGCACGCAGGCGCCGGCGGCGCTCACCGAGGCGCTGAAGGCGATCCACCGCCGCGACGCGGACGAGATCGCAGCGCGGTTCCCGAAGATCCAGCGCCGCGTGAGCGGCTACAACCTCGACCTGCTCGCGGGTGACCACCCGAACCTCGCAAAGCTCCTCGTCGGCTCCGAGGGGACGCTCGCGCTGTTCCGGCGCATCGAGCTCGCGCTTGCGCCGCTGCCGCGGCACAAGGTGCTCGGGATCTGCCACTTCCCGACCCTGCGCAAGGCGATGGAGTCGACGCAGGCGATCGTGGCGCTGCGGCCCGCGGCGGTCGAGCTCGTCGACCGGACGATGATCGAGCTCGGGCGGAAGATCCCGATGTACCGGGCGATCATGGACCGCTTCGTCCGCGGCGAGCCGGGCGCGCTCCTGTTCGTCGAGTTCGCCGGCGATTACCGCGACGCCGAGGTAGCGCGGCTCGGGAAGCTCGTCGAGCTGATGGGCGACCTCGGGATGCCGGACGGCGTGGTCGAGGCGCTCGAGCCGGCGTTCCAGTCGCAGATCTGGGAGGTCCGCAAGGCGGGCCTCAACATCATGATGTCGATGAAGGGCGACGGGAAGCCGGTCTCCTTCATCGAGGACGCGGCGGTGCCACTCGCGCACCTCCCCGACTACACCGAGCGGCTCACGGCGCTCTTCGCGCGCCACGGCACGACCGGGACCTGGTACGCGCACGCGTCCGAGGGCTGTCTCCACGTCCGGCCCGTCCTGAACCTCAAGCAGGAGCTGGAGGTCCGCAAGATGCGGGCGATCGCCGAGGAGGCGTTCGCGATCGTCCGCGAGTACAAGGGCTCGCACTCGGGCGAGCACGGCGACGGGCTCGTGCGCTCGGAGTTCAACCTGCCGATGTTCGGCGAGCGGCTCGTCCAGGCGTTCCGCGACGTGAAGGCGGCGTTCGACCCGAAGCACCGCCTCAACCCGGGCAAGATCGTCGACCCCGGCCGGATGGACGACCGCACCCTGTTCCGGTTCAAGCCGGGGTACGCGGCGCTGCCGCTCGCGACCGCGCTCGACTGGTCCGAGTGGGGCGGGCTCCTCGGCGCCGTCGAGATGTGCAACAACAACGGCACGTGCCGCAAGCGCGACGCGGGCGTCATGTGCCCGTCCTACCGCGCGACGCTCGACGAGCAGCACGTCACGCGCGGGCGCGCCAACGTGCTGCGGCTCGCGCTCACCGGCCAGCTCGGCCCGGACGCGCTCACCTCCCGCGGGATGCACGACGCGCTCGCGCTGTGCGTGAGCTGCAAGGCCTGCAAGCGCGAGTGCCCCACCGGCGTCGACATGGCGCGGATGAAGATCGAGGTCCTCTACCATCACCAGAAGGAGCACGGCCTCAGCGCGCGCGACCGGCTCGTCTCCTGGCTCCCGCGCTACGCGCCGATCGCCTCGCGCATGGGCCGCCTCCTCAACCTGCGCAACCGCAGCCCCGCGCTCGCGAAGGCCGGCGAGTGGCTCACCGGGATGAGCCGGCACCGGTCGCTCCCCACCTGGCACCGCGACCCGTTCCGCGATGCGGAGTTCCCGGTCGCGGAGCCGATCGGCGAGGTCGCGCTCCTCGCCGACACCTTCGGGCGCTGGTTCGAGCCGGAGACGCTTCGCGCGGCGGTCGAGGTGCTCAACGCGGCGCGCCACTCCGTGCACACGTTGACGCCCGCCGACGGCGAGCGGCCCCTGTGCTGCGGCCGCACCTTCTTCTCGTCCGGGCTCGTCGAGGAGGGGCGCGAGGAGCTGAGGCGGCTCGTAGACGCCGCCCTGCCCTACGTCCGCCGCGGGATCCCGGTGGTCGGCCTCGAGCCGTCCTGTCTCCTCACGCTGCGCGACGAGGCGAAGGTGGTGCTGCCGGGCGAGGCGACGGAGGCCGTGGCCGCGAACGCGGTGATGTTCGAGGAGCTCGTCGTGGCGGAGCGCGCCGCCGGGCGGATGGCCGTCCCGCTCGGACGGGTGCCGTGGAAGAAGGCCCTCCTCCACGGCCACTGCCACCAGAAGGCGCTCGGGGCGTTCCCGCCGGTCGAGGCCATGCTCCGCCTCATCCCGGGGCTCGAGATCACCACCATCGAATCCACCTGCTGCGGAATGGGCGGGGCGTTCGGGTTCCACGCCGAGCACTTCGAGATGTCGATGAAGATGGGCGAGAGCGGCGTCCTCCCAGCGGTCCGGGCGGCCGACCCGGAGACGGTCGTCATCGCGGACGGCACGAGCTGCCGCCACCAGATCCGCGACGGCGCGGCGCGCGACTCCGTCCACGCGGCGGTCGTGCTGAAGGCGGCGCTCGACGCCGGGAGCTAGCCGCGCAGGGCCTGCCGCGGGGTGCGCATTCCTCTCGAGCTGACCGCAGCCGGGCGCGGCTCAGCGTCCCCCGCCGACGCGCACCGGCAGCGCGACCTCGACCCGCTCGCCGTCGAAGGGCGCGAACGACAGCGCGCGCGCGAGCCGGCTGATGCAGACCCCGAGCGGCGCGCGCTCGATCTCGGGATCGTCGATCCGGGCGGTCGAGACGCGACCGGTCGGCTCCACGACGAAGACGAGCCGGAGCGCGAGGCCGTGGGCCCCTTCCGTCCCGCCGAGCGTCGCCGCGGCGCACCCCTCGAGCGCGTCTTGCCGATCCCGCAGCGCGGCGGCCACCGCGCGCTCGTCGAGCGCGCGAGGTGCGGGGATCGCGTCGGGAGGGGGCGCCGGAGCGGGATGCCGCGCCTCCTCGGCCACGCCGGGGGCCGGCGCGGGCGCGGGCGGCGGCGCCACCGCAGGCGACGGGTCCGCAGTGGCCGCCGGTTCCTGGGCGGCGCGCGCGGCGCCCTCACGCAGCGAGAGCCCGATCGCCGGGCGCGGCGCGATCCGATCGGCGTCCGCGCCCCCGTCCCCGGTGACCTTCTGGCTGCTCACCGCGGCGCGCTGCTGCGGAGCGCCGCGCCCACCAGGTGCGGGAGGCCGGGGTGCGGCGGTTGGGCTGGGCGCGGCGGCGCCCGCTCCCGGACGCGCGGGCGGCGCCTCGGCGAGGCCCGCCGGCTGCGAAGGCGCGGTCGCGATCCCGGGCGGCGTCGGGCGCGGCCCCGAGAGCACGAGCACCGCCGCGACGACTCCGGCGGCGAGCGCACCCGCGGCGCAGCCGGAGAGGAACCCCCGCCAGCGTGCGCGCCGCAGGACGTCGTCGAACGAAACCTCCCCGGTGATCCGGAACTCGGCCGACTCCACGCGCGCGAGCGGATCCCGCTTCGCGAGCGGGCGCCGACGAGCCGGAGTCGGACCCTCCCCTCCCGCGGGCGGCGCGAACGGGTCCGGCTCTGCGGGCGGCCCGGGCGCGAACACGTCCGGCACGACCCGCGGCTCGGGCGCGAGCACCTCCGGCCCGACCTGCGGCCCGGGCGCGAGCACCTCCGTCACGACGCGCGGCTCGGGCGCGGGTACCTCCCGCTCGCCGCGCGGCTCGGGCGGGAGCGGCAACGCCACGGAGATCAGGTTTCCGCAGTCGCAGCGGATCCGGTACGCGCAGCCGGGGGTCGGCTCGTCACTCGTGGAGAACCGCCGCTTGCAGCGGTCGCACGAGAAGTCCATCGCAGCTCCAGGCGATGGACCGACCGCGCGGGCTTCCGCCCGGGCGCTCGCCGTCGCTCGCTCTCCCCCCGATCCGGCCAGAGGATACCTCGGGCTCCCTCCGGCAGCGAGGCGTCAGCCTCCGAATGGGGGGCTCGAACGCGGCGTGGCGCCCCCCTCGGTCCCGCGAACGGGTGTGCTCCTACGCCGCCGCACGGGCGCGCCTCCCTTGGTCGTGGGGTTTCGCGGCGCGCGAATTCTCGGGATCAATGTGGCAGGGGAACCCGGGGCAAGTTGGCCGCGCCGTTCCGGATCTCGCGCGACGAGCATCGAGCACGCGCTATCGATCTGGAAAGAAGCTGGAGCGGCCGGACGACCGCAAGCGATACTGGCACCGGCACCGACGTGAGGCACGACGACATGAAAGGCCCTTCGACCTCCACGCGCTCGGGCTTCCAGGGCGCGATCGAGAACCTCCCGCTCGTGGACCTGCTGCAGGTCTGGGCGATGAACGGCTTCTCCGGGCTCGTCACGGTCAGCTCGCAGGGGAACTCGGGGCACCTCTACTTCGTCGACGGCGGGATCGTGCACGCCGAGGCGGACGGCGTCGCGGGCGAGCCGGCGGTCCAGCGGATCCTCGCGTGGCCCGAGGGATCGTTCGACCTTCACCCGAACACGACGACGCTGCACCGTACGATCGAGAAGAGCCTGAGCCACCTGCTGCTCGAGGCCCACAGCCGGCTCGACGAGCAGCGCCGCGACACGCCCGCGCCACCCGCCTCGACGCCTGGAAACGCCACCCGGCCACCCCCCTTCCCGTCCGCGCCGCCGCCGGCCTCGCCCGCACGCGCCCCGCTCTTCGATCAGATCCGCGGCGTCCGCGGCGTCACCCGGGTGGTGCGGTTCGGGAAGGACGGCCGCCCGGTGGGCGAGACCGGACCCGCCGCCGAGGCGCTCGCCGCGAAGGGGCTCTATCTCGCGATGACGCACGCGGCGGCCGTGGCGGAGGCGTTCGGGCTGCACGAGCTGAGCATCGCGTCGGCCGCCGGCGGTCGCGAGCCGTTCGTCCTGCTGCACTCGCAGGGCCAGTACCTCTGCGTCGCTCTCGAGCCCGACGTCGCGCTCGACCCCGTCGTCGCGCAGCTCCGCGCGCTCCTCTCCCGCCCCCCGAAGAAGCCATGACCCCGGCCCCTCACCAGGACCTGGCGCTACAGCAGCTCGCCGCGGTGCCCGGCGTCGTCGGGAGCCTCGTCTTCGACGAGCACGGGGACGTCGTCGCGTCGGCGTTTCCGCCGGTGTTCGACCCCGCGGGCCTGCGCGCGCTCGCGCGCGGGCTCTGCGCGGACGGGTACTACCAGGAGTGGATGGCCGGCGAGAACGGCGCGCTCGAGCTGCGCTATGCGGACGGGCACGTGCTCGTGCGCACGGTGGACCACTCTTGGCTGCTCGTCCTGTCGACGGCGCAGGCGAACCCGCAGCTCCTCTCGATGTCGCTCACCCAGGTCGTTCGCCGCCTCCGCGTCCCGGGCGCGCCCACCAGCGCGGCTGCGCCGCCTGCCGCCGCGCCGGAGCCGGCACCGCTCGAGCTCCTGCGGGAGATCGTCACGGCGGAGCTGGGGGCGCACGCGCCCCAGGCGCTCGAGCTCCTGGCCAAGGCGGGATCGAAGCCCAGGGACCTCGTCCGCGCCGCCGAAGAGGTGGAGAAGCTCACGCGCCTCTTCATCAGCAGGAAGAAGGCCGACGAGATCGGCCGCAGGATGCGGGAGCTCCTCGGCGACTAGCCGAGCACCCGAAGGGGGAAACCATGGATCTCGTCGCTTACGGGCTGGCCGCAGTCGCCATCGCAGTCATGGGGCTGAACGTGTTCCAGGCGATCCGGCTCCGCCGCGCGATCGTCGGCGGCGAGGTCGGCGCGAAGTGGGGCGCGCTCACCCTGCTCGTCGCGTTCTTCTTCGTCGGGTACCTCTTCTCACCGCTCGCGATCTACTTCGGGCTCCCGCCGCGCTACCTCTCCCTCCTCGTGTTCGCGGTCTTCCTGTTCGGCGCCGTGTTCGTCTGGGTGGTCATCGGCATCATCCGCGACACGCTCACGTTCCTGAAGCTCATCCGCTGACCTACTCCTTCTTCTTGAGCCGGCCCTCGTTCTCCTTGATGAAGCCGCGGATGTCCTCGGCCATGTCGAGGAGCTTCAGCCACTGCTCCAGGTAGAGCGTCACCGGGAAGCGCCCGAGCCCATACACGGAGACGCCGCCCTTCTCGCTCACCTTGAGCGACACCCCTTTGCTGCCGCGCGACTTGAGCGCCGCGTTCTCCGCCTTGAGCTTCTCGAGCTCCGCCTTCAGTTCGTCTTCGCTCGCCACACGTCCTCCTCGCTGCCGGGTGAGAGCCCGGTCGGGCTCGGGCGGCCGCGGGGGCGGCCGGTTCGCCGCCACCCTACATCGAATCGGGGGGCGCGAGCCGAGCGCAACGAGGCGAGTGTCCCCCCGTTTAAGTGTTGTGCGCCCCGCCGCCAGCCGGCAATGCAACGCGGTTGTCGTCGGCCCTCATCGAGCTCGTCGGCGCGACGAAGCGCCACCCGGGCGGCGCCGTCGTCGGCCCGGTGGACCTCGCCGTGTCGCGCGGGGAGAGGGTCGCGCTCCTCGGCGAGAGCGGCTCGGGGAAGTCCACGCTCCTCCGGCTCCTGCTCGGCCTCCTCCTCCCCGACGCAGGGGAGGTTCGCTTCGCGGGCGAGCCCATCCGCGGCGACGATCCCGCCTTCCGCCGCCGGGTCGGGTACGTCGTCCAGGGCGGCGGCCTCTTCCCCCACCTCAGCGCCGCCGACAACGCGACGCTCGTCGCGCGCCACCTCCGCTGGGAGAGGCCGCGCATCGCCGCGCGCCTCGCCGAGCTCGCCGCGCTCGCGCGGCTCCCACCGGACGCGCTCTCCCGCTTCCCGCACGCGCTCTCCGGCGGGCAGGCGCAGCGCGTCTCCCTCGTGCGCGCGCTCTTCCTCGACCCCGAGGTCCTCCTCCTCGATGAGCCGCTCGGCGCCCTCGATCCGCTCACCCGCGCAGACCTCCAGGAGGACCTCCTCCGCGCGTTCGAGGACCTCGGGAAGACCGTCGTATTCGTGACTCACGATCTCGCCGAGGCGGCGTACTTCTCGTCCCGGCTCGTGCTGCTGCGCGACGGACGCGTCGTGCAGGAGGGCTCGCTCGAGGACCTCGCCCGCGCCCCCGCCGAGCCGTTCGTCGCGCGCTTCGTGGGCGCACAGCGCCGCCTCCTCCTGCCCGCGGAGCCGCACCCGTGACCTCCGCCGCCGCGCTCCTCGGCCTACTCGCCACGGCGGCCGCGGCCGCGCCCGAGGCGCCGCTCCGCGTCGGATCGAAGGCGTTCACCGAGTCGGTGATCCTGGGCGAGCTCGCGACGCAGCTGGCCACCTCCGGGGGGGCGCCCGCCGTCCACCGGCGTGCGCTCGGCGGGACGCGCGTGCTGTGGGAGGCGCTCCGGCGCGGCGACATCGACCTCTACCCCGACTACACCGGCACGCTCGCGCGGGAGGTCCTCGCCGCGCGGGCGCCGCTCGACGACGCGGAGCTGCGCGGCGCGCTCGCGGCCCAGGGCGTCGCCATCTCGCGCTCCCTCGGCTTCGAGGATCGCTACGCGATCGGCGTACGGCGGGAGGTGGCGGCGCGGCTCGGCCTCGCGCGCCTCTCCGAGCTCGCCGCCCACCCCGAGCTGCGGCTCGGGCTCACGAACGAGTTCCTCGATCGCGCGGATGGCTGGCCGGCGCTGCGCGAGCGCTACGGCCTCCGACCGCGCTCCGTTCGCGGGCTCGAGCACGATCTCGCCTATGGCGCGATCGCGGCCGGCGAGATCGACGCCACCGACGTCTACACGACCGACCCGCAGATCGTGCGGCTCGACCTCGTCCTCCTCGACGACGACCGCGGCGTCTTCCCCGACTACCGCGCGGTCTTCGTCTACCGCGAGGACCTCGCCCGGCGCGCCCCCGCGGCGCTCGCCACGGTGCGCCGGCTCGAGGGGCGCCTCTCCGCCGCCGAGATGATCGCGCTCAACGCGCGCGTCCAGCTCGACCGCCGGCCCGCCGAGGAGGTCGCCGCGGAGCTCCTCCGCGACGCCTTCGGGATCGCGCCGCGCTTCTCGGTCGAGCGCGCCCCGACCCGCATCCTCCACCGCACGCGCGAGCACCTCGAGCTCGTCGCGGCCGCGCTCCTCGCCGCCATCGCCGTCGCGGTGCCGCTCGGAGTCCTCGCCGCGCGCCGTCCCCGCGCCGGCCAGGTCGTCCTCGCCGCCGTCGGCGTCGTGCAGACGATCCCGTCGCTCGCCCTGCTCGTGTTCATGATCCCGCTCCTCGGCATCGGCGGCGGCCCCGCCGTCGCGGCGCTGTTCCTGTACGGGCTCCTCCCCATCGTCCGGAACACCCACGCCGGGCTCACCGGGATCGCCCCCGAGCTGCGCGAGTCCGCGCTCGCTCTCGGGATCTCGCCCGGCGCGCGGCTCCGCACGATCGAGCTGCCGCTCGCGGCCCCCGCGGTCCTGGCGGGCGTGAAGACCTCCGCCGTCATCACGGTCGGCACCGCGACCCTCGGCGCGCTCGTGGGGGCGGGCGGGTACGGGCAGCCGATCCTCACGGGAGTCCGGCTCGCCTCGGTCCCGCTCATCCTCGAGGGAGCGATCCCGGCGGCGCTCCTGGCGCTCGCGGTGGAGGCGGCGTTCGATCTCGTGGAGCGGGCAGTGGTGCCGGCCGGCCTCCGGCCGGCGCGCCGCGCGCGCGGGGGCGGGCGGCAGGCGTAGGCGCGAGGGTCGCGGCCGCGACCACTCCGCCGAGCGCCGCGACCGCGGTCGCGAGGAGCATCGCCCGCCGGTACCCGGGCCCGAGCGTCCCCTGCGCGAGGTGCGCGGCGGAGATGCCGCCCGCGAGCGGCAGGGCCGCGACGGCGAGCAGCCCGGCGAGGCGCGCCACCGCGTTGTTCACCGCCGAGGCGATCCCGGCGCGTTCGGGCGGCGCCGCCTCCAGCACCGCGGTCGTGAGCGGCGCCACGGTGAGCCCGAGCCCGATGCCGAGGGCCGCGACCCCGGGCAGCACGTCGGCGGCATACCGGGCGCCCGCGTCCACCCGGGCGAGGAGCGCGAGCCCAGCCGCGCAGACGAGCGGCCCGCCGACGAGGAGCGGCCGGGGGCCGGCGCGCACGCACAGGCGCGCCGCGACCGGCGAGAGCGCGAGGACGAGGAGCGTGAGCGGCGTGAGCGCGGCGCCGGCGGCGAGCGGCGACCAGCCGAGGCCGACCTGGAGCTGGAGCACGGCGAGGAACGCGGCGCCGCCGAGCGCGAAATAGACGGCGAGGGTCACCCCGTTCACGGCCGAGAAGGTCCTCGCCGCGAAGAGGGACAGCGGCAGCATGGGGTCGCGCCGCCGCGCCTCGACGGCGAGGAGCGCGGCGAGCGCGGCGACGCCGGCGCCGCCAGCGAGCCAGGCCGCTCTCCCGGCGCCGCGCGCACCGCCCTCGATGAGCGCGAGGACGACCCCTCCGAGGCCCACCGCCGCGAGCGCCGCCCCGGCGACGTCGACCCCGCCCCGCCCCGGGTCGCGCGACTCTGGCACGTGGCGGAGCGCGGCGCGCAGCGCGATGGCGGCGAGGGGTGCGTTCACGAAGAAGATCGCGCGCCATGAGAACGCCTCGGCGAGCCAGCCGCCCGCGAGCGGCCCGAGGGCCGTCGAGACGCCGGAGAGCCCGGCCCATGTGCCGATCGCCCGCGCCGCGTCTTCCGGTCGGAACGACGCGCGCAGGATCGCGAGGCTGCCGGGGACGAGCAGCGCGGCCGCGAGCCCCTGGACCGCGCGCGCGAGGACGAGGCCGCGCGGGCCAGGCGCGAGGCCGCAGAGCGCGGAGGCGACGGCGAACGAGACGAGGCCGAAGAGGAACACCCGGCGCCGGCCCACGCGATCGCCGAGCGCGCCGGCGGGGAGCAGGAAGGCGGTGAGCGTCAGGAGGTACGCGTCTACCGTCCACTGAAGGCCCGCGAGACCAGTCCCGAGCGAGCGGCCGATGACCGGGAGCGCAACATTCACGATGGTCTGATCGAGGAACGCGATGCCGGACGCGACGATGGTCGCGACGAGGATCCCGCGGCCTTCCCGCGAACCATAGGCGACCTGCCCCACCCGTCGTAGCTAGCGCGGGAGCGGGGCGCGCGCTGGCGCCGACGGGCCGCATCCCATCTTGGCGGCCGCGCGAGCGGGCGACCCCGGGACGCCCTCAGCGCACCTCGATGACGCCCTGGAGCATCTTCATCGCGCAGGCGTAGCGGAGCGTCCCGCTCCGCGCCGGCGTGAACGTGATCGTCACCGGCTCGCCGAGCGGCAGCTTCCGCTCGATCCCATATTCGGGCAGCACGAGCTCCGTCGCGCAGGTCTCGTCGGTCGTCCGGGTCACGACGAGCGTGAGCGGCACGCCCGCCCTCGCCTCGACGCGCCAGGGCTCGTACCCGTTCTTCGTCACCGTGATCTTCACCGGCTCGCCTGGCGCGGCGCCGCGCCCGCGGCACCCGGCCGCGACCGCGACCGCGACCGCCGCGGCGCACAGGATCCCCGTCATCCGTCGCATGCGTCTCGTCCTCCGGGCCGTTCCTAGCACCGGGCGCGCGAGGCGGCCAGCGGATCGCGTCGCCGCTCACCCCTTCACCGCGCCGGCGGTGAGCCCCGCCACGATGCGGCGCTGGAACACGAGCACGAGGGCGATGACCGGCACGGTCACGATGACGGCCGCTGCCGAGATCGCGGAGGCAGGGTGCTGGAACTCCGACGCGCCCCCGAAGAACGCGAGCGCGGCGGGGACCGGCCGCGCGCGGTCCGTCGAGGTGAGGGAGATGCCGAGGACGAAGTCGTTCCACGCTGCGAGGAACGTGAGGATGGCGGCGGTGAAGACGCCCGGCGCGGCGAGCGGGAGCGTCACCTCGCGGAAGGTCCGCCATCCACCAGCGCCGTCCACCGCGGCGGCCTCCTCGATCTCCCGCGGCAGCTCGCGGAAGAAGGCCGCGAGCACCCAGATCGCGAGCGGCAGCGAGAACGACAGGTCGGGGAGGACGAGCCCGGCCCAGGTATCGTAGAGCCCGACCGTTCGCCAGAGGTCGAAGAGCGGTCCCACGATCGACACGACCGGGAACGCCGCGATCGCGAGCGCCGTCCCGAGGACGAGGCGGCGCCCCGGGAACTCGAGGCGCGCGATCGCCCAGGCGGCGGGGGCGGCGAGCGCGATGGAGAGCGCGGTCGCGATCGCCGAGATGCCGACGGAGTTCCGGAGGGCGCGGGTGAACAGCGGCGACGCGAGCACGATGCGGTAGCTCTCGAGCGTTGCGGCGCCCGGCCAGAACGTCCCGGCGCGGAGGTCGTCGCCGCCCTTCAGCGAGAGCGCCACGATCCAGGCGACCGGGAGCAGGCTGTAGCCGATCACCGCCGCCCCGGCGATCGTCCAGACGAGGCCGGCGCCGCGGCGGCTCACCGCGCGGCCCCCGTCGCGCCGAGCTCGAGCCGGAGCGCCCGCGCGACGGCGAGCGCGACGAGGATCGCGGAGAGGAAGACGAGCACCGACACCGCGGAGCCGAGGCCGAGCGCGGTCCGTCCGATGACCTGCCGGTACGCGAGGAACGAGACGGTCTCGGTCCGCTGCGCCCCGCCGGTCATGACGAACACGCTGTCGAAGATCCGCCACGCGTCGAGCGTGCGGAACAGGACCGCCACGCCGATCGCGCCCCGGATCGCCGGCAGGGTCACGGAGAAGAGCCGGCGCCACGGGCCCGCGCCGTCCACCCGCGCCGCCTCGAGCACCTCGTCGGGCACCTGGGAGAGCCCGGCGAGCAGGAGGAGCGACATGAATGGCGTCGTCTTCCAGATCTCCGCCGCGCAGATCGCCGCGAACGACGAGGCCGGGTGCCCGAACCAGGCGAAGGAGCCGAGCCCGAACCAGCCGTTCACGAACCCGGTGTCGAGCGCGAACGCGTACCGCCAGGAGAAGCCCGAGACGACCGTCACGATCCCGTACGGCACGAGGACCGCCGCGCGGATCCAGCGCCGCCCGGTCGTCGCCCGCTGCATCACGAGCGCGACGGCGAGGCCGAGCACGAGCTCCACCGCGACACACGCGGCGGTCAACGCGGCGGTGGTCGCGACGTCGCTCCAGAAGAGCGGATCCGCGAGCACGACCCGGTAGTTCCGGAGCCCGACGAGGACGCGCCCCGCCGGATCGGTGAGCCGGTAGGAGAAGAGCGACAGCCAGACCGCGTCGAGGATCGGGAACGCGGTCACCCCGACCATGACCGCGACCGCCGGCCCGGCGAGGAGGAGCCCGAGCCGGCTCGCCTCCCTGCGCGCCGCCATCGGGTCAGAGGAGCACGCGGTCGGCGAGCACGTCCTCGACGAGGCGCGCGGCGGCCGCGGGCGTCCGCTCCGGATCGACGTCTGCGGGCGGGTGGAACTCGCGCACCACCGCGGCGCTCACGTCCGCGTAGTAGGGCGTGAGCGGGCGCGGGGCGGCGTCGCGGAGGGAGACGCGGACGAGGTCGGCCATCGGGAACACGCGCCGGACCTCGGGCGCGTCGTAGGCCGCCTCCCGCGCGGCGGGGTTGAGCGTCTCGGCCATGTACTCGACCTGGTGCTGCAGCGACGTGAGGCAGCGGATCGCCTCGACGGCGAGCTCGCCACGGCGGGCGAAGGCGCCGACGGCGAGCGCGATGCCTCCGAGCGGCGGGCGGCTCGCGCGCTCCGGATCCACTCGCGGGTAGCGCGCCCAGCCGATGTCGTCGAGGACGGCGCGGTCGAGCGCGCCCGCGGCGACGGCGTCGGCCGCCGCCCGCCGCACGTAGGCCCAGTTCACCATGAAGCCGCCGCCCGCGCCCTGGAACGCGGCGCGCGCCGACTCCTCCTCCGAGGTGGAGAGGGCCGGGTCGGCGGCCGTCGAGCGCGCGAGCCGCCGGATCACCGCGGCGGCGCGCGCTCCGGCGGGGGAGGCGAGCGCGGGTCGCGCTCCCTTCCCCGCCTCCGGCCGCTCGAGGATCGCTCCGCCCGCCGAGGCGACGAGCGCGGCGATCCACACGAGGTAGCCCTCGTAGCGTCCCGCCTGGACCTCGACCGTCGTTCCGGTCCGCTCCGCGGCGGCGACGATCGTGTCCCAGGTGACGGGCCCCGCGGCGGGATCGAGGCCGGCGCGCCGCGCGACCGAGCGGCGGTACCACAGGAGCTGCGTGTTCGCGACGAACGGCGCGGCGACGAGCCGCCCGCTCCAGGTCGCTGCGGCGAGCGGCGCCGGCAGCACGCCCGCCGCGAGCGGCGCGGCCTCGCCCTCGCCAAACGGGCGAAGGAAGCCCGCGGCCGCGAGCTCCGCGACGAACGGGAGGTCGAGGCTCATGAGATCGATCGACGCGTCGCGCGCGGCCAGGCGCCGGACGAGCTGCTCGCGCTGCTGCGTCGCGTCCCGAGGGAGGTCCTCTACGCGGATCCGGTAGCGCCCGCCCGATTCCGCCGCGCAGCGGGTCGCGAGCCGCGCCTGGCCGCCGTTGTCCGGGTTTGCGTACCAGGTGAGGACGGGCGGGCCGGTCGGCGCCGGACGGCACGCGGCGGCCGCGAGGAACAGGATCCCGAGTCTCGTCCGCGCCTCGCGCAAGCTACCGTCCACGCCGGCGCGCAGGCGCCTGCCCTGCGCCTCGGCGCCTCCGGCGAAAGCTGGGGACGCGAGGTGCGCCGGGCACGGACCCCGCGCAGGATTCCGCTCGTCGCCTCCGTCGCCGCCCGGACCATGGCAGCGGGTTGTAGCTCGCGCGTCGATGTGCGCAGCGAGCGGCAGACTCCCGACATCGCGCGGACGTGAGCGGCGGAGGCGCCGGCTCGCTCCCTTTGCCGCAGACGGGGCGCCCTCCCTCACGCCCCGTGCAAGACGTCGCGTTCCCCTGCGACACTGCCCTAACCTCCCCGCCCGAGATGTCGCCTCGGGCGTGCGCCGTCCGGAGCCGACTCGCGGAGCCTTATGTTCGATCTCACGCCGGACGTCCGCGACGCGCGCGATTCCGCGCGCGGAGCGGACCCCGACGCGCGCGATTCCGCGCGCGGAGTCAACCCCGGACCATCTGACGCGGGAGACCGTGCCCTGGAAGGCGCCTTCCTGCCCGCCACGCTCGAGCGGCTCGCGCACCTGACCCCCCGCGCGCGCCTCGCGACGGCCCTTGGCGTCGCGGTGATCGCGAGCCTCCTGCGGATCCTCCTCGTTCCGCTCATGGGGCTCGAGTCCCCCTATGTCACGCTGTTTCCCGCGGTGATGTTCGTCGCGCTGCTCGTCGGCATCACCCCCGGCATCGTCGCCGCCGCCGCGGTGACCGTCGCGACCGAGGCGTGGCTCGGACGCGCGACCGGGTTCGTGCGACCCGGCTCGGCCGACCTCGCGCGGTTCGCGATCCTGGTCCTCAGCGCGGCGGTGCTCGGCCGGGTGGGCGCGCGACTCCGCGCCGTTCACACCTCGCTCCGCCGGGCGAACGCGGAGCTTCGCGCGGTGGACCTGGCGAGGTCCGAGACCGTCGCCCGGCTCCGCCGGCTGGCGGACGAGCTCCAGGCGGGCCGCGCGCAGGCGCGCGAGAGGGAGGCGCGGTTCCGCGCGATCACCGAGGCGATGCCGCAGATCGTCTGCGTGCTCGCGCCCGACGGAAGCCCCGAGTACGTGAACGCCCAGTGGATGGGGTTCTCCGGCCTCACGCTCGCCGAGACGGTCCGCGCCGGCTGGGCGCTGATCGTCCACCCCGACGATCTGGCGTTGGTGCGCGACTGCCGGCGCCGAGCGCTCGAGACGGGCGCACCGCAGGAGGTGGAGCTCCGCTACCGCGCCGCCAGCGGCTCATACCGCTGGTTTCTCTCGAGGCTCGCACCAGTGCGCGGCGCCAACGGGCGCGTCGTCCGCTTCGTGGGCGCGGCGATGGACATCACCACTCGCAAGGAGGCCGAGGAGGCGCTCCGGGACGCGGACCGGCGCAAGACCGAGTTCCTGGCGATGCTGTCGCACGAGCTGCGCAACCCGCTCGCCCCCATCCGCAACTCCGTCTACGTGCTCGCGCACGCGGATCCGACCGGAGAGGGGGCGCGGCGCGCTCGCGCGGTCATCGAGCGGCAGTCCGAGCACCTCACGCGTCTCGTGGATGACCTGCTCGACGTGACGCGCATCGCCCGTGGAAAGATCGACCTGCGGCGCGCGCACGTGGACCTGCGCGACCTGGTGCGGCGCGCCGGCGAGGACCTCCGCTCCACCCTGGAATCGCGTGGCCTCGTCCTCTCCGTGGAGCTGCCCCCGGAGCCGGTGCTGGCGGACGCCGACACGACCCGGCTCGAGCAGGTGGTCGGGAACCTCCTCCAGAACGCGTCGAAGTTCACGCCGCGCGGCGGGCGGGTCACGCTCGCGCTGGCGCACGAAGGTGGCGAGGCGGTGATCCGCGTGCGCGACACGGGAATCGGCATCGACCCCGAGCTGCTCGGTCGCGTCTTCGAGCCATTCGTGCAGGCCGAGCGCTCGCTCGCGCGGACGCAGGGCGGGCTCGGCCTCGGGCTCGCGCTCGTGAAGGGGATTGCGGAGCTCCACGGGGGCTCGGTCCGTGCCGAGAGCGCCGGGCCGGGACACGGCGCCGTGGTCGCGGTCCGCGTCCCAGCGCTGGCTGCTCGCTGAGCGGCCATGACGCCGCCCGTCCCGGAGCCGCCCGACCCCCTCGAGATCGAGCGGCTCCTCGCCTGACGGATGTCCTGCTCTTCCGGGCCGCCTACTTCGGCGGCGTCGTCGTGCCGCCAGGCGTTCCTTCCTTCGACGTGTCGGTCGGCTTCTGGCCCATGTCGCTCGCCGGCTTCTTCGTCTTGCGCGCGGCCTTCCGACCCTTCTTCTTCGCCTTGGCGGTCTTGGCGGTCGTCGTGTCCTTCGCGTCCTTCGCCTCGTCCTTCGCAGTCTCGCCGCCCGGCTTCTTGCTCCGGGCCGTCTTCTTCGCGTCGGCCTTCTTCTCCGTCGCGGTGTCCTTCGCGTCGTCCATCGCCGACTGCGCCCAGGCGGGCGCGGCGAGCCCGAGCGCCGCGAGGATCGCGACCTTCCTGATGAGCTTCCGCATGTTCTCCCTCCGGGCGGCGCACCGCCGCCGCCGCTACGATGCGCACGCGCGGCGTGGAACACACGGGGGGTCAGCGACGGCGCGGACGGCCGCTCGGCGCCGTCCCTCGAGCTCAGGCCTTGCGCCGCGCCCCGCGGGCGCTCCCCGGGGGCGCGCCGGCTCCGAGCCGGCGGCGGGCGAGATCGAGCCACGCCCGGGTCGCAGGGGGTAGGTGGCGGTCGCGCCGCCAGATGAGCGCGACGTCCCACGGGATGGCGGGGTCCGTCATCGGGATCGTCCTCACCTGCAAGGGATCGAGCTGCCGGCAGATCGTCTGGGGAAGGAGCGCGACGCCGATGTTCGCGGCGACCATCGCGACGATGAAGTCCCAGTGCGAGCTCTCGCTCGAGACGTGCGGCTTGAAGCCGCTCTGCCGGCAGGCCTCGAGGATGTGCCCGTGGAGCGCGAACTCGGGGCGGTAGAGCACGAAGGGCGTCCCTTCCAGCTCGCGGAGCGCGAGCGAGCGCCGGTGTGCGAGCGGGTGGGAGGGATGGAGCACCGCGCGCAGCTCGTCGTGCACGAACGGCATCGTGCCGAAGACCTTCTCGTCCGTCGGGAGGACCACGGCGCCGACGTCGAGCTGGCGGTCGAGGACCAGGGCCTCGATGTGGAGCGAGCCCTCCTCGCGCAGCTCGAGCACGATCCCGGGATGGGCGGTGTGGAACTCGCCGAGGAGCGTCGGGAAGAACGCGACGCCGACGATGGGCGGCATCCCGATCCGGAGCCGTCCGCGCCGCAGGTCCGCGAGCTCGACCACCTCCTCCTCGAGGATCCGCATCGCGTCGAGGATCCCCTGCGCTCGCTCGAGGACCATCCGGCCGGCCTCGGTGAGCGTCACGCGCCGGCGCTCGCGCAGCAGCAGGGGCGTCCCGAGCTCCTCCTCGAGCGCCCGGACCATCTTGCTGATCGCGGGCTGCGTCACGTGGAGCACCTCGCCAGCGCGGGTGAACCCCTGCTGGCGGGCGACCTCGACGAAGTAGCGGAGCGCCTGTACGTCCATGGATCCTCCATTCCTTTTAGTCATGGCCAGCATAGCAGGAATGAATTTCCCTCATGCTACGATCTCCGGTACACGTGGCTCCACGCTCGGGAGCCGAGGGGCCCTGAAGCGAACGGAGAAGAGAATCCATGAAGATCGAAGACCTGCTGCGCGACGACGAGCCGGCCATCCTCGACGAGGCCACGCCGACGATCGCAAGGCTCGCTCACTACCAGCGTGACGGCGGCGAGGCGACGCGCCGGCGGGTCGCATCGCTCTACCGCCACGTCACGCGCGCCGTCGGCGCCCGCGACCTGGACGACCTGCTCGCCCACGCGGCGCGGATCGCGCGGGAGCGGTTCGAGGCCGGCTTCGATCTCGCCGAGGTCGAGGCGGCGTTCACGACGCTCGAGGACGCGATCTCGCGGCACGCGCTCGCGCGGATGTCGCACGACGACCTCGCCTGGGGGCTCGCGCTCGTCACGACCGCGCTCGCCCATGCCCGCACCGAGCTCGGGCGTACCTTCGCGACGCTCGCGCACGGCGCCCGCCCGGGCGCGGTGGACCTCACCGCGGTTTTCAAGCGGACCGAGACCGCCGGCCGGCCGCTCGAGGAGCTCGTCTACCCGGTCTGACGGGAGGCGCGGCGGCACGCCGCTCGAAGGAGCCGCTGCCGCCGGCCAGCGACACCGCGTCACGCTCAGGGCGCGAGACTGGCAGCATTTCTCCCTCGCCCCCGCGAAGCGCTCAGATCCAGGTCCAGGTCGAGATTCAGGAGCCGCACCACGCGTGACACCGACGCGCGGTCGTGCTCTCCTCGGTCTTCTCGGAGGAGACATGGTCTTCGTCGGCTTCTCGACCCCCCGCCAGTGGAACCCGCTCTCGGCGCTCATCCGCGCCATGACGCACTCGCGGACGAGCCACGCGTGGCTCCTCGTGGAGGATCCCGCCTTCGAGCTGCGGCTCGTGCTCGAGGCCCACACGTCCGGGTTTCGCCTCATCTCGTTCACGCGCTTCGTGAAGGACAACGTCGTCGTCGCGCTCGTCGAGCCGGCGCATCCGGTCGACCCTGGGCTGCCCGCCGCGGGCGAGTGGCTCGGCGAGAGCTTCGACGTCCTCGGCCTCTTCGGGATCTTTCTCACGCTCGTGGGGCGCTGGTTCAGGCAGCGGCCGTGGCGAAATCCGTTCCCGACCCCGAGCGCGCTGTTCTGCTCGGAGTCGGTGATCCGCACGCTCCAGGCGGCCAGGTATCCGGGGAGCGGGGCGCTCGATCCCGAGGGAACGACGCCGGCCGAGCTGCTCGCCTTCTTCCAGCGCGACCCCGCTTGCGTCGTGCGCGACCGCGACGCGCTGCGCCTGTGGCGCCACCTCCGGGGGAGCCGCCGGTCCACGTCGCCGGCGGTGCCCGAGCCGGCCTCGCCTCCGTCGGCCGCTCCGCCCGCCGCCGCGTAGACGCGCAGCGGAGTCTGCGTGGGGTGTCAGGCGGTCGTGGGATGCGCGCCAGCGCGCTCCCATGACGAACCTGTGGCGGAGACCGGCTACCGTCAGATGTGAGGATGCTCGAGAGACCTTCGATCGACGAGTCCGGCACCCCGACCGCTTTCGCCGGCGGCGTCCCTGCTTCGCACGCCGCCGCGCCGAAGGCCCGGAGGAAGCCCCGCCTTCGCGGCGTCTCACACCAGATCGCAGCGTTCGCCTCGCTGCCCGCCGCCGGTGCGCTGGTCCTGCGAGCGAAGAGCGCCACCGGGACGACCGGGGCGGCCATATACGGGGCGACGCTCGTCCTCCTCTTCACGATCAGCGCCGTCTACCACCGGATGTACTGGCCGCTCTCCATCCGGCGGATCATCGGGCGCATCGATCACGCCGCGATCTTCCTCCTCATCGCAGGGACCTACACCCCGTTCGGCCTGCTGCTCGGGCCCGGACTCGGCCACCGCCTCCTCGCGCTGGTCTGGATCGGCGCGCTCGCGGGGATCGTGATCGTCGTGTGGCTGACGGGAACCCCGAAGCCGGTGCGGGCGTCGCTGTACGTCCTCCTCGGGTGGTTCATCGTGCCGGTCATCCCGGCCATCCGTGCGGGGATCGGGGATCAGGCGCTCATGCTGCTCATGGTGGGCGGCGCGTTCTACACGGTCGGGGCCGCGATCTACGCGGTGCGGCGCCCGGACCCGCTCCCGGACGTGTTCGGATTCCACGAGGTCTTCCACCTGCTCGTGGTCGCCGCGGCGGTCTGTCACTTCCTGGTCGTGGACGCCGCGATCCAGGCGATGCGCTGAGCCGCGCGGCAGTGCCGCCCCAACCCGGCGTGCCGGCCGGCGTCGAACGACCTGCTACGATGGCGATGGACTCGCCGGTCCAAAGGGGGGGCGGCGGGCCCGTCCATGTCCCGCTCGATTGCGCCGCTCCTCGCCCTCGAGGCCCCGGCCCGCGCGCGCCAGACCGCGCTCGTCGCGCTCGCGTCCGGCGTCGTGTTCTGGGTGCTCGACACGGCGATCGACTGGCTCCTCACCGGCGGCGCCGACTTCTGGGGAGAGCTCCTGCGGCCCAGGTTGGCGGAGATCTGGATCCGCGTCCTCGTCACGTCGCTCATCGTGCTGCTCTGGCGCGCCCGGCTCGCGCGCCGTCGCTTCCACCTCCTCTGGTCGGCCCTCGCCGCGGCGCCGGACGGCGTCCAGATCACGAACCTCGACGGGACGATCGCCTACTCGAACCGGGCGGTGGAGGACATCTACGGGTTCACGCCGGCCGAGCTCCAGGCGCGCCACGTGAACGAGCTGAACGCGGATCCGACGCTCGCGAGCCGCGTCATCCTCCCCGCGATACAGCGGGACGGGCAGTGGCACGGCGAGCTCGAGGTGAAGCACAAGGACGGCCACGTGTTCCCGATCTGGCTCACCACCTCGCTCGTCACCGCACCGGGCGGCAAGCCGATGGCCGCGATCGGCGTCATCCGCGAGATCTCCGAACGCAAGCGCGTCGAGCGCGATCTGCGCGAGTATGCCCACCAGCTCGAGGACGCGACCGCGCTCAAGGACCTCTTCGCGGACATCCTCCGGCACGACCTCCTCGGTCCGGCGTCCACCGTCCAGCTCTCGCTCGAGGCGCTCCTCAAGCGGGAGCCGGACGCGGCCACGGCGCGGCGCATGCTCGAGACGGCGCGCCGGAGCTGCACGAAGCTCATCGAGATCATCGAGGGAGCGGCGGAGTACGCGAAGCTCTCGACCGCCCAGGGGATCGAGTTCGGGCCGGTGGACCTCGCCGCGGTGCTGCGCGAGGTCGTCGCGGAGTTCGATCCACGCAGAGTGGAGCGGGGCACGCGCATCACGCTCGACGCGCCGGGCCCCCCGATCGTGCGCGCGAATCCCATGATCGCCGACGTCTTCGAGAACCTGCTCTCGAACGCCGCGAAGTACGGGCCGCAGGGCGGCGTCGTCCGCATCGAGGTGCAGGACGAAGGCGCGCGCTGGAAGGTCTCGATCACCGACTCGGGCGAGGGGATCGCGGACGCCGACAAGGAGAAGGTCTTCATGCGGTTCGAGCGGCTCCGCAAGGAGGGCGTGAAGGGGATCGGGCTCGGGCTCGCGATCTCCCGCCGGATCGTGGAGCTGCACGGCGGCCGCATCTGGGTCGAGGACGCGCCCGGCGGCGGCGCCCGGTTCTGCGTCGCGCTCGACAAGCTCGGCTGAGGATCCGCCCCCGCTCACCCCGCCGGAAACGCGCGGAGCGCCTCGCGCACGCGCACCGGGAGGTCCGGCGAGGCGCGCTGTCGCGGGCGGAGCGCCGCGCGCCAGCGCAGGAGCCACGCGTACGTCTCGGCGACGTGGTCGAGGAAGGCGAGCGCGGTCGCCGGCGCGCGCCCGCTCGCCGCGATGCCCGCGTTCCACCGGGCGACCACCTCCGCGTAGAGCGCCGCCTCCCGCTCCTCGCGCAGGAGCGCGGTCCGGAAGGAGAGCCGCTCGACGTGGTGCGTCGTCCACGCGCCCGGCTCGCAGACGATTCCCTCGCGCACGCGGACGCCGCGCTCGCAGCGGGCCGCCGGGAACCGCCTGCACGCGCGTGGCCGGAACGGGTACGCCTCGCAGCGAACGCGCGCGCCATCGTCGCGTAGGAAAGCGCACGGGCGCGCGGGGTGTCCGGCCTGCGCGGCGAGCACGAGCTCGTGCGCGGGGCCGTCCGGTGAGAGCAGGAACCCCGCCGGGGTCGGCGTGGGCTGAGGGGCGCACGCGACGAGCCGGTGGAGCGCCACGCCGGTCCCGGCGGAGAGCCGGACGAGGTCCTCGCCCGTGACCGGCACCACGTAGCCGCGACAGCAGCGCGCGTCGCACGCGTCACACGGGCTCGCCTCGCAGCACGGAGCCATCTCCGCCTCCTCCGCCCCGGTCGCGGCGGACCGCCCATTCTCGCCCGGCGAGCCTCCGCCCGGAAGGCCGGCCCCCTCGGGCCGCCCTCCATTGAGGCGCGCGGCTGCCGCGCGACGCCTCCGTGCACACCTCCGGGATCGCGTGACCGCGGTCCTCCTCCTCTCCTTCCCCGTCGGGACGGCGGCGCTCGCCCTCGCCCTCGCGCGCCGGCTCGCCGGCGCGGAGCGGGCGCTGCTCGCGCTCGCAGCCCTGCTCCTCGTCGCCTCGGCGCTCGCGTCGCCGGTCGCGCCCGTGCACGACCCGTGGACGCACTACCTCCACCTGCGGGCGGCGCTCTCCGACCCCGCGCGGCTCCTCGACCCATGGGACCGGCCCGGCTTCACCCTCCTCTCGGCGGGCCCAGCGGCTTTCGGCATTCGCGCGGCGCGTCTCGCGGCGATCGCGACCGCCCTCGTCGCCCTCGCCGCGACCGCGCGCGCCGCGGCCGCTCTCGGCCTCGGCCGGCCGTGGCTCGCCGCGGCGCTCCTCCTCGCGCAGTACGACTTCTTCGGCGAGGCGTCCTCGACCATGACCGAGCTGCCGTTCGCCGCCGCCCTCGCCATCGCCGTCCTCGGTTGGGCCGAGGACCGGCCGTGGGTCGTCGCCGCGGGGCTCGGCTGGCTCGCGATCACGCGTCCGGAGGGGCCGGCCTTTGCCGCGCTCGGCGCCCTCGCGATCTTGCTGCGCTGGCGCCGCGCCGGGCCGGCGCTCGCGGCGGGCCTCCCGTTCGCGCTCTGGATCGCGACGGGGGCGGTGGTCTTCGGCGACGCGCGCTGGCTCGCGACGCACAACCCCTACCGGACGCTCGTCACGGTCCGGCTCGACGCGGCGGAGCTCGGGCGGAGCTACTTCTTCGAGGCGCTTCGGCTCTCGCAGGGCCCCGCGCTCGCCCTCCTCGAGATCGCGGGCGCGCTCCTCGCTGCGGTGGGGCTCGCCCGCCGGCTTCGGTTCCTGCTCGCGCCGGTCCTCGCGAGCTTCCTCCTGCTCACGTTCCTGCGGATCGGCGCGACGGACGCCTGGCGAGAGAGCCGCTACCTCGTCGCCATAGGTCCCGCGCTCGCGCTCCTCGCGACCGCGAGCCTCGAGCGCGCGCTCGCGGCGCGACCCCGCCTCGCGCCGCCGCTCCTCCTCGCGGCGTCCGCGCTCGCGGCGGCGTGGACCACCTGCTGGCACTGGGGCCAGATAGGCGCCTGGCGCGGCGGGCTCCTCGAGACGCTCGCCTCCGCCGGGCTCGCGCTCGCCGCGCTCCTCTGGCTCGTCCGGCGCCGGGTCTCGCCCGCGGTCGCGACGTGCGCGCTGCTCCTCCTGCCGCTCGTCGCCGTGCCGCCGGGGATCCTGAGCCGGCACCGGGCGGACGTCCCGCCCGGGGACCCGACGACGCGGAGCGCCGAGCCGCCCTGAGGGGCGGCGGCGGCGGGAGCGCCGTTTCCGCGCGCTGGCGCTCAGCGCGCGACGATCCGGGCGATGACGTCCTTCTCCGCGGGACAGGTGCCGCGGCCGTCGCAGTTGCTCGTCGTGACCCAGAGCGCGCCGTCCGGCCCCTCGACGACGTCGCGGATCCGGCCGAGCCCGCCGGGTGGATCGCCCTCGAGGTAGACCTCGTGGGCCGTGACCCGGCCGTCGGGCCCGAGCGCGACCCGATGCAGGTGACGCGAGCGGAGCGTCCCGATGAGGAAGGACCCCTTCCACGCCGGGACGGCGTCGCCGCGGTAGACGCTCCCACCCCCCGGCGGCACCGCTTCGACGAACGCGAGCGAGGGCGAGGTCGTCCCCGCGCGCGCCTCGCAGCGCCAGGCGTCGGGCCAGCCGAGGTTCTCGCCGCCGCGCGCGACCGTGACCTCATCGCCGCCGCGCCGCCCGAGCTCGCCCGACGGGCCGTGGTCCGCTATGACGAGGGTCCGCGGATCGAGCCAGTCGAACGCCTCCACGTTGCGCACCCCACGCAGGAACACGGGGCTCCCGGGCGTCGGGTTGTCGTCCGGCACCTCGCCGTCGGTCCCGATGCGCAGGATCTTTCCATTCGGTCCGCTCGGGTCCTGCGCCGACGGGGGGACGCCCGCGTCTCCCGTGCCGACGTAGAGCCGGCCGTCCGGGCCGAAGCGGATCCGCCCGCCGTCATGGAACCGCTCCGCCGCGATCCCGTCGAGCAGGACCTTCTCCTGGCGCGCCGATCGCCCGTCCGGCGCGAGCACCCACCGCGTGAGCCGGTTCACCGCGCGCCCGCCCTCCTCGAGCGTCGCGTACAGGTAGAAGCGCCGGTTCTCGGCGAAGCGCGGGTCCGCTGCGACGCCGAGGAGCCCGCCCTCGCCCTGCTCCGCGACCTTCATCGTCGCAACGGGCTCCGCGACGACCTTCCCGCCGCGCAGGAGACGCACCCGCCCCGGCCGCTCGGTGACGAGCGCGTCCCCGCCCGGCAGGAAGGCGATGGACCACGGCACCTCGAGGCCGGTGGCGACCCGCTCGACGCGGATCGCGACGGTTCCCCTCGATCCGTAGCCGCTCTCGACGAGGGTGCAGCCCGGGGCCGCCGGGCCCGCGGCCCCCGAGTGCCCGCAGGCGGCGAGCAGGGCGGCGGCGGTGAACGTGCGAAGGCGCATCGCCCCTCGACCTGCCTCCGTCGCTGCGCGCTCGCGCGTCACCTCCGAGGCCCCGCCCCGAACGACTGCGGGCGCGTCAAGCGCGCGCCTCCGGCTCCGCCCCCGGCGGGCGCGGCGGAGCGGCGCCGGCGCGCTCCTCGAGCCGGCGCTGGCCGGCGGTCTCGGTGATGAGCCGCGCGCCGCGCTTGAACGTCGCGTAGGACCAGGCCCACTCGAGCAGGACCGCGACGCGGTTGCGAAAGCCGATGAGGAAGGCGATGTGGACGCCGAGCCAGGCGAGCCACGCGGGCAGGCCCGTCAGCTCGATCCCGCGGACCTTCCCCACGGCGGCGGCGCGGCCGATCGTGGCGAGGGTCCCCTTGTCGCGGTAACGGAACGCCCGCGTCGGGCGACCGCGCACCCGCTGGAGCGCGTTCCGCGCGGCGCGCCGGCCCGCCTGGATCGCGGCGGGCGCGACGCCGGGCACGGGCACGCCGTCCTGGACGATCCGAGCGAGGTCCCCTGCGACGAAGACCTCGGGGTGGCCGGGGATGGACAGGTCGGGCCGCACCTCGACGCGGCCGCTCCGGTCGAGCGCGACGCCGAGACCGCGCGCGAGCGGCGACGCGGCGACCCCTGCCGCCCACAGGACCGTCCGGCTCGCGATCCGCTCGCCCGCGATCTCCACGCCCTCCGGGTCGATGGCGGTCACCTGCGCACCGGTCCGGACCTCGACACCGATGCGCTCGAGCTGCCGGCGCGCCGCCTCCGAGAGGCGCTCCGGATAGGTGGGCAGCACCCGTGGTGCGAGCTCGAGCAGGATGACCCGCGCGCTCTCCGGCGCGATGTGCCGGAAGTCGGCTGTGAGGGTGTGGCGCGCGATCTCCGCGAGCGCCCCCGCGAGCTCCACCCCGGTCGGCCCCGCGCCGACGATCACGAAGGTGAGGAGCGCGGTGCGCGCGGCCGGATCGCTCTCGCGCTCCGCCCGCTCGTAGGCGGAGAGGACGCGGCGGCGGATCTCGAGCGCGTCCTCGAGCGTCTTGAGGCCCGGCGCGAGCGGCGCCCAGTCGTCGTGGCCGAAGTACGAGTGGGTCGCGCCGGTGGCGACGACGAGCGCGTCGTACGGCACGCGCGTGCCGTCGTCGAGGACCACCGCGCGCGCAGCGACGTCCACGCGCGCGACGTCGCCGAGGAGCACCTCGGCGTTCCGCTGATGCCGCAGCACGTGACGGATCGGCGCGGCGATGTCGCCCGGCGAGAGCGCCGCCGTCGCGACCTGGTACAGGAGCGGCTGGAAGAGGTGGTGGTTGCGCCGGTCGAGGACCGTGACCTGCACGGGGCGGCCGGCGAGCGCGCGCGCGGCGTTGAGGCCGGCGAATCCCGCGCCGACGAGGACGATGCGGGGCGCTCCCGGAGGCGGTGGCGCGCGCCGTGCGGCCCGGCGCGCACGGGCGAACGCGGCCATCGCCGCCCCCGCGACGCCCACCGCCACGAGCCAACCCGTCCTCTCCCGCACGGCTCCCGCCTCGCGCCGCGGGAAACCTATGCACCCCCGGCGCCCGGGCGCGCCGCGCCCTCGGGGCGGGCGGGCTGGCGACCGGAGGACGCCCGACCAGCATCGGCCCCCTCCGCCGCTGGGAGGGTGAACCGGAACGTGGCGCCCGGGCTCGACCGCCGCGCAACCCAGATCCGCCCGCCGTGCGCCTCGACGATCGACTTCGCGATCGACAGGCCGAGGCCCGTACCGTGGTACCCGGCGCCCCCGCGCCAGTAGCGGTCGAACACCCGGGCGCGGTGCTCGCGCACGATGCCCGGCCCGGCGTCGCGCACCGAGAACACGACGCGGCCGCGCCGCGCCAGGTGCGAGACCCGCACTTCGCCGCCACGCGGCGTCACCTTGATCGCGTTCGACAAGAGGTTGACGAGCACCTGCTGGATCCGCTCCCGGTCGGCCTCGACGCGCGGGGCAGCGCGGCCCACTGCGACGACGCGCACCCCGGCGTCGTCCGCGAGCGCCTGCACCGCCTCGGCGGCCTCCCGCAGGATCTCCTCGGGCGCGAGGTGCCCGGGCGTCATCGAGAGCCGCCCCGCGTCGATGGAGGCGAGGTCGAGCAGGTCGCCGACGAGCCGGGCCATCTGGCCGCCGACGCGAGCGATCGTCACCGACGCGCGGCGGGCGGGCTCGCCCTCGACGCCCGGCGGCGCGCTCCGGCGCACGACCTCGGCGGCGGCGCGGATCGTGCCGAGCGGCGTGCGCAGGTCGTGCGAGACGACGGCGAGCGTCTCCTCGCGCGCGCGCACCGCCTCGCGCACCTTGCGGTGCAGGCGCGCGTTGTCGAGCGCGAGCGCGCAGCGCGCAGCGAGGTCCTCGGCGACGGCGAGCTCCTCCGCGCCGAAGCGGCGCTCCGCGCCCGCGATCGCGAAGTCGACGACGCCGAGCAGCCGCCCCCGCGCGCGCAGCGGCACGGCGAGGAACGAGCGCAGCCCGATGCGCCGCAGGAGCGCGGCGCGCGTCGCCACCGTGGTCCCGCTGTGGCCCGCGAAGTCGTCGTCGACGCAGGGGATCAGCTCCGGCATACCCGTCCGGAGCACCCGCCCGACCCCGTGCTCAGCCTCGAGGTCGATCGGGTAGCGCTCGAGTATCTCGCGCACGGTCGAGGCGAGCGCCGGGTCGTGCGCCTCGACCGCCACCCGCCGCGGGACGCCGTCCTCGCCCACGAGGACCACCATGCACCAGTCACCGAGGAACGGGAGGGCGAGCCGGGCGACGCGAGTGAGCGTCTCGTCGAAGTCGATCGAGCTCGCGAGCTGCTCGGACGCCGCGGCGAGGAACCGCTCGCGCTCGCTGGAGCGTCGCTCGACGGTGACGTCCTGGAACGCCACGACCGCGCCGACCGTCCGGCCGCCGCGGCGGATGGGGGCGGAGCTGTACCGGATCGGGACGCGCGTCCCGTCCTTGCGCGTGAGGAGGTCGTCCGCCGCCCGGAACGGCTCACCCGTCCGCATGACCGCGAGGACGCGGCACGCGTCCGGCCCGCCACACACCGCGTCGGCCCGCGAGCACCGGAGCGCCCGCTGCATCGGCTTCCCGATGAGCTCGCGCGCGCGGTAGCCGAGGATCCGCTCCGCCGCCACGTTCATGAACGTGATCCGGCCCGCGGCGTCGAGCGCGTAAATCCCCTCGTCGACCGCCTTCGCGACCGCGCGCTGGAACTCGAGGCGTGCGCGCAGCCGCCGGGCCGCCTCCCGGCGCACGGTCGCGAGCATCCGCAGCCCCTGGCGCGACCAGCGGGAGGTTCGCGCGACGAGGAGCGCGATCGCGGCGAAGAGCGCGATGCGCACCGCGGCTGCGCCGTCGCGCGGGCCTGCCGCGGCCGCCCCGGCAACGAAGATGGCGGCGGTGACGAGCGCGGGGCGTGCTCCGCAGAGGTCGGCCGCGACCGCGACCGCGCCGATGCCGACGAGGAAGAGGCCCGAGTACAGGATGGGGCCGAGCGCGGTAGCGATCGCGACGGAGGCGGCCCCGATGATGCACGCGACCGCATACCGTGCCGGCCGCGAGCGCGGCGGGAGGAGCGGCTGCAGGGTGGCGGGGATGCTCAAGGGGGGTCCGCGGTCGGGCGCGAGCGGCTGCGCATCCTGCCCGCGCGGTATGTGGGCTGTCGAGGGGCGGCGGGGCGGGGGCACGCGCCCCGGGCGCGCGGGCGACCGCCTGGCAGTCGCGGCGCAGGCGGTTGATCGGCCGGCGTTCCCGGGGCGACACTCCCGCCGTGCCGACGCTGAGGGAGTGGCTGCTCGAGGGGCCGTTCACGCTCGGGCTCTCGTCCGGGTTCTTCGGGTTCTTCGCCCACGCGGGCGTCGTGACGGTCCTCGAAGAGGAGGGGCTCCGCCCCGCCCGGATCGTGGGCTCGTCCGCGGGCGCGCTCGTCGGCGGGCTGTGGGGCGCGGGCCTCCCTGCGGCACGGCTGCGAGAGGAGCTGCTCGGGCTCCGGCGCGAGCACTTCTGGGATCCGTTCCCCGGGCTCGGGCTCCTGCGGGGGCGGATGTTCCGCGACCGCCTCGAGGCGATGCTGCCGGCCGGGACGTTCGAGGAGTGCCCGACCCGGGTCGCGCTCTCCGCGTTCGACGTCCTCGGGTGGCGGACGGCGGTGCTCGCCGCGGGCCCCCTCGCGCCGGCGATCCATGCCTCGTGCGCGGCGCCGTTCCTGTTCCAGCCGGTCCGGATCGGCGCCCGGCTCTACTCGGACGGCGGCGTGCGCGACCGGCACGGTCTCGCGGGTGCCGGCGCCGACGCGCGGATCCTTTACCACCACCTCACGTCGCGCTCGCCCTGGCGGCGCGCGTCGAGCCCGGCGCTCCGCGTGCCGGAGCGGCCGGGCCTGCGCGCCGTCGCGCTCGAGGGGCTCCCGCGGCTCGGGCCGTTCCGCCTCGAGCGCGCGGGGGAGGCGATGGAGCGCGCCGCCGCGGGGATGCGGGCGGCGCTCTCCGCGCCGTTCTAGCCGCCTCGGCTTCCCGGTCCCGTCGCGCGCATGCGGGCGACCGGCGTCAGCTGTCCGAGCGGGTGGCCTCGAGCTCCTGCCAGCGAGCGTACAGGCGCTCCACCTCGGCGGTCGCGGTCTCGAGGGCGCTCCGCATGCCGGCCACGGCCGCGCCGTCCTTCTGGTAGGTGGCGGGATCCGAGAGCGCCGCCTCGAGCGCCGCCTTGCGCGCCTCCGCCTCGAGGATCGCCGCCTCCATCCCCTCGAGCTCGCGCTGCTCCTTGAACCCGAGCTTCCCGGGGCGGCGCGGCCTCGCGGCGGCCGGGGCCATCGCGGCGCCGGACGGGCGCGCGGGGGGCGGCGGGGCGCGCTCGGCGGCGGCGGCGCGCTCGGCCTGACCCTTCAGCCTCCGGTACAGGTCGTAGTTCCCCTCCCACCGCGTGATCCGGCCCCCCCCGTCGAACGCCAGGATGGCGGTCGCCACCTTGTCGAGGAAGTAGCGGTCATGCGTGACGAGCAAGACGCTCCCGTCGAAGTCGAGCAGCAGCCGCTCGAGCACGTTGAGCGTTACGAGGTCGAGGTCGTTGGTCGGCTCGTCCAGCACGAGCACGTTCGCCCCCTGCAAGAAGAGGCGCGCGAGGAGGAGCCGGTTTCGCTCGCCTCCGGAGAGGGCCTTCACCTGCATCTTCTGGATGCTGGGCGGGAACAGGAGGTCGTCGAGATAGTCGCGGAGCACGACCCGCCTGCCCGAGAGCTCGATGAAGTCCTCGCCCACCCTGCCGGGCGGCCGGCCGCCGGCGGCCTCGTAGACGGTCTGCTCGCCGTCGAGCGCCGTTCGCTGCTGGTCGTAGTAGGCGACCTGGGTCCGCTTGCCAGTGACGACGGAGCCGGCCTCGGGCTCGAGCTCGCCGAGCAGGATCTTGAGGAAGGTGGTCTTGCCCACGCCGTTCGGCCCCACGAGCCCGACGCGCTCACCGGCCTTGAGCCGGAAGTCCACGCCCGCGAGGACGATGCGATCGCCGAAGCGCTTCTGCAGCCCCTCCGCCTCGATGACGGTGGCGGAGAGCCTCGGCGGCGCGGCCACCTTGAAGTCGGCCACCTTGGGGCGAGTGAAGCCGCGCTCGGCCATGAGACGTCGCGCCCGCTCGATGCGCGCCTTCGACTTGGTGCGCCGCGCCTCCGGCCCGCGCCTGAGCCAGGCGACCTCCTGGGCGATCCAGCGGTCCCGCTTGTGCTCATCCAGCTCCTGCTGGTCCTCCGCCAGCAGCTTCTGCTCCAGGTACGCTTCGTAGTTTCCCGGGAAGCTCGTCACTCCAGCGCCCGGCGTGATCTCGATGATCCGGTCCACGAGGTCGTCGAGGAAGTAGCGGTCGTGGGTGACGAGCAGCAGCGCACCGGGGAGCTCGTCGAGCTCCTCTTCGAGCCAGTCCACCGTGTCAGCGTCGAGATGGTTCGTGGGCTCGTCAAGGAGGAGCAGGTCGGGCCGGGTCAGAAGCGCCCTGGCGATCGCGACCCGCTTCCGCGTGCCGCCTGACAGCTCCGCCACCGGCCGGTCCCAATCCCGCACGCCGAGCCGGTCGAGGAGTCGGCGCGCCTCGTGCGCAGTGTCCCAGCCCCCCAGGTGCTCGATCCGATCCGACAGCACCGCGATCTCCGAGAGGAGCCTTTCGTGGGCGGCCTCGTCCTTCGTGGCCTCGAGCCGCGCTGTCGCAGCCGCGTGCGCGTCGAGCGCCGCCCGGAGGGGCGCGCGCGCCACCTCGAGCTCGGATGCGACGGTGGCGGTCTCGGGGAAGATCGGCTCCTGCGGCAGGTAGGTGACCGTGGCGCCCCGGCGCAGCTGGAGCTCGCCCCGATCCGGCTCGGAGACGCGAGCCAACATCTTCATCAGCGAGGACTTCCCCGCGCCGTTCACCCCGACGAGGCCAACCCGCTCCCCCTCCTCGATCGTGAGGGTGAGCGCGTCGAACACGGTCCGGCTCCCGAAGGCGAGGCCGAGGCCGGCGGCGTGGAGGAGGGTCATCGGGAACCTTCATAGCACCGAGCCCGCGCGCGGGCCGGCGCGGCGCGACGCCGTCTGGTAGAAGGTGCGCGTGGACTTCGCCAGCGCAGGCGCGCACCGCGCCCTCCTCCCCGCCCTCGAGGGCCGGGGCTACACCGAGCCGACCCCGGTCCAGTCGGCGGTCCTCGCCCCGGATCTCGCCGGGAAGGACCTGCTCGTCTCCTCGCGGACCGGCTCCGGGAAGACGATCGCGTTCGGCCTGCTCGTCGCCGAGGCCGCGCTCGGAGGCGACGACCGCTTCGGCAAGGCGGGCGCGCCGCTCGCGCTCGTCGTCGCGCCGACCCGCGAGCTCGCGGTCCAGGTGCAGCGCGAGCTCGCCTGGCTCTTCGCGGCGGCGGACGGGCGCGTCGCCGCCTGCGTCGGCGGGATGGACCCGCGCCAGGAGGCCCGCGCGCTCAAGCACGGC
>DASWEI010000060.1:0-24061 GCA_036394835.1 Anaeromyxobacter sp. | reverse complement strand
CGCCTTCGGGAAGGACACGAAGGGCAAGCGCAAGGTCGTCGTCACCCCCGAGGTGGACGGCAAGCTCCGGCCGGATCTCGCGAAGGAGTACCTGATCGGCAAGGGCAAGCACATCTCGGTGCACACGGGCGACCGCGTCCGTGCGGGCGAGGCGCTCATGGACGGCGCCGCGAACCCGCACGACATCCTGCGCGTGCTCGGTGAGAAGGAGCTCGCCCGCTGGCTGGTGGACGAGGTGCAGGAGGTCTACCGGCTCCAGGGCGTGAAGATCAATGACAAGCACATCGAGACGATCGTGCGGCAGATGCTCCGCCGCGTCCGCATCGTCGACGTGGGCGACACGAACTTCCTCGCGGACGAGCAGGTCGAGAAGTTCGTGTTCGAGGCGGAGAACGAGAGCGTGATCCAGGGCGGCGGCCGGCCCGCGCAGGGCGAGCCGCTGCTGCTCGGCATCACCAAGGCCTCGCTCTCGACCGAGTCCTTCATCTCGGCGTCGTCCTTCCAGGAGACGACGAAGGTGCTCACCGAGGCCGCCATCAGCGGCAAGGTCGACTACCTCCGCGGCCTGAAGGAGAACGTCATCATGGGGCGGCTCATCCCCGCCGGCACCGGGCTGCCGCACTACAAGCACCTCGACATCGAGGTGGAGACGCCCGTGGACGCGGTGGAGGAGGCGGAGGAGGCGCTCGCCGTCGCGGCCGAGGAGTAGCCGCCCGCGAGAACTCGCCGAGCCCTCAAGGGCCCGGTCCCTCTTGGGGCCGGGCCCTTTCCTTTTTGATCCAGCGCACGAATCTGTCTCGGACCGGTAAGCGGTTGCTCTCGGATGCAGGCGAGGGCACGGTCGTGGGCCGAGGAGAGGTGAGCGTCGTGCTTGATCGTGAGCAAATTTCGTTGGTTGTACGCTCACCTTTCAAGCGGACGTGCGCCCGCGGAATGTGGGCTTCGATATCGTGTTCACCCCTCGGCGCGCTCGAGGGCGCTCCGTGGTGTGCGGCGGGTCAGACGACCGGCCACTCCAGCGATTCCTGAGGCGTTCCAGCAAAGCTTGACTCATCCGGTCCATGAATCTAAACTCACGTTACGTAACCTGACCGGGGCAGTTTGACGCACAGGCGATTGACCCAGGACAGTTAGAGAGGCGACAGCTCATGAGGACGGCGAGCACACAGAGAGGCAGCAAGGAGTTCGAGGAACTGGCGCCTTACCTAAAGGCGGTCCGGGACTATCCGCCGCTCAGCCGCGACGACGAGCACGCGCTCGCGATCCGCGCCCGCAAGGGCGAGGTGAAGGCGAAGCAGAAGCTCGTGCGTCACAACCTCGCCTTCGTCGTTGCGATCGCCCGCAAGCAGCGCCGCGGCACCGTCCGCCTCGACGATCTCATCCAGGAGGGCAACGTGGGCCTGATGCGCGCGGTCGAGAAGTTCGACCCGCACGCCGGCACGCGGTTCTCGACGTATGCGGTCTGGTGGATCCGCGCCTATGTCGGGAAGTACCTCAAGGAGGCTCGCTCCACGGTGCGCCCGCAGAGCGGGACCGTGGCTCAGCCCGACCTGTCGCTCGACAGCGCGATCGACGATGAGGGGGATGCGACTCACCTCGACCGGATCGAGGACGACGGGCCCGGCCCGGAGGACACCTATCTCCAGTCCGAGGGCGACAGCGACGTGCGCGACGCGCTCGGCAAGGTCCGGAAGCGGATCGGCGAGCTCGGCTGGGACATCGTCCACAACCGGCTCGAGCAGGATCAGCCGCGTACCCTCGAGGAGATCGGGAAGCGGTGGGGCGTCTCGCGCGAGCGCGTCCGGCAGGTGGAGCTGAAGACGAAGCAGTTCCTCCACCGGTACCTGACGCCGGCCGAGCGCGACGCGGCCTGATCTTCCACTGCCGAGGCTCGCACATCGCGGCCCGCCGCCCACGCGGCGGGCCGCGCCGTATTTGGAGCTCGGGGGCCTTCGCTCCTCCGGGGTCGGGCGCCGGCTGATCACAGCGCCCCGGTGCACGGTGAACGGGGCACGCCGGCTGCAGCGGTGCCCGCTTCATGAGCGTCGAGCCGAGGATCCTGAAGGCTGTCGCCCCGTTGCAGGGACGGCGGATCGAGGCCGCCGTGTGGGACGCGGACCGTCTGGTCCGCGAGATGGTCGCGGCGGCCGAGGAGACCGCCCGCCGCCTCGTCGCCGAGGCGGAGTCCGTCCGGGACCGAATTCACAACGAGGCGATCGAGGCGGGGCGCCGGGAGGGGCAGGAGCGCGCCGCCGCCGTACTCGCCCTCGCCGCCACGGAGCGCGATCGGCTGCTCCGCGACGCCGATCGCGAGGTCGCCGGCCTCGCCATCGCGGTCGCCCGCAAGGTGCTCGGCCGGGAGATCGCCGAGCGCGGCGCGGTGGTCGCGCTCGCGGCGAACGCTCTCGCCGAGGCGCGGTCGCGCCGACAGGTCGCGCTGCGGGTGAGCCCGGCAGACGCCGCGGAGCTCCGCGAGGCGCACGGCGCGCTCGCGGCGGTGCTCGTCAACGCGCGACTCGAGCTCCGCGAGGACGCAACGCTCGACCGCGGCAGCGTGGTCGTCGAGACCGAGGCCGGGCGGATCGACGCCGGGATCGAGACGCAGCTCGACGCGCTCGCCCGCGCGCTCGCGGAGGCCCTCCCGTGAGCGGCGCCGGAGACCGGCTTCACGCCGCGCTCGCGCGCGCCGCGCCCCTCAGGCCGCGCGGTCGCGTGACCCGGATCGCGGGGCTCGCCATCGAGGCCGCGCTCGGGGGCGTGCGGATGGGCGAGCTCGTGGAGATCCGGAATCCGGGCCGGCCGCCGCTCGGGGCCGAGGTGGTCGGGGTTCGCGAGGAGCGGGTGGTGCTCATGCCGCTCGGCGAGCTCGCGGGCGTCGGGCTCGATGGAGAGGTCGTCGCCACCGGCGCCCCCCTCACGGTGCGCGCGGGGGAGGCGCTGCGGGGTCGCATCCTCGATGGGCTCGGCCACCCTATCGACGGCCGCCCGCTGCCCGCCGGCCTCGAGGAGTGGGCGGTCGCGCGGCCGCCTCCGCCTCCGCTCGCGCGCCGTCGCATCGCGGCGCCGCTGCCGCTCGGGGTCCGCGCCGTCGACGCACTGACGACCGTCGGCGAGGGCCAGCGGGTCGGAGTGTTCGCAGGGCCCGGCGTCGGCAAGTCCACCCTGCTCGGGCAGATCGCGAGGAACACGCGCGCGGAGCTCTCGGTCATCTGCCTCGTGGGGGAGCGCGGCCGCGAGGTGCGCGAGTTCGTGGAGGACGCCCTCGGCGCCGAGGGGCTCGAGCGGAGCGTGGTCGTCGTCGCGACGAGCGACGAGCCCGCCCTAGTGCGGCGCGAGGCGGCGCACGTCGCGACGGCGTTCGCGGAGTGGTTCGCCGAGCGCGGCACGAACGTGCTCTTCATGCTCGACTCGCTCACCCGCTACGCGCGGGCGCAGCGCGAGGTCGGGCTCGCGGCGGGTGAGCCGCCGGCGCGTCACGGATACCCGCCGAGCGTCTTCGCCGCGCTGCCGCGCCTGCTCGAGCGGACCGGGAGCCGGGCCCGTGGGTCCATCACGGCGCTCTACACGGTCCTCGTGGCCGGCGGCGATCTGGAGGAGCCCGTCGCAGACGAGGTGCGCGGCATCCTCGACGGGCACGTCGTCCTCGATCGGCGCCTCGCCGAGCGCGGACACTTCCCGGCGGTCGACGTGCTCGCGAGCCTCTCCCGCGCGATGCCGGCGGTCACGGGCGAGGACCACCGTGCGCACGCCGCGCGTCTGCGCGCGCTCCTCGCCGCGCACGAGCGGCACCGGGATCTGCTCGCCGTGGGCGCGTACCGGCGCGGGACGGATCCCGAGACCGACCTCGCGATCGACCGGATGGACGCGATCGAGCGGTTCCTGCGGCAGCCGCCCTCGGAGCGCGAGCCTTACGACGTCACGCTCGCGCGGCTCGCGGAGCTCGCGGCGTGACCGCCGCCGCCGGGTGCTGGCCGCTCGCGGTCGTCCTCGAGCTCGCGGAACGGGACGAGGCGGGCGCGCGCGACGCGCTCGGAGCGGCGCTCGCCGACGAGGACCTCCTGCGGCAGGAGCACGCCGCCGCCGCCGGCGCGCTCGCCACCGAGCGTGCCGGCCTCGCGGGCGCCGCGGCCCGGGCGCCCGCGCCGGGGGCGACCGCGGCGTCGCTGGTCGCCCGGGCGCGGCACTTCGCGCGCCTGCGCGACGAGACGGGGCGACTCGCCGCGGCGCTCGGGCACCGCGTGACGGCGCTCACGAACGCCTCCGCGGAGGTGGCGCGTCGACGGGATGCCGTCGTCGCGGCGCGCGCCGCGGTCCGGTCGCTCGAGGCGCACCGCGAGACGTGGCGCCTCGCGAGGGCGCGCGCCCGTGAGCGCGTAGAGGAGGCCGCCGTCGAGGAGCTCGTCAGCGCGCGGGCCCGAGCGTCGCGCTGACGCGCCCCTCGTTGCACTCGATCGTGATCTGCCGCGGCTCGAGGTCGGCCGGCGCCCCGGCGCCATCCTTCTTGAACTGCGCGATCGACACGACGAGCTTGTCCTGCGGGCGCACGGTCTTCCGCTCGAAGCGCCACCCGCCGTCGAGGGTCACGATGACGTCGCGCCAGATGGTGCGCGAGTCGTTCTCGACGAGCACCTGCGTTCCCATGAGCACGCCCGGCTCGGACCGCAGCAGGAGCTGGAACTTCGCGCCGAGCGGGTTCGTCGGCCCGGAGGACGGGCACGCGGCCCACAGGGTGAACGCGCAGAGCAGCGCCCAGCTTCCGACCACCGCGGCGCGCAGCTTGAAATAGCGGGTCGACTTCCGGTAGCCGTCGGCGACGTCGGAGGCGAGGTCGCCCGCGGCGCCGAGCGCGCCACGCGCGAGGTCCCGGACGCCCTCCTTCACGCGGTGGGCGGCCGCGACCGGGTCGGGGCGAGCGTCGTCCTTCATGCGGCGGCGAGCCTATCGCCCGGGGGCGCGCGGCGACAAGGAGGAACCGCGGCGACGCCGCCCTACATCGGGCGGGCCGGCGCTCCCTCGGACAGCGGACGCGAAGCGCCGCCGGTCCCGGGCGCCGCCGCCGGCTCCTCGAGCTCGCCGCCGAGGCCGCCGAGTGATCGGTGGAGCTCGATGATGCGGCGCCGCACCTCGACGACGAGCGCCGCCTTGTCCGGGAACCGCGCCGGATCGATCGGGTCGCCCGCGGCGATCCGGATGGTCCCGGGGTGGACCGCGACGACCTTCGACGGCGTGACGGCGCCCGAGCCGGAGATCGCGATCGGGATCACCGGGACGCCGGCGTCCTTCGCGATGACGAACGACCCCTTCTTGAACGGCTGGATACGTCCGTCGCGCGAGCGCGTCCCCTCTGGGAAGACGAGGATCGAGGTCCCGCCGCGGACCACGTGTGCGGCGTGCCGGAGCGAGGCGACGGCACGCGCGTGGTTCGAGCGGTCGACGGGGATGTGGCCGCCGAGGCGCAGGTACCAGCCGAACAGCGGCAGCCGGAACAGCTCCTGCTTCGCGATGAACCTGAAGCTGCGCGGGATCGCGACGAAGACGGCCCAGATGTCGAGGGCGCTCTCGTGGTTCGACGCGAAGATGACGGGTCCCGCGGGCGGCGCCGGCGCGCGCACGATCTCGAGCCGCGCGCCCGAGAGCCAGAGCCCGAGCGGCGCCCAGACGTACCGCGCGAGCCAGATCGGCAGATCGCCCGACCGCGTGACGAGCATGATGGGGAGGGAGCCGAGGAAGATGACCACCATCAGCAGGACTTCCACCGCCAGGACGAACTGGCCTCTCAGCCGCGCGAGCATGGCATCGGATCTATAGCACGGGCCCCCGGGCGTTCCCGGCCCGTGCGGGCTACACTCGCGCGCATGGACGGGCCGATCCGGATCTCCGAAGAGGTGCGCGCGGCGCTCTCCGCCGGCCGCGCCGTCGTGGCGCTCGAGACGAGCGTCGTGGCGCAAGGCCTCCCGCCGCCCGACAACCTCGAGGCGGCGAGGCGGCAGGCGGCGGCGGTGCGCGCGGCCGGGGCGGTCCCGGCGCCCATCGCGGTGATCGGCGGCGCGCTCGTCGTCGGTGTGGGCGAGGAGGACCTCGAGCGGCTCGCGGATCCCGGCCGCCGCCCCGCCAAGGCGGCCGCGAGGGACCTCGCGCCGCTGCTCGCCGCGGGACGCGACGCGGGCACGACCGTCTCCGCCACGGCGTTCGCGGCGGCGCGGGTCGGGATCAGGGTGTTCGCGACCGGCGGGATCGGCGGCGTCCACCGGGTCGCGCCCGAGGAGCCGCCGGCCGGCGCGGGGGACGTCTCCGCGGACCTGCCCGAGCTCGCGCGGACCCCGATCTGCGTCGTCTCCGCGGGGCCGAAGGCGATCCTCGATCTCCCCGCTACGGCCGAGGCGATCGAGACGCTCGGAATCCCGGCGCTCGGCTGGCGGACGGCCGAGCTCCCTGCCTTCTACACGGACGGGAGCGGCGTGCCGCTCGAGCACCGCGTCGACGACGCCGCAGCGGTGGCCCGCGTGCTGCGGCTCCACTGGGATGGTCTCGGCCGGAGGGAGGGGGTTCTCGTCCTCGTCCCGCCGCCGGAGCCCGTGGCGCGCGAGGTCGTCGAGGCCGCGATCGTCGCCGCGCTGCGGGACGCACGCGGACGCGCCGTGCGGGGGAAGGCGGCGACGCCGTTCCTGCTCGACGCGGTCGCGCGGGCGACGCAGGGCAGGGCGCTCCGCGCGAACCTCGCCCTGCTCGAGCGGAATGCGGCGGTCGCGGGCGAGATCGCGGCGGCGTTCGCCGCGGGCGAGTAGAATCCGCAGACCGCATGCCGCCCACTCCACCCCCCGGCTCCCCGACGTTCGTCGCCGACGCGGCGGCGCTCGGCGCGCTCGTCGAGCTCCTCCGCGGCGAGCCGATCATCGCGCTCGACACCGAGTCCAACTCGTTCCACGTCTACCGCGAGCGGGTCTGCCTCCTGCAGGTCTCGACGCGGACCGGCGACTTCGTCGTGGACCCGCTCGCGGTGGACCCCGCCCCGCTCGCAGAGGTGCTCTGCGACGGCAGGGAGACGGTGCTCCACGGCGCCGACTACGACGTCCGCTGCCTGCGCCGCGAGTACGGCTGGCGGCTGCCGCGCCTCTTCGACACGATGGCGGCCGCGCGGCGGCTCGGGCGGACGGGGCTTGGCCTCTCCGCGCTCGTCGAGGGGCAGTTCGGGGTTCGCCTCTCGAAGTCGTTCCAGCGCGCGGACTGGGGCCGGCGCCCGCTCACGCGCGACCAGCTGACCTACGCCGCGCTCGACACGCACTATCTCCTGCCGATCTACGACGCGCTCACTGCGGAGCTGGGCGCGCGCGGCGCGCTCGACGAGGCGCGCCGGGAGTTCGATCGCATCGCCGGCGCCGAGCCGCGGGAGCGGATCTTCGACCTCGAGGGCTGGCGGCGGATGAAGGGCGCGCGCGAGCTGGACGAGCCGGGGAGGGCGGTCCTGCGGGCGCTCTGGATCGCGCGCGAGGAGCGCGCCCGCGCCGACGACCGGCCGCCGTTCAAGGTCCTCGCGGAGCAGACGATGATCGAGCTCGCGCGGCGGCGCCCGGCCGACGACGAGGCGGTCGCGCGCATTCCGGGCGTCACCCCCTCGGTCCTCCGGCGCATGGGCGCGGCGCTCCGCGCGGCGATCGCGGCTTCGTAGCAGGGGGCACTCGCCTCGCTTCGCTCGGCTCGCGCCCCCAGGATCCCCCCGCTCGCTCCGGGGCAGCCTCATCCGGCTCCCCTGCGCTCGCCCCCGGCTAGAACGCCACGCCGGGGGGGGCGGCGGCGACGCGGCGATCCGGATCGAGCGGGAGGGACGGCTCGCCGGCGGAGGCGCGGTACGCGTCCCATTCGGAGAGCACGCTCTTCACGTACTGGCGCGTCTCGCGGTACGGGATCGACTCGACCCATGCGTCGAGCGGCATGCCGCTCCGCGCGGCGGCCCAGTCCGCGACCGGCGCCGGGCCCGCGTTGTACGCGGCGACCGCGAGCGCCGGCTCACGGAAGCGCGCGAGGAGGAGCCCGAGGTAGTGGGCGCCGAGCGGGATCGCGGTCTCCGGGTCGCGCAGGTGCGCGCCCACGCCACCCGCGACGCCGAGCAGCGCGGCGAGGCGCTCCGCGGTCGCTGGCTTGAGCTGGAGGAGGCCCTCGGCGCCCGCGGCACTCCGCGCGTCGGCGCGGAAGCTCGACTCGCGCCGCATGACCGCCATGACGAGCGCCGGGTCGAGGCCGAACCGTCTCGCCGCGGGTACGAGGAGCTCGGGGAGCGGCTCCGGGTAGAGCCATCGCTGCGTGCGGCGCGTGAGCGGCAGGTGGTCGCGCGCGAGCCGGAAGGGGGTCTCGAAATCCTCCGCGAACGCCGCGAGCTGCGCGACGAGCGGCGCCGCCGACCGAATGCGCGCGCTGCGCGCGAGATCGCGCAGCTCCGCGAGGGCCTCGTCACGCAGGCCGAGCCCGAGCAGCTCGACCGAGACCGAGAGCCGCCCGGCGGCCCAGGCGTCGAGCACGTCGGGCAAGGGACGGGAGACGGCGGCGCGAGCGCGGTGCGCCGGCTCCCCCAGCGCCGCGAGGCGGATGCGCGAGAGGAGGGCATACCAACCGTCGCCGCCCATCGCGAGCGCGGCTCGGTAAAGCGAACGCTGCGCAGCGTGGCCGCGGGCGAGCCGCGCGCGCCAGTAGAGCGCTGCGTCTGCGAGCGGCCCGCGGGCGAGCCGCGCGAAGGCGCGGTCCGCGTCCACGGCGCGCCCGAGCCGATACCGCGACCAGGCCGCGAACCAGAGCGCGTCCTCGGCGCGGCGCGAGCGCAGGTTCGCGCGGGCGAAGCCCTCGAGCGCGGGGATCGCGCGGTCGTACTCGCCCGCGTCGTAGAACAGCCACGCCGCGAGGAAGGACGACTCGTCAGCGAGATCGCGCTGGCGCCAGTCGGACAGCGCCGGGATCGCGGCATGTCCCTGGCCCACGTCCGCGTAGAAGCGGCTCGCCTCCTCGACGCGGCCGGCCCGCGCTGCGGCGCGGGCGAGGACGAGGCGCGCGCCGCGCTGGACGCCGTCATCGCGGGCGCCCGCGAGCGGAAGCGCCAGCCGCTCGGCGTCGGCGTGGTGCCCGAGTGCGAGGAGCGCGGTCGCGCGGAGCAGGCTGGCCCGCTCGGCGTCGGCCTCGGGCTCGTCGGCGCGCGCGGAGGCGTCGAGGTCGATGAGCGCCTCCTCCGGTCGGCCCGCCACGAGGAGCCGCTCGGCGCGCGCGGCGTGGTCCGCGCCCGAGTCGGGCGGTACCGGCCCCCCCGCCGCCCGCCAGGAGGCGAGCGCGTCGCCGGCGACCCGCGCCTCCGGGCGGTCCGGGAGCTCGAGCCAGAGCGCGCGGAGGGTCGCGACGGCGAGCTCGTCCTGCCGGAGCGCTCGCAGGCTCTGCGCGAGCGCGAGCCGCGCGGGCGCGGCGCTGGCGGGGTCCGCGGTGCGCCGGAGCAGCGACTCGAGCTGCGGCACGGCCTCCGCGGCGAGCCCCGCCGCGAGGAGCGCGCGCGCCTCACTCAGCTCCGCCGCGCGGGCGACCGCGAGGTCGCCTCCGCGCGCGGCGTCCGCGAACAGGCGCGCGGCGTGCGGCGCGTCGCCGGCCGCGAGGAGCGCCTGTCCCCGGGAATACGCGAGGTGGATCCGCGCCGGCACGGGCGTGCCGAGCGCGACCTCGAGCGCCTCCGCCGCCCGGGCCGGCTCCTCGCGTGCGAGGAGCGCGAGGCCGAGCGACGCATTCGCGCGCGCCGCAGCCACGCCGCGGGGGCGCGCGTGAAGCGCGCGGCGCGCCTCGGCCTCCGCGGCGTCGAACTCGCGATGAGCCTGCGCCTGCGCCGCCCGGCCGAGGGCTAGGAGCCAGTCGCACAGCGGCTCCTGTGCGGCCGCCGGTGACGGGAGCGCGGCGGCGGCGAACGCGGTCGCCGCCACGAGCGCGGCGTAAGTGCGGGCGTGTACGGTCTTTTCGAGGGGTGACGCGCCGGCCTCCTGCGCGCGGGGGGCGGGGGTCTTGACTCGCCTCGCGCGCCATTGCGATATACCCCGCCAGCCGAGCGTTTGGCGGCTCGCCGGGCCTTGCAGAGGAGGGACGGCGGCGACGTCGGGGCGTCGCATCGCGTCACCGCGCAGCGCAGGGGGATGGATCGACCATCCGGAGGAGTCCATCGTGCTCGCCAAGCCTAGCCCGACCGAGCTCACGGCGCCTATCAATCCCGACCGCGGCGTCGAGGGGCACCGTAACCTGTTCTGCAACTTCTACGACAGCTGCCTCGACGAGGCGGTGAAAAAGGGCTGGAACAGCTGGACCTGCACCCGGTGCGCGCTGCACGCGGTCGAGCCGGAGGTCGAGGGCGGGATCGAGAGCTACGCCACCCAGCGGCGGCTCACTTAGCGGGGGGACACTCGCCCTTCGGGCTCGCGCCCCCCCGATCCCCCCGCTCGCTGCGGGGCAGCCTCATCCGGCTGCCCCTGCGCTCACTTAGCGGGGGGACACTCGCCCTTCGGGCTCGCGCCCCCCCGATCCCCCCGCTCGCTGCGGGGCAGCCTCATCCGGCTGCCCCTGCGCTCACTTAGCGGCGGGACACTCGCCCTTCGGGCTCGCGTCATCAGTCGGTGTAGACGACGGCGATCCAGAGGCGTCCCTTCCCGAAGCGGACGCTGTTCCCCGACGCGAGCCCGACGCCCACGCGCGCGAAGCGCGGGTCGCGCACGTTCGCTGAGCGCGCCGCCTCGTCGGGACCGCTCGCCACGAAGACGTCCACGGCCGCGACGTTCCGCCGGAGGGCGAGCGCGCGCTCGCCGAGGCCGTCCGCCTCGGGCTCGTCGCGCGTCCGCATCGCGATGGCGGCGTCGCGCGCGATCGCGTCGAGCGCCGGATCCGAGGTGAGCGGCGCGAGGCCGAGCCGCGCCCGCTCACGCCACAGCGCCTCCCGGATCCGCGCCTCCGGCGTGAGCCGGCTCCCGGCGCCGTCGTCAGGGGGCTCGACGAGGATCTCCGCGAGATAGACGCTCCGGTCGCCGGAAGGGAGCCGGGCGCGCGCGATCCCGATCCCCGCTTGCGACGCCTCGGGGCGCAGCACGTTCGCGAGGTGGGCGGGGCTCTCCTCCGCCGCCTGGTGGGCTTCGAGCGCGGTGCCGGCGCGGGCGACGTTCTCGAACGCGTGCCGGTACGGGACGCCCGCGCGTCGGAGCCGCCCTCCGGCCTCTCCCGAGCCCGGAACGACGTGCGCGACCTGTCCCGCGGCGGCCATCGCCTCCGCGTGTCGCCGCGCGACGCTCGCGAGCTCGGCGGAGGCCTGAACGGGCGCGAGGCCGCGGCGCCGCCGCGTCGCGTTGAGCGCGCGGAGGACGCCGGCCTCCGCCTCGGCGCGGTCCTCGGGCTCCGGCGCGCGCGCGGCGGCCGGCGCGGGATCGAGCGCGGCGCCCCCCACCGCGACGGCGAGGATCGCCGCGACCTCCGGGCCCGCTTCGCCCTCTCCCACGACCTCGACGACGTGCCGGCCCGGCGCGGCGAAGTCGATCGGGATCCGGAATCCGCGCCCGGCGGAGCCGCCGGCGTCGACGACCTCTCCCGTCGGTCGCGTGACGAACACCCGCGGCCGCGAGAGCGGGGAGCCGAGCGCGCCGGAGAGGACGGCGCGCGCGCCCGGCGTGACCTCGCGTGGGAACGGGTCGAGCCGCGCCTTCCTGTCGGAGAGGAGAAGGACGACCCATGCCTTCCCGTCCCGCTCGACGGCGCCCGCGCCGATGTCGCTCGCCGACTCGCGCGGGAGGGCGCGCGCGACCGCGGCGGCGGCCGCCTCCGGCGCCGCGACGAGGAGGACGGCGGCGGGCGACGGATCGTACGCGACCGCGCGCGCGAGGGCGCCGCGCAGGTGGCCGCGCGCGATGGGATCGGGCTCGCCCGCCGCGGCGCGTCCCGCGAGCTCGCGCGCGGCGAGCACGAGCGCGGGCGAGGTGCGAGGGGCCGGACGCAGGCGGCTGCGCGCTTGGGCGAGAACGCGCGCCTCGAGCGCCGACGGGGTGGCGCGCGGCTCGGGGCCGTACCGCGCGTCGGCCGCGGCAGAGGGCGGCGGGATGGCTGCGAACGCGGTGACCGAGAGCGCCCAGGCGGCGAGCGCGACCGCCGCCGCGGCGTGACGGAGGCGCATCACTTCTCCGCGGCGAGGTGCACGTCGATCCCGCGCGCGACGGTGCGACCGAGGCGCGCGTTGACTCGTTCGCAGAGCGTCGGCGCGAGCTCCGCGACCTGCGCTGCCCACGCCGGCGTCCGGACGACGACGAGGAGCCGCCCCTCTCGTGTCAGTCCTCGGCAAGACGCCTCACGCGCGAGCTGCGGTCCGCAGGCCTCCGCGAAGGCGGCGGGGAGTGCCACCGCCTGCGCCGCGGGAACTCGCGCGAGGACGTCCGCGAGCGTTGCGGCGAGCGTTCGGCGGCGTCCTCTCATCGAGGCGCGAACGTAGGTGGCGGCGGGGAGATAGGTCAAGCGAGGGAGATCTCGAGGCGCCGCTGCGGCACCGCGCCGCGGCTGCGCCGCACGCGTTGGGGTGTGGTACTTTCGGCTCGAAACCACGCGGACATGCAAGCGTCTTCGGCTCACACGCTCGGCGATTCCGAGCTCGGGCGCGCGTCCGCCCCCCCGGCGAGCGTCTCGCACCTCCCGCCGCAGGCGCAGGACGCGTCCGACGAGCGCGGGCGCATCAACCTCTCGTGGCTCGTCCAGCTCCACTGGTGGGGGATCCTCGGCGAGTCCGTCGTGATCGTCGGCGCCGACGCCATCACGGGGATCACGCTGCCGGCGACGACGCTCATGGGCCTGCTCGTGCTGCAGATCGTCGGGAACTTCGCGCTCGGCGCCTGGGCGAGCCGCGTACGCGTGACCGACGCCGCGATCGCGGCGGTCATGCTGCTCGACATCGTCGTCCTGACCGTGCTCCTCGATCTCACGGGCGGCGCCGTCAATCCGTTCTCCACCCTGTACCTCGTGAACGTCGCGCTCGCGGCGGTGCTCCTGCCTGCGCGCTGGTCGTGGGCGCTCATGGCGGCGAGCCTCCTCGCCTTCGGCGGGCTCTTCGTGCACGAGTCGCTCGTCGGGCCGAGCCACCACGTGCTCGTGCTGATGGACCACCGCCACGTGCTGCAGGCCCACCTGCGCGGCATGTGGGTGGCTTGCGCGCTCGCCGCGATCTTCGTCGTCTTCTTCGTGCAGCGCGTCTCCGGCGCGCTCGCGGAGCGCGACCGCGAGCTGCAGCAGGCGCGCGGTCAGGCGGGGCGCCGGGAGAAGCTCGCGTCGCTCGCGACGCTCGCCGCGGGCGCCGCCCACGAGCTCTCGACGCCGCTCTCGACCATCGCCGTCGTCGCGAAGGAGCTGCAGCGCGCGCTCGCGCAGGACGGGCGCGACGAGGTCCAGAACGACCTGCAGCTCGTCCGCGACCAGGTCGCGCGCTGCCGCGAGATCCTCGTTCGCATGTCCGCGAACGCGGGCGAGACCGCGGGCGAGCCGCTCGCGCGGATGACGCCGAACGCGTGGGTGGCCGCGGCCCTCGACGGCCTTCGCGGACGCGAGCGCGTCGTCGTCGAGCCCGTCGGCGGCGACCCCGGCGCCGAGGTGCACGGCCCCGCGCGCGCCCTCTCCGACGCGCTCCGCGGCCTACTCAAGAACGCGCTGCAGGCGTCGGCGCCGGACGCGACCGTCACGCTGAAGGTCGCGGCCGAGCGCGGCCGCGTCCGCGCGCTCGTCCGCGACCGCGGACCGGGGATGCCGCCCGAGATCCTCGCGCGGGTGGGCGAGCCGTTCTTCACCACGAAGGGGCCAGGAGATGGGATGGGGCTCGGCCTCTTCTTGACCCGCGCGCTCGCCGAGCAGCTCGGCGGCGAGCTGCACATCGCCTCGCGTCCCGGCTCTGGGACGGAGGCATGGATCGATCTGCCGGCGGCGGATGCCGCCGAGAGGAGCACGTCATGACGCAAGTGGAAGTGAACCGGGAATCGCTGCCGAGCATCCTTCTCGTCGACGACGACGAGGTCCTGCGCGAGCGGCTCGCGACCGCGATCCGCTCGCGCGGTTACGAGGTCCGGACGGCCGGAAGCGCGGACGAGGCACTGCGCGAGGCGGCGAAGGACTCGCCCGAGATGGCGGTCCTCGACCTTCGCATGCCGGGCGGCAGCGGGCTCGAGCTGCTCCGCGAGCTGAAGAAGCAGGATCCCGCGACGCGGGTCCTCATGCTCACGGGGTACGGGAGCATCGCGACGGCGGTCGACGCCGTCCGCGAGGGAGCGGTCGGCTACCTGCCGAAGCCCGCCGACGCGGACGAGATCATCGCGGCGCTCGCGGGGACGAACACGGCAAAGGAGAAGGGGATCGAGACGCCCTCGCTCGCCCGCGCCGAGTGGGAGCACATCCAGCGGGTCCTCTCCGACTGCGCCGGGAACATCTCGGAGGCCGCACGGCGGCTCGGCATCCACCGCCGCTCGCTGCAGCGGAAGCTGCACAAGTACCCGCCCACCCGCTGAGCGGGCGGCGTTCATGCCCCGGCCGGGGGCGGCAGAACCCTTTTCGCGGCGCCAGGATCAGACGTGCGATGGCGCCGGTCGCGATGGTGCGGCAGGCCGCGGAGAGGGTTCCATGGGACACGCGACGGTCGAGGTCACGAGCACCAACTTCAAGGAGGTCGTGGAGAAGGACGGGATCGTCCTGCTCGACTGGTGGGCGGCCTGGTGCGGACCGTGCCGCGCCTTCGCCCCGACGTACGAGAAGGTCGCGCAGAAGCACCCCGACATCACGTTCGGCAAGGTCGACACTGAGGCGAGCCCCGACCTCGCTGGCGCGTTCGAGATCCGGTCCATCCCGACGCTCATGATCATGCGCGACAAGGTCCTGCTCTTCTCGCAGCCCGGCGCGCTGCCCGAGGCCGGGCTCGAGGATCTGATCCGGCAGGTGCGCGCGCTCGACATGGAGAAGGTCCGGACCGAGCTCGCGCAGCAGGAGAAGCAGAACGCGGAGCGGCTCGCGTAGCGCGATCCGCCCGAAGGCCGGAACGGGAAAGGGCGGGACGGCCGCGAGGCCGCCCGCCCTTCACGTCCTAGACGCCGCTAGTAGCCGCGGCCAGAGCTGCCCGACGGCCCGGAGCTCCCCGGGCCGCTGCTGCCAGGCGTCGTCGACGAGCCGCCACCGGGCGTCGTCGATGAGCCGCCACCGGGCGCGGTCGACGGGGCGGCGCCCCCGGACGGGGCGCTGCCGGAGCTCATCACGTCGATGCGCTGGACCTGGCCGGTGCTGCTGAGGCTCGCGCGGACCTGGTCGCCCTCCTTGATATCGGAGAGGGACGCCTTCTGTCCGTCCTTCATCACCTGCGTCGTGTCGCTGACCTTGAGCTGCAGCGAGAGCTGGTTCTTCGTCTGATCGACCTTGTCGACCTTGCCGGTGATCTGGCGGCTTGAGCTCGCCGCGCCGGCCGAGGGGCCGGTCGTGTCCGAGGTCCCCATGGAGCCGGACGAGCCAGACTTCGACGTATCCGAGGCTGACGAGCCGGACGACCCGCTAGAGCCAGAGGACCCCATCGAGCCGCTCGAGCCCGACGAGCCGGTCGACGATTGCCCCGCGGCGGGCAGCGCGACGAGCAGGCCCGCGATCCCGAGGCCCGCGACGATTCCCTTGCTGATCTTCATGTCTTTACCCCTCCCGACTGCTCCGTTGGAGACGGACCAGGCACACCGCCGTGGCGCGTCGTGTTGGCTTCCATACGCTAGTGATCCGGTCCGGACGTGACAGATGGGGCGCCGAGGCACGCGCGGGCGCCCGGGGCGAGCCGTCGGCGGCCGCGCGCCGGGACGTGGACCGAGCCCACGCCGAGCGGCGCCCTGTCAGACCGGCTTGCTAACTGAACGGACGTGCAGCTATCGTCCAACCGGAGAAACCATCGGGCATGCCGCAGCCGGACTCGAACCACCCCGTCCTCGCGCACCTGCGGGCGGAGATCCGCCGCCTCGAGCACCGTCCCGGCCGCAGGGAGGGTGTCATCGCGTGCGGGCTCGAGGCAGTCGACGAGGTGCTGCCGGCGGGTGGTTTCCCGCGGGGGGCGCTCTCGGAGCTGGCAGGCGGGCCGGCGAGCGGGAAGACGGCGGTCGCGCTCTCGGTCCTAGGTCATCTCGGACCGGAGGACCTCTTCGCGTGGGTCGACGGGCGAGGCGAGCTCTATCCCCCCGCCGCGGCGGCGCGCGGGGTGGACCTCGGCCGGCTCCTCGTCGTGCGGCCGCCGATGACGGCGTCGGGGAGTCCACCACCCGGCGGCGACGCGCCCTGGCGATCGGCGCTCTGGGCGTCCGAGGCACTCCTCGCGTCGGGTGCCTTCGCCGCAGTCGTGATGGACGTGCCCCTCCCGCTCCCCCGCACAATGAGCGGGGCCGACGCGGTCGCCCGCCGACTCCAGGCCGCCGCGGAGCGAGGTGGTGCGGTCGGCCTGTGGATCGCCTCGCCGCAGGCCCGCCTGCGCGTCCCCGCTGCGGTGCGGATCGAGCTCTCGACGGACGGCGGCCGGATCGCCGCGCGGCGGACGAGCGGGGGGACCGCGGTCCGCGTGCAGGCGGGCAGCAGAGGCGGCCATGCCGCATGACGGTCCTCCGCGCGTCCTCGCGCTCGTCCTCCCCGATCTGCCGCTGCAGCGCATCCTGAGGGAGCGGGAGTCTTCCCAGGCCGGCGCGCGGCCGCTCGCCGTGACGGCCGAGGGAAGGGTGCTCTGCCGGGACGCCGCCGCCCGCGCGGCGGGAGTCCGCGCGGGAGCGACCGTGGCCGAGGCGCTCGCGGCCTGCGGACGGCTCGCGGTCGTGGCGACGGACCCGGTGGCCGACCGGGCGGCGCTGCGCGCGCTCGCGGACGCTATGCTCGGGCTCGTGCCGGCCGTGGAGCTGTACGCGCCGGACGCCCTCCTCCTCGACGCGGGCGCGGCCCATCTCCTCGCCCCCCGGCGGGGCGGCGGACCCGCACCCGGCGCGCTGCGCGCCGCGGAGGAGCTCCTCGCGCGGCGGGCGCTCGCGATCGCGGAGGAGATGGGCTACGCCGCGCGCGCGGCGGTCGCGACCGGCCGGGGGCCGGCGCGCGCGCTCGCGCTCCACGGCGACGCCCCGGTGGGCTGGACGGCGCCGGATGGCGCGGCGCTCGCGCTGGCGCCGCTCCCGGTGGCGGCGCTCGGGCTCGGGCCCGTGGTCGCGTCTCGGCTCGCGGCGCTCGGGATCGAGAGCGCGGGGGGACTGGCGCGGCTCCCGGCGGGGACGCTCGCGCATCGGTTCGGCCCGGAGGGCGTGCTCGCGGCGCGCCTCGCGCGCGGCGAGGACGCCTCGCCGCTCGTCGCGTACGTCCCGGAGACGCTCCCGGAGGAGGCGCTCGATCTCGAGGCGCCGGCGGAGAGCGCGGACCCGCTGCTCTTCGGCCTGAAGCGGCTCGCGGACCGCGTCGCGGCGCGGCTCGCCGGCCGAGGGCTCGGGGCGACCCGGCTCCGGATCGTCCTGAAGCTCGACCCGCGCGGCGAGGAGCGATTCGCCGTTCCGCTCGCGGCGCCGACCACGGCGCCGGCGCGCTGGCTCCTGCCGCTGAAGGAGCACCTCTTCTCGCTCCGGCTGCCCGGGGCGGTCGTGGGGCTCCGGCTCGCCGCGGTCGAGGTGGCGGCGGTCGCCCCGGAGCAGCTCGCCATCGGCGATCGCCCGGAGACGCTCGCCGCGCTCGAGGGGGTGCTCGCGCGACTCGCCGTGCGACTCGGGGATGGGGCGCTGTTCGCGGCGGAGCCCGTCGAGCGCCACCGCCCGGAGGGCGCGTACCGTGCCGTGCCGTTCCGTCCCCGCGGCGCTAACGCCCGGGGCGTCGCCACGCGATCGCTCATCGCTGCGCCCCCCGGACAGGGAGGGCAGGACGGAGGGGACGGGGGCGGCGCGAGGCCGACGCGCCTCCTCGCCGCACCGGCGCCCGTCGTCGCGGAGGGGGAGGGCGGCCGGCTCACCGCGCTTCGCGTCGACGGCCGTGCACGGCCCGTGCTCGCGCTCGACGGGCCGGAGCGGCTGCGGGGCGAGTGGTGGGCGGGGCCGTTCGACCGGGACTACTACCGGGTGCGGCTCGAGGGGCTCGGCGACTGCTGGATCTTCCGGGACGGCGGCGACGGCCGGCTCTACCTGCACGGGTTCTTCGACTGATGGCGATCCCGCGCTACGCCGAGCTCCGCTGCCGATCGTGCTTCTCGTTCCTCGCGGGGGCGAGCCACCCGGAGGAGCTCGTCGCGCGCGCCGCCGAGCTCGGGCTCGCCGCGCTCGCGCTCGCCGACATGAACGGGCTCTACGGCGTCGTGCGTGCGCACGGGGAGGCGAAGCGGCGAGCCCTGCCGCTCGTCGTCGGGACGGAGCTCGCGGTCACCGGGCTCGAGCTCGGCCGGCCCGCGCCGCTCGTCCTGCTCGCGCAGGATCGCGAGGGGTACGCGAACCTCTGCCGGCTCGTCACCGTCGCGCACGGCGGGGAGCAGTGGGCCGGGGCGCCGCCTCGCCGCGAGCGGGACGAGGTGCGGGTCGCGCTCGACGAGGTGCGTGGGCGCGCCCGCGGGTTGTTCGCCCTGTATCCGGGCGCCGACGCGGAGGCGGCCGCGCGGCTGCACGAGGCGTTCGGGGCCCGGCTCGGGCTTGCCGTCGCGCGCCACCGGATCGCGGGCGAGGAGGCGCGGAACCGGGCGGCGCGGTCGATCGCCGATCGGCTGGGGATCGCCGTCGCGGTGACGAACGACGTCCACACGCACGACCGCGGGCGGCAGCGGCTGCAGGACGTCCTCACCTGTGTCCGGCTCGGCACGTCGGTCGATCGCGCCGGGCGCAGGCTCTTCCCGAACGCGGAGCGGACGCTCAAGGGGCCGGAGGAGATGGCGCGGCTGTGGCGCGACTTCCCGGAAGGGCTCGAGAACGCCGCCGCCATCGCCGAGACGTGCCGCTTCCGGATGGAGGAGATCCGGGGCGAGCATCCGCTCCCGCCCGTCGTCGTCGATCCGGCGGAGCTCCCCGGAGGCGTGGCGGTCGCGACGTCGAGCCCGGGGCAGGCGGAGCGCGAGGCCGCGATGGTGCCCGTGCCGAGCCCGAGGCTCAGGACCGCGGCGGCGCCGGCGCGGGGGGAGGCCGCGCCCCCGATGACGATCGCCAGCGCGGCCGTTCACCCTGAGCGTAGCGCCTCCGCGTCAGCGGAGGAGCGGAGTCGAAGGGCCCCGACCCCGACCGACATGACCGGGATGCCGCTCCTGCGCGAGCTCGTGCGCGAAGGGGCGCGCTGGCGGTATGACGGCGAGCCGCCCGAGGACGTCGCCCGGCAGCTCGCGAAGGAGCTCGCGCTCGTCGACGAGCTCGGGTACGCGAGCTACTTCCTCACCGTCTGGGACATCGTCCGGTTCGCGCGGTCGCGCGGCATCCTGTGCCAGGGCCGCGGGAGCGCCGCCAACTCGGCGGTCTGCTTCGTCCTCGGGATCACCGCGATCGATCCGGTGCGGATGGGGCTGCTGTTCGAGCGGTTCATCTCCGCCGAGCGCGGCGAGCCGCCCGACATCGACGTGGATTTCGAGCACGAGCGGCGCGAGGAGGTGCTCCAGTACGTCTATCGCCGGTACGGCCGCGACCGCGCCGGCATGGTGTGCGAGGTCATCAGCTACCGCGGGAAGTCGGCGCTGCGCGACGTGGGGAAGGCGCTCGGGCTCTCGCTCGCGCAGGCGGACCGGCTCGCGAAGCAGGTCGGCATGTACGACGATCTCGCGGAGGTCGGCCCCGCACAAGTCATGGCGGCCGGGCTCGACGGCGCCGACTCCGAGCGCGTGCGGCTGACGCTCGAGCTCGCGCGCGACCTCGTCGGCTTCCCGCGCCACCTCTCCATCCACGTCGGCGGCTTCGTCATCACGCGACGGCCGCTCTGCGAGACGGTCCCCATCGAGCCGGCCGCCATGCCTGGGCGGACGATCGTCCAGTGGGACAAGGACGATCTCGCCGAGCTCGACCTCCTCAAGGTGGACCTGCTCGGGCTCGGGATGCTGACCGCGCTCTCGCGGACGCTCGCGCTGCTCGCGCGGCACCGGCCGGCGCCGGCGTCGCCGACGCCGGTGGCTCATCCCGACTCGCTCGCGACGATCCCCGCCGAGGATTCCTCCGTCTACGAGATGCTGACGCGGGCGGACTCGATCGGCGTGTTCCAGGTCGAGTCGCGCGCCCAGATGTCGCTCGCGCCCCGCCTCAAGCCGAAGAACTTCTACGATCTCGTCATCTCGGTCGGCATCGTCCGCCCTGGGCCGATCCAGGGCGGCATGATCCACCCTTATCTGCGCCGGCGCGACGGCCGCGAGCAGGTCCGCTACCCATACGCGCCGCTCGAGCCGGTCCTCTCGAAGACGCTCGGGGTCCCGCTCTTCCAGGAGCAGATCATGCGCCTCGCCGTCGTCGCGGCGGGGTTCACGCCAGGCGAGGCGGACGAGCTCCGCCGCGTCATGACGCACCGCCGCTCGCACGAGCGCATCGAGGCGATGAAGGCGCGGCTCCTCGCGGGGATGGCGGAGCGCGGCATCTCCGCGCGCGACGCGGAGGTCATCTTCAGCCAGCTCCTCGGCTTCGCGGGCTACGGGTTCCCGGAGTCGCACTCGGCGTCGTTCGCGCTCCTCGTGTACGCCTCCGCGTGGCTCAAGCGGTACCACCCTGCAGCCTTCGCCTGCGCGCTCCTGAACAGCCAGCCGATGGGCTTCTACGCACCCCACACGCTCGCCGAGGACGCGAAGCGGCACGGAGTGGAGGTGCGGGGCGTGGACGTGGCGGCGAGCGGGTGGGAGAGCACGCTCGAAGCCCCCCAGGGGGCCCAAGAGGACATGGAGCGCGGCTCCGCCCCCCAGGGGGCCCCAGAGAATGAGCGCGGCTTCGCCGCGAGGACTGATCTCGCCGCGAGGACTGAGCTTGCTCCCCAGGGGATCCCGCCCGAACCGGGCGTCTTCCCGGCGCTCCGCGTCGGGCTGCACGCGATCCGCGGGCTCCCCCGCGCCGTCGGCGACGCGATCGTCGCGGCGCGCGCGGCCGCGCCGTTCGCCTCGCTCGGGGACCTCGTGCGTCGCGCCGGGCTCTCTCGCGCGTGGCTCGTGAGGCTCGCCGAGGCGGGCGCGCTCGGCGCGCTCGCCGCCGACCGGCGGAGCGCGGTGTGGCGGAGCCTCGGGGTCGAGGCCGACGCGGGCGACCTGTTCGCGGGCGTCGCGCCCCCGGAGCCCGAGCCGGACCTCCCGCCCGCGAGCGCGGCGCAGGAGGTGTCCGCCGACTTCGCGACGGCCGGTCTTTCGGCGCGCGGCCACCCGATGGCGGTGCTCCGGCCCGCGCTCGTGACCGGGTGCGTCCGGACCGCCCGCGAGCTCGGGCGGCTGCCCGACCGGGCGTCGGTCGAGGTGGCGGGGCTCGTCATCGTCCGCCAGCGGCCCGAGACGGCGAAGGGGATCGTCTTCTTGTCGCTCGAGGACGAGACCGGGATCGCGAACCTCATCGTCATGCCAGACGTGTACGAGCGCTGCCGCACGGTGGTGCGGGCCGCTCCGTACCTCGTCGCGCGGGGGCGTCTCGAGCGGAGCGGGGCGGTCGTGAACGTCCGCGTCGAGTCCCTCGCGCCGCTCGCGCTCGCGCCGGCGATCGGACACCGCGCGCGCGAGTTCCGCTGACCGCAGCAGCCGCTTCAGCGGCCGCCGCTGCCGCGTGCGCGACGTCACTCCCCCGGTCGCGACGAGCGATCGTCTCCCGCAAACGGCGACGCCCGGGGCGGAGAGCCCCGGGCGCACCGATGATCGTGCCAGCAGCCGCCGCCGTGATCGGTGCGGCGGTGCACCTCGTGCGACCGACGGCGGCCGCGGCTGAAGCCGCCCTTAAGAGCAGCCCGTCGTGGACCCGCAGTTGAGGCACTTGTAGCAGGCGCCGTTCCGCACCGTGATCGAGCCGCAGGTGGGGCAGGGTGGGGCGTCGGTCTGCTTCTCGACCGTGCCGTTCGTTCGCGCCGGTTCGGTCGCTGCGACCGACCTCGCCTCGATCGTCTTCTGGGCGGCCCGCTTCGGCGGCGCCGGCTCGACGCCCGGCAGGTATGGCTGCGTCTGCGCGCCGTCCTCGGCCGGCAGGAACTTCAGCGCGAGCCAGCGGAAGATGTAGTCGGTGATCGACTTCGCGATCGGGATCTCGGGGTTCCCCGTGAACCCCGACGGCTCGAAGCGCGTGTGGCTGAACTTGTCCGCGAGGACCTTGAGCGGCACGCCGTACTGCAGCGACATCGAGATCATCGTCGCGAAGTTGTCCATGAGGCCGGAGACGACCGACCCCTCCTTCGCCATCGTGACGAAGAGCTCGCCGGGGGTGCCGTCGTCGTACATGCCGACCGTCATGTAGCCCTCGTGCCCGCCGATCGAGAACTTGTGCGTGATCGAGCGGCGCTCGTCGGGGAGGCGGCGCCGGGCGAGGCGCAGCTCGTCCTTCCCTCCCTTCGCGTCGTCCCGCTTCGTGTTGAGCGGCTGGCTGCGCTTGCAGCCGTCGCGGTAGACCGCGATCGCCTTGAGCCCGAGCTTCCACGCCTCGAGGTAGGCCGTCTCGATGTCCTGCGGCGTCGCCGTGGGCGGCATGTTGACGGTCTTCGAGATGGCGCCGGACAGGAAGGGCTGGACCGCGCCCATCATCCGGATGTGGCCCATGTAGTGGATCGAGCGCGTGCCGTTGTGCGGCTTGAACGCGCAGTCGAAGACGGGCAGGTCCTCGGCGTCGAGCCCGGGCGCGCCCTCGATGGTCTCCATCTCGTCGATGAACTGGAGGACGGAGGAGATGCTCTCGGCGGAGTAGCCGAGCCGCTGCAGCGCGAGCGGCACCGTGTTGTTCACGATCTTGAGCACGCCGCCGCCGACGAGCTTCTTGTACTTCACGAGGGCGATGTCGGGCTCGATGCCGGTCGTGTCGCAGTCCATCATGAACCCGATGGTCCCGGTCGGCGCGAGCACGGTGACCTGCGCGTTGCGGTAGCCGCTCGCGCCGCCGGTGCGGAGCGCGTCGGCCCACGCGTCGCGCGCGGCGGCGAGCAGATCGCTCCCGACGAGCGTCGGGTCGATCCGATCGACGTGCTGGGCGTGCTTGCGCACGACGCCCAGGAACGGCTCGCGGTTCCGCTCGTACCCGGCGAACGGCCCCATCCGCTCGGCGATGCGCGCGCTCATCGCGTACGCCTCGCCCGTCATGAGGGCGCTGATCGCGGCGGCCGAGGCGCGCCCGCCGTCCGAGTCGTATGGCAACCCGCTCGCCATGAGGAGGGCGCCGAGGTTCGCGAAGCCGAGCCCGAGCGGCCGGTACTCCTCGCTGTTCTTCCCGATGGGGGCGGTGGGGTACTTCGCGTTCGAGACCAGGATCTCCTGCGCGAGGATGGTGAGGTCCACGGCGCGCTTGAAGGAGTCCACGTCGAAGCCGCCGCCGATCGACCGGAAGTGCATCAGGTTGAGCGAGGCGAGGTTGCAGGCCGTATCGTCGAGGAACATGTACTCCGAGCACGGATTCGACGCGTTGATCCGATCGGACCCGGGGCACGTGTGCCAGGAGTTGATGGTCGTATCGAACTGCATGCCGGGATCGCCGCAGAGCCAGGCGGCCTGGGTCACCTTCTGCATGAGGTCGCGCGCGCGGACCGTCTCGATCGCCTTGCCGTCGACGCGGCTCGTGAGCGCCCACTCGCGGTCCTCGACCACCGCGCGCATGAACGCGTCGGTGACGCGGATCGAGTGATTCGCGTTCTGGAAGAACACGGAGTCGTAGGCGCCGCCCTTCACGTTGAACCCGCCGTCGTAGCCCGCGTCGATGAGGGCCCAGGCCTTCCGCTCCTCGTCGGCCTTGCAGGTGACGAACTCGCTGACGTCCGGGTGGTCGGCGTCGAGGATCACCATCTTCGCGGCGCGCCGGGTCTTGCCCCCCGACTTGATCACGCCCGCGAAGGCGTCGAAGCCGCGCATGAACGACACCGGCCCGGACGCCTCGCCGCCGCCGGAGAGCAGCTCCTTCGAGGAGCGGAT
>DASWEI010000059.1:0-5411 GCA_036394835.1 Anaeromyxobacter sp. | reverse complement strand
CAATCGCGACGGCCCTCTGCAGGACTTTGTCCTCGAAGCTCGGGATGCCGATGGGGCGGGTCTTCGACCGTCGCCCTTCGGGATGTGCACTCGCTTCACTGGCGGTGCCCGGCACCTCCCAGATTCCTGGCGAACCCCCATGCGCTCGTGCCGCGCTCCCTGACTACGGTGAGGCCTCGGCGCCTGCGACTTCTGCTCGGCGCGTCAGTGCTGCCTTCCGCCCACATCACGGCGTCGGCCCTCACGACTGCAGGCTTCGCCTGGCGCACGATGCGACGAATCATGAGCGCGAAGCGGGGGAGAGGGCCGGGGAGAGGGGGCTGGACTGAGCCGCTGCCGCCAGCCGGAGACGCCGCGTCGCCGCAGGCGCCCCGGCCGGCTTCGCTGCGGCTCTGCCTCGCGTGCGGGCCTACACGGCCGCCGCGGCGGCGAGGCCGCGCGTGAGGTCCTCCACGAGATCGTCGGCGCTCTCGATGCCGACCGAGGCGCGGATGAGGCCGTCCGCGATCCCGAGCGCCTCGCGCGTCTGCTTCGGCACCGACGCGTGCGTCATGATCGCCGGGTGCTCGATGAGGCTCTCGACGCCGCCGAGCGACTCGGCGCACGAGAAGATCCGGACGGCGCGCAGGAACGCGGTCGCCGCCGGCAGGCCGCCGCGGACCACGAACGTGACCATCCCGCCGAAGCCGCTCATCTGCCGGCGCGCGAGCGCGTGCTGCGGGTGCGAGGAGAGTCCGGGGTAGAGGACCCGCTCGACCTGGGGGTGCCCCTCGAGGAACCGCGCGACCGCGAGGGCGTTGCGCGCGTGGCGCTCCATCCGGACCGGGAGCGTCTTGAGGCCGCGCAGCACGAGGAAGGCGTCCATCGGGGAGGGGACGCCGCCGACCGCGTTCTGCAGGAAGGCGAGCCGCTCGTGCAGCGCGTCGTCGCTCGTCACGATCGCCCCGCCGATCACGTCGGAGTGGCCGTTCAGGTACTTCGTCGTCGAGTGCACGACCACGTCGATCCCGAGCGCGAGCGGCCGCTGAAAGCACGGCGTCGCGAAGGTGTTGTCGACGACCGTCCTCGCGCCGTGCGCCCGCGCGATCGCCGCCACGGCGGCGAGGTCCACGAGCTTCAGCATCGGGTTCGTCGGGCTCTCGATCCAGACGAGCTTCGTCTCGGGCCGCAGCGCGCGCGCGACGTTCTCGGGGACGGTCATGTCGACTGCGTCGAAGGAGACGCCGTGCCGTCGGAAGACCTTGTCGAAGATCCGGAAGGTCCCGCCGTAGACGTCGTCGCAGGCGAGGACGTGGTCTCCGGAGGACAGGAGGTGGAGCACCGCGTCGGTCGCGGCGAGGCCGGAGGCGAAGGCGAGCCCGTGGCGGCCGCCCTCGAGCGCGGCGAGACAGTCCTGCAGCGCGTGCCGCGTCGGGTTCTGCGTGCGCGAGTACTCGTACCCCTTGTGGACGCCGGGGCCGTCCTGCACGTAGGTCGAGGAGAGGTACACGGGCGTCATGATCGCGCCCGTCGTCGGATCCGGCCGCTGGCCGGCGTGGATCGCGAGCGTGTCGAGGCGGAGGTGCTTCGGGTCTTCCACGCTGCCTCCGCGCGAGGCTACTTGAGCCGGGCCCCGAGGAACTCGATGAGATCGATCTTGGTGAGGATGCCGCTGACCTTCTCGCCTTCCTTCACCACCGCGACGTTGTCGTCGTTGAAGATCTCGCGCAGGCGCCCGACCGGCGTGTCCGGGCCGACGACGCCCTGGATCGGCTGCACGAGCGGCTCGACCACCTCGGAGAGCCTGTGCTTCCCCTCCATGAGGAAGTTGAGGAGGTCGTACTCGTGGATCATCCCGACGCAGCGGCCGGCGTCGTCCACCACCGGGAGCTGCGAGATGTCGTTGTCGCGCATGCGCTTCACGACCGCCTCGACCTTCTCGGTCCGCCGCGCGGTGATCACCTCGCCGCGCCGCGTGCCGAGCACGTCCTTCACCGTGGCGCTCGACAGCGGCCCCTCGCCGTCGACGGGGAAGCCGTTGTCGCGCATCCACTCGTCGGAGAAGAACTTCGAGACGTAGGAGCGGCCGCCGTCCGGGAGCGGGACGACCACGGTCTTTCCTGCGCCGAGCTCGCGCGCAATCTGAAGGGCGACGTGGACCGCGGCGCCGGATGACCCGCCCGCGAAGATCCCCTCGTCGCGCGCCAGCCGGCGCGTCATCGCGAACGCCTGCGCGTCGGTCACCTGCCGCACGTCGTCGAGGACGGACAGGTCCATCGCCCCGCACATCATGTCCTCGCCGATCCCCTCGACCTTGTAGACGTGGGGCGCGGAGAGCTTGCCGGTCTTGAACATCGAGAAGTAGACCGAGCCGACCGGATCGGCGCCAACGTTCAGCAGCTTCGGGTTCTTCTCCTTGAAGAACTTCCCGCACCCGCTCATCGTTCCGCCGGTGCCGAGTCCGCACACGAACGCGTCGATCTTCCCGCCGGTCTGCTTCCAGATCTCCGGGCCGGTGGACTGGTAGTGCGCCTCGACGTTGTCGGGGCTGTGGTACTGGTTCAGGTAGTAGCTGTTCGGAGTCTCCGCCGCGATCCGCTTCGCGACCGAGTAGTAGCTCTCGGGGGAGTCGGCCGGCACGTTCGTCGGTGTGACCACGACCTGGGCGCCGAACGCCTTGAGGGCGTCCTGCTTCTCCTTCGACATCTTGTCGGGCATCGTGAAGATGCAGCGGTAACCGCGCACCGCGGCGAACATCGCGACGGCCACGCCGGTGTTGCCGCTCGTGTTCTCGACGATGGTGCCGCCCTTGCGGAGGAGCCCGGTGCGCTCGGCCTTCTCGAGGATGTGGACCGCCATCCGGTCCTTGATGCTGCCGCCCGGGTTCAGGTACTCCAGCTTGACGAGGACCGCCGCGGCGTCGGAGCCCACGAGCTTCTGCAGCCGGACGAGCGGGGTGTGGCCGACCGCGGAGAGGACGTTCTCGTGCGTGGACATGGGGCGCTTTCCAGGAAAAGGCCGAGAGATCGAGGGCGACGGGGCGTTATAGGCAGCCGCTCGACGCCCCGTCAACGCGGGCCCGCGGAGGTGATCCGGGCCCGCACGGAGACGCGATGAACGACACCCAGACGGAAGCCCGCGTGCGCGGGGCGGTGGCCCGAGCGACGGGCCGGGACTCCTCGGCGGACCCCGTCCGGCGCCTCGCCGGGCACGCGTCGCTCCGCAGCTACTGGCGCGTGGGCCGGCGGCCCGCCTCGTTCGTCGTCATGGTCATGCCACCCGGCGCGAAGCCCGAGGAGGTCACGAAGGGCGCGGCCCCCACGGTGGACCCGTTCGTGGACGTGCAGCGCTACCTCGCCGCGCTCGGAGTCCGGGTCCCGGCGATCCACGCGTTCGAGGAGGAGGCCGGGCTCATGGTGCTCGAGGATCTCGGCGACGAGATGCTCGAGACGCGCCTCCTCGCCGGCGATCCGCCGGGCCCGCTCTACGAGCGCGCCATCGACCAGCTCGCGCGACTCCGCGCGCATGCGGAGGCGCGGCCGCAAGGCTGCCTCGCCTTCGGCCGTGGCTTCGACCGCGACCTCTACCGCTGGGAGCTCGACCACTTCGTCGAGTGGGGGCTCGAGGCGTGGAAGGGCGCGCGCCTGTCGCCAGCCGAGAAGGCGATCGTCGATCGCGAGCTCGACCGGATCGCGCGGACGCTCGAGGCGGAGCCGAGGGGGTTCACGCACCGCGACTACCAGTCGCGCAACCTCATGGTCCTGCCCTCGGGCGAGCAGGCCGTCATCGACTTCCAGGACGCGCTCCTCGGGCCACGCCAGTACGACCTCGTCGCGCTCCTGCGCGACAGCTACGTCGAGCTCGAGCCCGCGCTCGTCGAGGCGATGCTCCGCCGCTACCTCGACCGGCTGCACGCGGAGGGCGGTCCGCGGCTCGCCTACGAGCCGTTCCGCGCGGTGTTCGACCTCCTCACCGTGCAGCGCAAGCTCAAGGACGCCGGACGCTTCGTCTTCATCGACCGCGTGAAGAAGAACCCGGGCTTCCTCCCGTCCATCCCGGCCTCGCTCCGCTACGTGCGCGACGCCTTCGCGCGCCGGCCCGATCTCGCGGAGCTCCAGGCGATCCTCGCGCGTCACGTCCCCGAGCTCGCGCGCTGAGATTCCATCGCGGCGAGACTCCGTCGCGCTGCCGCGCGTGCGGAGGGTGCGTTCCCGGCGCGTCCCGAGCTCACGGGTGCGCGCATCGCCCGTGAGTGAACAATACTCGGTCAACTGCACTCCGGGTCGTCGCTGACCCGGGGTCACTCGCGGTGACGGGATCGCGTATCATGCCGGAATGCCTCGGTTGTCCGCCGCCCGAGGTGCGACCATCGGACGCATTCCGCTGGCCATCGAGGTTGCAGAAGGGGGGCTGCTGCCGACGCCACCACCCAGTGGGCGCTCCGGCGCGCCTCGGGGACAGAAGACATGAACGACCTCCGTATTGGGACCCGCCTTTCCCTCGCGTTCGCCGCGATGCTGCTCATCACCCTCGGGGTCGCGTTCTCCGGGTACCGGGGAATGGACCGCGTGACGACCGTCACGCAGGAGATGCTCGCGGGCGACGCCGAGGCGATGCGCCTCGCGGACGACGCGCGCGCGCAGGGGCTCGATCTCCGCCGCTTCGAGAAGGACTTCCTCCTCAACATCGGAAACACCGAGAAGCAGGGGCAGTACGCGCGCGAGTGGAACGACGCGGCGCGCGAGTTCCGGGGCAACCTCGAGGGGCTCACGAAGCTCGTGAACGACGCGGAGCGGACGCAGATCGCGACCCTGAAGCGGGACCTCGACGTCTACACCGCCGGCTTCCAGAAGGTCGAGGAGGCGGTGCGCGCGGGCACGATCCCGACGCCGCAGGACGGCAACGCGGCGCTCGGTCCGGTGAAGGACGCGGCGCGCGGGCTCGCCGACACGATGGACCAGATGGCGGAGCGCCACGCGAAGGCGATGCAGGCGCAGAAGGAGGTCGTCGCGGTCGCGGCCGACACGGCGCGGAACGCGATGCTCCTCATCCTCCTCGCCGCGGTCGCCCTCGGCGTCGTCGTCTCGATCGCCATCACGCGCTCCATCACCGGGCCGGTGGGCAAGGCGGTGGACGCGGCCGAGCGGATCGCGCGCGGCGACCTCTCCGAGCTGATCGAGGTGAAGAGTACCGACGAGGTCGGCAAGCTCCTCGCCGCGATCCGGGTGATGACCGAGAAGCTCGCGCAGACGATCGGGGAGGTGCGGGCGGGGGCGGACGCGCTCGCGGGCGCGTCGGCGCAGGTGTCGGCGACGGCGCAGACGCTCTCGCAGGGGACCGGGGAGCAGGCGGCGAGCGTCGAGGAGACGACCTCGTCGCTCGAGGAGATGAGCGCCTCGATCACCCAGAACGCCGAGAGCTCTCGCCAGACC
>DASWEI010000058.1:0-8773 GCA_036394835.1 Anaeromyxobacter sp. | reverse complement strand
GCCTGCGTGAGCCCCTTCGCGATGGACGGGGTCGCCGGCGCGACGTCGATCGAGAGGAGCAGCGGCGCGGTGACCTCGACCGCCGCGGTCCCGACCTGCCCGCCGAAGCTCGCCGACACGGTCGCGTTCCCCGCGCCCGTCGCCGTGACGAGCCCCGTGGCATCCACGGTGGCGACCGAGAGGTCATCCGAGGACCAGAGCGCGAGCGCGGTGAGGTCCTGGTCCGGGCCGCTCGTGTAATGACCCGTCGCGACGAGACGGTCCGAGACCCCCCTCGCGAGCGACAGGCTCGCCGGGGCGAGGGCGATCGACTGGAGCGCCGGTGCGCCGACGGACACGACGGCCTGGCCGGAGCGGCCGTCCTGCGCCGCCCGGACGATCGCCGTGCCCTGCCCCACCGCCGTGATGAGTCCCGCCGCGACCATCGCTGTGGTCTCGTCGTCGGACGTCCACGTCGCGGTCGCGGTCAGGTCGGCCGTCGAGCCGTCGGTGTACGTCCCCATCGCGACGAGGGTCGTCGTGAGCCCCTGCGGGACGAGGACCATCCCGGGGTCGACCGCGATCGACACGAGCGTCGCCGTCGTCACCGTCAGCATGGCGCTGCCGGACTTCCCGCCGTACGAGGCCGTGATGGTCGTGCCGCCGACCCCGACCGTGCTCCCGGTGGCCCCGGCCATGGTCGCGACCCCGGTCGCCGACGACGTCCAGGTCGCCACGCCCGAGAGGTCCTGGGTCGTCGCGTCGGTGTAGTGCCCTGTCGCCGTGAAGACCTGGGTGAGCCCCTTCGCGATCGACGGGGTCGGCGGCGTGACGTCGATCGACACGAGCGTCGCCGTCGTCACCGTCAGCATGGCGCTGCCGGACTTCCCGCCGTTCGAGGCCGTGATGGTCGTGCCGCCGACTCCGACCGCGCTCGCCGTCGCCCCGGCCATCGTCGCGACCCCCGTCGCCGCCGACGTCCACGTCGCCACGCCCGAGAGGTCCTGGGTCGTCGCGTCGCTGTAGTGCCCGGTCGCGGTGAAGACCTGCGTGAGCCCCTTCGCGATCGACGGAGTCGCCGGCGCGACGTCGATGGAGACGAGGGTCGCCGGGCCGGGCGGCGTGCCGCCGCCTCCGTCGCCTCCGCACGCGGTGGTCAGGGCGAGCGCCAAGACGGCGAGCGCGAGCGGCGCGCCGCGCGCCGCCGTTCGGCTGGTGCCAGACGTCGGGCAAGCCATCTTGACCTCGGGTGCGGGCGGCGAGGCGACCGTCGAGCGGCGCGCACGATTCGCGCGGCCGGCCTCGCTCGCGACTGTAGGGCGCGCCCGGCTCCCGTCAAATCCGTGACGCGTGGGATACCTGACGCGTGGGACACCCGGGATTCACTGACGGTGCATGAGGACGAGCACCAGCGGCGCGGACGCGGCGGAGCGGGTGTGCGGCGGGCGCAGGCGGTGTACGCGGACGGGGCGTTGCGCGCCCGACCGCGTACTCGACAACCTCGCCCCACAGGGCCTAGCCTCCCGCGTCATGGCCCGCTCCCGAACCCCGCTCGCCGCAATCGTCCTCGCCGCCGGCAAGGGCACCCGGATGAAGTCGCGCTCCGCCAAGGTCCTGCACGAGGTCGGGGGCCGACCGCTCGCCTGGTACGCCGTGAAGCGCGCGCTCGACGCCGGGGCGAGCCCGGTCGTCGTCGTCGTCGGACACCAGGCCGAGGCGGTCGAGGCCGCGCTCGTGGCGTCGCTGCCGGGCGCGCCGCTGCGCTTCGCGGTGCAGGAGAAGCAGCTCGGGACGGCGCACGCGGTGCTCGCCGCCCGCCGGGCTCTCCGCGGCCACGACGGCCCGGTGGCGATCCTCTCGGGCGACGTGCCGCTGCTCGAGACCGAGACCCTCCTGAAGGTCGTGAAGGCCCGGGCCCGCGCGCGCGCGCCGCTCGCGTTCGCCACGATGGCGCTCGACGCGCCGCGCGGGTACGGCCGGGTCGTGCGCGACGCCGGCGGGCGTCCGGCGCGGATCGTCGAGGAGCGCGACGCGACCGACGCCGAGAAGGCGATCCGCGAGGTGAACGCCGGGCTCTACTGCGCCGACGCGACGTTCCTCTGGAAGGGGCTCGCGAAGGTCGGGGCGGACAACGCGCAGGAGGAGTTCTACCTCACCGATCTCGTCGCGATCGCGTCCCGGCGCGACGGCGCGGTCGCAGTGGACGTGCCGCCGGAGGAGGCCTCGGGCGTGAACGACCGCGAGGAGCTCGCGCGCGCCGCGAAGGTCCTGCTGCGCCGGCGCGCCCGCGCCCTCATGCGGGCGGGCGTGACGATCGAGGATCCCGAGCGGTTCGACTGCGACGAGGGCGTCGAGGTCGGCCCCGATACGATCGTCGAACCGGGCGCCCGCCTGCTCGGCCGCACGCGCATCGGCGCGGCGTGCCACATCGGCGCCGGCGCCATCCTGCGCGACGCGGTGCTCGCGCCGCAGGTGAACGTTCGCGCGTACACGGTCGTGGACGAGGCGACGATCGGGGCGCGCGCCGTCCTCGGCCCGTTCGCGCGGGTGCGGCCCGGCAGCGCGATCGGAGAGGAGGCCCACGTCGGCAACTTCGTCGAGACGAAGAAGACGGTGCTCGGCAAGGGCGCCAAGGCGAACCACCTCGCCTACCTCGGCGACGCCTTCGTGGGCGCGGGGGCGAACGTCGGCGCCGGGACGATCACCTGCAACTACGACGGCGAGAAGAAGCACCCCACCCGGATCGGCGCGGGGGCGTTCGTCGGCTCCGACTCGATCCTCGTCGCGCCCGTCGAGATCGGCGACCGCGCCTACGTCGCCGCCGGGTCGGTCATCACCGACCCCGTCCCCGCCGGGGCGCTCGCGCTCGGCCGCGCACGGCAGGTGACCAAGGAGGGGTGGGTGGACCGGCGGAACGCGGAGAAGAGGAAGAGCGCGTCACGGCCGGCACCCGGCGCGGCGGGCCAGGGACGCGCACCGGCCCGGCAGGCAGGCTAGCGGGCGGGCGCGACACCCGTGATAGAAGGGCGCGGACATGTGCGGAATCGTCGGTTACGTCGGCCCCCGTCAGTGCGTGGAGCTCATCGTCGGCGGGCTGCGGAAGCTCGAGTACCGCGGCTACGACTCCGCGGGCGTCGCCGTCGTCGGGCCCTCCGGCCTCGCGGTGAAGCGCGCGAAGGGTAAGCTGCAGAACCTCGTCCGCCTCCTCGAGGACGGGCCGGTCCCCGGCTGCACCGGGATCGGCCACACCCGCTGGGCGACGCACGGCCGGCCCTCCGACGAGAACGCGCACCCGCATGCGTACGGCGGCGTCGCGGTCGTCCACAACGGCATCATCGAGAACCACCTCGAGCTCAAGGCCGCCCTCACCGGCCGCGGCCACAAGTTCGCGTCCGAGACCGACACCGAGATCTTCGCGCACCTCATCGCCGACGCGCTCGTCGCGGGCGCGCGGGATCTGGAGGCGGCGGTGCGCGCCGCGCTCGGCCAGGTGCATGGGACGTACGCGATCGCGGTCGTCGCCGAGAAGCGCCCGGACGAGATCGTCGCCGCGAAGAATGCCTCGCCGCTCGTCGTCGGCTACGGCCAGGGCGAGAGCTTCCTCGCCTCCGACGTTCCGGCCATCCTCGAGCACACGCGCGACGTGAGCTACCTCGAGGAGGGCGAGCTCGCCGTTCTCACGGCGGAGGGGATCACGATCACCGGGCGGAGCGGCGAGCCGGTGCAGCGCCAGCCGCGCCGGATCGAGTGGAGCGCGGTCGCCGCGGAGAAGGACGGCCACAAGCACTTCATGCACAAGGAGATCTTCGAGCAGCCCCGCGCGGTCGCGGACACCATCCGCGGTCGCGCGTCGCTCGAGCAGGGGGACGTGCTGCTCGACGGGGTCGAGCTGCCGGAGCCCTACGCGCGGTCGCTCGAGAGGGTGGTCATCGTCGCGTGCGGGACGTCCTGGCACGCCGGCCTCTCCGGGCGGCTCATGATCGAGGCGCTCGCGCGCATCCCGGTCGAGGTGGAGCTCGCGAGCGAGTTCCGCAACCGGGACCCGCTCGTCTCGGAGAAGGTGCTCTGCCTCGCCATCTCGCAGTCGGGCGAGACCGCCGACACGCTCGCCGCAGTGAAGGTCGCGAAGGCGCGCGGCGCGCGGGCGTTCACGATCTGCAACGTGGTCGGCTCCGCGATCTCTCGCGAGTGCGACGGCGGGACGCTCCTCACCCGCGCCGGCCCCGAGATCGGGGTCGCATCCACGAAGGCGTACACGACGCAGCTCGCCGCGCTGTTCCTGCTCGCGGTGAAGCTCGGGAGGCTGCGCGGGACGCTCTCGGCGGACGCCGCGCGGGAGCACCTCGAGGCGCTCCGCCACCTCCCCTCCTGGATGGAGCAGATGATCCGTCAGGAGGCAGCGCTCATGCCCGTCGCGAAGCGCTGCGCGGCGGCGCGCGACGTCCTCTTCCTCGGGCGCGGGGCGCAGTATCCCGTCGCGCTCGAGGGGGCGCTCAAGCTGAAGGAGATCTCGTACATCCACGCGGAGGGCTACGCCGCCGGCGAGATGAAGCACGGGCCGATCGCGCTCATCGACGAGCAGATGCCGGTCGTGGTGCTCGCGACGCGCGAGCCCGCCTACGAGAAGACGCTCGGGAACATGGAGGAGGTCCGCGCCCGCGGCGGCCACGTCTACGCGGTCGTCTCGGAGGGCGACACGCACGCGGCGAGCCTCGCCGAGGTGGCGCTCCCCGTGCCCGCGGCGCCGCCGCTCCTCACGCCGCTCCTCTCGATCATCCCGCTCCAGTTCCTCGCCTACCATGTCGCCGATCTGAAGGGGACGGACGTCGACCAGCCGAGGAACCTCGCGAAGAGCGTGACGGTGGAATAGCCGTTCTGCCCCTGCCCCTGCCCCTGGACCTGGACCTGGACCTGGAATTGATTTGGTCGAAGTCGAGGTCGAAGTCGAGGACCACGTCCACGACCACGTCCATGTCCACGTCCACGACCACGACCACGTCCTTCACGTCCACGTGGGAACTCGCGCACCTCGCTCGCGTGAAGTAGATCCAGGGCGTGGTCGCCCGCCGCCTCTTCGTCGCGCTCGAGCCCCCCGAGGCGGTCCGCCGCCGCCTCGGCGCGATCGCGGCCGAGCTGCGCCGCGGCGCAGCGCGCGCCGCCGACGAGATTCGCTGGGTCGAGCCCGAGCGGATCCACCTCACGCTCCAGTTCCTCGGCGCGGTTCCGGAGGAGCGGATCGCGGCGATCGAGCGCGCGCTCCGCCTGGCCGCCGGCGCGGCGCGACCGCTCGCGCTCGAGGTGAGAGGGGCGGGTGGCTTTCCGAACGCCCGCCGTCCGCGCGTCCTGTGGGCCGGCGTCGAGGGCGACCTCGCAGCGCTCGGCGCGCTCGTCGCGGACGTGGGGCGGCGGCTCGGGCCGCTCGGGTTCCCGCCGGAGGATCGGCCGTTCTCCCCGCACCTCACGCTCGGCCGCGCGCGCGACGGGCGCGGCGCGCCCGGGCTCGGTGGCGGGCTCGCTCGGGCCGCACAGGTGGACGGCGCGCCCTGGCGCGCGACCGAGCTCGTCCTGTTCGAGTCGCACCTCTCGCCCCGCGGACCCCGCTACGAGGCGCTCGCGCGCCTCGCGCTGGGCGCGTGACGGCGCGCTGCGAGATCGGCGCTAGCCGGTGCCCCTGCGACGGAGCTGCTTCAGGATCCCGGCGACGACCTGCAGGAACCGGCCGAGGAACTCCTCGAACCGGCCGATCTCGTCGTTCGCCGTCGCGCGGGGCGCGACGACGTCGTAGTCGCCGGCGGCGAGCCGCGCCGACAGCCCCTCCATCGTCGCGACCATCCGGTCGAGCCGGCGGAAGACGAGCCCGTTCACGAGCCGGACGAGGAGAGCGGCGAGCACCGCCGCGACCGCGAGGAGGACGAGGTAGATGCCGCGGCGCGCCTCGAGCGAGGACGCGTGGAGCGCGGAGATGTCGTGGCGAACGAAGAGACCGCCGACGCGCCGCCCCGCCGCGTCCTTCACCGGCACGATCCCGCGGACGAAGGTGCGCCCGTCGTGCTCGTCCTCCTCGAGCAGCAGGCCGCGCTCCGGGACCGAGGAGAGGTCGCCCTCGAAGTCGATGATGGCCTCGTCGGGCGTGGTCGTGTCCACGACGACCGTGCGCGGGCGGTCGTCCCAGTTGTTCCGCCGGCCCTCGCGGGTCGCGGCCCATGCCCGCTCGTCGAGAAAGGCCTTCTCGACGAGGAGGCCGTACTCGTCCCCGGTCTGCGCCTTCATGCGGACGAGGAAGTGGTCGATCTCCTCGCCGAGCTCGACGTAGCCGAGGAGCCGGCGATCGCGCCCGTACCAGGGGCGAACCACGCGAAGCGCGAACGCGGTCTGGCCGAGCTCCTTGCCCGCGCCGAGCGCGCCCGAGGCGATGGCGCGGGTGAGCGTGGCGCGCGTCACGACGTCGCCGAACTGCTCCGGCCGGTGGACGCGCAGGAAGCACGTCCGCGACGGCTCCGGCTCGAGGAAGTAGAAGTGGGTGATGTCGTGCTGCGCCTCGAGCTCCTCGAAGATCGGCGCGGCGACCGAGAGCAAGCGGGGCCGATCGCGCGCGGCGAACGCCTCCGAGAGGCCCGGGTGCGCGGAGAGCGCGCCGAGCGTTGCGTCGAGCTTCTCGACGTCGGCGCGCTCCATCGCCGCGAACGCCTCACCCGCGCTCGAGATCGCCTGCTCCGCCGAGATCCGGACGTTCCGCTCACCCGCGGAGCGGACGAACGTCCCCGTCGCGAGCGCGAGCGCGACCATGCTCGCGAAGATCGCGACGATGAGCTTCGCCCGGATCGACATGCCGACCTCCATCGCGAGGAGCCGCTCGCGCGCCCACCTGCCCCCTCGATGCCCCCGCCGCGCATCTTCGCCGTTTTCGGTCCGCTTCGCATCCCCACATGGCCGAGTAGCCGTCGAGGTGCCCGAAGAACTCCTGGAAACAGGTCCCCCTCGACCCGGACGCCGCGCCCGATCTGCGTCGCGGCGACCCGCAGAGGGCACCTCGCCGTCGCGCGCGTCGACCGCTCGCCCGCGCACCTCTCGCCGCGACGCCCCTCCGACCGGTGTCCCGGCAGCTCCGCTTGCGCGCGGTGCGGGTCCGCGAGAAGAAGAGCGCATGGCGTCGCAGCCCCTCCCCGCCGGCCTCGCACCGGGCTTCCTCGTCGCGGCGCCCGCGCTCGCGGACCCCAACTTCGCCGGGTCGCTCGTGCTCATGGCGGAGCACCACGGCGAGGGCGCGCTCGGGTTCGTCGTGAACCGGCCCGCGCCGATCACGGTGGCCGAAGTGCTCGGCGGGGTCGACGAGGGGCTGCGGCGCGACGCGGAGGCGGCGGGCCGCGCCGGCGGGATCGTCCTCTTCGGCGGCCCGGTCCAGCCCGAGCGGCTCTAGATCCTGTTCCGCGCCGGGGCGGGCGCCGATCTCGCGGGCGCGGTGGGCGTCGGCGGCGAGCTCGGCCTCGGCGGCTCGCGCGAGCTGCTCGAGGGGCTCGTGCGCGCGCCGCACCCGAGCCCGTTCCTGCTCCTCCTCGGCTACGCGGGCTGGTCGCCGATGCAGGCGGAGAACGAGATCGCCGCCGGGGCGTGGGTGCCGATGCCGCTCGCGAGCGATCTCGTGTTCGACGTTCCGCTCGAGAAGCGCTGGGGCGAGGCGGTCCGGCGCCTCGGCCTCGACCCCGGCGAGTTCCTCGTCGGCGGCGGCGGCGCCAAGGCGTAGAGCGGGCGAGGTCTACTTCTTGTCCGCCGCGCGCCGGACGAACAGCGCGCCGACCAGGCGATTCGCGGCGTCGCGCACCGGGAACGCGCCGCCCACGTAGCGGCCGGACCCGTCGATCCAGGCCGGGATGCGGGTGCCGCCGTCCGGGATCTTCTCGAGCGCCGCGCCGAGGTCCACGGTGGCCTCGTTCCAGACGGTGCTCTCGATGAGCACCACGTCGCGTCGTTCGTCCCAGCGGTCCTCACCCCGGAGCTTCGCGAGCTCCTTGCGATCGATGCGCCCCTTGTCCGCGAGGATGGCGAAGTCGTCGCCGGTCTGCGCCTTCAGCCGGGCGAGGAAGTGGCCGATCTCCTCTCCCAGCTCCATGTAGCCGACCACCTCGCCGGCGACCCGGATCGGCTTCACCACCCGGAGCGCGAACGCGGTCTTCCCGAGCTCCTTTCCCGAGCCGACCTGCTTCGTCGCGATCGCCGCGGCGAGCGTGTCGCGCGCGATCACGTCGCCGAACGTGTCGGGCGAGTGGACTCGCAGGAAGCAGGTCTTCGACGGCTCGGGCTCGATGAAGTACCAGTGCGTGACGAGCTGCTCCGCCTCGAGCTTCTCGAAGCGCGGCCGCGCCACCGCGAGGAGCCGCGCGCGATCCCGGGCGCGGAAGGGCTCGACGAACGCCGGATCGGCGATGAGCGCGTCGAGCGCCGTCGAGAGCTTCTCCACCTCGGCCCGCTCCATCGCGGTGAACGCGGCGGCGGACCGCGCGAGCGCGTCCTTCGCCGGCTCGGCAGCGCGGACGGGGGAAACCGCGAGCAGCGCGGCGACGAGCGCGAGCGGTCCGGGAACGGCGTGGCAGAGCGTGCTCATGCTCATCGATCCTCCTCTTGCGGGCTCGGGCGCCGCCATGAGGGCACCACTTGAGCGCATGGCCGCCGAGCAGGCAAGGTCTGCGGCGCGGCGACGCTGCGCGCGAGCGCCAGCACGTCCCGAGCCCAGGCGGCCCGACGCGCAGTCCGGCGCATTCTTGACGTCCGATCATCCGTTCAGTATTCATGCGTTCAG
>DASWEI010000057.1:0-6865 GCA_036394835.1 Anaeromyxobacter sp. | reverse complement strand
TGCGATCGACGAGCTTCACCGCGCCGAGGCCGCCGAGGGGGATCTTGCCCTCGTTCTTCAGCCTCTTCATCACCGTCTCCTCGACCGCCGCGAACACCGCCCGAACCTGAGCCTTCGGGACCTGCGAGGTCTCGGCCACCGTCTGGAAGAACTGAGCCTGCGTCATGTAGGGCATCCCTCCTGTCGCACGCCGCGTCAGGCGGCGATTTGGTCGGGTGATATCTCCTTCGGATCGCCCCGTCAACAATCCAGACGCACGATCGCCCTGATAGACGGGCCTCCCGTGACGATCGAAACCCGCCGTGCGGCCCGGGCGGCCTACCGAAGGGCCGCCACAATCTCGAAGACGATGAGCGCGATGATCGCGATCTCGAGGAGCTCGGACCGGCTCGTGTCGGCCGCGTCGCCGGTGAGGTCGTTCACGTCCGCGACGAGCTTCTGCTTGCGCAGCACCGTCTCCTGCCACGCCGGGAGGCGGAACCGCCGGACGGCCGCCTGGTAGAGGCGCGCGAGGTAGAAGTCCCCCACGATTTTCACTGCATTTTCGAGCCTTTCGATCATCTCCGACAGCTCGAGCAGGAGGGCGGCCGTGTCGCGCTGCAGCTTGCGGTAGCGGCGCGTGACGATGTCCGCGACGGGGCTCCCGCCCGCCTCGATCTCGTCGTAGATCCGGTGCAGCTCGCGGTCGAGCAGGGCGTCGTAGTAGCGCAGCTCGAGCAGGTGGGCGGTCGCGAACTCCAGCAGGTCGGGGATGTCCTCCACCCCCGAGGGTTCGACCACGAGGGCGCTGTTCCAGTGGAGCACCGCGAGGTCGTCCTCGAGATACGTGAAGTGGTGCGTCAGGATCTCCTGGCGCTCCGCGGGGGAGAGCGGCACCCCGCTCGTCTCGCCGAGCAGGAGCTCCGGGATGGGGGCCCGGGCGAGCAGGTCGAGCGCCCGGACCGGCCCGTCCTCGAACCGCCGCACGAAGAACACCTGGTAGCTCTCGAGCCCTTCCCACGCGTGGGGCCGCTCCAGCGCGGCGCCGAGGGCGCGCGCGAGCTCGTCCGCCTCCCGCCGGGCCGCCTGATCGAGCGCGGGCGTCGGGTCGACGAACAGCTCCTCCGCGAGCGGCACGAGGTCCGCGAGCGTCGCGCCCCGGGGGATCGGCAGCTTGTAGAGGATCGAGATGACGCCGTAGTCGTAGACGTGCGCGCTCGCCTCGGCCGTGCGCGGGCCGGAGGCGAGCGGGACCTCGCGCGCGCCGAGGCCGAGGTGGAGCGGCGGTCGAGGGAACTCGAGCGCGGATGCGGACTGGGCGCCCTCGAGCCTGAGCCGCGACGTCGGCGCGCCCGCCGCGATCTCGGCGGCCGCGAGGTCCACCGCGTCGGCGAGGTCGAACAGCCGGTAAACGTAGACCGTGCCGTCCGCGATCCGCACGTCACCTTCGTGAGCGCCCACGGGGCGAGCTTAGCCGAGCGCCGCCGCCCGGTTCCGGAAATCGGGGCGCGGCCCGGGCGGGGGCGACGCGGGTGCGACGTCGCCGCGCGCGCGACGTCAGGTGCCGACGACGCGGAGCGGCGCCGGCTTCGCGCGGTGCGGGAAGTCGAGCAGGTACTCTCCCGAGAAGCACGCGTCGCAGAAGCCCGACCGCTCGCCGCCGACCGCCGCGTAGAGCCCGTCGCGCGACAGGTATCCGAGCGAGTCCGCGGTGACGTACGTCGCGATCTGCTCGACGGTGTGGCTCGAGGCGATGAGCTCCTGCCGCGTCGGCGTGTCGATCCCGTAGTAGCAGGGCCACGCCGTGGGAGGAGAGCTGATGCGGAGGTGGACCTCGCTCGCGCCCGCGGAGCGGATCATCTTCACGATCTTGCGGCTCGTCGTGCCGCGCACGATGGAGTCGTCGATGACTACGACCCGCTTCCCCCCGAGGACGCCACGCAGCGCGTTCAGCTTCAGCTTCACGCCGAAGTGGCGGATCGACTGCTGCGGCTCGATGAAGGTGCGGCCCACGTAGTGGGAGCGGACGAGCCCCATCGCGAACGGGATCCCGCTCTCCTCGGCGTACCCGATCGCGGCGGGCACGCCGGAGTCCGGGACCGGCATCACGAGATCCGCCTTCACCGGGTGCTCGACGGCGAGCCGCCGTCCCATCGCGTGGCGCGTCTCGTACACCGACTTGCCGAACAGGACCGAGTCCGGGCGCGCGAAGTAGATGTGCTCGAACACGCAGCGGCCGAGCCGCTGGGGCGGACGCATGCCGGGGAAGAGCCGCTCGCTGCGCATCCCCTTGTCGTCGATGAGGATGACCTCGCCCGGCTCCACCTCGCGCACGTACTCCGCCTCGATGAGGTCGAGGGCGGTCGTCTCCGAGGCGAGCACCCAGCTCCCCTTCAGCTGCCCGAGCACGAGTGGCCGGAAGCCCATCGGGTCGCGCGCGCCGACGAGCGTCTTCGGCGTCATGAAGAGGATCGAGTAGGCCCCGGACACCTTGCCGAGCGCCTCGCGAACGGCCCCGAGGAGCTGGTCGGTCGAGCCGGCCGCGCCGGGCGCGCGCGCCCGCGCGATGAGGTGGACGATCACCTCGGTGTCCGTCGAGGTCTGGAAGATCGAGCCCTGGTTCTCGAGCTCGAACCGGAGCTGCTCGGCGTTGACGAGGTTCCCGTTGTGCGCCACCGCGACGGCGCCGCCCGCGTACTGCACCGCGATCGGCTGCGCGTTCTTGAGCTGCGACGCGCCCGCGGTCGAGTAGCGGACGTGCCCGATGGCGGCGTAGCCCCTCAGCCGCGCGAGGACGGGGGCGCCGAAGATGTCGGCGACGAGCCCCATCTCTCGGTGGACGTGGAGGGTCTCTCCGTCCGTCGAGACGATGCCGGCCGACTCCTGGCCGCGGTGCTGCAGCGCGTGGAGCCCGAGGTACGCGTAGTTCGCGGCCTCCTCGGAGTGGCCCTGGGCCCAGATCCCGAAGACCCCACACTCTTCCTTCTGCTTGTCGAATACGGCGTCGTACCCCATGAGCGCGGCGGAGTATAACGATCCGCGCTTGAAATTTCTCCCCACCCGGACCGCCTTTCGCGCGCTGCTCGTCGTCGCGGCACTGCCCGTCGCGATGCTCGGGCTCCTTTCGCTGCCGTGGACGGCCGAGCGCGCGCCGGGCCGTCCGCGCGTCGTGTCCATGGCGCGAGCGACCGGGCCGCTCGCCGCGGGGGCGGCGGAAGTTTCGTTTGCGCTCCCTCCGGAGGTCCCGATCGCGGGGTTCGCGCGCCTCTCCTACGCGAGCGCCCCGCCGCCAGAGCCGACGGGAGTCCGGGCGGTCGTCCTGGCCGCCCCCGGCTGCAGGGTCGCGCTCGTGTCGGCCGAGCTCCTCCTCGTCCCCGACGCGCTCGCGGCGGACGTGGCAGCCCGCGTCTCCGACCTCGGCCTCGACGGTCTCGTGCTCGCGGCGACCCACACGCACGCGGGCCCCGGCGGCTTCTGGGACAATGCGGTCTTCGAGCGGTTCGGGACGGGGCCGTTCGACCCGAAGATCCGTGACGCGATCGCCTCGGCGACCGCCGAGGCGATCCGGCGCGCCGCCGCCACGCTCGCGCCCGCTCGCCTGTCCGTCGCCCGCGGCGCCGCGGACGAGCTCGCGCGGAGCCGCTCCGGCGGCGACGAGGACGCGCCGCTCACCGTCGTGCGCCTCGAGCGGGCGGACGGCGCGCCGCTCGCCGAGGTGACCGTGTTCGCGGCGCACCCGACGCTCCTCGGCAAGCGGAACCGCACCATCTCCGGCGACTGGCCTGGCCGCTTCCTCGCGGACGGGCGCCATGGCATGCGGCTCTTCCTGCAGGGCGCGATCGGCGATCAGAGCGCCGAGGGCCCCGCGAGCGCGGCGCCCGAGCGGTTCGCCGCGGCGGTCGCGGCCCACGTCGACGCGCTGACGTACCCCCCGCCGGATCCCGCGCCGCTCCTCGCCTTCGCGGCCGTCGAGGTCGGGCTCCCGTCGCTCGACGCCGGCGGCGCGCCCGCGCTCCTCCGCCCTGCCGCGCGCACGATGACTACCTCGGCGAAGACGTTGCCCGCGACCGCGCGCGTCGAGGCGATCCGGATCGGCCCCGCGCTCCTCCTCGCGGTTCCGGCGGAGCCCGTCGCCCGCGTCGGCGCCCGCTGGCGGAGCGCGCTGCCCGACGGGGCGGTGATCGTGTCGCTCGCCGACGGCTACCTCGGCTACGTCGAGGCGCCAGAGCGGATGGCCGAGCGCGCCGGCGAGACGGTCCGGACCTACTACGGCCCGGCGCTCGCCGAGACGCTCGGGGCGGCCGTGCGGGCCGCGGCGTCTGCGACGGCGGCCTCGACGGCGACGGCGACGCCGGCGCGCTGATCGCGGCCTACTTCTGTTCGCGCAGCGCGAGCTCGGCCCAACCTTCGGCGCGAGGCACGAGCGCGAAGGCGCGTCCGAGGGGCTCGGGCGGCGCCGCGAGCCGCCGGGTCCGCATGTCCATCCAGCCACCGTCCTGGACGATGCGCGCCGCCGGCTTGCCGTTCGCCTTCGTGAAGTCGTGCTGCAGCCTGAAGCGGGAGCCGTCCGCGGAGAGGCCGAGCTGCTTGAAGTCCACCTCGACCGAGTCGCCGAGCCTCAGCTCGCGCACGTAGTCGATCTCCTCGCGCACGAGCACCAGGCCGACGCCCGACGCGACGAACTGGTCGAAGCCGAAGCCGCGCTCCGCGAAGAAGGCGATGCGGACGTCGACGGCGTAGTCGGAGTAGGCGGTGTTGCGCATGTGGCCGTTCAGATCGCAGTCGGCCCAGCGCACGGTGAGGGTCTTCGCGTAGCGTTCCATCCGGCCTCCCCCGCTGACGTACTCGATCGCCTGGGGGCGTGCCCGTCCTTACTGGTTGGGGGCCCTCCGCCCGGCGGCCGTGACCTCGAGGAGCTCGATCGCAACCGCGGGGCTACGGCACCCCGAACCCCCGACTCGCTCTTGGGCAGCCTCATCCGGCTGCCCTTCGCTCGCTGCCGCTAGGACCGCGTGCCGCCCGGGTCAGAATCGCAGCGCGAGCGCGGGCTCCTCGTGAGGCGCGCGCGACTTCCAGCCGAGCACCCCGGCGGTGACCGCGAAGACGACCGCGGCGCCGCCCGAGAGGTACGCGTTCCGGGAAGCCATCCGGGAATCGTCGCGCAGCGCCCGGTAGCGCGTCGCGTCCGACCCGGCGGCGAGCGCGCCGTCCGGTCCGACCATGGCGGCCGCGTCGTGGGACGCCTGCCGCGCCGAGAGCCCCTGCTGGATGGCGAGCCCGGTGAACAGGCCCACGAGGATCGCCGAACCGTACGCCGCCGGGCGCATCCAGCGCCGCTGCGCGCCCGGCCCGCCCGAGGGTCCCGGCTCCGCCTGCGCGACGACCGCCGGCGCGAAGGATCGCGGCGCGACGGTGAGCTCGGCGGAGGGGCGCCCGGGCTTCTCCGCCGGCGACTGCGCCTTCGCGGGCAGCGCCTCGGGAACCGCGGCGGCCTGCTTCGAGGCGACCTGCTTCGGAGCGGTCGCGACCGGGGCAGCGGGCGCCGGCGCGCGCGCGGCTGCCGCCGCGGACTCGGGGGGCGCCGCGGAAGGCGCCGCCCGGGCGACGTCGGTCCGGTCCTTCACGTCTCGCGAGGACTGCCCGGTGAGGAGGAACGACGCGAGGGCGCCGAGGTTCGCGGCCGGCACGGTCCCGGCGACCGTCCGGACCGAGCCCTCGCGCAGGAGCGCTCCATTCCGCACGTCGAAGATCGACCCGAGCAGGAACAGGGCTTCGCCCTCGGCGACGCGGCTCACGGCGACCACGCGGTCGACGCCGAGCCAGGCGCCGGCGCGGATGATCCCCTCGCTGCGCCGCCCGAGGCCGAGCGCGAGTCCCGGGCCCCCGCCGACGCGGAGCGACTCGGCGAGCGCGAAGTCGAGGACGACCGTCCGGTCCTCCGCCTGCAGATCGACGACGAAGCTCGGGACGTGGAGCGACCCAGATGCGCCGCCGATGCGGTAGACGCCGGCCGGGAGCCACGCCGAGAGCGGCGTCATCCCCATCGCACGCCCGTTCACGAACACCGTCCCGGCGAACCCCTCCGCGCTCACCTGGAGCTTCCGCGCGGGGAGGGCGCGCACCTTGGCCTTCACCTGTTCGTACCGGCGCCGATACGTGGGCGAGTACTGGTCCGCGTCGGGCTGGACGGACGGGTCGGTGCGCGCGACCGCGTACATCGCCTCGTCCGCCTCCTTCTCCCGCCCGATCGTCTGGGCGGCGTGCGCGAGCCGGAGCTGCGCGCGGACCCACTGCGCGTAGGACTCGTCGCTCTCGGGCAGGCTCTCGAGATCCTCGACGATCGCCTTGAGCGTGCGAATCGCGCTCTCGAACTCGCCATTCTGGTAGACGGCGAGCGCGCCTCCGTAGGCGCGGTCGAGCTCGGTGACGGTCGCGTTCGAGCGCTGGCCGAGGAGCCGCGCGCGCATCGTGGGCACGTCCTGGACGCCGCCGATGCGGTCGCGGCAGGCGGCGCGGAGCTGGTGGGCGAGCTCGGCGAGATCGGCGTCGGGCCCCGCCGCTGGCTCGCCGACTGCGAGGATCGCGAGCGTCTCGAACGCGGCGGCGGGGGCGGCGGCGACGAGGGCCGCGGTGAGGGCGAGCGTCCGGATCATGGCTGCGGCCCCGCGCGGTTCGTGTTGCGAGGATCGTGGAACGCCTTCGGCCATGGGGCGGCGCCGTCGAGCGCGCCGTCCACGATGACCGCGTGGAGCACGCCGTCCGCGCCGGCGAAGTAGGCCGTGCTCAGGACCTCGTCCGCTGGCTGATCCGGCGGCGTGTAGATGTTGCCGGGCTGAAGCGAGGCCGTTCCCGCGCTCAGCTTCCCCGACCAGGCGATCCTGCCGTC